>CAIJXV010000056.1 GCA_903824675.1 uncultured bacterium
CTTCATGGCCTCGAAACCAAATTCGGCATCTCAAACTTCACCCAGTTCTTGCGCCAGCACCACATCGCCCAGGCGCCGGAAGAACTCACCAACTGTCAGGCACGCTATCTCCTCTCGTTCCGAAACCTTGACTCCATCCGAAATCGAATCGCTCCGCAACACAGTCAGGTCAGCATCGAAGAAACTCGATCAACTTCTCACCAGCAAATGATGCTGGCTTTTGCATGATCCCGCTCCGCCGGGTCGGGTCGCCATCGGGCGCACCCCACCCGGCTTTACGGTTTTTTCAGTCCGTCATCCTTCTCTCCATCATCCTGGCCCCCCGTGGGGGACCCCCCCTCTGTATTTCATTGAACCTTATTCCGCTGTTTTTCGCTCAAAGGTCTTGTTCACATTGGCTTGCGCCAAAACCGTTTTTTTGCGTTTTTCGCGTTCTGCCCGCGCAATCTTCCACAATCTGCGCCGAATCGCCAAGAGTCGATCTTGTTTTTCACCCGTTACCTCGCCGATCCACGCCAGAATCAACGCCTCTTCACGCCGCAGGGCTTCGGGTGTAGCCAGTTTCCTCATGATTCACCTTCCTTGCCGGCAACCGCATGCCGCTTTCGTTTCCGTTGTTTCTCTGCCTTCGACGGGAACAGACACCGCAGCAGGGGATACCGTTTCAGCGCCCTTCGGTGACGCAGTTCTACCGCGGTCGTTGTCACATGCTGAGCCTGAGCGATGTCCCGGTACCTGTACCCCGCATATCGCCAACAGATCACGTCCCGAGTCCTCGGCGGCAACGCCAACAACGTCACCACCAGATCCCACAGCACCGACACCGGTACGCGCCGCTCGACTTCCGCATCCAACTCTTCCGGGAAGTGCACATCCTCGACCAATCCGTGTTCGACTTGCCCCGACGTAGCCTGTGCCAATTCGGACACTTCCTCGTTGAAGTCGATTGCGAAGAAGTCCTCGGGCTTCAGATTGCATTTCGCGCACGGTGTCTCCGCGAACGTGACCTGGGCGTACCGACCCGCTGACACGTCCTCACGATGTTTGCAGAGATGGCATTCCATCGGATTCCCCTTTCTCCTGGACAACGAGTCCGGCTTGTCCTGGCGTCGTGCCGTCGCCATCGCTGGGACAAAGCCGGGCACGTTGTTCGTCCACAACATCCAGGAGGCGGATCAGATCCTCGACCTGGACCACGATCACCCACGGCTTCCCGTTCGCCCGGTGCATCACGGCGGGCACCTGGGTCACCGAGGCATCTTGCCGTGCTTGCGTCAGCGCCTTGTACAGACTCAGCCGCTCGCATCGTTTCACCTCGACATGAAGGCCCGGCAGATCGCCGGCTAGGTCTGGTGAGTCCGGTCCCCCGTGGTACTGGCGTCCCCGGTGAAACCGGGTGCCCAAAACTTCGTTCAGTTTCTCAGCGGCCTCACGTTCTCCGGCCGCGCCTTTTCGCTTGCTCATCTTGCCCACGTATTCCTCCTGTTCCAAATTGCCATTACCCCTGCAGTGCCATAACCACGCGCCCCCGTAGGGGGCGTGGTTGTGGCATGCCGCAACTGGCTTATGGCTATATGTATCCGTTTTTCGTTGTAAGTGTCTTTTGTTCCAGCAACTTACGTAAACACCACAACCGGTTATGGTGCGTTGTGGTGCGGTGTGTTTTTATGAAACCCAATTTGAGGGTTGTGGCATGCCGCAACTGGGTTATGGCTATGTGTATCCATTTTTCGTTGTAAGTGGCTGTTGTTTGCAACCACTTACGCAAACACCGCAACCGGTTATGGTGCGTTGTGGTGCGTTGTTGTTTCATGAAACCCAATCTAACGCGCTCGGACGCTTTTTCGCCTCTTTTTCGCCCCGGTCCGTGACATCAAATCGCCGGAATTGTTGGTCGCCGCGCTCGCCGATCCACCCGGCTTTTACGCATGTTTGAACCATCCGCCGAACCGTCGTTTTTCCACACTCCAGCTTCCCGGCAATCAGATCCACGTAGAACGTCTGGCTTTCCCCAGGTCGGTGCATCACGGCATGTACGCATTCGAAATCATCGTATTGCTTTCGCCGTCCGCCTTTGTCCTGGTTCGCCACGTCCTCGACATCTTCCGCCGTCGCCTTGTGCCAACAGATTATCCCTGGCCGCCCGTCATGCGCGATGTACTGCGCCACCGTCGGATTCCCGTCATCGTCTACCCACCGCAACCGCTTTCCGCGTTTAACCGCCCGAAACTCGAATATGCTGTCCGACCCAATCGAGCGGATAGCCAACCCGGATTTGCACGGGTTCATCCACTCGGCCGAACCGGCCCCCAGGTACGCGAAGTCACCGGCCTCCCAACTATCCTTCTCCTTGCCCCGAAGCGGCTTGTTCGTATGGTGGGCGATGATCATTCCGGCATTGTGTTTCTGAAGGAGGGGGTTCAGCAGATTCCGCATGAAATGGCTTACATCCTTCTGGCTATTGCTGTCCCCGCCGAGGTAGGCAAACGCTGGATCCACCAGGACCAAGTCAAAGGGACCGCACTCAACGAGTAGCACTGCGAGTTCGGCAGCAAATCCTTCTCCGGTCTTGTCGCACACCGTGCGCACGATAATCCGCTGGAGCGCCAGAGCCTTTTCGGCGTCCGTCAGTTCATCACAGCCGGCCAGGACACCATCCCGCATTTCGGCCAGGTCGCCCTCGTCGTTCTCCGCCTGAACCAGGAGAATCCGCATGCCTTGTTTCTGGTAGATATCGCCCGGCATGATCCCGAAGCAAGCCTTGCCGACCGCCCAGTGGATTGCCTCCTGGATAAGGAGGGCCGACTTGCCGACTCCTGTCGGCCCGGAAAGCAGACACATGCCGCCCCGGTACAGGAAGCGGTGTTTCAGCAGTTCGGTGGGGTCGTTGCCATAGACCGGGGTCCGCAGGTCGCCCAGGGCCTTCACGACAGGCGGCTCCTGAATCTTCGCCACCTGCGTCTCGACCGCCGCGGCTTCCGCCGCCGGCAGGAACTCCGTCATCAGGATCTCAAGCGGACTCGGTTTCCGTTCCATTCGCAACCATCCTTTCAAAATCGAAGAGGGGACCCCGACCAATCGCGGCCGGGTCCCAGTACAAAATCCGCTGCCTGACACGGACACCATCGGGCTTCACCCGTAAGCCTCCCGGCATTCGCAACCACCCACAGATGTCCCAACGCGTCTGATCTGCGCCCAGGAGGCAACACATCACGAAGAACCGGGCCTGATCCTGCCGGCTCATGCCCTCGACGTAATACCAGGCATGGACGCTCTTCCCGCCAGAATCCACGGCCATCACCAGCGGTGCCACATCCGCCAACGCGGTCGCAAGCTGTGCTTGCTGCCGTTTGGAGAGGCTTACGTCGTCGAACTCCGCCACCAGGTACCGCCGTACCAGCACATTGTTCTGGCACCTCGCTGAAGGTCGCCCCGCGTGATTCACCGCCAAGGAGCCTCGCATCGGGTTCACGCAGATGAACTGCAAACCTTCCGCATCCGTCAGGACATCCTCGACCAGACGCACCATCGCACGCTCGCTGTCTGTACCCGTGCAGACCAGTTCGCCCCGAAAAAGGTAGGGGAGCACATCGCCTGGCCGCAGGCCCGTACTCGTTTCCCCGTCGAACAGAGGGTCAGTCGTTTCCAGAACCTTCCGAATTAGGTTTGCATTCGGTTCAGGCCATTCGATCGTTCTCCTTCCGAAATTCGCTTGAGCCCCGACACCTGACCCCTGAATTCCGTTGCTGTAGGCAAACTCGACCGCCGCTTCGATCTCCCGATCCGGGACGGTTCGGTGCGCGACGTGAACGTCGCAACACCGCCGCAGGAACTCGAAGCACTTGGTCGGCGTCAGTACGTGGCTCACGCCACTCGCCACTTGCGCCAGCCACCGATGCGTCCCACCGGCGGACGGCGGCTCCGCCAGCCTTTCGGCTGTCTTGCTCGAAAATGGGTAAAGGTTCGCCATTCGTTCCATCCTTTTCTACTTGGCATAGACCGAACAAAGCTTGCCGTCAGCGCGAAGGGGCAACCCCGGCGCCCAGGACAACGGCTCCTCCAGAATCCCGACAATCCGCCTCAAATCCTCCTCGGCGGATGCCTCCGGCACTTCAAAGACCAACTCGTCATGCACGCTCAAAACAGGCCGGAAACCTTGGGCATCACATCGTAACCAGGCCGATGCCAGGACATCCCGTGCCGTCGCCTGGGTCCAGTTCTCGGCCAGAAGTCCGCCATAGACACGAATCCGTTCCCCCCCGACAGTGCATTCAATCCCTTCAGAATCCGCCTTCACATCCCGATAAATCAGAAACCGACTGAGAACCGGGTTGACCTGGGTGCAAGGTAGGGGGAGTAGGTACTTGCTGCCATCGCATGACGCGCAGGCATCGTTAAGGCTCTGCCACAGCGACACGATCTTTGGATTCGATTCCCGGAACTCCCGGACGATCCGCTCGGACTCTTCCTCGCCGATCTCCAGCCCGGCCATGACCTTGGCAACCTCGACGAAACGCCGCGCCCCGCAACCAAAACCCAGTCCCAGCACCCGGGCCTTTGCCAACTGCCGCAAACCTGATCCCGTCCGCTCGCAGTAATCCCTCAATGTCTCTTCTCCACTGAACCCCGAACCCTGAACCCCGTCTTCGGGCTCCCAACCCATGGTCGCCCGCGCATGAATCTCGTAGGCATCCGCCTCCGGATTCGCCCGGAACATGTCCAGGGTCTCGGCATCTCCGGCCAAGAACAGCAACACCCGACTCTCGATCTGCGAGTAATCCACCACTGCCAAAACGAACCCCGGCGGCGCCGTGATACATCGGCGTAGGTCTACGCCCTCCGCCGGTTTTCGGTTGAAGTTCTGAACGTTCAGACCACCGCCGCCCGACCATCGCCCCGTGCTCGCGCCGAAATACTTGAGTTCATACGCCATGCGGCAGTCCGGCATTCGCCGTGCCTGCATACTCTCCAAAACCTTCGCGGTCCGATTGGCCGAACGAATCCTTTGCATGTACCGTACCCAGGTCACGGCCTCACTCCGAATCTGCTCGCGCACCCACGTCAAGAAATCAGGATCACTGGCCGATGTGGACCGCGGTGGGGGCGTTCCGATTGCTGTGCATGCTTCCTCAAACTTCGGGATGGACAACGCCGGTCGCCAGGGGAGGGCACCGCCGACATTCACGACTGTATTGTTCAGTTCCGTCAGGTTCGCTTCGATGTATTCCCAGTCCACCCAAACGCCTCGCCGCCCCATGTCACACGTTAAGTTGAACAACCGACGCTCGTGCGCCGGCCAGTGCTTCTCCAGTTCCCGCCACAACGCCAGCGCCATTTCGGCATCACAGGCCGCGTAATCCTGGTCAGAATCCGAGATTCCATCTGTAAACAGTGAACCCTGAACCCCGAACCCTGAACCCTTTTGCTTGCCCTTCGCGCGCGACCGCACGCTTTTATCCAACTCCACCCCAAACACCGCCCATGCCGCGCCCGCCAGGTCGCGGGGCAGTTGCAGGAACGCACAAAGAGCCGCCGAACAATGCCATTTGGTAGGGCGAGGCGTCCCTGCCGAGCCGTTGATGAATCCCAACTCCACCAACCGCAAGAAAACCGTCTCATCAAACTCGCGGTTGTGACTGACCCACTCCCGTCCGGCGATCGTTCCCCAAGGGAACTCCGCCGGTTCGCACACGCAGGTCCGCTCGCCATCCGACACACTCACAGCCCAGGCGTTGAATCGCTTGTCATTGCAGTAAGCCCAATTTCCCATCTGACTGACCGAGTAAGTGGACGAGTAGAACGTCTCGAAGTCGACCCCGACAACCGGCCCGACATTACCTGTGGCCCACACGTTCGGCGTTACCCGCTCTGGCTGCAATATTTTCATACCGCTACCCCTGTCTTTTCATCGCGCATTGCGCGCGATGGGCAAACCGTGACGCGGATCGGGTTGGGCAAAGCCCCCGAACGGGAACGCGTCAGCTTGGCCAGGCCGCAAGGCGTCGGAGTCGCCGCTGTATACGTATACGCGGCGATCCCCGAGAACGCAGCGGACGGGCCGGTATCACGCGAGACCCGTGTGGCCCGATCCGCGACACATTTCCCGAACACACGCGCCATGACACGCCTCCTCACGCCACCGCCTGCGCGGCGGCGCGGGGGTCGTACCCCTTGACGTACCGCCAAAAGGCCGCGATAAGCTTGAAGGCCTGCCAATCCCTCTCCGGATTCGCATGCTTCACCACCTCCACTCGACCCGGCTCCGTCGTACTGATGAACACATTCGCCGCCAGGACCCGCCCGACCTCCGCCTCGCCCCAGTAAGACGCGGCATACGCCGCGAGTTGCATAGCCTGATCCTCATACGCCCCGACCGCTTTGCCCGGCTGGGTCTTCCGCGTCTTGTAATCCAGGATGCCGATCCCGTTCTGACCGTACCGGAACAGAACGTCCGCCGTGCCGGCGAATCCGTTCGCCGTGTTCACCAACCGCGCCTCCCGCTCCAGAATCTCGATCCCCGTCTTTTCCTTCCATGCGAGAACCGGATCCACGTAGACAGCCAACGCCGGGTCAAAGGGTTCGCCGACCATCGCCGCTTCCAGCGCCCCGTGGATCATACCCCCGAGGTCCGCAGCCTCCTCGACCTGCTCAAACGCCGCGTTGCGAACGCGGTTGCACCAGTACTCATCGCCTTCTTCTTCTCCCTTCGGCGTCCGGATCGTCGCCAGTGCCATCTGGTTCAGCTTCCAGGTCTCCAAACCTGGCTTCGCCAGGATGCCCAGGATGCTCGTCACGCTGGGGAAGAGCCCCATCCGCTTCGCATCCCGAATCGTCGTGATCCTCTCGCCCGAACCGTCCGCCGTCGGCATCCGGTGCATAGGCGTCCCATCGACCGCGTACCAATGTCCTGCTTTAATCGTGTTCTTGCTCAAAACTGCCATTGCGATTTCCTCCAGGCGGAGCGACCCGTTACCAGGCCGCCCCGCCATCTGTTGTATGTGTTTGGTTTGCCCGACAGCCTCAAAACGGGAGCGGATCGTTTAGTGGCACCGGACTCGGAGCGACTGGCCTTGCAACCGGCCTGACGGGCGCCGGCCCTACGGGTCTGCCCGCTATAGCTCCACCCGAAGCGACAACCGGCCGTGCCGCTGGAGGGCGAGGCTGCGCCGAGCCGTTCCCTCCCGCCCCCTGTCCTCCCTCTCCCCGCGAGGGAGAGGGCCGGGGTTGGGGGCTTCCCCCTCCATTCCCCATGCCCCCTGCGCTCTGCGCCATGCCGCCGTTCCCGCCCATCCCCTGGGGAACCGGGCTCAACGCCGCGATGGCTACGAACACACCCGTTCCGTCCCGTCGCTGGATATGCTCCACCGTCAGGAGGCAATGCGCGCCCCGCAGTTCCACATAGTCCCACCCGTACTGCGGCGCATGCCCGAGTAGACTCTTCAGAAATGCGAAGAGCGCCGCCTTCTCGTTCCCGCTGATTTTCATGCGCCGACTCGCGACGCGATGCTCGAAACCCTGTGCGTCACGGAACCCGAACAAAAAGGTCGTCAGATCGACCGTCTCGGTCTCCGTACTCTGGAACTTCGTACGCTGAACCCCGAACTCATCACGGATGTCGATTACCATCGCCATGAATGTCCCGGCCGGAGCCAGGTCATCGCCAATCTCATCCTCGAACACGTTCCCACCAACCACCGGCTGTTGCAGAATTGCCATTTTTGTAACTCCCATTAGACCGCCGTAGCCTTGTTGCGATGGCGGTTTGGTTTGTTGACTTCCTTCGATAACTTGACCGTTCCGTCCGTTGCGTCCGACCCTCTGCCCCATGCACACACTCACCTCCCACCTACCACCTCCCCGCTCACTGTCCTCTGGACCCTATGCCCTCTGCCCTATGCCCTTTGCCCGATCCCCGCCGTCACCTCCTTTCGATCCGGCGCGAGCCGGGTCGCCGCGGCGTAGCCCGCTTCGGGCGAAGCCGGGCCGCGCGCCTTTGCCGTCCGTCCCTTTCGGGACACTTTATCGCTCAACCCGTTTTTCCCTGCGGCGAGTGCTTCAAGATCCGCACGCCGCACTCGAAATGATCCAGGGAACAACTCGACCTTTTGAATCTTCCCGGCTAGAAGCACCCGCCATAACGTTGCCCGGCTCACCCCAAGAAACCGGGAGGCTGCACCCATCCCCAGGAGAAGGGGACCCGTGCCCTGAACCGTGCTCCGCTCTGGTTCAGGGTCACCGCGCAAGACTTTGAGGGCGGATTCCTTCCGTTCTGGCGTGGCCGCCACCACCGCCGCCAGCAATTCACCGGTTAGGTCACTCATGGGCAGTTTCCTTCCGGTGAAAGTCGAAGTTGAACTCTCGACAAAGGTCGCCGATGGCGTCCTCATGGCCCTCTCGGGCGAGGGCCTTGAGTTGGTTGATCCTCTGGTCACGTTCGTGCCCAGGCTGCAAAGTATCGGTCTGTTTCTTACGCTTGCTCATCCGCACCGCTCCTTTCCGTGAATTGCTCACAACAAAGGGTGCGGTTTCCGGATTTTGGCACAAAAAAGGAGGTTCCGTTTAAGGAACCTCTTGCACTGCAATGAATTGGAAGGTTTTTGGACCTTCCGGCTAATCTTCCGGAAATTCGCTCTTAACGATCCCGATCAGTTCTTTTCGCATGGCTTTCCAGTTTGCCCCGTTCAGTTCTTCCAGTCCATCCAGCAATTCCCGCAATACATCAGGTTCTGCCACCCCCTGTTTGCCCTGATGCTCCGCGAATAATTCGTTGAACCGTACAATTCGTTTCCGCCCAGCTCCCTTGTTCCGAATACCGACCAGGGAGTAAAGCGTCGCGTACAGGCCACCACGACCCATGTATTCCTTAAGTTTGCCGGCGAAAGTCGACCCAGGCACACCCAGTATCTGGGCTGCGGCATTGACCGACCCCGCCGCAAGAATCACAAATATCCACTGAAAGAATTCAGGTTCCACCTGCCGCGCAAGATTCGCAAGGACCTGGGACAAGTCCTGCTTGAGTTTCGTATTCTCCAGCTCAAGTTCGCTTACGCGCGTGCCAACGGTGTCCAGCCGGCGGTCTAAGTGATTCTTCAATTCCACATTGGTAATGTCCGGCCGGATGGTCCGGCATAATTCACCGCAACCGCCCGTAAGGCCGCCGCCCTCCAACGTCAGGCATTCGGCGAGGGCAACCAACGCGATCCCTCGGGCCATCAGTACCTTTTCTGCCCCCGCCTGCCGTTCGGCAAACAGAACACACCCGGCATCTGGAGTCAGGGTGCCATCCGCCGCCACGCGCGCGCTCGCGTCGCCACCGACAGCGTGACAAAGATAGACCCGCTTTCGCTCGCGCCCCTGCCCACAAAATCCGGCCAGTTCCATTTCCCCAGGTCTGCCATCGGCGGGTGCCGGGGCCAAACCCAGCGCGCTCGCGACACCCATCCGCCATGCCTCGTGATTCAATTGCCATGCCTGAACGTCATTCCACGTCAATTCTCGGTCCTCCGCATCCTCTGCCGCGTCCCCGGTGGGGAAGGCAACGTAGCGCCCGCCGGTTTCTCGAACCGTGAGACGCACTCCGCTATCCGGGCATGGATAGGACTTGCCGGCCAACCCCTCACACGGGACTAGGAATGACCGCAGAGCATCGAATCCTGGCCCCAGATAGTGCTTCCACCAGGCCAGGGGTTCACGCGCTTGCCGCAACCGCGATAGGGTGTTCCAAACCGATGGGTACATGTTCCGCCACCTTCACATAATTCTTCACGAAACCCCGCCGCCGCAACCACTCTTCAACCACCATGGAATCGCCATTCCGTTCAAAAGTCACCTTGTTCCCTTCATCAATCGTCAACCGTGACAATCGCGTGGTGTCCTTCAACCGATACTGCAGGACAACTCGCTTAACGGATTGTGCCTCACCCGGCAGTAGCCGGGGAGCGTGAGCATTCCCTTGTAACAGTGAACTCCCGTCGATCGCTGTCTCCGTCCATTGCCGAGGCGGCAATCCAAACGTCTCGAACGTTAACTCAATCGGAACGATCATGCCCAGCCCGGCAAGATCATCGCACTCGAACAAATTCGCCGCATCGTTCCGCAAGAGGGGATCCAGGGTAACCACCACGCCCGAAGTTCGAAAAGGATTGGCCATGTCCAGTAAGAGATGTCCAAACGCAATCCGGTATTTCGAGTGTTCCCGCTTCCGCTTCGTGTTCATTCGCAGGTCGCAATACACCTTGTTGTAAGCAACGGCGTCGTACTGCTCCGGATTGAAGACGAAGGTTTTCCAGTCACCTTCGTCATCGCACCCACTTTGTCGGCTCTGTTTGCCCGGATACCGGATCAGAAACCAGATTTCCTTTTCGAAGTCGTAGGTGACAATTTCTGTCGCCTTCCGATGCTGGTGTCCCGAGACCATACCCTCAGTCACAAAATGTTCGGCCAGGAGGTCCCGTGCCTCGACAAGCCCCTCGGGTGTCGGCTTGCGATAATGAGGCCTCAAATCGAGGGCAGGAGCGTAATAAACATAGGCCGATTTTGAATAAACACGCGCCCGTGCGTTCGCCCGCTCAAGGATGTCCTTGTTCCTCGGCCAATCCTGAATGGCCGCCAGAATTGCCATGTCCACATGTCCGTACTGCGGTAGAACCCGAGGCAAGTGTGTCCCATCCTCTTTCGCTTGCCGTTCAATCATCGTCCAGCCCTTGGTAGTGCCCAGGAGCGACGATACGTGCAAAATATCGTCCAGGTCTTCCGGAATATCCCCGGTTATTAGGCTGTCCCTGATCGTTTGGTAGTCCATATTCTCCATTGTCGCGCAATCGGGCAACACGAGCCCCCGTGCTGCCACATGGTCTGGAAACAACGCCAACAAGTCGCGTAAGACCTGTGGATCCCGTGATTTCAATCCCTCCGCACTCGAAAAACATCTCTTAGTGGACCCCATCTGCCCCCCCTTTGTTTTGAAACAAAACGCATCAGTATGAGAGTCTACTGACCAACAGCAAGAAGTTTTTTCCGTGAAGGTACGGATCGTCATAACGTCTCTTTCTTTGGAGCCGGGGTGCCCTCATCCGCTCTTCCGCTCTCCTCCGCTGGAATTGGTCGCTCTTTCTTTGGCGGCGGCTTTTCGCTCCTCCCGCCCCCCGGCGCGGGGGAGGGCCCGGGGTGAAGGTCAAGATCCGCCAACTGGCAGAGAAACTGACAATGCAGAACGTAATGACAATTCGGAAACAACTGCTTTCCTTGGCGGGAGCGACCTGAAATGGGTCCCAGGATCGAACTGTCACCCAGTACTGCCACAAGAATCGCAATGGCTGAGAAGCATTTGGTGTTTCAGTCGAGGATAGACTATCGCTCAGTGCAACGCTGATTGGACTTGCCTGTTTCCTAAAATATAGTATTTTCTTGAACAGGAAAAACATGAAATCACAGAAAGCCATAAAACAGTCGGATATGCAGCGAATGCTGACGGAAGGAAAGATTTCGCTCCCGCCGTTGAAGTTTTGCTCCATTCAGTTGGCTCCCGTATTCGGCGGGGGAAGGCAATTGGACGCCATCCTTGAGATTCAATGGGGCATCCAACGGCGTCGTTTCGCGGTCGAGATGAAAGCCCTCTCCACTCCGATGGCACTCAGAACTGCCGTCAATGAAGTCACGAGCGCCAAATTGCCGCCAGACACGTTACCCATGATCATGCTTCCTTATTTAAGTGCGGCGCAACTGCAGGAACTGGCGCAAGGGGGGGTGAGTGGCATCGATCTCTGCGGCAACGGAGTGGTGGTGGCGCCGGGCGAGTTATTCGTCTTCCGCACCGGTCAGCCGAACCGGTTTCCCAGTTCCGCGCCAATCAAGAACATCTACCGCAAGAACACCTCGATGGTTGCCCGCCTGTTTCTGGCCCTGCCTCGTATTGCGCGTACCTCAGAGGTGCTGGCCGAGGTCAACTCGCGAAATCTGCTGGGTTCAATCTTCCGCCGATCGCCAATGGTAATGGGCACCGTGTCCAAGGCCATCAAGGCGCTAGAGGAAGATCTGATTGTCAGTCGGCAGCAAGGCCTGCTGCGATTGATCCAGGCCGATAAGTTGCTGGACAACTTGCTGGACAACTATCGGCCACAGAACCCGGGCGAGACGGTGCGCCGGAAGGTGCCACTCGCCGCCCCCGAACTTCTTGGCCGCCTCGTCCTCCTGGGCAAGGAACTGAATCTTCCCGTGGTGGCAACCGGGCTGAACTCGGCAACCCGGTACGCAGTGATGCAGCGTGGCGAACTATTCTCGATCTACTGCCCGCAACCAGAAGCGTTGTTGTCGCGGCTCCCTCCAGGCGAATCGGACCGTTTTCCAAACCTTGAAATTGTGACAAGCGAAGATGAGACGGTCTACTTCGACACCCGGATTGATGACGAGACCGGCTTCCGCTGGGCCTCACCCATTCAGGCCTATTTGGAGATGATGCGCGGCGACAAACGCGATCAGGAGACCGCCGTTCAAGTCCGAGATGAAATCATCCGGGCAGTCGGGAACCTGCCATGAACGAAATGATGACCTTGAAGTCCGCCTTGCTTGACCTGCTCAAGGAGCTTGAGGGCACAAACACGCCTCTGATCGTCGGCGGTGGTTATGGCATCTACCTCCGCTACCTGTTGATTCAGGAAGAACGGCGGCAAACCCTGTTCAAAGAACTGCCCGAAACGCGCTCCACGAATGATCTGGATCTGTTCATTCGCGCAGAGTTGCTTCTGGACTCCGCTCAACTGAAGCCTTTGCGTAAGGCCATGACCAAACTCGGCTATGCGGTGATCAAGGGCTCCGAGTATTATCAGTTCGTGCGTCCCGGTCCGAGCGGTGACCCAGAACGCGGCATCAAGATTGACGTGCTAACCGGATCAACCAAACCGTTCGAGGGCACACAGGTCAAGTTCGACGAACGCCGGGTCCGACCCAAACCCTCCGTGGATCTGCATGCGCACCCTTGTGAAGAGGCGATTACGCTCACCGAGGGAACGACCACACGAATAGTGCGCGGCCTACTCAGGGACGGGACACCCTATGAGAGCCAGGTGTTATTGCCGCACCCGTTCACCTTTGTGACCATGAAACTCTTTGCCCTGCGCGACAGAATCAATGATGCCGGGAAGGACTTCGGGCGACACCATGCCCTCGACCTCTATACGGTGATAGGCACTCTTTCCGCGCGGGAGTGGGACGAGTGTTTGCGTTTGCGCTCACAACACCAAATAGACCCCATACTGATTGAATGCGCCCGCATTGTGACCGATCTCTTTTCGGGGCCGGATTCCCTGGGCACGATCCGTCTGCGCGAAAACGCATATTTCCGCTCTGCGTTTGAGGTTGGTGAATTTCTCGCGGCCCTCAGGGAACTATTCCCCCCCTAATCTATCACCGACACCTATAATGTGTTGAGAGAAGGACGCATGGGCGTGTCCGTCTGTTGGACACAACGGAATAACAGCGAAGGAGAAGGGAAGATGGCTGATTATGTATTCCTCTGTGAGAAGTGCGCCGGTGTGCAGGTGGCACCAATCGGCTGCGCAAAGGAGTTCAACTGTCCCGCTGGCGGCATGCACAGACTTCAACGAATCGGAGAGGAAGGTGACGAGAACTACGTTTGCAGCAAATGCAGGGCAACGATAAGCATCACCGCGCGACAGGCGGGTCCCGGCAGCCATCCGTGCCCCGGCGGAGGTTTTCATTCTTGGAAAAGTCAACGATAATGAAAAGACGTAGATATGGTGAATATTCCTGGGGAATCTTATTCCCTGACAGTTATGGAGGAACATGAAAACTAACGGTACAGTAATGCAGGAAACGCTCGATATGGCATTGGTAGATGGTCAAATCCCTTGGCAGGCGAATCTTGCTGCGATTAGGAAGTATGATATATTTGATGATCTTGAAGGCGGGACGGTAGAGGCGAAAAAAATGGTGAGCGGGATCGATGTTTTCATTGCTAGGTTGGAAGTCTTTAAGGATGTTGCCGAACAAGTTGCCCGCAGGTCCGCTTCGATCCATCATTGACGTGGACACTCCGTAAAAAATGGTGTCCGGAATTGGTTTATTCTTGAAGAAACAAGAGGATTCTAGGATGGGACATAAACACCCGATTCGCGCGTTTATTGATTTGGACACGCCGACGAAAATGAAAGCGATGAGCTTACATTTAGCCAAAGCCAGGAAAGCAGTAGAGGAGATAAAAGAGATTGAAGATAACTTGAGAACAAATGGGGCTACGGCAGAGGTGATGAATATGTCCATGGCGGACACAGCATCTTTGGCTGCCCTAGCATCATCGGAGACAGCAAATGCTATTGCGATTTTGAAGCGTATGAAAATCGATGTTGAGGATTATATGGAAAAGGAGGCGAAGGGCGTGGCCATTGCCGGGATTACGATGGAGAGAGACGAGGAGGATTCTCCGGCGGAGGCCACGGATGACCATGTGCCATCACCTCAGCGCGTTCCCGACGTGCCGCCAGATTCGCCGCCAGCAGAGGCGGCACGTACAGGAAACTCTGCAAGCGAAACCGGCACATGTACTGCGAATGGCGCCGAGCAATCTGATGCCATTAAGTTCTCCTGCCGCAAGTGTTCCCAACATATTGAAGTGCCTGGTGACATGGCTGGAAAGATGCTCCAGTGTCCGGCTTGTGGTAGTGATGTTAACGTTCCGGGTTGCCGCGACGAGGGACTACAAACTCTCGTCTGTCCCTACTGTAAGACATCCTTGGAATCTGAAGGATTCATGCAATCCGAGAAAGTTGAATGCCCGCAGTGCCATCGGCAATTCAAGGAGGAGGATGGTTATCCAATGGTAGATAACCCAAAAACTGAACGGCGCGATATCTAATGCAAATAGCTTCACATAATAAGACTGAACTCCACTGGAGGCTTTCGCTTTTGCAATCAATCAGTGCGTTGTTTGTGCTCATCACGGCAACGATTGCGGCTCCTCATGTTGAGTGGAGTGATGGGGCACATCTCGGACTGACGGATGGAATTTACCTTGCCCTCAGACTCTTCATTTTAAACACAAATGGACTTCCCTCAGGAGGGCCATTTGTGTGGCGGACAGTAATGATAGCGTGTTTTTTTCTCGGTCCTGCAATCTTCGCTACCGTGATCTTAAACATTGCCAAGAACCTTTGGGATATCGTTGCCAGAGCCGAACACGTTGCGCGTCGGCTTAGAAACCATACAATCGTTTGCGGATATGGTAAACATGGCCGAGCTATTGCAGAAAGATTGTTCGCGCACAATCCCCAATTAAAACTGGTCATCGTAGATCGAGATATGGCATTGCCATCCTTTGTTGAGATTGAACCCCACTCTGCTGCGATAAATAAATTCTGGAACAGAAAACAAGCGCTGTCAGTTCCTGTGATACACGGGGACATGTCAGAGCCGGAAACACTTCGCCGTGCTGGTGCCATGAATGCCTCATGTCTTTGGGCGGTATCCAGTGATGATGCCCTAAACATTCATGCCTGCCTAATGGCAGAGGATATCCATGGAAAGGGACCGGCTTGTGCCGACTTTCACACGCATCCATTAGTTTCGGACATCATTCTTTTCCAATCTCTTCAAAATATCAAAGGGTCATCCTGGTTAATTAATCTCCATAAAGCATCAGCGGCGTCTTTGTTCGCGTCCGAGCAATGGCAGAAGCTGGAGACAGACAAGGAAACCATTGTGGTGGCGGGTTTTGGCAAATTCGGCAAAATGCTGACCCTGTGTCACCTAAAACCGGACGGAGCGCCTCAAGTGTCTGCACGTCGGGTGTGGGTTATCGATAAGGATGCTGAGATTAAAGTCAATGAATTTATAGATCTTCACTCGATCAACAAAAGCCAAATTATTGCTAAACAAATGGATATCCGGAGTATAAAGATGGTAATTGACGTGATCAATCAGGCGCGTCAAATTGCGAACACACTCCCTACCGTTGTACTGTGTACTGACAGCGATAGCGAAAACCTACATACCGCTTTTCGGATTGCGCAAGCAGACGCAGTTCGGCCCACTGTTGTAACCAGAATATTTGACCCTCCGGTCCTATTTGAAAAATTACTTGAGAAAGAGGCGCACGTAATCCCTGTCGTTCTGAACAGACTCCTGGCAAAGAATTTGCCATCTTGTTGTTGCCCCGGTACCGAGGATAAGCAAGTATCGCGCTCAGTCACTGCTGGCCCTGGTTAAGATTCAGTCAACACAGGCTATGACCGTTAATTACTTTGTAAGCGTCCGGTCAACCCCGTCCCACGCGGGGGCACTCGGAGTTAATCATTGGCCCGTGGGGCCGGTGGTGGAAAACCCGGTTTTTGACACTTGATCAGGCTGGCCCTGTGCAATGCGCAAAAATCGTCCCTAAAACATCAAAATACAAGGGGTTTTTGAAGGGCGTTTATGGAGGTGCCATAGCTAGCCTGAGTTGACTTTCCAAGCGTCAGGCAAAAGATCATCCAGTTTTTGGCTGGAGTGAGATAGAATCCGGCCGAAAATATCCCGGAAGTATTCATACGAATTCACTTGTGCCCGTTTGCAGGTGGCGATCAGGGTCATATAGACAGCGGCGGCTTGTCCCCCCCGTTCACTTCCCATGAAAAGCCAGTTTTTCCGACCCAGTGCCACCGGGCGAATGGCTTGTTCGGCCACATTATTGTCCAAGGGCAACCGGGGGTTCTCCACATAGCGAATGAGATAGGTCCAATTGTTCAGCGCATAAAAGATGGCTTTACCCAAGGGCGACTTGGGCGGTGTTCGGCCAGCCCATTCCTCCAATCGCAGCCGGAGATCCGTCAATTGGGGTTTGGCCAGGTCTTGCCGCATGAGGGCTCGTTGAGGGTCGTAAAGTGGGTCAGAATCCACGGAGGCTTCCAACTTGTAGAGCAATCGAATTCGTTCCAGAACTTCAGCGGCCTCCAAGGGACTGGATCCTTGCGCCTCGAAGAATTTTCGACGGGCGTGAACCCAGCAACGGAGTTGCATAATCTGGGCTTCCGGGAGATGTCCATATCCGGCATAGTCATCGGTCATCAGGCTCCCGCAGTAATCCTTGAAAAAACGATCCACATGGTGGGCCTCACGGCTGGTGGTAAATTGAAAATAGGTCCAGGGACCTTCGCGGGCGGGAACGGTGGATACCCAGAACCGGGCTTCCTTGATGGATCGCGGAAACGCCATCCCTTCCGCCTGCAAATCCACCGGTGTATCGTCGTGATGGACCAAGCCGCCCGCCAGAATCTTGGCTTTCACGCGCTCCGACAAAAGACGGGGCTACCGGGATTTGGTTGGGAAACGGCCTTACTTCGGGTAAACTTGCCGGATGAATGACATCACGGTATTTCAGACGATGCTGGGGAACACCGATCCTTGGGTGGTGAAGGGTATTGAGTTTGATCAGGTCAAGGAAC
>CAIJXV010000057.1 GCA_903824675.1 uncultured bacterium
AACCGAGGGGGCGTTAATCCGAGTGGCGACGTATATCGATTTGAATCCGGTCCGGGCGGGATTGGTGAAGGATCCCAAGGATTACCGGCACAGTGGGTATGGCGAGGCGGTGGCGGGGAGACAACTCGCTCGCAAAGGCTTGTGCGACCTGATGGGGTCGGGAAAAGACTGGGAGCAGGCGGCCTCGAAATACCGATGTGTGTTGTATGTGCAGGGCGAAGTCGAAGAAACGGGGGCTCGTCCGGGATTTGATTCGGAAACGGTCCGGACGGAGTTGGATCGGGATGGAGTATTATCCACGGCGACCCTGTTGCGCTGCCGGGTCCGGTATTTCAGTGATGGGGTGGTGTTGGGGAGTCGGGCCTTTGTTGAAGCCACGTTTCAAAGATATCGGGAGTCGTTTGGGGCCAAGCGTCAGGATGGAGCGCGACCGATGCGGCATGGGGCTTGGGAAGGGCTGTGCACTCTGCGCGATTTGCGGTTGGATGTGATTACCGTGTCGACTCCAGTCGGCAGATAGCCTGCTGGGGAGTTTTAATTCGATTCTGCCTGGTCAATCGGAGGCCGGATTCTGCCTACGTATGGGGATAGGGGTCTGATTGTTGCCGCAACGAGCTGTTGCGACTAATTTCTTATGAACCGGATCCCCTTTTATTGTCCTTGCGAACTGTTATATAACGGTCTTTGAACTTTAAGCCCGAAAGCGCGGTTGTTTACAGTAACAGACACTGACTAATAACCTGACCCTAAGATCCAACCTGTTCACGACGTGGGCGCTTTTCCAATTGTCCGGCGAAGTGAAATATCTCGAAGACAACTATCCGTTCCTTCAGTTCCTGGTCAATCGGGAAGGGAATTTCCCCTGGGGCGGAAACGATGTACAATTTTATCTGGGCGAGTTGGATCGGCGGGGAGTTCTGGAGCGATTCTGTACCCAGATTTCACGCGGCGGGTGATCCCCTGCGTGCGGGGATTACGGATCCGGGTTAAAATACGACTTCGTTTGGATGATAAACCGCTCGGCCAGGCGACGGTACCCTTCTTCGTCGGGATGAAGATGATCAGGCATGAACGGATCGAACGCAGGGCCAAATAATTTCAAGCCATCCCGATAATATAAATTTTTGGCGCCTGCGGTTTGAAGTTGTTTCACCGCTTCCGAAATAGTTTTTCGCATATCGGTCAACGATATCCGGGGTAAACATTAAACCGATTCCTGTTGGTGAAATACGCGCTGATAGAAGCCGGGCTGGGCAATGAGTGTATCGTGATGGCCATCCTGGGTCAGAGTTCCATTTTCCAGAACGAGGATCCGGTCGCAATGGCGGGCGGTGGCGATGCGTTGGGTGATGATCAGCGTGGTGTGACCGGGCAGAACTTTTTCGAGGGTGGCGCGGATTTTCGCCTCGGTTTCTGCATCGAGGGCACTGGTGGTATCATCGAGCAGCAGGATTTCAGGATTGGTCAGGAGCGCGGTGGCCAGGGCGAGGCGTTGTTTTTGTCCACCCGAGAGACTCATGCCGTGTTCGCCGACGGGGGTTTCGTATTTCTCGGGCAGGCTCATGATGAAGTCGTGAAGTTCCGCCTGTTGGGCGGCGGTGCGAATTTCGTCCGGCGTGGCATCCGGCTGACCATACATGAGATTTTCAGCCAGGGTCCCGGAAAAAATGAAAGGCTCCTGCTGGACCATGCGCACATGGCGGCGAAGGGAGGCGATATTGGCTTCGGCCAGATCAACTCCGCCCACCCGAATGACGCCTGAACCCGGATCATAAAACCGCAATAACAATTGGAAGAGGGTTGTTTTTCCGGCGCCAGAGGGGCCCATGAGGGCGATCCGCTCTCCGGGTTTGATTTTGAAGGCGACATTTTTAAGGGCGGGATCAAGCTGGCGGGGATAGGCAAAGGTGATCTTGTCGAACTCGATTTTGCCCTTGATGCCGCGAAGACGGACCTGGCCGGAATGCACGTCTTCGGGTTCGTCCATCAGGGCCAGCACCCGGCGTAAGACAACGCCGACATATTGGAAATAGGTGGCCAGGTTGGCGATGTGACCGATGGGACCGAAGAACCGGGACATGGCTCCGAGATAGGCCAGGACAGAGCCCAGGGACATGTGCCCGGACTGAATCTGACGGGCGCCGACATAGATGACGATGCCGGTGAGTCCGGCGGTCAGGATGGCGACGAACAGATCGAGCGACAGTTTATAGACGGCACTCCGGACCTGCAAGCGGACGGCATCGTGGATCAAGTTGGCGAACCGGGAGAATTCGCGACGTTCGGCATTGAAGGCCTGGAGGACGCGGATGGCGGCGATACGTTCCTCGGTGTGGCCGATGGTGCGCGAGTTCATGCGGCTGATGGCGATATTGGTCCGGCGGATACGGGGACGCAGGTAGAGGAACAAGCCGATGTAAAAGGGGAGAACCAGCGTGAGGGCCAGGGAGAGTTGCCAATTCAGCCAATACATGACGATGGCGGCGCCCAGGAATTTGGAGAATTGACCGACGAGTTGGGCCAGATGATTGGAGGCGGCCTGTTGCAGGACGTTCACATCGTCCAGCAATCGGCTCATCAGACGTCCGGTTTGAGTCCGGTCGAAAAAACCAATATGGAGTCGCTGGAGTTTTTCGTATAAATCCTTACGTAGCGCGTAGGTGATCCGTTGACTGACCGCCAGGGCGGATGACTGCTGGGCCCAATGGAAAAAGAAGAAGAGGCCATAGATCAGGAGGTTCCAAAGGACGGCCCAGCCCAGCAACGGCAGTCGTTCTGCCCACTGGGCAGGGTCCACCAATGCCGCGCCGCCCCGGAGGACGTCATCGATCACAAATTTGTGGACCAGGGGAATGGCCAGCGGCAAAGGTCCCCAGGCGGCCATGATAGCCAACAACAGAAAAAGAACCCCGAGGTGGGGTTTCAGATAGGTCTGCCACAAACGCCGCCAGGCGCCAGCCGACGTTCCGGTGGGTTCCTGGGAATCGTCCAGTACGCGACGGATGATCAATTCCACTCGATCCTGGGGAAGGGTCACAAGATCCCCTCCTTGCGGCCGGCCCTGCGGATTTCTTCATAGAGCGCGGCGTAATGACCGCCCGGCCGGGAGAGCAGGTCGGCGTGTGTTCCGCTTTCGAGGATGCGGCCGTGATCCATGACAATGATCCGGTCGGCGTGGGTAATGGTGGACAGGCGGTGGGCGATGACAATACTGGTGCGTCCCGCGAAAAGGCGCTGAAGGGCTTTTTGAATGAGGGCTTCCGATTCACTGTCGAGCGCAGCGGTGGCTTCGTCGAGGATGAAGATGGAGGGATTCTTGAGCAGGGCGCGGGCGATGGCGACCCGCTGTTTTTCGCCCACCGAGAGTCGCACGCCATACGTCCCCAGTATCGTTGCGAGGCCCTCGGGCAATTCAGCCAGCAAGTCGCCCAATTCGGCCGCGCGGGCGGCGGCTTCGATGTCTGCGGCGGGGGCGCCCGGCCAGCCGTAGGCGATATTATCGGCGAGGGATCCCTCGAAGATGACGGGATCCTGAAGAATAATGCCGAAACGTTGACGGAGGCTGGAGAGGGCCACGCTCCGGATATCGACCCCATCGATATAAACCCCGCCCGATTGAACATCCCAAAAGCGGGAGAGGAGCGAAACGAGCGAGGTTTTTCCGCAACCGGTATGGCCGACGAGAGCGACCAGCGAGCCGGGTGCCAGATCGAGATTGAAGTTCTGGAAGAGAGGGGTTTCGGGGGTATAGGCGAAAGTGACCTGGCGGAATTCAATCCGGCCGGGTCCGGAGGGCAGAGGGGGGGCTCCCGGGGGCGAGGTGATATCGAGGGGTTCATCGAGGACCTCGAAGATGCGCTGAACGGCGACCTGGGTTTCGGTGAGGGTTCCAGCGAGCATGGTCAGGCGCAAGGCGGGTTCAAGAGCGAGGGTGACATAGCTGGTGAGAGCCAGCAGATCGCCGAGTGAAAGGGCACCCTTCAGACACAAATAGGCGCCATAACAAAAAACAGCCACAGACCCGAGATGGGAAACCAGACTGCAGGTTGCGCTGAGCATGGCGGAACTCATCCCGCTCTCAACTGCTTTTTCCAAGCCGGCGGTGGTCAGGTCCAGGAAGGCATCGGTTTCGACGGATTCCTTATTGTAAATCCGAACCTGACGGACGCCCGCCAGGGTTTCCTGGAGCCGGGCGGCGATACGGTCATTGATTTTGCGATACGAGAGCGTGGCGGCGCGGATACGTTTGGCGAACAGGCGGAAAACCCCGACGTAAAGCACCAAGGTTAAAATACAAATCAGAGCCAGTTTGAACGAAAGGGTAAAGGCGACGATCAATGAAAAGGCGAAAATGATCATATCTCCCAGGATTTGAATCACTTCGCCTCCGACGAGGGACTGGACTTGTCCGGCATCGCTCATCAGGCGTTGAATCAGGGAACCTGCGGAATGGTGACCGTGATAACGCAAACTGAGATTCAAAAACCGTTCATAGAGGGTTAAGCGGAGATCGGCGACAAAGCGTTGGGCGATCCGGGCGATGAGGAAGAAATTAACGAAACGGATTCCGGCGAACGCCATGGGAACAAAAGTAATGGCGAAGACGGCGGGGAGGATCAATCCCCAGGCGCCGGGGCGAATGACGTGGTCGATCAAATACCGCATGAGAAGCGGGGGGAGCAAACTGAGCAGGGTAAAGAGGGTGGTGGCAAGCAATGCCACCATCAGCCGGCCGCGGTAGGGGCGGATCAATGGAGCCATCTGGCGGAACAAGGTCATGATCGACTAATCCATCCGTTCAATATCCCAGCGTCCCCGAAAACAGGGGAATGATGCGGAAATAGGAACCATCATTCTCAGGGCCATTGGACGCCGAATGAATCGTTTTCTTTACCAAAAGGAGGAGGGGAATCCAATAATTTCGTGAGAACGGGGAGGCGGCCTCCGTCCGTTTCGTGGGCGGTGCGGGATTTCCGCGCGGGTCTGCCGCACTAACTTACCAACTGGTTTTCGAAGGCATAATGCATTAATTCAGCACTATTTTTCAGTCCCATTTTTTGCAGGATCCGGGACCGGTAGGTGCTGATGGTTTTCGGGCTGAGTCCCAGCGTTTTGGAAATCTCGGCGACCGAAAAGCCTTTGGCGATTCGTTCCAACACTTCGAATTCTCGGTCGGACAATTGTTCATGGGGGAGTTGAGTATCCGACCGGCGGTTCTGAAAGTTTTCCGCCAGTTTTTCCGCAACAACCGGGGTGATGTATTTACTGCCCTGGCCGGTTCGACGCACGGCATCCAGCAATTCATGGGCGGCGGCGGCTTTCATAAGATAGCCTGCCGCCCCGGCGCGAAAAGCCCGAATCGCATATTGGTCTTCGGGATATACACTCAGAATCAGAACCGGTAAATGAGGCCGCAGGGCGTGAACATCCTTGAGCACTTCTAGTCCATTCCGGTCCGGCAGGGAGATATCCAGCAGGAGGAGAGAGCAGGAGACGGTGGCGATTAATTTCATGGTTTCCTGCCCGGTTCCGGCTTCACCGACCACTTCAATATCCGGGGCATCCTCCAATAGGCGGCGCAAGCCCTGGCGGACGAGCATGTGATCATCGGCTACAATGACTCGAATCACGAGACGGCTCCTTTCGAGCAGGGAGGGGGGTGAGGAATCTGGATCTGGATCCGGGTTCCCCCGCCCGGACGTGATTCGATATCCACCCGCCCATTGAGCGTCCGGGCGCGCTCACGGATCTGGATCAACCCAAAGGCCGAGGGCGAAGAGAGCCGTTCCGGAGGGATACCTTTGCCATCATCCTCGATCAACAGCCGATACCCCGCGTCATTGCCGGACAAATGGATGACCAAAGTCGAGGCTTCGGCATGGCGCAGGGTATTGATAACGGCTTCCTGGAGAATGCGGAAAAGTGACAAGGTGATGGCGGGCGGCACCGTCAGATCCGGCGGATCGACCGTTTGGGAGAGGCACACCTCGGTATGGGGCTGCATCTGTTGGACATACCATTCGATGGCCGGCGCGAGGCCGAGGTCATCGAGAATGCCGGGATGCAGGTCCATGGCAATGCGTTGGGTGGTAAAGAGCGCACGGTCGATCATTTCAAGCATGGCGGTCGTGATATTTTGCAAGTCGGGCTGGGAGACTTCCATCCGCCGATGCAGACGGACGGTATCCATTTTGAGGACCGAAAGGGATTGCCCGAGGTCGTCATGGATCACCCGCGAAATCCGGGTGCTTTCATCTTCGCGGATGGTTTGGAGCCGCCGACTCAGCTGGCGGTATTGTTCTTCGCTTTCCTGCAAAAGGAGTTGAGCATTTTTACGATCGGTAATATCGACCAGGAGTCCTTCGATATGGGTGGGGTGGCCCTGTTGATCGCGGATGACCCGGGATCGGTCTTCAAACCAACGAAGGTCGCCGGAATGCGCGATCAGGCGATATTGCAAAACGAATTCATCGTTCCCGTTTTGAAGGAAAGCCTGGCATTCCAGTGCTCTACGGGGCAGGTCGGGAGGGTAAATCAGCGAGGGCCAGCGTACCCGGCCCTCCAGCAGATCGGCAGCCGAATAGCCGAGTTGGGAGACATTTTCGGTGACAAATTCTACGGTTTCCGCTTCATCCCGGTGCCAGCGAAAAACCATGGTCGGGCTTTTTTCAATGATGCTTTCCAGGAAGCGGAGACGATCGAAGGTTTGCGTTAAAGCGGATTCCGCCTCCTGAAGGGAGGTAATGTCATAAAGAATACCCTGGAGAAAGATGGGCCGGCCCTGGGCATCGCGGACAATGAAGGCTTCATCGCGAATGGTGCGGATTTCGCCGGTTCCGGTGAGCATGCGATAACGGAGACGGATGGGGCGTTCGGACTCTTGTTGGCGGGTGATTTCGGACATGACGAAATCCCGGTCATCGGGGTGAAGGTGGTTGAACCAGAAATTAGGATCGGAAATCGATTCGTTGGGCTTAAGGTCTAACAATCGGTCGATTTCGGGGCTGACAAAAAGATTGGATGCCGTCGTATCGAGGCGTGCCACGTACGTGGCAGAGGGTGCGGAGTGGGTCAGCGCTTGGCGCAGAATGATTTCATCCTGCGCAAGAGGGTCTGGCGTCGGTTTGGCACCCGCAGGCGAACGGGTAATCTGTTGATCCGTCATAAGCGGTCCATTGGTATATGGTAAGGTAAAGTTAACCACCGGTGTCATCTTATCCACTTTTCAGACGGGGTACAGCATTATTTCGCAGAGGAGTGCTAAATTAAAGCTGTATTGATTTTCCTTCCGCATTCGGGCATAACAGATGCGGTTCAGGCGGCGCTGAGTGCTGTCTCATCATCAACCAAGGGATGGACCTATGCAGGATTCCGAAGTATTGGCCGTTTTCCATAAAACCGAGGCCTTGTTGGAGGGCCATTTTGAACTCCGGTCCGGTTTGCACAGCGACCGGTTTTTCCAATGCGCCATGGTCCTCCGCTATCCGCGTCAGGCGGAACGGTTGAGCATTGCGCTGGTGGAAGGAATCCGGCGGACGTTGGGTGCTGAGGTGCAGTTTGATGGTGTGATCGCGCCCGCCATGGGGGGCTTATTTGTGGGACACGAAGTGGCCAAGGCGCTGGACGTCAAATCGATTTTTGCTGAAAAGCAGGATGGCAAGCTGGTTTTGCGCCGGGGATTCATCATCCGGCCCGGTGAACGGTACCTGGTGGCCGAGGATGTGATTACCCGTGGGGGACGCGTCCAGGAAACGATCGACATTGTCCGGGCGTTGGGGGGCGAAGTGCCGGCGGTGGGGGTATTGGTCGATCGCAGCGATGGGAAGGCCAAATTTGAATGCCCGGTGATCAGCCTGTTGAAATTGGCGCCGGTGACCTATGACCCGGCCCACTGTCCCCTGTGTAAGCAGGGAATTCCGATGGTGCATCCCGGTTCCTGAAAGGACATTGTCCATGCGCGGATCCCTCCGGACGGGTCTTTGGATTCTGGCGGCGGTGACCGCCATGGGGTTGGCTGCGGCAAATCTCTGGTTGGGCGAATTAAACCAGGATGAAGGCTGGTATTTGTATGCGGCCGGCAGGGTTGCGCAGGGCGAGATGCCGTTCATCGATTTTGCTTTTACCCAAGGTCCGGTTTTTCCGCTGTTCTATGCGTTGGGTCATCCACTAGTGGAGATTTGGGGGGTGGCCGGGGGTCGATTTTTCACCGCGGTATTGGGGCTTTGCACGGCTTTGGTGGCGGCGGGTTGTGTTCGACGCCTGGTTCGGCCGGAAGCGTCTTCCGTGGCCATGTTGTCAGTTTTCAGTCTGATCACCCTTAACACCTATCACAGTTATTTTACGACGGTGGTTAAAACCTATGCCTTGGGCGGGCTTTGGCTGGCCCTGGCTTTTTGGTTGTTAACCTTTCGAGAGGGGCGGCGCGGATTATGGGCGGCAGCCGGGGCCGGGGTGGCGTTCAGTCTGGCGGCCGGGACCCGGATTTCGGCGGTCGTCTTTTTACCCTTGGGACTGATCTGGCTGGTGGTCAACCGGGCTTCGCGTCCGGGGGCCTGGCTGGCGTTTGGCATAGCGTCCGGACTGGCCTGCGGGTCTATTTTCCTGCCATTTCTCTGGGCTAATCCGGAAGCGGTTTGGTTTGGGTTATGGGACTATCACACCGCCCGGGCCGTCGGGGGAAATGCCTTCACCTGGTGGATTTACCGGGGGGCTTTTTTATCGCGAGTGGCCCAGGGATACCTGGTCCTTCTGGCCTTATGGATCTGGGTATTGGCGGTTGGACGAACCCGGGCGACCGGATGGACGGAACCCGCGGCTGAACGGTGGGGTTTGCCGGTGCTCTTATGGGCCGGAGTATTGACTCTCACGGCTGTGCATGGGTTGACGCCGGTTCCCTATGACGATTACCAGGCGGTTCTGGCTCCGGTGTTGGCCGTGGTGCTTACGGTCGCCGCCTGTCGCAGGATCGAAACCGAAACCGGACTCCAGCGATTGGCGGTTACCGTGGTGTTGGTATCCATCCTGGTTGCGGGCGCTTCACCGATCAACCAGGAATGGTTCAGCGGCGGCCGGGATCGGATCTGGTGGAAGATCAAGGAGCGAACACCCCTGCAGGGTTTGCGGATCGCCGCCTCAGCGATTTTACCCCGTGCGGGAGCGGATGAACTGCTGCTGACTCAGGATACCTATCTGGCGGTGGAAACCGGATTGACGGTGCCGCGGGGCATGGAACTCGGACCTTTTTGTTATTATCCCGACTGGTCGGATGAACGGGCCCGGCGCTGTCATGTTTTAAATCGGAGCGGAATGGAAAACCTGTTGCGGACGACATCCGCCAGCGTGGCTGCGTTCAGTGGGTATGGCCTGGCCATCCGGTCCCCCGAGATTCTGCCCCTGGCGGATGAGGAGCAGACCCGGTTACGCGCCTTATTGCAGGAGCGCTTCCGGCCCGTCTGGAGATTGGCTGATTTTGGACAGGCTTCGACTGAATTGACGATTTATGAACACTGAGGACAAGGGCGGGCGATGGGCGGCTGTGATTCTGATCCTCTGTCTGGTCGGGATCGGGGGCTGGATGATTCTGGCCCAACGCAGCAGTCGACCTTGGGCGCCTTTGCGTCATACCGCAGCCGACTACGAGGGATTCAACCTGGCGATGGGAGAATGGGTATGGCGGGTGGTTGCCGTCGGGAATGATGATCCCACGGCACCCAATCTGGTTGCCCGGGTGGGCACGTCCCAGGACGGTGCGGCGCCGAAGGTTTTGGTTCGCCTGGTTCACGGGTACAACATGCCGATGTGTATGAGGATCAAGGGGTATCGGGTTGAACTGGTACGAGACGAACGGAATACGGCCGGGGAACAGATTTGGCGTTTGATTTCAGAATTGAATGAGTCGAATATCTGGATCACCCGCATGATACGGGCGGATGATTTGGTGGATACCGGGAGCGATATTTGCAATCTGGCATTTCCGCGGGTGGGTATTCCGGACGATCCGCACTGGGCGCCCAAAGGGTTGACTTGGGAGGCGGTACGACATCCTTGGACAAATCTGCGGCTGATGTTGCGGTCCCGCTGGAATGGATCCCGGACCGACTGGCGGACCTTCTTCAAATTCCGCCAACCGGCGTGGGTCAGCGATGAAGAATTGACCGTGGTATCAACCAGTATGAAGCCCGTTGCGCCCGACGAGGAAGAGCGAGAGATTGTGCGGATCCGTTCGGCCCAAAATGAATTTTTAGAGGCGCTCCGAATTTTTCAGCGGGCAAAGCGGCCCGACGATGAGGGAAAAAGGGTGGCGCCGTGAGTCGATGGAATCGGGTGGAACGGGCCTTGGAGGCATGGGCCTTTCCGCATTTGACCCTGTTACTGATTGCCGGGCAACTACTGGTTTACTTGTTGGAGGCGGCGCATCTGCCGGCGATTCGCGCAATCGAACTGGTTCCCGCACGCGTTTTGGATGGCGGCGAAGTCTGGCGGCTGGTCACCTTCCTGATGACTCCGCCCCAATGTAATCCTTTTTTTGCATTTTTTGGTTGGTACTTGTTTTTCATCATGGGGAACGCCTTGAATGCGCATTGGGGCGCGCTTCGGTACAATCTCTTCATCCTATTGGGCTGGTTGCTGACGGCGGGGATGGCGTTCGCAGTTCCGCATCAGAGTGCGCCGAACCTGTTTATCGGCGGATCTGTTTTTCTAGCCTTTGCCTGGATGTATCCAGATTTTGAAATTTATATCCTGTTTATTTTGCCGCTTAAAATAAAGTGGCTGGCCTTGCTGACCTGGGTCCTCTATGGCTGGACCCTGTTGTTCGGAACGATGCTGGAACGATTGATGATCCTCGCCTCGATGGGGAATGTCCTGATGTTTTTTGGGCGGGATATGTTTTGGGCGATACGAAGGGGACAGCGGCGAGTGGGGGTGAAAGTGCGGTCAGCCGTCGCGGAAAAAGAGGACCCGAAGCATTGCTGTGTCGTGTGTGGACGGACCCTGCAAAGCCATCCTGAAATGGAATTCCGGTATTGCCGAACCTGCGTCCCGACGGCCTGTTATTGTCGGGAACATCTAAATCCTCATGTGCATCGATCGCTAGCACCGGCAAAGAAAAACCCTAAAATGCCGCCCCGGGATGGCGGATCCGGCTAAAAGTTTTCATGAGAGATCGGGAAGCCGCCCGACCGTATTACACCGCGGAGGCCGGAGCGAATCCGGGGAAGGAATCGGGCTGGGCAATCAGGGTTTCCAAGGTGGATCCAACCTTGTCGAGATCAACCGCCTTATCCAGAAACGCTTGCGCGCCAATACGCCGACAATGCATGCGATATTGGTCATAAGAATAATTGGTGAGCATGATAATGATCGAAGTTTTATTCGATTCGCGAATTTTACGGAGCAAATCGATCCCGCTCATATCCGGCAGGCGGATGTCGAGATAGATGATATCAAATGATTTTTCTGCCAGAGCGGCCAGGGCGCGGGAGGCGGTATCGACTTCCAGGAAATTGGCTATAACACCCAACCGCTCCAGTGAATGAAAAATCCACCGCCGGACGGGTTCAAAATCGTCGACCACCAACACATTAAATTTCTGGTTAATCATAGATCCTCCTGCTATCTAGAGAAAAGATACTCCGTACCCGGTAGGTGGACAAGAGGTGTTTGGCTGAAAAATCTGTCGGCTTTTGTCCTACATTATCCTTTAAGCCGGAACGCCAGGAAGCGGAAATGCCGATTTCAAGCTTGTTTTCGGAGGGTTTTTGGGATATTAAGTCCCATTGTTATTCCTGCGTTCCAAATCGTCCACAAGGTCGGCCTTCATGTATGTTTTAGGCTTTAATTTTGGGCACAATGCCACGGCTTGTTTACTGAAAGACGGCGCCATTGTGGCCTGTTTGAGTGAGGAACGGCTATCGGGCGTTAAAAATCATTCCGGGTTTCCTTTCCGCGCGGTCGAGTGGATGTTCAAAAGGGAAGGCATTTCGGCCCAAGACATTGATTTGGTGGTTTTCCCGGGAGCGGTCGGGCCGATTGCTGTGGCGGGGGATGCCGGACGCGGTTTGACGGCAGGCGCACGATTATTTAATTGGCTTTATGGGAATATCGGGAGTGCTTTTTTGCCGCTACCAGGCGGGAATGCCCTCTATCGGGGACTGTACGACGGAGTTTATTGGCCCTTAAAGAAAAAATTTCAACGCCCCTACATCGAAGATTTCGATCGCTATGGATATCGCCCGAAATGGATGGGGCCCGATCATCATTTGATGCATGCCTACTCGGCCCTCGGCTCCGTGGCGCCCCGGGGCGCGGATGGATGGCCGGCGGAGTGCCTGGTCCTGACGTGTGATGGCGAAGGCGATTTGATGTCGGCCACGGTGGGAGTTTGGCGAAACCGGCGATATGAACGGTTGGCGGTCAGTTCCAGTCATGATTCGATCGGGTTGCTCTATAGCGCGGTGACCGCCTACATGGGGATGAAACCTCTGGAGCACGAATATAAAATCATGGGGTTGGCGCCGTATGTCAGCGAGGAATGGACTGAAAAAGGCGCGCGGTTGTATCGTGATTTTTTAAGAGTAGAAGGGTTGCAGTTCAAAGGACGCGTGCCCAGCCGGTGTTATCTGGCCCAGCTCGATCAAACGTTGCACCACGTCCGGTTTGATACGATTGCGGGCGGACTTCAACGCGTAACCGAGCAATGGTTGCTGGAGTGGGTTCGGAATGCCTGTGCCGCGACCGGATTGCGGACCGTGGTGGCGGCCGGGGGCGTCATGATGAATGTCAAGGCCAACGGGGAAATCGCCCGGCTTCCGATGGTCGACTATCTGGCCGTTTGTCCCAGCGCGGCGGATGAATCCGTGGCGATCGGGTGTGCGTATTATGGCTATTCGCAACTTAAGCCGGACCAGCCATTTCAAATTTTGGACTCGATTTATCAAGGTCTGGAGTGTGGCCGTGCCGAAGCCGACGAAGTGTTGCAGAAAGCGAAGAGCAGTGGCTATCGGGTTCAGGACCTCGAAGGGCGGGAGGCCGAGGTGGTGGCGGACCTTCTCACAGCCGGAAAAATTGTAGGGCGCTGTGTGGGCCGTTGTGAATTTGGGGCCCGGGCGCTGGGGAACCGAACGATCCTGGCCCGTCCGGACCGGCCCGATCTGGTTCGCACCTTGAATGAGCAGATCAAAAATCGTGATTTTTGGATGCCCTTTGCGGGATCGATTTTGCAAAAGAGTGCGGATGAATATCTGGAAGGCACCGCGAAAAGTTATGGCGCGCACATGATGATCGCCTATCCGACCCGGGCAACCCATCGCTCCAAATTATTGGCGGCTGTTCACCCGTATGACTATACCATGCGACCCCAGGTCATCGGCGCGGGGCAAAATCCCGCGTATGAGGCCATTCTGGAGGCCTGCGCCCAAAGAATGGGAACACCCGCGGTTTTAAACACCTCCTTAAATCTTCACGGTAAACCCATGGCCGGCGGAGCTGAAGCGGCCTTTGAGACCTTCCGGGATTCCGGGCTTCAACATATTGTGATCGGGCCGTATTGGTTGTCCAAGGAAGCCCCCGCCTGATGAGTACGCCGTCTGTTCTGGTTTTATCCAATTGTTTTGCGCCGAATGTGGGGGGGGTTGAAACCCACTTGACGGATCTAACCACGGCCCTGGCCCAACGGGGTTGGCAGGTGAAAGTTTTGGCTTTTTATCCGCATACCACCCGGGTCGCCTGGAAACGGTATGAAGAACAGGCCGGGGGAGGCATTCAGATTTGGCGGCTTTGGTGGTTTGGTCATAATTGGTTTCATGTTCTAGAAAAATACCCACCCCTTCAGTTCCTCTATTTAGTTCCCCGTCTTTTCGTGGGGACACTGGTTTGGCTGATCCAACGCCACCGATCAATCACGGTTATTCATGCGCATGGGCTGGCGGCTGGATTTTGCGCGCGTATCCTCGGACGCTGGTTCAACAAGCGCATCGTGTTGAGTTCCCATGCGGTTTACAATTTCCAGACCGGCAGTGGATTGTCCCGGATGGTGCGTTGGATTTTATCCGGCATGGATGCCACCTTGACTTTATCGGAACAGTCGCGTGAAGAACTGATCCGGATCGGCCTGGCCCCGGAGCGAGTGAAGACCTACCAACACTGGATTGATTTCGAAACGTTTTCGCCGGGGGACCGGGTGACTGCCCGGACCCGCTTGGGAGTCCGCGGATCTGACCCGGTCTGCCTTTTTGTCGGGCGACTGATCGCTCCCAAAGGGGTTCGGTTATTCCTGGAGTTGGCGCGCGACCCTCGGTTTCAAACGGCCCAATTTTGGGTGGCAGGGGTCGGCCCCTTGGAGAATGAAGTTCAGGCGGAAGCCGCGTCCAATCCCAAAGTGCGGTTTTTGGGAAATATCAATAATGCTGACCTGCCCGATTATTACCGGGCGGCAGATATTTTGTGTGTGCCTTCACAATATCAGGAAGGTTTCGGGCGGGTGATCCTGGAGGCGATGGCCTGTGGGACACCGGTACTGGCTTCGGATTGCCCGGGGATACGGGAAGCCTTGGCGGGGGAGGGCGGGTGGCTGGTTCCCGCAACCCGGGAGGGTTTTGCCGAGCAACTACGGGAATTGTTCGCGCGACCGGAAGATCTGGCGGGGCGCCGCAGGGCCTGTCGGCGATTGACCGAGGAACGATATTCGATCCAAAATGTTGAGGTCATCGAAAAGGCTCTGAAAGGGGACGCATAGGGCATGGGGCGAGTGCTTCAGTCAGAACGATTTCTCGCCCGAGCAGGGATGCGGCGCGGCGTAATCAGCATATTTTTGCGTGTATCAGCAGTGAAAATACGATAAAATCAAAAAGCCATGACAGCCCCCGCAGAACCCTTCAAAATCAGCATCGTCATTCCGAACTGGAATGGGCGGAAGCTTTTGGAGCAATTCATGCCGTCGGTGGTGGGGCAGAATTATCCCTCGTTCGAAGTGGTCATTTTGGACAATGCGTCGAGCGATGAGAGCGTTAAATTCCTGGAAGAACAGTATCCGCAGGTCCGAATCGTTCGGAATGACCGGAACGATGGAACCGCCGAAGGCAGTAATGTCGGGGCTCGCGCGGCACGCGGAGAGTATCTGTTTTTCATCAGTAACGACATGTGGCTTGAGCCGAACGTACTGACTTTGATGGTGCGGCATCTGGAGACGGATCCCCAGGTCGGGATTTGCACCTTGAAAATGCGCCGGATAACAGCGGATGGACAACGCCTGATGATGCTCGACAGCGTGGGCGGTATCATCGATGTATTTGGGTTTGGCTATCCGCGGGGTATTAACGAAGAAGATCACGGGCAGTGGGATACGCCGGCGGAAATCGGGTTTTCATTTGGCGGCGCACTCATGATTCGGCGAGCTTTGTATGAAAAGCTGGGCGGATATGATCCGGCTTTTTTCACCCTGACCGACGATATTGATTTGAGTTGGCGGGTGCGACTTCTGGGTTACAAGGTGATGGCGGAACCCGGAGCGGTTTTATATCACCGGGTCTCGGCGACATTAAATACACCGGCCTTTAAACGAGCCTACCGACGATTTTTATCCGAACGCAACAACACGCGCATGTTGTTGAAGAATTACCAATGGATGAATTTGTTGTGGGTTTTTCCCGGACACTTGCTGTTATTGCTGGCCGAAGGATTATTTTTCCTGGCGGCCGGGCAGTGGGCCTTGGCGGGGGCCGGTCCCCGGGCGATGATGTGGAACCTTCGGATGGGGCGGGACACTCTTCGTAAACGACGCGAGATTCAAGGGCTGAGGACCGTTGGCGATGGCGTCCTATTAAAACTGCGATGGCGGCATATCGGAAAACTTTGGATGCTATGGGAAATCTGGAAACGACGGAAGCATCCTGATGTAAAAAGCTTTTTTGGAAAGGGTTAAGGTGGCCATGAAGACGACCAAGGTTTCCATTATCGGCATGGGTAAGCTGGGAACGTCGATGGCGGTGGCCATGGCCAAGCGGGGTTGCCAGGTCATCGGTGTGGACATCAATCCCGAAGCCATCCGTAAAATCAATGCGGGCGAATCCCCGGTGGAAGAGACCGGACTCCAGGATTTGCTGACCCAATTTGGCCGGAAAATCACCGCGACGGCGGATGTGGCCGAGGCGGTGCTTAAAAGCGACGTGACCTTTGTTGTCGTGGCCACTCCCAGTCAGGCCGATGGGGCTTTTTCCAATCATCAGGTATTGCCGGCCGTGGATCGGATTGGGCGCGCCTTACGTCACAAAAAAGGCTATCCCATTGTCGTCATCACCTGCACGGTCATGCCGGGAACGACCGACACGATCATTCGTTCGCTTCTTGAAAAACGATCAGGTAAAAAATGCGGCCGTGGTTTCGGTCTGGTTTATAATCCGGAGTTCATTGCGCTGGGCAGCGTGATCCGGGATTTTCTCAATCCCGATTTCGTGCTCATGGGTACCCGCGAGAGAAAAACCCAAAAATGGATGGAAGCTTTTTACGGACGGATTTGTGAAAATAAGGCCCCGGTGCAAACCTTGACGCCGCTCGAGGCGGAAATCGGCAAGATCTCGCTGAATTGCTTTTGCACCATGAAAATCACGTTTGCCAATATGATTGCCGAGGTGGCCGAAGCGCTTCCGGGCGTTGATGCCGCGCAAATTAATCGGGCCATCGGATTGGACACCCGAATTGGCCAACGGTATCTGGCTCCCGGATTGGGTTTTGGCGGACCCTGTTTTCCACGAGATAACGTGGCGTTTAGAGTATTTGCGGAGCGGCTGAAAATCACGGCGTTTCTTCCTGAAGCCGTTCACACTTCGAATCGTCGACAGGCGGCACGGGTGGTGAACCGGGTTCGGGCGATTTTGCCGAAGGGCGGAAGAGTGGCCGTATTGGGTTTGTCCTATAAACCGTTTACCCCGGTCATTGAGGAATCCCAAGCCTTGCAGGTGGCCCGACAGCTGGCTGAAACGCAAGGATTTCGGGTGGCGGTTTATGATCCCCAAGCCTTGGATGCGGCGCGCAAAGTATTACCGAAAGCCGTTGCTTTTGCCCCCTCTTCCGCAGCCTGCCTGGCGGGGGCCGACTTGGTGATCCTGGCTACACCTTGGCCTGAATTTAAGACGCTTAGCCCGACCTTGCTGGAGAAAACGATGCGGCATCCGGTGATGATCGATTGTTGGCGATGCTGGAGTCCGAAAATGGGGCGGGGCAAAGTTCGCTATTGGGCCACTGGCTTGGGGAAATGAGGGGCGATAGGTGGATCGTCCTTTAGAGCGAGGACATCGGGCGTGGCTCAAGTGAGCCGGTAGCCGCGGTCGTCGAGGATCTGGGCGGCCAACGGCCGCCCCCACAACGGTAAGGATATGAACGAAAAGTCCACGATACCGATTGAACACTTGAATGTTCTGATCTCCGGGTTGGTGTTAACCAGCCGAACCGAGACCATTGAGGATTATCTGCGTACCCGGGTTGCCCGGTTGGGGGTCGTGGGGTTGGCTGGTCCCTTTCAAAAAGGAGCCCAAGGCCGCTATACGGAATATACCCACGGGCAAAAAAAAGAAGAGATTCAATTGTCGGGGCAGCATGTGCCCAACGCGAATTCGGTGGCGGGATCTTGCCAATTGATCCTGGCGTTTGGATGGTATGTGTGGAATATTTTCCGGCAGGGATGGCGACACCGGCCTTGGGATGTCTTTATTGGCATTTCCTGTTTTTCAGCCTTAGTCGGTGTGGTGTTGAAAAAAATGGGAGCCACCCGCCAATTAATTTATTATAGCATCGACTACTATCCCACCCCAACTAAATGGGGGTTTGCCCGGATGATGGTGTGGGCTTTTCGCTGGGCGGATCGAATCTGCGCACGGAATTCGGATCGGGTTTGGCACATCACCAACCGGATTATTGAGGCCCGGGCTACGCTGGGTGGATTGAAGGCCGATCGATATCTCCATGTTGAAATGCCCCTGTCCTATCGGCAAAGTCTGATGCGACGATATCCGGTTGGATCCATGGAGCGCTGGACCATCGGTTTTGTCGGGTCATTAACCGAATCACAAGGGGTTCAGCTCTTAATCGCTGCGTTGCCGGAATTGGCCCGGCGGTTTCCTGAGCTTAAAGTGCGGATTATCGGGCGGGGTCCCTATGCGCGTGAGCTTGAGGCGCTGGTTGAGAAGTCCGGACAGAGTAACCGGGTCATTTTTCATGGATTCATCAGGGATGAAGAAGAGGTGTTGGATATTATCGCCCATTGTGCGGTTGCGGTGGCGCCGTGGACCCAGACCTCGGACAATAATATTCTCTATGCCGATCCAGGCAAGCCGAAGTTATATATGTGTTTGGGGGTGCCGTGTGTGATCACGCGGGGGCCGGATATTGCAACGATGGTGGAAGGGCATGGGGCTGGTCGGGCCATTGACTATACCGTGAGCGAATTGGTAACCGCGCTGGATTCATTGATGTCGGATGATGGCATTTTGCAACAGGCTCGGGATCAGGCCTACGAATTGGGCCATGAGTTTGTGTCCGAAAAAATCATTCGAGATGCGCTCGCAAAAACATTTCCACGCTAAGGAAAGAATCCCGACCGACCTGATCCAATTTTCACAGACGGCGGATTAGCATTTCTGCGCGGCGACGAGTTGACCTTGAGGGATGAAGCCCAGGTAGGTCAGATTCTTTTGATAAGCAACCGGCTTGAATTTCTTTCTGATTAAAAGATCCGCCAGATTCCAGCGGGAGAAATAACGAATATGCGGAGTGGTCGGGTAAAAAAACCGATGAAACGCAACCATCAAAATCAGCATCATTTTTAAACGGGTGAATTCACTGGTCGCGATCAAAAAATAACCCCCGGGCTTCAGCGTGCGATGAATTTCTTCCAGAGTGGTTTCAAGGTCGAGAATGTGTTCGAGGACATCCACCGAAATGATGGTGTCAAAATAATTATCCGGGAATGGAATTTTTGAGTCAGACAGGAGTTTAAAGTCGATTTCGGGACTGGTTTGACGCGCCAGTTGAATGGCTTTTTCGGAGACATCAACGCCATGGATGGAAGACCCATACGGTTTCAATAAATGGGTAAAATCTCCGCGCCCACAACCGTAATCCAAGATAACGCCTTGGGCATAAGGTTTAAAAAAATTCCAATGATACTGGAAGTTGTCTTGGGACCAATTTGCCGGAGGATGATCAAAGGGATTGATCTTGATATGGGCATCCGACCAATACCGTTCATAAAACTGTTTATCTTGTCCCATAATACCCTCGTTAGAGACGCTTTAGCTTGATCTTTCCGACAAGATCTCAAATAATACTCAAAAGGGCACAAAATACAACCATCACCTGGGAGTGGTATGAAAATCTTGGTCACCGGCGGTGCGGGATATGTTGGATCAGTGTTGGTGCCGATGTTGCTGGCTCGGAATTATCAGGTCCGGGTGCTGGATAATCTGATGTATGGGGGGCGGGGTCTGTTGCCTTGTTTTGCCAGTCGGAATCTGGAATTCATGAAAGGCGATGTTCGGGACGAAGCCGCCTATGCCCGGGCGCTGGAAGGTGCGGAGGTGATTGTCAATCTGGCGGCGATCGTGGGCTATCCAGCCTGTAAAAAGGATGCGCGTCAAGCCGAAGAGATCAATGTCGGGGGAGTGCGAAACCTGGTCCGCCTTCGTAAAAAAGACCAGTTGATTCTTCAAGCCTCGACAGGGAGTAATTATGGGGCGGTTTTAGGCGATCTCTGCACGGAGGAAACTCCGCTTAGCCCCTTAACCGTCTACGGTCGGACTAAAACCGAAGCTGAGCAGGTATTGCGGAGTGCGGGCAATGTGGTTATGTACCGGTTTGCGACGGCATTTGGGGTTTCGAATCGGATGCGGCTTGATCTGCTGATTAACGATTTTGTGCATCAGGCCGTCAAAATTCGCAATCTGGTGGTTTATGAAAAAACCTTTAAGCGCACCTTTTTGAATGTCCGCGATCTGGCCGCCAGTTTCCTGTTCGCGATTGATCATGCCGATACCATGCGCGATCAAACTTACAATGTCGGGCATGAGAGTATGAATGCCAGCAAGGAAGAGATTGCCCAGTTGATCCGCAAGAAATTTGATTTCTATCTGCATTTTGCCGAAGTGGGGGAAGATGAGGATAAGCGGAATTATGAGGTTTCCTACGAGAAGATTCGTAAAACCGGCTATCAACCGACGGTTTCATTGGACGAGGGGATCGACGAATTGATCCGCTCCATGGCGGTGGTGGAAATTCGCAACGAATTTAATAATGTATGAGCTCAAGCCTTCGACACAGCCAGTTTTATTCGGATTACTTTTCACGAAACAAGGTTGTCGGCCAATGGACTCCCACCGCTAAAGAAAAGATCATTATAGACTATTTATGCCGGATCAAAACCGAATGGGGTACCGTTCTGGATATCGGATGCATGAATTCGCCCTTCATGTATGAGTTCCGGAAACGAGCGGTTATTCGAGACTATTATGGAATGGATCTATTGCCGGAGGAAGAAGGGCAGGCGCTGTTAAAAGAGGGCCATTATCGGCGGGTTAATATCGACGATGGAATTCCCGATTGCGGCGTCAAATTTGAAGTGATTGTTTGTAGTGAAGTCATTGAGCATTTGTTTTCACCGGATAATGTATTCCGGTTTGCTCAAGAGAATTTGGCGCCCGGTGGCCTGTTGGTTATTACGACGCCGAATTTGGGCGTATGGTATAACCGGTTCCTTTTATTTGCCGGATATCAGCCCTGTTCGACAGAAGTTTCCGACCAATATAATGATCTGGGAAAGATTTGGACGGATTGCCTTCATGTGGGGGGGCACTTGCGTGTTTTTACCTGTCGCGCACTGCTCGCCATGGCCGATCGATATAATTTCAGAGTCAGGAAAATTGGCGCTTTCACCGATCCTACGAATTTACTAGGGCACATTACCCTGTGGATTGGGAATATTCGGCCATCCCTCGGGAAAAACCTGATATGCTTTTTTGAATTAAAAGATAGAATTAGCAAAGATCCTTAAAAGATTTAAGTATTAGCTTGACCCGTTTTTTAAAATATGATTAAAGGCTAAATATTCAACGGGCAATGGGTGATAAGGGAAGGGAAGAGTGAAAAATGTTGCGCGTGATATTCACGGACAATGTTATTTTATACAGGGCATCCCTTCTTATTTCTTGGACTCCTTTATGTTTTCCCCGCCGCAATCCTCGCAATCGGAGGGCATTTTAATCTGAATTGGCGGCGGTGATATTTTACCTAAAAGCTAACTATTTGGTCCCTGGGGGGGAGGGGTAGAGGGCCCCCCTGGGGACCTTTTTTATTAGGGCAAAGAGCAATCCCAATCGCGCGAGCGTGACATTCGGGCGATAAGCCAACTAGGCCCATACGACTTGCGCCATGGTTTCCTGGATAATGAAAGAGATGCACCGGTATTCCGATCAAACCGGCGAATTAATGACCTGTGGCCGCCGCCTGCCATTAATTACTCTCGAGCGTCGGCTTCCGCTTTATTTTGCTCATACCAACGAATTGTTTTCGTCAGACCGACGTGGAGCGTCGTGGGTGCCGACCAACCTAAAGCCTCGTGCATGCGGCTGATATTTAAAATCTTCTTCAATTGCCCATCCGGCTTGGAACTGTTCCAGGTCAGATGGCCTTTAAAACCCGAAATCTCATGAATGGCTTCGGCCAGTTCTCGGATGGACGTGCCGATCCCGGTACCGATATTAAGCGGAGTCACATCATCATAAACCTCAGCCGCGCGAATAATGGCATCAGCACAGTCCTGAACAAACAGGAATTCGCGAATGGGTTTACCGGTTCCCCAGATTTCAACGGATGGAGCCTGTGCCAGTTGAGCTTCGACAAATTTTCGAATCAAAGCGGCGACGACATGGGACCGATCCGGATTATAGGAATCCCGGGGGCCATAGAGATTGGTTAAAATCAAGTGGATGGCGTTGAAATTGTACTGTTTTTTATACGCCCAGCCTTGGACCGACATCATTTTCTTGGTCAACCCATAATTAACCACCGTTTCATGGGGGATCCCATCCCAGAGCTGGCTTTCACTCAATTCTCCCTGCAGGTAGCCGGGATAGGAACAAGCGGTGCCAATCCCAATAAATTTATCGACGTGCGCCAACCGCGCAGCTTCCATCATATTCGCGCCCATGACCAGATTTTCGTAATAAATGCGCCCAGGATAGAGCTGATTAATCCAGATACCACCGTAAAAAGCAGCGCTATGGATAACCAGATGAGGCTTAAATTGAGTCAGGCACTGAGTGCAGGACTCCAGCGAGATGAAATTGAAATCCTTTTTCCGCGGGACAAAGACTTCTGCGCCCAATGTTCGCAAGGAATCGACCACATGGCTTCCCAGAAAACCCGCCCCGCCCGTCACCACCACTTTTTTATCGTTCCAGAATTGCATGTGTATTTTCTCCGTTTGATCTTTCAAAAGGACATATTCTTTTCGTCTGACACCAGTGGAAATCTTAAATATCGCCCACGTTTTTTAACTCATAATCCGCATGATGTTTGCTGCGGATGGAGGTATTGGATAATCGCTTCCCGATCAGGGTCCAGAAGAACATGCGCAGGGGAATGGCGGCAAGCTTGAACATGTACCTACAATCTTCCCAGGAACGAAGCTTGAGGAGCGCATTATAATAGGTTCGGAAGCTGAAAATCTTTGCGATTAAAAATGATCGATAGGCAAAAGCCAAGGTTTCCTGGAGTTCGGCATTCGACATAAACCGGGTTTTAAAGCCATTACAATAGGTCAGGCTGATTTTATAACAATCAGGATTATGCGGGTCGAGATAGCCATCCAGATCAATCAACCCCTCCTGTTTCAAGATTTGATAGGCTTCGGTACCCGGCTGGGGGGTTAAGAGGTAGATAATCACAAAATCCATTTGAGACGAACAGGCGAAATCGATGGTTTTTTGAATATGGGCCCGGGTTTCATGCGGAAACCCGATAATGAATGTCGCGCTGGTCCAAAATCCCAATTGATTGGCAATTTTAATGACCTCACGGGCTTTATCGAGATTCACACGCTTCTTGATAATTTTCTGGCCTTCGGGATCGCCCGTTTCGAGGCCGAAGCAGAAGCGGTAGAATCCCGCCTTTTTCATTTTCGTCAGCACTTCCCGATCGAGCGTCGCGATGGCGATTCCGGTAGGCGTGGCAACTTTAATATCCAGCTTGCGCGCTAGAATCTCATCGCAGATTTCCATCAATCGTTTTTTTGAAACGGAGCTATTGTCGTCGACAAAGTGAAACTCCCGGTAGCTGTATTTCTTTTGGAGAAACTCAATTTCGTCGACAACGCTTTTGGCGGAACGCGCCCGCCAGCATTTGGACCAAGTCAGTTTGACTGAGCAGAAATAACAATCATTGGGGCATCCGCGACTGGATAAAATATGGCCGACCGGCGGCCGCATCAAAAACACATTGTGCTGATTAACCTCTTTTGACCATTGGATATCTTCCTCGGTCAAATCCCAGGCAGGAAAAGGGAGCGAGTCGAGGTTTTCGATGAACTCTCGGGGTTCTTCACGAATGATCTTGCCATCGACCCGGTGGGCGATGCCCTTAACGCCGGTCAGCGGCAAGCGGTTTGATAGGCGCTCCGCTACCTCACAGATCGTTACTTCGCCCTCACCAATGACGACAGCGTCAATGCTGTCGTCCTTGAGGACTTGTTCTGGGAAGGTCGAGGCGTGTGCGCCCCCAAAAATAACCGGGATATTGGGGTTCCAGTGCTTGACCAGACGGGCCAGCCGATGAGAATCCATAAAATAAGAAGTAAACATGCAAGAAATGCCGATGAAATCGGGATTGAAGGCGGCGATTTTCTCGATAATTTCGTCATCAGTAAGACCGTATCGACGGAAATCCACGTCAATAGCGGTTCCAGTTTCATCCAGTGCACGACAATTGATGATCCGTACTTCGTGTCCTGCCTGGCGAAGTACAGCGGCAAGGTAAGCCAAGCCCATAAGAAGACCACGCTGGGCACTACTGACATCCAGCCGGTGCAATGTCAGCGGCGGGAAAATGAGCAATATTTTCATAAATGCTTTCTGTAGTTAGACCCTTATTAAAGGGGGGCAATTAACCAGAAACAACAGGCCTCACGGTTGATCAAAGACTACAACACTCACAACAAAGTTGAAGAATGTTAGCATTCGACAGACCCGATGTCGAGTTTTTGCTCTTATCCCTGATGGGACTGAGGGGGTACTGGCATTTTTTAAATGACAAAGCTACGGGTATAACCTAAAATGACCGAAAAACGAGGTATTTTGTGAAAATACTCATCACGGGCGCGGGAGGGTACATAGGGTCTATTCTGGTGCCGGAGTTGTTGAAAACCGGACATGAAGTCATGGCTGTTGATAACTTTATCTATCAACAGACCTCGCTGCTGGATTGTTGTTCTTTTCCGACGTTTTCCATTGTTCGTGGCGATGTTCGTGATGAAAGAGTCATGAAGCCACTCGTCGCGAAAGCGGATGTGATTATCCCCCTGGCCTGTTTAGTGGGGGCGCCAGTGTGTGAGCAAAAACCCTTTGACGCCAAAACGATTAATTTTGATGCGGTAAAACTTTTGATTGATTTAAGCAGTCCTCGGCAGTGGCTCCTTTTCCCCACCACCAACAGCGGGTATGGCATTGGGCAGGACGGAGTGTTTTGTACTGAAGAAACACCGGTAAACCCGATTTCTTTGTATGGCCGGCTCAAAGTTGATGCGGAAAAGCTCATTTTGGATTCGGGCAGGGGAATTTCGTTCCGGTTGGCGACGGTCTTTGGTGTAAGCCCTCGAATGCGGCTTGATTTGCTCGTTAACGATTTCACTTACCGTGCCTTATATGACAAAAGCATCGTTTTATTTGAGTCTCATTTCAAACGAAATTATATCCACGTACGCGATGTGGCACGTGTTTTCTTGCATGGTTTAAACCAGTTTTCGCGCTTGAAGAACCAATGCTATAACGTGGGATTAAGCTCGGCCAATCTCTCTAAGCGAGAACTGTGTGAAGTGATTAAAACGCGGCTCCCCGATTTCACGATTATTGATTCCGAGTATGGAAAAGATCCCGACCAGAGGAATTATATTGTCAGCAATGAGAAAATTGAACGCACCGGATACCAGCCGGAAGTCTCGATCGAACAGGGGATCGAGGAATTGATCAAAGCCTATCAGGTCGTTCGTCGCAACAATTACTCAAACACCATATGAATAATTATCGCCGTATTTTAGTGACTGGAGCGCACGGTTTTCTGGGACATCACATAGTGCCCCAATTGAGTAGAGTCTTTTCATGTGCTGAAATAGTACCGGTGGGTAGCAAAGAATATAATCTAATGGATAGGGTATCGGTAAAAAAAATGTTTTCCGATATTCAGCCCGATGCTGTTGTTCACCTAGCGGCCAAGTCAGGAGGCATATTAGACAACCGATCATATCCGGCAGACTATTTCTATGACAACCTGACCATAAATCTGGCAGTATTTGACGAAGCTTTTAAATCAAAGGTTAGCAAGTTTCTCTCACTCATGGGGGGGTGTTCTTATCCTGCCAATGCGTCCTCGCCAATTGATGAATCACAAATGTGGCAAGGTTTTCCACAAGCTGAAAGCGCAGGGTATTCGGTTGCAAAGAAAGTTATGTTGGTGCAATCATGGGCGTATCGTAAACAACATGGCTTCAATTCCGTTATTCTCATTCCTGGCAATGTATATGGCGAATGGGATAACTTTAATTTGGAACAAGCCCATGTGATTCCAGCTCTACTGCGTCGATTTATAGATGCTCAGCAAAACGGTCAGACGGAAATCGTGGCATTTGGTAGCGGTCACCCCACACGTGACTTTGTATACGCTGGGGATGTTGCCAAAACTATTCCTTGGTTTCTAGCGAATTATGACAGTAGTGATCCCGTCAATATTTCGACCGGATCAAAAATCAGCATCCGAGAACTTGCTGAAATCATTAAAAGAATCACGGATTTTAAAGGAGGTATTGTATGGGACGCCTCGCACCCTGACGGGCAGATGAATAAGATATATGATGTCAGTCGGCTAAATCATCTTGGGCTAAGTTGTTCGACGCCCATACATCAAGGACTCTTAACGACTTTGCAATGGTTCAGAAAAGCTAGAGAAACGGGTGAAGTCCGTTTGTGAACAACGGTCCAATATAATATTCAAAACTCGAATTGATGTAACTATGCCTAGTAGATCAAAATGTCTTATCTTAGGAGGGAAAGGCTTTATTGGTCGTGCAATCGCATGGGAAGCGCACCGTAGAGAGTATGAGGTTTTGATAGTGGGTAAAGATAATTATAGCGCGATGAAAGGCACCTCATGCGACCTGCTGATAAATGCCAATGGTAACTCAAAGAAGTTTATCGCGCGGGAAAATCCAAGCTTAGAATTCGATATGTCTGTTCGCTCGGTGCATCATTCTATTCAAGACTTTCCTGCAAATCGTTACGTGTTTCTATCGACAATGGATGTGTATCCGAACGTAGCAGAGCCAAGCCGTAATTCCGAAAGTTCATCGATAGATATTTCTCAACAAACACCCTACGGGTTTCACAAGTATCTGGCGGAACAACTCATACGTTTCTACACGGGCGACTGGCTTATTTTTCGAATGGCTGGGTTTGTCGGCGAAGGACTCTGGAAAAACTCTATCTTTGACCTTCTAAATAATAAGCCACTTAGAGTTCATCCGGATTCAGAATACCAATACCTTAATACGCACGATCTTGCTTCGGCGGTTTTTACGGTTATTGAGAACCAGGTCACTCGGGAGATATTTAATATTGCAGGGCAAGGGGTAATTTCCTTAAGAGAAATCGCAGCCATGATTCCGAGATGTGAACTATGTGCGTCATTTAACAGCCTTTGCTGTGAGCGGTACAATATGAACATTAATAAAATAATGCAATACCTTCCAATGCCGAGTAGTCGGCAAACCGTTTCTTCATTTATTCAAAAATGGTTAAGCGATTTACAGACACGACATCTATGATAATTTCAAGGACACCTTTTCGAATTAGTTTTTTTGGTGGAGGAACCGATTTTCCAGAGTTCTACAAAGAGCATGGGGGAGCGGTGCTGTCGACTACTATTGATAAATATTGTTACATCGCATTGCATACGTTAAGTCCCTTTTTTCAGCACAAATTTCGGGCTAGTTATGCCAAAACGGAGAACGTTATCGCGCCAGCCGAATTTGAGCATCCCCTAATACGCGAAACGCTTTTATATCTAAATGTAACACAGGGACTAGAAATAGCGCATGTAGCAGATTTACCGGCTCGTACTGGACTGGGTAGTTCTTCCTCTTTTACTGTGGGATTGCTTCATGCTCTCCATGCGTTCCATGCCCACCGTTTTACTGTAGCCGATTTGGCTAAAGAAGCCATTGTGATTGAACGCGAAAAAGTTGGTGATATTGGCGGACATCAGGATCAGTACGCTGCTGCTTATGGCGGATTGATACGGCTAGACTTCTTCAAAAACAAAAAAGTTTCGGTCAAACAATTGACGTTGGGTTCGTCGCGTCTTGCTGAATTTGAACGTCACCTGATGCTTTTTTATACGGGACTGGAACAATCATCTGGGGTGATCTTACGGAAACAACAACAACGAACTTGGGAAAACACAGCAACTCTGATTCAAATAAAGAAAATGGTTGGAAATGCCGAAAATATTCTGACCGGAAAACAATCTTTAGAAAAATTCGGCCGCCTTATGCATGAAGCCTGGTGCCTTAAAAAAAGTCTTTCATGTGGGATTTCCAATACGGCCATTGATCTGGCCTACGAAGCAGCCTTAAAGTCAGGTGCGTGGGGTGGAAAACTGCTTGGGGCTGGGGGGCGCGGTTTCTTGCTAGTTTTTGCAAATCCCGCGCGGCATGCAGACATTCGGTTGGCATTAGCGACCCTTCGAGAGGTAACTTTTAAATGTAACTCTGCGGGAAGTGAAATCATTTTTCATGCACCATAAAATCTGACAGCAGGCATCTTGTTAAATAAGAAATCGCAATATTATCAAGATTCTTCAACTTTAAAAAACGTAAGCTCGCAGAGGACTTTTAGTGAAGGCGATATATGGGCGCTGATTTCAAATCACTTTTAAGTTGTATAAGGCCCCTAAGTGCCCCCCAACTTTCCTTAACATAAGTTGCCGCTGGTAGCCCTTTGCTTGTTCCTTCAAGCCGGGGACGATGATCAATATCGATTTCCTTAATTTTGAAACCGCCGGCATAAAGACGCAAGAGAAGCTCAGCATTGAGCAACACCCGCATCCTGCAAATATGCGGTAAAATCTGAATAACAACTTCGCGTTTAATTAGTCGATGCGCTGAATTGATGTCACGAAAAGAATGATGAAATAAGATCTGTGACACCTTATTAAAGATAAACGACGCCCAGATTCGGTATCCGGGGTCATTTCGATGGGTTTTTACGCCATGCACCATGTCATAGTCGTTCATATAGGGCACAATTTTCCAGAAATCAGACGGAACATATTGTCCATCCGCATCGCTGATGAACACGTAAGGACAACGCGCATTCATGTACAAACGATAGACGGCATTAAAATAACCATCGCGTTGTTCGCGATGGAAAAAACGAACGGCATAGGCTTTATGATTTGAAATCCAAATCTGGATCGCCGCGTCGGTTCCATCATCGCTGGCGTCTTCGATAATGAGTTCACTTCCTTGCGGCAGATATTGCAAAACCTGCGCCTCCCATTCGTTAAGGATTTGGGCCACATTGTTCTTTTCATTGCAAATCGGCAATAAGACAGAGACCGGACTGTTCAATAAAGAAGGCTGAGGGTCGGAGGGACTCCGATCAAGGGTTTTTGATCTCGAATTCATTGAGTAGGGCCCCGAGTTGTTGGTAATACGATTGATGAGGATACTTTTGAAGTTGATTCTGAATGATCTGACGGGAGGCATCGCGAACCCGCCGATAGGCCTTGTTGTTACATCGGTCGGTAAATCGGGTACCGTTCCGCCACAGATCAATCACCATATTGGGGTTGGTTTTGATCGCCTGTTCAAGCGCGGAATAACAGGACTGGTCATTTTTAAATTCAAAGGCCCAGGCAAGATAATATAATTGGTTAAGGCCGTTTTGTTCCTGGTAGTATCCGCGATCCTGCATGCCCCGCTTAAACACATCCAAGGCCTCAGCTTGCAATTCCGGACGGGCCAATCTCAATCCGACATGCACGTAAGGGGAAATATCATTGTAGTAAAAGGCTCGTTCTTGGGGCAAGTAGCCCACCAGGCGATCAATCTGACCGTGGCTTTTATGGACCATCATATTGGGCACAAAAATGAATAAATTGAAAATAATGAATACAAAGAGATATTTTTTGAGGGGGGGCTGCAACACCATAATCAGGGAGGGAATTACAAAAAATCCCCCCACAGCACCTACCTGCGACATAAAGTCAAGCATGCCCAGGTTGGCTTTGGCGCTGACGATTTGAATCACACAATAAGAAATAAAAATAAAAAAACTGCCGTAGTAAAAAGCGCCCTCGATGGGATGGCTTTCCTTGCCCAAAAAGGGGAACACACTTTTTTTGCTGTAAATGGTAATGCCACACAGCAAGAGATACGTTACTAAAAATGAAAGGGGCAGAAGGATCGGATCAACAAGCATCGAAAACCATCCGTCTTTTTGAATGACTCGAGTTGGGAAATAACCCAAAGGTTTAAGCAAATTAACGTTGCTGAAATGATGAGCAAAGATGATCGTTGCCACCATCATCGCCACAAATACCGCGCAAATAGCGGCCTTTTGAATTCCCTGCGACCAGGATTTCCTTTGCGCGTAGACGAACACAATCCATAAAAAAAGATATAACCCCATGATAATTGAAAAACTATGCGCGATGAAGGACAAGATGAAGCAACCCACCGTCAGAATTCCGAAAATCCAGGATTGATTACGGGCACATAAGAAAAACAGCATATTCGCAAGAACCAAAAGTGAAAAGTTAAGCGAATAATTATCATAATAACCCAAAAAAGTTAAAGACGTCGGCAAGCTCAACCCGAACGCCAATGCCAAGGTTCGGTCTTTGGGAAGATCAGAGATCTTCCGGATACCGAACACCAGGGTGACCAGAAAGAGAATCCCCATTATTTTCCAGGCGAGACTGACGGTTTTTGGATTATTAAGAATGACCCGGCCGGTATCATAGAGAGGGGTTTGAACTCCATCCAAATTGAGCGAACGGGTTAGGAATCCGATTCCGTATTCACGCAAACGTGCTGCATCCCCCACATTTAAAACTCCATCCCCTTCCAAAAACGGATATTTGACGCTGGAATGGACAAGATAGAAAATAAAAAGACCGATCAATAAGCCCAAATACAACAGCTCAGTGGTTTTTTTGCTGAAATCGCCCAAGTAAGCATCCATTTTCTTATGAAAAAAAATAGCGGATAAACAGGCGATCAGACCGAGTAGCGCCCAATGCGTAGAAACATACCCGATGGCGCTGAAAGGCCATAACCGGGTATAATCCTTGGAGAATCCGATGGCAGCCAGTAAAAGGATGAGACCGGCAATGAGTCCTGGCAAAAAAAACAATCGATCGCGTGTGATCAATGCCGATTGTTTTTTATTTTGAAGAATCTTTTTTTGCATGATTAGCTCAGCGCAGCGTTCGATTTTCGCATAAACAAGAATAGCCATTAACAACACGGATTGCAAAATAAAGCATCAGGATATTCCTAACAAGAGTTGTTAAGTCTAGTATAAATATTGCGTTAATTTACAAACTGAATTATTATCACCGAAGGTGTTTTCTTTCAAGTCTTTTAAGCGAGATGATCAGGAATCGAAAAGCGCAAAAAACACGATCGGGCAGGATTTAAGTCAGGTCACCATATGACGACGGTTTTCATTTTAGCGGGGGGGAGAGGGACCCGATTGGGGTCGGCTTGCGATAAATGTCCCAAACCGTTACTGCCGGTTTCCGGGCGCCCATTTATTGAGCAAGTCGTTCGGTTTCTGCAGGCGGAAGGACTCTCGCAGTTTGTATTTTTAACCGGATACTTGGGAGATCAGTTTCCACTTCATTTTCGCAAAGTTGACCTTCCCCATGCGGAATTTCAATTTATTAAAGAGGATGTTCCGCTCGGAACCGGCGGTGCTCTGGTTTCTGCGATTTCACGGTATCCGCAAGATCGCCCATTCCTGGTATTAAATGCGGATTCATTTGTTCCCTTCTCTCCTCAAGGACTGATGGAAACAACACAAGATCAGGATGGAGGAGTGGTGGCTGTTCATATGCGAAACGGCTCCCGGTTTGGATCCCTCGAAATCAATGCCGATCAACAATTGGTTGGTTTTAAGGAAAAGCAGAGTGATTCACAAAATGCGCTGATCAATGCAGGCATTTATGTCTTATCGCCGAAGCTATTTAAAGATTTTAACAAGGGGCACTACTACTCATTGGAAAAAGATCTTTTTCCCCATTGGATCCGCCAAAAGGGTCGGTTTCGGGTATTTCCGGTGGACGGCCCTTTTTTGGATATCGGAACACCGGAAACATTAGCGGTAGCCGCCGACTTTATTCAATCGCTTATCCATTTGCAGCGAGCTAAAGGAACGGAATAACCCAACCCTCCAGGCGTGCGGCGATCAGATCCCGGGTTGATGTGAAGGTGGAAATTGAACTCCGAAATAATGATTTCAGTCATCGTTACGACAAAAAACGAGGAACAGAATATAAAGAACTGCCTCGATTCGGTTCAAAGGCAGGAACTTTCTGGCGGTCAGTTTGAAATATTGGTCGTTGACAACTATTCCCAGGATAAAACCAAGGACATTGCGCGCGGGTATACCGACCAGGTGTTCGACAAGGGGCCGGAACGATCGGCCCAACGCAATTATGGGGCCGAACAGGCCCGGGGGCAGTATATCCTTTTTTTGGATGCGGATATGATTCTCACGCCCGGGGTGTTGGCCGAATGCCTGGCTCAATGCCAGCGGGAAAACGGTGCGGGTTTATATATCCCGGAAAAAATCATAGGCGATGGATTCTGGATCAAGGTTAGAAATTTCGAGAGAAGTTTTTATAATGGAACCTGCATTGATGCCGTTCGATTCATGCGCAGAGACCTCTTTTTAAAAATCGGTGGCTTCGACATTTCTTTTTTTGTGGCGGAAGACTGGGATTTGGACCGGCGCCTGGGGACGGAAGGTCCCTTGTCCATAAGCCGGCTTCCGCTCTTGCATAATGAGGGTCAATTTCGAGTGGGCACGTACATCCGAAAAAAAATCCATTACATCAAGTCGTTTGACGGATACATCACCAAGTGGGGGCCACGGGATCCTGTGGTAGCAAAACAATTAGGCGTAAGTTATCGCCTTTGGGGAGTTTTCGTTGAAAAGGGGAAATGGAAAGTTCTTTTCAGCCATCCCCTACTGGCTTTCTCGATGTATTTTCTGCGAATTTGCGTCGGAATGTCTTTTATTCTGTATCAAAAACGATGAACGAAGCAATCGCAAGATCGCAGGCGTTAATGGCCGGAAGCCCGCCCACAAGCCGCTTATGACAGGTTAAATAATAACCTGAAAGCGTAAACAATATTGATATCTCCGCCGACTAATCGTCGAAAGAAGTGAATCAGGTTTTTGTAGAAGATCAGTCGCAACAATTTGATAATCCATTTACGATACGTTACTTGAGATAGCGTTTTATTCGTCCAGACCTCTGGAATCTTCAAATTCCGCGTGAAAATTAATTGAGATACTTTGTAGGGAAGCCCGGAATAAAAAGTTGAGAAATCGCTCAGTTTCTGGGCGTGGAATGGTTTTAATTCGTCATATAGGGCTGTCCCGGGATAGGGAATCAGGATATATAATGCGGGATTATCGATGGCGGAGTTTTTGATGAAATCATACGTCTGCTGGATGTCGTGCTCCGTTTCTCCCGGCACGCCCACAATAAAACCCGAAAATGTTTTCAAGCCAACTTTCTTGCAGATCAAAAGACCTTGATAGTTGGCATCGACCGATGAGCGCTTATTAACATAATCGAGATTTCTCTGGCTCCCGAACTCGATTCCCAGGCAGATGGTTTCAAAATTCATCGCTTTTAATTGATGGGCGGTTTCCTCCGTAATGGCATCACATCGCAGGAAGCACCGTAATGAACACATGGTATTATACCGCTTTTCCATGGCGCGGTTATAAATCTCCAGAAAGCGACTGCGCGGCAAAGTAAAATAATCATCAACAATCGATATTCGCGTAACGCCCAATTCGATGAGTTTCTCCATATTCCGAATCACGTAATCCGATGAAAAGAAGCGCATCTTCCCCCAAAAGTGGGTCGATGCACAAAACTTGCATTTAAAACAACACCCCCGTGAGGTCGACAAGGGAAGCGTTAGCTTCTTGCCGGTAGGGCCATCGGACGGCTGAATGCGATCAATGATCAAATCATACGCGGGCAAAGGCAACAGATCCAAATCCTGTATCGCGGGTTGCGGCTCATTCACCACCACTTTTCCCGTCGCATCCCGATAGGCAATGCCCAAGGTCGACAGATGATTGATTTTCCCCGAGTCTTTAAATTCCTTGAGAAGGTTGCAAAAAGTGATTTCACCTTCCCCGATGACCGCCAAGTCGGCTTCCAAAGGCAACGATTCGGGTAACGCGGTGATGTGATGCCCCCCGAGAATCACCAAAGTATGGGGTAAGAAGGATTTGATATCTTTACAGAGCTTAATCACCTGGTCATAAGCGAAAGAATACGTTGTGATTCCAACCACATCGGGGCGGGTTGTTTTAATCGATGAAAACGGGTCGACTTCTTCCAGGATCTGGAATTCCACATCGGAAATGCTGTTTCGTACAAAAGCGGCCAAAGACAGCAATGACAGGTTATTCTGACTGTCTTCTTGGATGCTGACTAATGCTATTTTCATCAAATTATTTTAGCGAAATATAGGGGTAAAAACAAGCGTGAATAAGCAAAGCCGGGGGCAGGCGGGTGTAAGACAAATTTCGGAGAAACAGGGAAAAGCCACATTATTTGGCCTCGAGTATATTCAAATGATCAGCTGGACAGGCGTAAATCGGAAGGCATCGGATTCTCCAATCCAGGTCGGATGTTTTTCACGCAAAGTCGTAAAGGGCGCGGAGGAGGCGCAGGGGAAAAGCCAAGCCGCGGGGTGAGCGCTCACGGGGCGTGATCGTGCACCCCGCGGCTGAGCCCGTTTAATGAGGCACGATTCCGAGCTAGCAGCCGCGCGAGGCACCCGCTGGCCTGGCGGCGGGCTCGTCGCGCGGCGATCAGGACCTCGGCGAACTTTGCGGCTTTGCGTGAGAATAATCGGAGTTCTCACTTCCGCGGTGTTGCCGAAGAAATTTGT
>CAIJXV010000058.1 GCA_903824675.1 uncultured bacterium
ACAAATTTCTTCGGCAACACCGCGGAAGTGAGAACTCCGATTATTCTCACGCAAAGCCGCAAAGTTCGCCGAGGTCCTGATCGCCGCGCGACGAGCCCGCCGCCAGGCCAGCGGGTGCCTCGCGCGGCTGCTAGCTCGGAACCGTGCCTCATTAAACGGGCTCAGACGCGGGGTGCACGATCACGCCCCGTGAGCGCTCACCCCGCGGCTTGGCTTTTCCCCTGCGCCTCCTCCGCGCCCTTTGCAACTTTGCGTGAAAAACATCCGACCTGGATTGGAGAATCCGATGCCTTCCGATTTACGCCTGTCCAGCTGATCATTTGAATATACCCGAGGCCAAATAATGTGGCTTTTCCCTATTTCTCCGAAATTTGTCTTACACCTGGACGGCGTAAGCGCCGCGCGTCCGGCGTCGCCGGGCAATCGTCCAACAACGCCCGCAGGAAAAGAATACGCCAGCGCCAGGAACGGCGCACGGCGGGCGAAAGCTTCCGGTCCAGCGTCCTGAACCGCGTCGCCGCCCGGCGGTGCGTGGTAGCCGTCATGCCCGGCGGTCCAATCCGCCCGTAATTTCCGGGGACTGTCCGCGTAGGCTTCGTTGGCCAACAAGGTCAACCCGGGCGTTATGCCGACGGCTTCGGCCGCCTCCAGAATTAACCGCAGACGGTGAATCATGGCGGCGGCCGCCGGGTCCCGTAACCCGCGATAGTGGTGCATATCGAATGCGCGGGCAGCCGGAAGGGGTCCTTTATCCTCAACCGATGGGTGCCAGCCGCAGCAAGGCTCCTTGGCCGGGAGCCAGAAAGGCCTGGTGGTCGTGGAAGGGCGTCTCTTCCCCGGTATAGGCTGACACGATGGCGGCCACCTTCAGGCCGGCGCGCAGTTCCAGGCAGACAAAGATGGAACGGGCCAGATCGGGGTTGACCATCAGAATATAGGGCGTCTTGTCCGCCGCCTCGAATTCTCCGACAACCAGCGGGCCGTTGGGCGAGTTCTGGACAAACCCGGCGTCATCTCTCCCGGGACATCCCGGCGGAACCGGGCCGAGGTGGTAGGCGCGGCGCCAGGTCAGCGGCAGAAGCGTCGGCGCCAGATTCTGTATCTGGAGGTTGAGATTCTGCAGGTGGTACCAGGTCGGCGTTTCGTTGTTGAACTGGTCCACCGGACTCAGGCGGTAATTCCCGTGCGCCGGCGCAAAGTAGGTGAAATAGGCGATGCCGCCGGCGCCATAGGCGAGCGAGCCGAACGCCTGCAGTTTCAGATCGGCGTCGGTCGGCACCCGATAGCTGTACGAACCGACACAGCTGACGATGTTCCAGAACGGGAGGCCATGGCGGCGGGCAAAGACCGTTACCTCCTGGAGATTACTCCAAAAAAGATTATGCTCCGCCGGATCCTCACGGGTCAGAAAATAGTTATCGTAACTCAGCGCCTGCGGCCGGCAGTGTTTGACAAAGGCTTCCAGATACGCTGCGTACGAGGGCGCGCCGATTTGCGCGGGAGAAGCAATGTTGGGAAGCAGATTGATGTAGATCCAGGTTTTAGGGTCAACCTCGCGGATCAATTCCGCCATGCGGCCCAGGCCCGGGAACAAGGCGCAGCCCGGTTCATCCATCAGGTAGTATCCGCCCAATCCCGGGTGGTTCATGAGTTGGCGTACCCGTTTTTGGACCGCCTTGCGGACCGCTTTCGGGTCAAACGTCAGCCATTCATGCTTAAAGAAAATCGGATCCTGCACGATCAGGGTGAGGCCTGCCTTCTGGCAGTTGGCCAGGCCGGCGGCATCGCCGATGCCGGCCATGGTTAACCCGCAGGCCCGGGCCCGCTTGAGCAACTTGAGGTCCGAGGGAGCTTCCGTGTTCCATCCCATCAAGGGGAAGTTCTTTCCTTGTACTCGTCGCGTGGACGGCATGTGGTAAATCTCCCGTGTTCGATTCAGGCGTTTGGGTGCATTTCCTTTTTCAGACAGATGAGCAACTCGCTCACGGATCCCGTGCGAATACTACTTTAACCATCCGGAACTGCGATAAAAAAAGAGATGCCTGGCAAAGGTCCGGGTGTAAGACAAATTTCTTCGGCAACACTGCGGAAGTGAGAACTCCGATTATTCTCACGCAAAGCCGCAAAGTTCGCCGAGGTCCTGATCGCCGCGCGACGAGCCCGCCGCCAGGCCAGCGGGGGCCTCGCGCGGCTGCTAGCTCGGAACCGCGCCTCATTAAACGGGCTCAGACGCGGGGTGCACGATCACGCCCCGTGAGCGCTCACCCCGCGTCTTGGCTTTTCCCCTGCGCCCCCTGCGCGTCCATCCCTTCAGCTTCCCCCCTCCGCGATCTCTGCGCCTCCGCGTGAAAATAATCCTATGGGGAGGGCTTTGGGGGTCCGCCCCATCCGGTTTACCACCGGTCCTTCTCAACCAGTTTTCGACCGGCGCTCACACGCAAGCCGCAGCCGTGCAGGAATGCCCGGCTGTACCTCCGAAGGGCGTGAGGTCCCGTGGCCTGAGCCTGGGCGACCCGCCCGTGTCTGGAAATATATAACTTATTCAGGAAAACAATAACTATTTAAGCGATTCAGCGTTGATTATCATCTTTAAAAAAGTTAGTATTTCTTTTGTTTATCTTGGAGGTGGATCATGAATCCTCGCCATAAGATTAAGTGGGCCGTAGCGCTATTGGCATTGGGCATCGCACTGGCGGCGCAAGGCGCGGACTTCAACGGCTGGTCGAGGAAGGCGAAGATCCAGTTTGCCGGGTATAATCCTCCGGGGGGTGCCACGGCGCTGACCAACTTCCCGGCGTTGGTTGTTCTCAGCACGAATATCACCGGCTTTGCTTACGGGGATTTCCTGTCGTTGACGAATCAGGATCTGCGTTTCACGGCCTCGAACGGCACGGACGAGCTCAACTACGAAATTGAAAAGTGGAACACTAACGGCAGTTCGTACGTCTGGGTGCAGGTGCCGAGGTTGGCGGATACCAACACGTCTGTCTGGGCCTGGTGGGGCAAGGCGGGCACCAACGCGCCGGCGTACACGACCAACGGGGCGACGTGGTCCAACGGGTATGCCGCCGTTTGGCATCTGGGCGAAGCCGGCACGGGAGCGCGCGCCGACTCGGCGTCAACCAATCCTGCCACTCCCGTGGCTTTCAGCGGCAATGAGGCGACTAACGGCGTGATGGGGGGCGCCGTTAACCTCAACGTAACCAATTCGCTGGATTGCGGCCGGAATGTTGGCAACTTCGCACTGGCCAATCCATTCACTCTATCGGTGTGGGTAAACAGCGTTTCGAACGGCGCCAACCAGGGAATCTACGGCAACGCTGACGGCAATGCGCCCTATGCTGCCGGCTATCATGTCAGAATCAATAATACCGGCAGAAGCATTCGCTTCCTCCTTCTCCAGAGCGGTTCTGTTTATGTCTACAGCGACTCATCCACTCTCGCGGCGGGTTGGCGTCACGTGACGTGCGTTTGGCCCGGAACGAGTCCGGCCGTCATCTACGTTGATGGGGTTCGGAATAGCTCGGCGGGCACTCCAGGGGGGACGCTGACGACCATCACGACCACCAACTCGACGAGAATTGGATCCATTATTGCGAGTCAGGCAGGCTCTTTCAACGGCGGAATTGACGAAATGACCGTTGCCACCGTGGCTCGCTCCTCGAACTGGGTCTGGGCCACCTATATGAACGCGTTCACCAATGGGGCGTTCGCGGGCTCGTTCAATCAGTACGGCCCCGTTGAACTGATCGACCCCAATCCGCCCGTCGTCGCCAACCAGCCCGCCGTGAATATCCGGCGGCTTTCGGCGGATCTGGTGGGTTCGCTGACCTACACGGGGACTTCGCCGACCACCGTCTATGCCTTCTGGGCCACGAACGACTGCACGACGAATGAGGCGATCTGGATCGCCAACGGCGGAAGCTCGAACCTCGGGCCGCGGGTCCAGGGCGAGACGTTCACCAACTCTCTCGGCGGTCTCGCGCCCGAGACGCTCTACTACTTCAATTTCATGGCCAGCAACACCTCGGCCAAGGTGTGGGGCAGCACGGCGGGGTCGCCCTCGTTCCAGACCGTTTTGGCGACGGGCGGCAATACCACGAACGATATCGGCGTCTACCGTATCCACACGTTCACAAACAGCGCCACCGCCGGCAACTTCGTCGCCAACGTCAGCAACGTCGTCGAGGTGTTGGTTGTTGCGGGAGGCGGCGGGGGTGGGCAAACCATTGGCGGTGGCGGCGGCGCGGGTGGTTTGGTTTCCAACGCTTGGTATGCAGTAACTGCCGGCACGTATACGGTCTCTGTAGGCGCGGGTGGCCTCGGTTGTCCGACAAATGGTTCCTATGCCACGGATGGAGGAACTAAGGGCAATAACTCCATATTTGCTTCTCTAATTGCTTATGGGGGTGGCGGGGGCGGGAGCTATAATAACACAACAACGTATGCGTCTGAAGGTGGTTCGGGGGGTGGCAGAGGCGCCTTTAGCAGCTCCAATGGTGCGGCAGGCACCAATAACCAAGGGAACGCTGGAGGCAAGACAACCGCTAATTCAAATTCCGGTTCAGGCGGCGGAGGCGCCGGTACGGTCGGTTCCAATGCCATTTCGGGAGTTGAGGGCGCAGGCGGCGCAGGATTATCGTCTGCGATTTCTGGAACATTGACTTTCTATGCCGGTGGCGGGGGGGGTGGCGCCCGTAATCCGAGTGGCGGCAATGGTGGAGCGGGCGGAAGTGGTGTGGGGGGCGCAGGTAGTAAAACGAATGGCGCCAATGCATCAGCCAACACGGGCGGCGGCGGCGGCGGGGGGGGATACCTGAACACACCTGCAACGTCCTATGCCGGAGGTAACGGCGGATCCGGCATTGTGATCGTGCGGTATATTCTCGACTCCAATCTGCCGATAGTCGCCAACCAGCCAGCCGTGAATCTCCGGCTGAATTCGGCAGACCTGGTGGGGTCGCTGACCTCCACGGGGACTTCGCCGACCACCGTCTATGCCTTCTGGGCCACGAACGACTGCACGACGAATGAGGCGACCTGGATCGCCAACGGCGGAAGCTCGAACCTCGGGCCGCGGGTCCAGGGCGAGACGTTCACCAACTCTCTCAGCGGTCTCGCGCCCGATACGCTCTATTATTTCAACTTCATGGCCAGCAACACCACGGGCAAGACGTGGGGGGCTTCGGCGGGGTCGCCCTCGTTCCAGACCCTCGCAGGCAACCGGATTTGGGCCAACGCCTCCGGAACCGGCGACTGGTTCACAGCCGCAAACTGGAGTCCGAGCGACAACTATCCCCAGCCCGGCGAGTGGGTGGTCATCACCTACGGCCTCGTTCTTCTGACCAATTCCACGGCAAACCTGGCATCGTTGTCGATCACCAACGCCTCCCTGCTCTTCACCAACTGGAGCACATGCCTGACAGCGTCGAACGTGACGATCAAGAGCGGCGGCACGGTCACTCTGCCGTCGGCTTTCACGAACGGCCAGATGTCGAATCGGGTGTGGGTGGTCTGCACGAACTTCACGCTCAACGCCGGGGGGACCATCTTGGCCGATGTGCGGGGATTTGCGCGGGAAAACGGCCAAGCTCCGGGCGCCAACGGGGGGTTCAATGGCGGGGGAGGCGGGGGATATGGCGGGAAGGGAGGGAGCGGGAATGGAGGGGGTGCGGGTTTGGCCTGTGGGTCTACGAATATGCCGATGGCTCCCGGTAGTGGCGGAGGTGATGGAGCCAGCGCCACGACCGGCCAAGGAGGAAATGGCGGAGGAGCGGTGCGAATCGACGCTTCCGGCACGGTGACGATTGATGGGATCGTGACCGCCAACGGCGGCAATGGCGCCAATGGTGGCAGTACTTATCGGGGCGGCGGCGGATCGGGTGGCGCGATTTACATCACTTGCGGAACATTTGGCGGAACCACAAACGGTTTTCTGCGGGCAAATGGCGGAGATGGCTCCGCAACCACGGGCGGCGGCGGCGGGGGTGGGCGGATCGCCGTCGTCTATACAAACGTGAGCGCCGGAGCCGGTGTCCGGTTCTCCGTGAATTGCGGCACAAGTTTTTACAATGTGGACGCCAATGCGCCAGCATATACTTATGCGCCCCAGGTGGGAACGATGAGTTTCACGAATTCCGCGCTGCTGGATGGTGTTCTGGCAACCTGGGGCGGGACCGTCTCGTGGCTGAACGGCTACGTTTTCCTGCAGGCAACCAACATTTGGATGCCGAACCGGCTGGTCGTGAGCAACTGCACGGTGGGTATTCCTGAAGGATACCGTATGCAGGTCACCAACGATCTGACGCTAATGGCAACCGGCGGAGTGGTGGTGGCCGCTCATGCGTCACTGGTCTGTAACGGGAACTTGCTCATGACCAACGGCGCCAGCCTGGTCGCCTATGGCGGCGAGACCAATGCGGTTTACACGAACTATGGCGCCTTGGTTTGGGTGACGAATACATTGACCGTCGCCTCCAACTGCTGGATTTATCCCTTCTCGCAATCGACGAACGGGGGGTCGGTTCTCTTCCGCGTTGGAAATGCGTCGATTCGGAGCGGGGGCGGCATCAACGCGACAGGTCGGGGGTATATGCGGACGTTCGGCAAGGGAAAAGGCACCACTGCCGGCAGCGGCAGTGGCGGCAGCGGCGGCGGCAACGGCGGGAAAGGCGGGAACGGATCAGGCGCTGGGGGAGGAACCTCATATGGTTCCACGAACGCGCCAACTGACCCTGGCAGCGGCGGCGGCGATGGCTACAACGCCAATGGCGCCATGGGGGGCCATGGTGGAGGCGTGGTGCGGATCGAGGCGACGGGCGATATGACGATTGACGGGGCGGTGTACGCGAACGGCGAAAATGGCAGAATTAATTCGTCATCCTATCAAAGCGGCGCCGGCTCGGGTGGCGCGATCTTCATGATGTGTGAAACGTTTGGCGGGAGTTCCTCCGGAAGCCTCCAGGCGAACGGCGGCAACGGCGGCGGAACCTTGGGCGGCAGCGGCGGCGGCGGGCGCATCTCGGTGGCCATTGGCTTATCCACCGCCGATCGGGCCAAGCTGATCGCCGGCCAGGAAGTTGCCGGGTTGCAGTCCTATTTGCAAGAGCCGGCTTTTGGAGGGACGATCTCCGTCACCAATGGCACGGGGTGGACTAATTTTCCGCCCGGTGGCGCCGCAATGGGGTCGCAGCAATTCTTGAAGGTGCAGGGGGCCAACCAACGGTCCGTGACGATTGACGGCACGCCGGGGCAGTATGGCGCGCCCTCCACGAACGGGTATTCCACCTGGACCGTGGGAGACGGGACGACGTTCACCAACACGGTCGCCACCCCTGCGAATGAGCTGAATGGCATACGTTGGTCCTGCCTGGGTTGGCGGCTCACCGATACCCTTCAGGGAACCCCGATTACGAGCGAGGGGACCACTCAAGCCGTGTTCACCGTGAACACCAACGTCACGTTGATGTGGCGTTGGACCAACGAATATCGGTTGGCGTTTGCCCCGGGGCCGAACGGAACGGTGAACTCAAACCTCCTGAACGGCTGGTACACCAACGGGACACCGGTGACGACCATCGAGGCCACGCCCGATCCGGGTTATTATTTCGTGGCGTGGATTGGCGCGGATGTGCCGGGCGGTCCGGCGATGAGTAACCCGCTGACGGTGCCCATGGACCGGGCGCGCACGAATATCACAGCCACCTTCGCCTCACAGGCCGGCTTGCCCATAACGTGGACGGGGACGGGCAATTGGATGAGTTTCACCAACTGGTCGCCGCCGGGAGTGCCCGGCTCGAACGACACCGTTTTGGTGCAAACGGGAACTGTGACCTTGAGCGAAGCCTACCGCATGGGCTCGCTCGTCGTGAGCAACGGGGCGACCTTGGTATTCACCAGCTGGACCACCTGCCTCACGGCGAGCAATGTGACGGTCTTGAGCAATGGCGTGATGACCCTGCCGGCGGCGTTCACGGAAGCGCAGATGTCGAATCGGATCTGGGTGGTTTGCAGGACTTTCACGCTCCAACCCTGGGGAAAGATCCTCCTTGATGCTCGCGGCTATGCGGGGGCAAATGGTCGCGGGAAGGGGGGCAGTAGTGGTGTCACCGACGGTGGCGGCGGGGGTGGATACGGCGGGAAAGGGGGGAACGGAACAGGAGCTGGGGGTGGTGGACCCTATGGTTCTACGAATGCTCCGCTCGATCCTGGCAGTGGCGGCGGCCACGGGTATACCGCCGGCGCCGCCGCGGGTGGCGCGGGCGGAGGCGCTGTGCGGATTGAGGCTGCCGGAGTCTTGACGATTGATGGGACGGTGACCGCCAATGGCGGCAACGGCGCGAACAATTCCCCGTACTTTAGCGGCGGCGGCTCGGGTGGCTCGATTTATATGACGTGCGGGACGTTCAGTGGCGGCACCAACGGGATCATGCGGGCCAAGGGCGGCGCCAACGGTGGCGGCGCAGGCACCGGCGGCGGCGCCGGCGGTGGCCGGATCGCGGTGTGGGTCGGCTTGACGGATGCGCAGAAGGAGAAGGCTTGGGCGGGTGATATAACGCAGGTGACGGTCGATACCCAGAACCGGAACTTCTTGGGAACCTTGTCCAGCATCAACGGGACCGGCTACACGAATTCTCCGCCAGGCGGAGCTGGACCGGGCACGGTTCTCTTCCTAACCCCACTGAGCCGGGGCACCATATTCGTTCTGCGTTGATTGACTTCAACCGGGGTGAATCTCTTTTCCGTCAGTTTGTGTGGGAGGGGCGCTCCGCCGCACCGATCCTCACGAAGAGGCAGCCGTGCAGAAATGCCCGGCTGTACTCCGAAGAGGCAGCCCTGCAGAAGCTTAAAGGTATAGGTCCCGCCTTGAGGCGGAATACATCCACAGACGATCAAATGGATCGCGTCTTGGGGCTTCGGCGCATACCCCGCGGAGATAGCCCAACGGTACGGCAAAACATGCCGGAGAAGTGGGAGAGGTGCTTGAACCCCAGTTCCCTAAAAAAACCGGGATCCCGCCCCGTTGGTCTGGGGGAACCGTCCGCAATCTTACGGGCTTCCTTTTTTGCCCTTATTCAGAATGAGCCTTTTTTCATCGCTTTGTGGCTGACCTAACAGACTAAAGCCTAAGCACACCGGTTCATAAGTTCACTAACGTATCAACTGAAACACGAGATTCCTCGACTCCGCTACGCTCCGCTCGGACTGAACAAGCGAAAAGTTGTCATCCCGAGCGAAGTCGAGGGATCTCCATGCCGACTTATACGTCACTGTATTTACGCCGTCGGACTACCGACAGAACTCCAGAGAACTGAGATCCTCACGCAAGCCGCAGCCGTGCAGGAATGCCCGGCTGTACTTCCGAAGGGCGTCAGGTCCCGCGGCCTGAGCCGGGGCGTCCCGGCAGGCCGTTATTGTCTGGAAATATATAACTTATTCAGGAAAACAATAACTATTTAAGCGATTCAGTGTTGATTATCATCTTGGGAAAAGTTAGTATTTATTTTGTTTATCTAGGAGGTGGATCATGAATTCCCGCAACATCAAGTGGGCCGTAGCGCTATTGGTATTGGGCATCGCACTGGCGGCGCAAGCCGCGGACTTCAACGGTTGGTCGAAGAAGGCGAAGATCCAGTTTTCCGGGTATAATCCTCCGGGGGGTGCCACGGCGCTGACCAACTTCCCGGCGTTGGTTGTTCTCAGCACGAATATCAGCAGCTTTTCTTACGGGGATTTCCTGTCGTTGACGAATCAGGACCTGCGTTTCACGGCTTCGAACGGCACGGACGAACTCAACTACGAAATTGAAAAGTGGAACACCAACGGCAGTTCGTACGTCTGGGTACAGGTGCCGAGGTTGGCGGATACCAACACGTATGTCTGGGCCTGGTGGGGCATGGCGGACACCAACGCGCCAGCGTACACGACCAACGGGGCGACGTGGTCGAACGGGTGTGTGGGCGTTTGGCATCTTACGGACGGCACGGCACTTTCGGGTAAGGATTCCACATCGAACGCGAACACTGGAACGCTGAACGGTCCGCCGGGCGCGACGAATGGCGTCGCCGATGGCGCGGCCAGGTTCAGTGCGACAAATCAATACGTGACGAGTTCCAAGAACACGGGGATTACCGGTTCCGTAAGCCGAACGGTTTCGTTCTGGATCAATCCGGCCTCGACGAACGGACGACAAACCATCACCTCCATGGGCGCCGGGGCCAGCACCCAAAGCTGGTCAATCGAGTACAATGGCGTTCTGGGTGGTCCCAGCAATATCTATGTTTTCGGTTACAACTGTGATCTATACACAACCGCCAAGTTGCCGCTGAACGCCTGGAGTCATATTGCCGTGACGTATTCGGGCGGCGTCGTGAGCACCGGCACCAAGATATATTACAACGGAACGCCCCAGAGCGTGACGGTCAGCGGGGATGGCACTTTGAATACCGGCAATTCGGCCTTTTCGATCGGCAGGGATGTGCCCATGACCAGACAGTCTTTCACTGGCGCGGTTGACGAAGTGCGCATTGAAAACGGCGTCCGCTCCTCCAACTGGGTTTGGGCTGCCTATATGAACACGTTCACCAACGGCGCGTTCGCGGGCTCGTTCAATCAGTACGGCCCCGTGATCGATCCCAATCTGCCGAGTGTGGCCAACGGGGCGGCCGTGAATTTCCGGTGGAACTCGGCGGACCTGGTGGGTTCGTTGATCTCCACGGGGACTTCGCTGACCACCGTTTATGCCTTCTGGTCCACGAACGATTGCACGACGAACGAGGCGGCCTGGCTCGCCAACGGCGGCAGTTCGAACCTCGGGCTGCGGGTCCAGGGCGAGACGTTCACCAACACGGCCTCCGGCCTGATTCCCAATACGCTCTATTATTTCAACTTTATGGCCAGCAACACCACGGGTAAGGCGTGGGGGGCACCGGCGGGGTCGCCCTTGTTCCGGGCCGGTTGGGCGACCGGCACCGGCGGCAATACCACGAACGATAGCGGCGGCTACCGGATCCACACGTTCACAAACAGCGCCACTGCCAGTAATTTCGTCGTCATAGCCGGTGGCAACGTCGAGGTGCTGGTGGTTGCGGGAGGCGGCGGAGGCGGCGCCGCGTATGGCGGAGGCGGCGGGGCGGGCGGCCTGATTTACTCCAACGTGTTCCCGGTAACTCCCGGAACAACAACGGTATCGGTTGGATTGGGAGGCGCGGGCGGCCCGGTGGTTGCCGCGCAAAACTGGGGCACCAACGGGGGGAACAGTGTCTTTTCCAACCTGACCGCCTACGGCGGTGGGGGCGGCAGCGGATATCTTAACGCGGCGGGGAAAGTTGGCGGTAGCGGCGGGGGCGGGGCGCATACGGCGGGAGCCGGAGGAGTGGCGACGAACAGTGGGCAGCAGGGGAAGGATGGAGGCTCTTCAGTGGGTGCTCCCAACTACGGTGGGGGCGGCGGCGGTGGTGCCGGCACGCGCGGCACCAATGGGACGACGACGGCCGGAGGCAAGGGTGGCGCCGGTGTATCCATCAATATCTCGGGGTCCTGGGTGACCTATGCGGGTGGGGGGGGCGGTGGCACCTACCAGGGAGGCACTGCGGGAATAGGCGGGGATGGGGGCGGCGGGAATGGCGCCGTGGGAAGTGCCAATAACGTGGGCAATCCCGGCTTGGATGGGAGAGGCGGTGGCGGGGGGGGAAGTGGATACCTCAATGCAACGGTCGCTGGCGGCAAAGGCGGGTCCGGCATTGTGATCGTGCGGTATATTCTAGATCCCAATCTGCCGAGGGTCGCCAATGGGGCCGCCACAAATCTCCTGCTGAACTCGGCGGACCTGGTGGGGTCGCTGACCTCCACGGGGACTTCGCCGACCACCGTTTATGCGTTCTGGGCGACGAACGATTGCACGACGAACGAGGCGGCCTGGCTCGCCAACGGCGGCAGTTCGAACCTCGGGCTGCGGGTCCAGGGCGAGACGTTCACCAATACCGTCGGCGGCCTTGCGGGGGACACGTTCTTCTATTTCAACTTCATGGCCAGCAACACCACGGGCAAGGCGTGGGGTAGCATGGCGGGGTCGCCCTCGTTCCGGACCCTCACGCTGCCGGTGGTCAACAACAGCACGGGCGCAACGGCCGTAAGCCAATATGCCGCCACGTTGAACGGAAACCTGACGACGGGCCTGACGGCGTACGTCTCCATCTACTGGTGGACGAACAATGCGAGCGTGACCAATGTCATTGACTTTGGTGCGGCGCGATCCCAGGGTCCCTTCTCGACGAACGTTACGGGTCTCGCGTGGGGAACGCTGTACTACTACCAGTGCTTTGCCTCCAACGCGGCGGGCACGGCCTGGGCGGGTGCGGCGAGCAATTTTACGACCCAGACGCCATTCTTCCGTTATGTGACGCAGACCGGCGGCGGCACCGCCCCGCTCGACGGTTCGGACTGGGCGCATGCCTACAGCAACGTCCAGGACGCGATCACCGCCTGTGTCGGGCAGGTGAGTGAAATTTATCTCAAGTCCGGCATCTATTCAAATGCCAGCCAGCTCGTCGTCAGCAATCATCCGGGCCTGACGATCCGGGGCGGGTATAGCGGCACGGGGCTGGACCTCTCGACGGGGCCCACGGTGCTGACCCGGGTCACGGGCACGACCACCCGCGTGATCTTCGGGAATTACGCGACGATCACCTTGAATAATGTGACGATCAGTAATGGTCTGGCCGTCGTGGGTTCCGGATTGCTGCTCAGCAATTGCGTGACCACGATCACGAACTGCATGCTGGTGCGGAATGGTCCGCAAGCAGGCGAAATAACCGGCCCCTTCGGTTGCGGAATTTATGCATCAAATGGCGGCGTAAGCATTGTGAACAGCGTGTTCAGAGGAAACGGGCAACGGATATATTATGGGGCGACAGCCGGAAGAGGCGGAGCGATTTATGGGGTCAACGGGACAACCATCATCCTGGATGGCGTAGAATTCACGGATAACCTCGTTAATGGCTACGACTATACCCTGGGAGGGTGTTTGTATTTGACGGGCTGCAGTCTCCAGATGCGCAACTGCCGGGTCGGATCCAATTATGCCGCCGCCTATTATGGCACCGGCCTTCTGCATCTCAATGCAATGACCGCCTTGAGTATTTCAAATTGTGTGTTTTCGAATAACACCGTGTCCGTCAGCACGGGGGGCGGCCTGGTGTATATCACCGGCGCTGGAGCGAATGATATGCAGTTCGTCGATTGTACGATGATGAGCAATACGACGAGTTTGGGTCAGATTACCCTGGCACAGGCCGGCGGTTCCACCTTGCTAAAGAACTGCGTGCTCGGCGGATCGACGGGACCGGGGATCTATCAGTCCGGATCCCCGTCCACGGTCATCACCAACTGCCTGATTTACGGGTTCAGTTCGCATGGCGTGCAATTGGCGGCGGGCCGCGCAACCATCTGCAACTCGACGATCGCGGATAATCTGGGCTGTGGCGTGACCAACACGACGGCCGGAATCGCGGTCACCAATCTCAATTCGATCTACTGGGGTAATACGCTGGGCGGGAGTTGCGGGCCGGTGACCTCCACCTACACCTGCGCGCAGGAGGTGCGAAGCGGCGCCGGCAACCGGGTGGAGGACCCGTTGTTTGTCGCGGGCTACTACCTTTCCGTCAACGGCTTGCCGTATCAGACGGCGGACAGTCCGTGTCTGGACGCCGGAAGTGCGGCGGCTGCGGACCTGGGAATGAACACGCGGGCCGCTCGCACGGATGGCATGGGTGATTCCGGTGTCGTGGATCTAGGGTACCATTATCCCCTCGGCGCTGCGGCGGTTTCCAACATGGTGATCTACGCGGATGTCAATTTGGGCAGTGACGCCAATGAGGGGTGGACGGCCGGGGCCGGGGCGGTGAAGACCCTGACCCGGGCGTTATCCAAGGTCCTGCCGCGGGGCACGATCAATGTTGCCGTCGGGACCTATAGCTCTGCGACTCCCGGCGAAATCTTCCCGCTGAATGTCGCCACCCTCGGGATCACCATCAAGGGTACAAACCAAACGGCCACAATTTTTGACGCGCTTAAGAAAACCCGCGTGATGACGGTCTCGCCCCTGCTGGCGGTCTCCCTGTGGCTGGAAGGGGTGACGTTTGCCAACGGCTCCAATCTGGTGGCGGGAAGTGGACTCTATGCTCCGAGTTGCCGGACGACGGTCACCAACTGCACATTTTCCCGAAATTCCATCACGAATATCGCCTGTAGCCTGGCGGGCGGCGCCATCTATGCGGCTTCGCCGGGCAGTCTGACCGTGGTGGACAGCACTATCGTCAGCAATGGGGCCTATTTCTTCGGAACCGGTGTGTCGCCCCAGGGAGGCGGCATTTATGCGCTCAATATTCCGGTATTGATTGACCGTTGCGTGTTTTATACCAATCGGGTGGACGGCTATGACAATGCGCGCGGTGGGAGTATTCATCTGCAAGGCGCCACCTGTTTTGCGACCATTCGAAATAGCCAGTTCCGGGATAATTATGCCCGCGGCTTCTATTCTCCGAGCGCGATCATCAGCGTGGACGGAGTCGGCGGGTTGGTGATCTCCAACTGTGTTTTTGCCGGCAATAAGGTCGAGCCCTATGATCATGTCCAAGCGGGGCCGGGGGGGATCATCGGTTTTATCGGGACCGGAGTGAACGGGATGCAAATCGTGGACTCCACGTTTACCAATAATGCCGGCATGGCGACCGTCAATAACCGGACGGCGGGCCAGATTTGCATGCTTCAGAACAGCGGCTCGCTCCTCGTGCGGAATTGTGTGTTCGGAAATAGCAGCGCCGGCGCGGGCGTATTCAAGGTGGGTAACGGAACGATGAACCTGGAGCACTGTCTCATTTACGGACAAACCAATTGCGGGGTTATCAGCACGAATCTCAACTCGGTGCTGACGATCGACCAATGTACCTTTGCCAACAATCGGGGTTATGGCGTGAGCAATTGGTATGCCACGATCTCGGTCAGCAATTCCATCGCCTGGGGAAACAATGCGGGTGGCATCACGAATTGCACCGTGAACTACACCTGCTCGCAGGAGGCGCAAGCCGGCGTCGGAAACACCAACATCAATCCCCTGTTCGTCGACACCAACTATTTCCACCTGGCGTCCCGCGGGGGCCAGTACGAAAGTGGATTCTTTACGGGCGGAATCTGGTCGGCTTCCGCCACAACGAATAGCCCGTTGATCGACTCGGGCGATCCTTCGTCCACCGCATGGACTCTGGAAACGCAACCCAATGGCCGCCGGCTGAACCTGGGAGCCTATGCCGGAACCCCCGTGGCTTCGAGGACGTTCCTCGCCGAGCCGGGCGTCTTCTCCAGTCTTCGGGTGCATGTGTATGACCCGACGAATGTTGGGCCGGACTTTGCTTCGTTCAATGGGGAAATACTGCACAGCGGAAGCGCGCCGAATGCCCGGGCATTTTTCTGCTATGGGACCCTGGACCAGGGCGTTACGGATACCGGGTTATGGGACCGGGTTGTCGATGTGGGCATCCGTGTGCCGTGGGAATTATTCACCACGAACATCACGGGGTTGGGCGGGTCAACCTATTACCGCGCATTTGTCACCAACAGCGCCGGCGAGCAAAGTTGGTCATCCAATGCCATCCAACTGGGTTCGTTGGCACCGCCCACGGTTACCAACCAGGGCGCCCTTTCGGTCCGGCGCCGGAGTGCGGTGCTCACCGGCCGGGTCTATAACACGGATGTGATTCAGCCGGACTGCTGGTTTTATTATTGGACGAATGGGGCGGCCTCGAGCAACTTCGTTTCCATGGGCCCGCAGTCCGTCACGTTTTCCACAACCGTCGATAGTTTGGCGGCGGGAACGCTGTATTATTTCAAGATTCTGGCTTCCAACAGCGCTGGATCGGTCTGGTCGGACGTCGCCAGTTTTACCACGTTGGATGCCGGCGCCCGCGGTTGGTACGTCTCGCAAAGCGGCGCCAATGCCGAAGGAACCAACTGGAGTACGGCGATCACCTCAGTGACCAATGCTCTGTTGATCGCCGAGCCGAACGACAGTATTTACCTGGCCGGGGGCTCTTACAGTCTGGCGACGCAATTGATTTGGAGCACGTCCTTCCTCACGATTCAGGGAAGTTATGCGGCCACAAACGATGCCGATCAGCCCGGCGTCAATGATCTATCCCGTTGGCCGACGGTATTTTTCCGGCCCTCCCAGGCACCCATCCCCTTCAGAATTCTATCCATCATCGGGGTTACCAACGGCACGCTGGACCAGGTCGTGATTACCGGGGGTGCCATCGGTTCGGATTCCGGCGGCACCTACCATGGCGCCGGAATCTACATCGGCAATTCCACGAACCTGATGATCTCCGGCTGCCAGGTGGTCAGTAATACCTGCGGCGGGTATTATCACACGTTTAGGGGGGCGGGTATTTTTTCCAGTAATTCGTGGGGCACAATTTCGGATTGCCTGGTGAGCAGCAATATCGTCAACCGGTGGTATCCAGACGCCGGATGGGGCGAGGGGGTCGGCGGTGGATTTTACGTGTGGGGCGGGAACTGGACGATTCGGGATTCCGTGTTTCGGCGGAACACGGCCGGGAGCACCTTCTCTGATGCGGGCGTGTTGGCGATCACGAATGGCGTGGTGCGCGCGGTGAACTGTCTTTTTGCCGACAATATCAGCCAGAGCGGGGCCAATCCGGCCTCGGCGATCGTCCTCTCCGGGCCCTCCGGCCGGCTTCAAATGGAAAATTGCACCGTCGCCGGCAACGGCGGAAATTCGCGCGGATTGAAAGTCTTTTCCAGCGCGAGCGCGGCCCTCACCAACTGCATCCTCTGGGGCAACAACGGGGAAGTTTCGGGAACGGTTTCGCTGGCGTATTGCGCGGTCCAGGACGGAACCGGCGCCGGGCAGAATGGAAATATTTCGGAGGATCCCCGTTTCGAGCGCGGATACTATCTCGCGGACGGAAGTCCCTGTCGGGATCGCGGCAATATGACCGTTGCGGCCGCCGGGTTGAGCGGATACACGGCGGTGGCCAACGGCCTGGCCGATACGGATGCCGTGGATCTGGGTTATCATCGTCCGGCTGGAACCGATGTGACGGCGAACGATCTCTATGTCTCGACCAATGGGAGCGACAACGTGGGCGTCACGGGCGCCGATCCGGATCATTCGCTTCGGACGATTACCCGGGCGTTGGTTCTGGCCCAAAATTCCAGCCTCATCCACGTCGGGGCCGGCACCTACAATACCAATATCGGCGAAGTCTTTCCGCTGACGATTTCGAATTTGGTCACCGACATCGGGATCCAGGGGGCCGGACCGACCCAGACCGTTATCAGCGGCTCTTCTTTGACCCGAATCTTGAATTTTCCATCCAAGGGGAATCTACTGTTCGAAGGAGTGACGATTTCCAAGGGCGGGGGCGCGCTTTCAACCGGAATTGGACTGTACCTGGGGTACAGCGGCTATACCACTGTTACGAATTGCACGATCGCGCAAAACAATTATGCGCCGGCAAACGGGGGTGGGATCGCGCTGTTAGGCGGTCACTTGAATGTTTACAACAGCCTGATCGTCAGCAATGGTTGTTTGACTAACCCCGGGTGGACCGCGGGCAACGGGGGCGGTCTGTATGCGGCCGATGCGGGCGTCACGCTCGATAACGTGCGGATGGATCGCAACGAGATCGACGGGTACGATTACAGCTCGGCCGGCGCCATGTACCAAGTCCGAGGGAGCCTGATCCTCCGCAAGTCCCGATTCCTGGCTAATCTCAATGCGTCCTATTACACCAAAGGCCTTGTGCTGCTCGACTCGCCTCGCTATCTGAGCATTTCCAATGTCGTCTTCACGAGCAATAATGTCGCGGCAACCGCTGGTGACGGCTACCTGATTGGGATTTTGGGAACCGGAGTAAATGGACTGGAGATCAGCGATTGTACCTTCGTCAGTAATAATGTGAACCCGGCTTATGAAGGCGGGCAGATTTATGTGTCCATGAGTGGCGGTTCGCTGAGCGTCCTCCGGTGCCAGATGGGGAGCAATCGCAAATCGGGAATCATCATGACCGGCGCCAGCGTCCTGGGACTCACGAATTGTTTGATTTATGCCCAAACCAATCATGGCGTGCGGGTGACGGCGGGGACGGTCTCGATTGCCAATTCGACGATTACTTCCAATCTATTCTTCGGGGTCACCAACTCGGCCGGCACCGTAAGCATTAAAAATTCGATTGTTTGGGATAATGGAATGGGCGTCGCCAATGCTTCGGTACTTTACTCGGATGTGCAGGGCTTGGCGGAAAATCTCGCAACGCATGTCATCAGCCAGGATCCCCAGTTCGTAGGCGCCATCACTCAAAATTATTCCCTGGCCCGAAGCAGTCCCTGTCTGGATGTCGGCACCAACGAGGACTGGATGGCGACGGGGATCGATCTGGATAAAAACTCCCGCAAATTCCGCGGTATCGTTGATCTGGGCGCCTATGAGCTGATGTATCGGGCCGATGGCGGAACGATTTTCACCCTGCATTAAGGGTTGGATGAGCGAATGCGCACAAGGAGCGATATCGAGGCGATGGGTCGGGCTTTTTATCAATGACCGCACGGGACACAGGGCCTTCCCTCTCAAATAAATGGTGAGTTTTGATTTCCAGGGTGTGGGTGCCTTCGGCCAAAGGCCCATTGAACACCGCCTGGCGGGAGTGGGGATCCGGTCCGGATTTTTCGTTGCCGGCAGGGTGAGTGCGGCGATCGAGATAATCGTCAATAACAACCTGACCCCAACGACTCTTCATGTCCTTTGCATAGGATCGCGTTGACGCCCAAGCCCTCTCGCGCCTTTTGCGCATTTCGTAGTGGACTCAACTGCACTTTTTAGGGTGAACCTTATTCTTCTGAGTCCCTGGGGGTGTTCTTCCTACGGATTAAGCGCGGGCGGCCCGGGATTTTCGATTCCCAAGTGGCGGGCGCCATGCGGCGGCAATGCGTCCGGTCCCACGGGTGGGAATTTGGGGGGAGTAGTGAAGCGCACGGTATCGTGGGGACCCACCACATCGGCGGTTTTCTGGCCGCGGCCCGACACGGTATTGCCTTCGATATAAATGTCCGTGCAACCCTCGCCGATGCTGATGGCCGGCTTTCCGTTGGGAACGAGGGTGTTGCCGAGCAGATGAATCCAATGGAGGTTGGGAGGAATCTCGATTTCGGCCGATCCTTCCCGGCAACAATTTCCCTGGAGCGTATTGCCCAGCAGACAGACCCGGTCGCCGCTGCGCCGGGTCGGCATACGGAAGGAAATGCCCGGTCCCCCCTGGCCCCGGAGGGTGTTGTTGGCAATAAGATGGTCGGTGTCGCGTTCACCGATCGAGATGCCGATTCCCGCGTTGTTTTCGATGAGATTGCTCCGGCAGATGGAGTGCGTGGTTCGCAGACAGTAAAAAATGCCACAGCCACCATTGTCATGGATCCGATTCTTTTGGAGGAGGTAGCGGACACTGCCGCTCCCCGGATGGATGCCGCCGCCCGTATTGTGGTGCAAATGACAATCGTCCACGGTGATATCGATGTTTTGCTGAAAACTGAGCGCATCCCCGCGAAACTCCCGGATTTCGACTTTGCGCACGGCGACCCGGCGCGCCTGGTAGATGAAAAGACCCGCGCCCCGACAGCCGTTAAGCGCGAACGTTTCCTCCGCCTGGTTGCCGTCAAGGATCAGGTTTTCAATGATGACATCAGAAACCTGATCGGCTTCGATCAGCGAAAAGACGCTGACGGCCCGGGCCTTTGCGGCGGGTCCATAATCGTGATTGAGCATCCGGTCGAGGAACAGACGTTCGCCGTCGATTCCGAGGATCGTGGCCACGGTGGTATAAAAGCCCATCGATAGATCGTCCAGGACGTGAATGCCCATGCCGACATGAAACTTCTGCGGCTCAGCCACGGTGATTTCGTAGTGACCATAACCGAGGTAATCGGGGATCAAGCTGGAAACGCTGGGGATCTTTTTAAGGATTGCGCCCGGTTCACCCATTAAATGCACGCCGGTGCGGAGGTGGACGGCGTTATCCAGAAGATAGGTACCGGCCGGCACCGTGACGACACCTCCGCCGTTGGCCGCAGCCTGATCAATCGTCTGTTGAATGGCCCGGCCTGTCCAGGCCGTGACGCCGTCAGTGATGACGCGAAATAGTTGACTCATAGCAGTGCCTTTGGCTGAGCTGATTCCGCACAACAAAAAACGAATATAACCACGGATGACACGGATAGCACGGATTTTTTGCGGGGTGGGGCGATGTGTTTGGTTTCTTTACTCTTAACCTAAAAATCATCTTTGTTCTTTTTATTCTCACGCAAAGCCGCTGAGTTCGCCAAGGTCCTGATAGCCGCGCGACGAGCCCGCCGTCAGGCCAGCGGGTGCCTCGCGCGGCTGTTTGTGCCACTTTTGACGACGCAACAAGGACGGGAACCAGACGCGCAAGGCACCCTCCTGTTTCAGGTGGGCTCGTTGCGCGTCCCTGCTCACCTCCCTCTTTGCGCTTTCGGCGGCTTTGCGTGAAAATAATCCGATCAGGATGTCTTTGGGTGATCCGATCGTTCCGGTTTACATCTGCACGGCTGATCTTTTATCTATACCCGAAGGCCAAACAGGGAGTCTTTTTCCTGTTTTTTTCGGGTATACACCAGTCTGGATTTTATTCTATCATCGCCCGATGAATACATTGAATTCCTTTCCCGCCTGGGCCTCCCGCAACCGTGAAATCATGCCCGTTGAAGCCGCGCCGATGGCCTTCGATTGGCCGGAGCGTATCGCGCGGCATAATCCCAAATGGACCGGCGAAGCCAGCAACCGGGGCTATTGGAGCATGGGCGCGCCGCTCGGAAACGGCGATTTCGGTGGTTTGATTTATGGGGCGCCGGATAACCTGACGATTCTGCTGGGGAAGAATGATTTGTGGTTGAGAGCCTCTGAGAAAAGTCATTTTCCCGGCAAGAATTATGAAGAGATCTACCGCGTTTTCAAAACCGGCGATCGAGAGGCCTTCGCCCGGCTTACTCCGAGCGCCCCTCATTGGGAGGATGTCTTTCGACCCAGCACGGCGATCAACGGAGGGTTTTTCAGGCTGCATCTGGCTGAAGCGGCCAGCACCGACAAGTACCAGCAGGAGCTTTCGCTCTATGACGCCACTTGGCGCAGTGGGTTTCAAGCGTTCGGACTCGACAACATGTGGCCCCAGACCGATGATTTCGAATTGATGTCCTTTGTGTCGGTGCCGGATGAGGTTCTGGTTCTGCGGGTTCGGCGGCATCGCTTGCCGTTGCGGTCCTTTACCTGGCGGCTTAACCGGGAGCGGCACCAACTCCTGCCCGCGGCGGCGTTCGGGGGGGAAGGGTCCCTGGTCTGGCTGGACCAGGAGATGCTGAAAGGCGACCGATATTCGATCGCCGTGCTTCAAGCGGGCGTTCCGGTCGATATCACCTTCACCCGGCGTTCCGCCGTGGGCGAGAGCGCAACCGACGCCGGGCAGGAAGTGGTTTTTTACCTGGCGGCGGCCAGTCATCGGGACAGTCGCGATCCCCGCGATCTGGCGTGTCAACGCGTGACCCAGGCGGCACAGAAGGGCGTCGAGGCGCTGCACGAAGCGCATCGCAAGCACTGGGCGGTGCAATGGGAACGGGCCTGGGTGTCGTGCGGCGACGAAAAAGTCGAACGCGCCTGGTATGTCTCCAACTACCTGTGCGGAACCACGCTGCGGCCGGGCAAGGTTTCGCCCGGGTTGCAGGGGATGTGGATCAAGGAGAATTTGCCGGCCTGGTCGGCGGACTTTCATGGCAATGTCAATATTCAGGCGGTATACCAGGGGCTCATGGGATCGAACCGCATGGAATATTTCGAACCGTATGCCCGCCTTTACCACGAAATGCTGCCCCAATGCCGCAAGGATACCCATGACTATTTTGGGATGGAGGGGGCGCGTTTCCCGCATGCCGGCACGATTGAGGGGTTTGAAATTGCGGAATGGAACTGGGTACCCCTGCAGGTCTCCCTCGGACCGAGCGCGTGGATTGCCCGGCTTTATTGGTGGGCCTACCAGTATACCCAGGATCGCGAGTTTCTGGCGGAAGTAGCCTATCCGATCCTCAAGGCCGTGGCGCTGTATTATCATGGACTGCTTAACCTCAGTGGAAAGGGGCCGGATGGCCGATTTCTGGTGGAGCCGAGCATTTACAGCGAAATCAATGCCACGACCTTTGACGGGTGGGGGACCAATTCGATCTACGATATTGTCAATCTGCGGATGGCCTTCCAGCAGGCGGCGGATGCCGCGGACTTGCTGGGACAGGATCTAGAACTCAAGACGGTCTGGCGTGACACTTTCCGCGATCTTCCCGAACTCCCGGCGGACGGGGATGGGATCTGGTTGCATTTCCCGCAACACCCAATGAACGGCCGGATCAACGCGGGGAGTTGGTGCTACCCGATTTTTCCCGGCGAAGTGGCCAGCGTCTTTCATGGTACGGACATCGAACGCAACCAGGCGCGGGCGACCTGGGGCTACGCGCGCGGCCTGACCTCCAGTCCCTGGTGCGGAGGGTGTCCCACGGTGGCCGCGGCGCTGATGGGCGATACCGAATGGGCTCTGAAATCTGCCGCAGGGAACTCCAACAATAACGGGCTGTCCAGTAGTCCGTCCGGGAGCATCATGCAGGCGGAACACGGAACCGGCATGTCGCTGGCATTGAACAGCATGCTGGTGCTCAATGTGGAAGGGACCGTGGTATTGTTTCCGGGGATGCCGGTGAAGACCGATGCCGCGTTTCATTCCCTGCGAGTTCCGGGCGCCATCCTGGTCAGCGCCGAACAACGGAACGGACAGGTGATCCACGCCGCCTTTCAGTCCTTGCAGGGCGGGCGCGTGCGCGTTCTTAATCCCTTTGATCCGGTGTTGTTAAAATGTCCGCTGGCCCGCGTGCAAATTCGCCGGATGGATACAGATGCGAGGGTCCTTCAGGTCGAGCGCCAGATGCGCGAGCCGTTGGAATGGGATGCCGAACCCGGTATCGTATATCGGCTGGAATTAGGGAGCTGATGCGAGGGAACAGGTCCAGTTAGGGAAAGTTTTCCCTGATAGGGATATGACCTAAACCGAAGAATACGGTAGGGCTTCGCCCACAACCCGATTCCCCATTGTTGTAGGCCGGGTCTCTGCGCCCGGCGTCCACGGATCCAGCCTCCTCCCTCTCTAGACGCCCGCCACAGGACGGGCCGACATCGCAAACTATGGGTGTAAACGCCATTAGGCGTTTTCTATGCACCGAATCGCAGATGCGCCCCTCAAAACGAAACAGCGCGCATTTTTTTGTGTGATAATTCGCTAAAATTGATATGATTAACGGTTAATGACAACAGATCATTCTCACGGGTCGATGGTCCAGAGCCGAAGCCGGTTTTGGGTGTGTTGCCTGATTGCCGCCTGGCTCGGAATGGGGGGCGTGAGTGTTCAGGCCGCGCCGGGTTCTGTGGTATCCATCGAAGGCGTTTCCCAGGGTGGGAATCTCTTGCAAAACGCTGATTTTCAAGGGGATTGGCTTTGCCTATTGCCGGAAAGTCACACCTTGGTCTGGTGCTACCTCCCCGATTATTTCAATCGACGCGATTACAATCCCGATGCCTGGTGGTGCAAGGGGAACTGGCGCTGGGATAATGCCGATGGCCTGCCGGGCGAACGCCACTTGATGTTGCAAGGGCTCAATACGGTCGTTTCCCAAGCGGTCAACTGGGTGCTGGTCTATGACGACACCAAATTGCCGCCCAATGGGCAAATCGCTGATGACGGCGGATTCCCCCTGGCCCAGGCGGTCATCAGTACTCGCCCCTTGAGTTTGGTTCGCGACCTGACCCTTCGGGTCCGGATTCGGGGTGATAATGTGCCTGCGAGTGCCGGGTTGATGGAATTGCGGCTGATCAGTACCGCCTCCACCGCGACCGTTTCGGCGCCTTGGCCGACGGGCACCTATGACTGGCGCTGGATGACCCTGACGCTGCCGGCCGCCACCTGGAAGGCTGGCGCCCCCGCGCTCAACGGCGGAACCGCCTGGTTGTTGCCGATGTTTGCAGCTACCCAGTTCTCCTATAATAATGCCGCCGGGTCGATTGAATTGGGGCAGGCGGAACTTTTCGATCCGGGGCCAACATCGCCCAATCTGTTGTCCAACGGGGGATTTGAAGCGATAGATGCCACGAATTATCCGGTGGGCTGGAGCGCGCCCCAGAAGTTTTTGCGGTTTCCCCTCAAACTATTCTATCTCTTTCAGTCCTGGCACAATGCCATCTGTGATAATCGCGGCCCGGTGACGACCGATGCGATGGTGGCCCACGCCGGCGCGCGCAGCCTGAAAATGATCATGCCGTCCGGCGATGAAAAGCGGGTGGTGTCCGATCCGGTCTCGCTCAACCAGACGACCAACCGCGTGATCGAGGTTTGGGCCTGGGTCAAAACCGACCGGTTGGCCATGTTGAATATCGGCGCCTTGGACCAGAATGGGGGCGAGGTGCCGGGATATTACGTGATCCAGAAAGCCAAAGTGACCGGGGTTCCGCCGAACAGCAGTCCCTACCAATTTACGATCGTCGCGGATGGCGAGTGGACTTTGTTGCGGCAGGTTTTCAAGCCCCGGGTGCCGCTGACCAGTTTGCGGCTTCAACTGTGCGCCCGCGGGGTGAATGGGTATACCTTGGAGGATACCGGCGGGCAACCCCAGAACAATTCGGCGGGGACGATCTGGTGGGATGATATCCGGGTGTATGAGCCGGAAAGCACGACCGACGAACTGATCGCGAGGGGCGTGTCGTGGGGATCCCATCGGTATGTTTTGCCCGGGGTTCAGGTCGCGCATCTGGATTTGGGCGAACGGTTGTTGGGACGGAATCGGTTGCGGGCCACGGTCGTCAATCCCGGCGCCGAACAACCATTTCGATTGCGGTGGAGTTTTGTATCGCCGACCGGGGTTGCTGTTTCCCAGGAAACCGCCCTGCAAACCGTGCCGGCCGGAGGGCGGGTTCCCTTTGAATTGTATTACGATCTGACCAACCCCCTGGCCCAGGCCTACACCGAGTACAAGGGCCGGTTGGACGTGTTGAATTATGCGGGCTGGGTGGCGGCGTCCAATGAGTTGTGGTTTACCACTTGGGACACGCCCATCGACATCCAACTGGGAGCTCTCTATGCGCCTCCGGAATATACCAACCAGTATGTGCGGATGAATCTGGGGTTGTCCTCGATGACCTTGACCAACCTGAACGCAATCCGCCTGGAAATCCGGCGGCGGACTACCGGAGTGGTGACCCAATCGGTTGAATTTGCGGCCAACCTGACGACGCTGGCCGATCAGCGGGCCCATATTCCTCTCGAGCTCTACGATGATTGCCGGGCCTTGGTATTGCGGGATGTCAACATTTCAGCCCTGCCGATTCAGCCCTTTGATAATCCCCAACGGCAATGGTTTTTGCGCGCATTGGCATTGGATGCACAGGGAGGGGTTCTGGCCCAGGCCGATTCGGATCCGTTTTGCCGGTTGGCCCATGAACCTTCGCAGCCGGCCTTGACCAACATCGTGATTACCACGAATAATCTGCTGTTCGCCGATGGGCGGCCCTACATTCCCTGGGGCCGGATCTATCAGAATGTGGCCACCTATGACGGGCCGGCGGTGACCAATAACTACCGTGATCTGCGTAATCTGCCCACCTGGAATCTCTATGGGTGGCGGTTCGCTACCTATAATATGACCCGACAGCTACGCGATTTCAACGTCGTCCGGTATTATTGCTCTTCGCAAACCCCTAAAACAACCCTGCTCAATACGTGGAGCCAGGATAATATCCAATGTGCCACGGCTTTTGCCTTTGGGTATCCGGTTTATAAGGTTAGCGACATGATCGCCCGGATGGGCGGACAGACGGCAGCCGATGCCTATCTGGCCTGGTGCAGTAATGCGCCGATGGTGGTTTCAATGGGACCGGGCATTGAGGAATGTTTTTCAGAGTTTGTTGCCAAAACACCGGAACAAATCGATGGGCTCCGACAAGTGGTGGAGTATATTCGCGATCACACCGGGAAACCGGTCACGGCCAGCCATGGCGGATATTGGAACCGGTTCGAGTTCGAGCGGATTCCGTTTTTCGATATTTTTGGACCCGAGACCGAACCCCTGTTCCCGGCCAATATTCATACCGACATCACGCCTTTCATCCAAGGGCAACGCAAAGCCGTCTGGTTGCGTCCCCAGATGTACGAGAATGTGCCTTATGAGCGGTGGCGGTTCCACACCTTTGTGGAATTGATGCGCGGTTGTCGGGGCTGGGAAATGGCCCACGGCGTGGGTGATTTGTCGTTGTTCAGGGGATTGCATGGCGAGTTGGATTACCTGGCGCCGGCGGCTTTTTCATCCGATCATGGACCGGCGGTCGACATCGATCCGCCGATGGAACATTGGGTGCGGCGGGCCAACGGGAAGACCACCATCATCGCCGCCACGACCCGGGGATTGACCCTGGGCAAATACCGCTGGGACGCTACCCGGCGCTCGCCCGTCGGCCGTAGCCGGTACACCACCGGGCGTAACGAGGCGCGCCACGACGACAATAGTTACTGCATGGGGTTGGAGACTCTTTCGACCGGTCCGTCGCTGCACGGGATCCAGAATATGCCCGATTGCCGGGTTTGGCCTGCCGGCAGTCGTCTGGTGCAATGGGTTTATCTGGATCCCGCAGCGACTCCGACCAATCTGGCGTTTCTGGTCAAGGGTGACGGCCGGTGGCTGTATGGGGTTTCGTGGGGCGCATTCAATTCTGATTTCAACACTACGTCCAATCGGCAGGAGTGGTTTTTGCGAAGCCTTCATAAAAACTCGGCCGGTTTTGCCTTCTCCGGCGGGTGGGGCGCCCTGCTGTATGAAGGCAATAAAGGGTTTGTCATGACCCAATCCGTCGATCGGGGAAGTCTGCCCGCGGCCGGCGTCTGGCATCGGATCGAAGTGCCGTTATCCGAGTTTGGGATCACCACCCAACTGGTGGATGGCGTGGCCTTTATTCATAATGAAGAGGCGCGCGTTTGGTGGAGTCATACCACGATTGTCGATCCTGAAGGCCACACCTCGGTATTGTTCGGCGATTCCGTTGAATATTCGCCGGCCCGTTTGGCGGAGACCCGGATCTCCGTGCAAGGGCTGACCGAAGAGACGCCCATCCGGGTCTTATTTGAAGATCGGACCTTGACGGGATCGGATGGGTTTTTCACGGATGATTTTCAGGGTAAGGATATGTATCAACGGTTCGGCGGCGACTTTGGATTGGGATATGGCGCGGCGCCGGTGGCCTTGCATATTTACGAAATCGATGGATTGTAAATTCACGCCGAGGCGTGGCCAATGGAGTGGACTATGAGTTGGAAGGTGACAATCGCGGGATGGGGAGTCAGCGCAAGTCTGGTCGTTCAGGCTTTTGCGGCCGCCCTGCCTTTGTCCGATTCCTTCGAATTCCAATCCAATGGGAGTGCGCCGATCGCCTCCAACGGGTGGGGGATGGCCGGTTCCGCCCAGGCCTGGGTGACGAATAATTCAGATCAAACGGTGGCGTTGTTGAATTGGGCTTTCGGAACCGGGGTCGGGTATCCGATGTCGGATGTCACTCATACCCAGATTCTGGAGGTCAGTGGCTCCGTCTCCAACCTTTTCGGGACAACCGGTGAGCAAAATCTCTGGTTTGATTTCATGCTGGCCCCCCAGGCCTGGACCGGGGCCGCCCCGCCAGCCTTGTCGGCTTCTGCGCTGTGCGCTTTTTATGTGACGCCCGATGGGGATTTAGGTCTGGCCCGGGCTTCAGAACCTGGATTGCCGGCGTCCAATCTCTGGACCATCCTGCCCGGGGTTGGGATTGCGACCGATGCCTGGTCCCGGATTACGGTTCAGTGGGTGGGTGGGGTGGATACGGCCTTTTTTTCCGTGCGCATCAATGGGGGGAGTCCGGTCAGCCATGTTTCGGGCTGGTCAGCGCCGGATGAAACATCCTCCCGTAATGGACCGTGGTTTCCCTGCCCCAACGCCGCCGCACGACTGACTCCGGCTTCCTTTAATCTTACCGGGCGCAGCCATTTCGACGATTGGCGATTATCCAATGTCCAGCCCTCGATGGATCCCGCGCTGATCCCGACGGCTGTCATTACGCCGGTGACCGATCCCGAGGGGGGGGGCATTTCCCCGGGACCGCTGGTGGAAGTGCCTGCCGGCGGAGCGCCGCAGTTCGCCATCCAGGCCCTGCCGTATCATCATATTACGGCCTTGTTCACCAATCGAGTCCCCGTTGTGCATGATTTCATGACCGACCGGACCGGACGATTCAATTTCGTCTGGGCTTCGGTACCGGTTGGCTGGCATACGCTGGAAGCCGATTTTGCGCCCGACCGAACGCCCATTGGCACCTCGATTCCCTGGCTGTTGCACTATTACCCCGGAGTCGAGGATTTCGATGCGGCGGCCTTGAGTGACACCGATGGCGATACCGTTCCAGCCTGGGTGGAATATCTGGTGGGTACGGATCCGGATGATCCCGAATCCGTTTTCCAGATTGCCGGGCAGGGGGTGGAGGGCGGGTCCAACTACTTGATATGGATCAGCCGGGATGAGGCTGACCTGCCCCCGTTTATCATCCAGCGGAAGACCAGTCTCGCCTCGCCCTCCTGGCAGGAGGTGGGGACCCAGCCCCGGTCGACACATCTGGTGACCAATCTCTGGTTCGATACGAATTCTGTTCCCGGCTCTTATTATCGTATCGAAGTGCAATATCCCTGAGCTTCGCAAGAATTTGACGGAACGAAGAGGCGCACGCTTCCGTCGGGGACGCCGTCCTCCACCCGTTCGAGCCGGAGGGTTTTATGGGGGCGGGACCCGCCTTGAATGGGCGGCATGCGTTGTATACATTTTGAGCAGGAATGCGGAGTCGGATTCCAATTGCGCTCCGGAAAACCGGGTGTTATCGGTTCACCCAGAGTGAACCCCGTTCAATCCCAGGTGTGGCGTCGCCCACAACCCAATTCTTCGGTGTAGGCCGAACCTCTACGCCCGGAGTCCGGTTTCTAAAACTCGACTTGCGCGCCCAGTTCGACGACCCGGTTGGGAGGCAGATTAAAGAAGGCCGACGCATCGAGGGCGTTTCTGGACATCAGCAGGAAAAGCTCTTTTCGCCAACTGGCCATGTCCTTGCTTTGTTTCAGAACCAGAGATTCTTTTCCCAGATAGTAAGAGAACTGCAACGGGTCTTTCCGCGGGAGCAAGGGAGAGGAAATCTGCGCGATCGCTTCCGGGACGTCAGGGCTTTCCATGTATCCATAACGCAACGTGACCGCGTAGAGACCCTGGCCGCATTCCGTCAGGGCGCATCGGTCCTCCGGTTTTACATACGGGACTTCCTCCGTCTGGACGCAGGTGATCAGATTAGTTGCGTGCAGAGTGCCGTTATGTTTGAAATTGTGAAGCAAGGACCGCGGAACGCAGGCCGCATTGCTGGATAAAAACACAGCGACTTTCGGCGTTCGAATGACCGAGGCCGATGACATCTCCCGGGCAAAATCCTCCAATCGCACCGCTGCCGCGATCACACTCTGATGTAACAACTTGCGGCCGGCGATCCAGGTGGTCATGAGCAGGGTTATGATGGAAGCCATGACCACGACGATCCAGCCTCCCGATGCGAATTTGGATAAATTCGCACAAAACAAAACGGCATCCAGCGCCAGCACCAGGGCGCCAACCGGCAGCACCAGGAACAACGGTGCTTTCCATAGCGATCGGGCAATCACCACGATCAGCAACGAGGTGATCAGCATGGTGGCTGAAACGGCAACTCCGTAGGCGGAGGCCAGATTGCCGGATTTTTTAAAGCCCAGAATGAGTAAAAACGTCACGACATAAAGAGCGATGTTAACAAACGGGAGATAGACCTGGCCGATATTTGATTCCGACGTGTGGGTGACCTTGATGCGGGGCCAAAATCCGAGTTGGACCGATTGGCGAAAAAGCGAAAAAGCCCCGGAGATCACCGCTTGGGAGGCGATCACAGTCGCCAGGGTTGAAATAATGATCAAGGGAACCAGGAATCGGGTGGGAGCCAGGGAATAAAAAAGATTTGTCGGAAGATAGCCCAGAGAGAGGAGTTTGGCGCCTTGTCCCAAATAATTGAGGGCCAAGGCGGGGAGGACAACCGCAAACCAGGCCAGTCGGATCGACGACTTGCCGAAATGCCCCATATCGGCATAAAGCACTTCCGCACCGGTCACCGCAAGGAATGCGGCTCCGAGAAGTAATAGGCTTTTGAAACCCAGCATTTTGAACAGATCCACCGCATACATCGGATTGAAGGCGTACAATATTTTCGGGCAGGCGACCAGTGAGCCCAGCCCCAGGAGTCCGATGGCCACGAACCAGAGCAGAAGAATGGGACCAAACAGGGCTCCGATTTTGGTGGTTCCATGGGATTGAATAAAGAACAGGATTGTCAGGACGGCCAGAGAGATGGGAATGACGAGATGGCTCAATACCGGCGCCGCTTCGGATACGCCTTCGATGGCGCTCAAGACCGAAATGGCCGGGGTAATGACACCATCACTAAAGAGCAGGGCCGCACCCAGGATCCCCAGGAGGGGAAGGATGGCCCACTGGCGGACTTTTTCAGGGCCCATTCGACGAACCAGCGCCATGAGGGAAAGAATGCCTCCTTCGCCTTTATTGTCCGCCTGCAATACAAAGATCACATACTTAAGGGCGACAATAATAATCAGAAACCAGATGACCAGGGACACCGAACCGAGAACGGTGGCAGGGGTGACGGGCAATCCATGTACGCCGGCAAAGCATTCACGCAAAGCATACAACGGGCTGGTGCCGATATCGCCAAAAACAACGCCTAATGCGGCCAATGGAATCAGCATCCGTTTCCCAGTCGAAAGGCTTGCCGATCCACTCGGATTATGGGTTAAAATGTCGGACATGGGAAAAAGGTGCCCGAACGGGGCTTAAAAAACAAGCACAATGGAGAGACCCTGATCATCGCGTAATCTCCGCGTAGCGGCGGTCCCTGACCTGATCGGGCCGCGGACAGACGGCTCGCCAGAGTCTCGCCCTCCAAAGGTCAATCTATACAAGATGGATAACTCTCCCCTGGAGGGCGAGACTCTGGCGAGCCGTGAGCGCAAGGGGTGATACATGCGGTCGCCATTCACCGATGCGCTCTGAGGCGAGGATTTGGGAGAGACCGGTTGAGAAGGGGGGGGATGATTTGTCTTGGCGCTCGGCCGTCACAAAAAAATTGAGAATTGTAATGTGAAATGCCGTTTTATAAATGCTTGCTGTGAGCCATCTTATATTCAGCGCCGGCTCGCTCGGAGAGATCGCCCTACCCATTGTCATCCCGAGCGAAGTCGAGGGATCTCATGAAGTTGCACAGTTTCTGGCCGCATTTTGTGCGGCATTTAACTTTATCATCCTCCCCGTCACAAAAAAATACCTAAAACACTTGACGTTTTAGGGGCCTTTTTTTACTGTTACTGTTTCCGCATTCTTACTGAAATGGACTTGATTGCGACATGGACGCACGCGACGCGAATAAAATGGTGGCGGTTCCCTCCGCCCCCGTAGGCCGGGATATTGTCATCCGGGCCTTGGGGGTGAAACGGTATTATGGCCGGGGAGAAACCGTCACCAAGGCGCTGGATGGGGTCGATCTGGAGATCTTCCGCGGGGAATATTTTTCAATCATGGGGCCCTCCGGGTCCGGCAAATCGACCCTGTTCAACATGATTGGCGGGATTGACGCCCCCACCGAGGGGATGGTCTTCATCGATGAAATCGATATCGCCCAGTTGGATTCCTACGAATTAGCATGGATGCGTTGCCACAAAATCGGCTATATTTTCCAGTCCTACAATATTCTCCCGGTGCTGACCGCCTTGGAAAATGTGTCATTACCGATGATTTTTGCCGGATTGACCCCGGATCAGGCGCGGGATAAGGCGGCGGGTATTTTAACGCGGGTGGGATTGGGGACCCGTGTTTTTCACCGACCCTACGAGTTATCGGGCGGACAGCAACAGCGGGTCGCGGTCGCCCGTGCCATGGCGAACGATCCGGTCATCATTCTGGCCGACGAACCCACCGCCAATCTGGACGTCAACACCGGCAAAGAGATGATCGATTTGCTTCTCCAACTCAAGGAAGAGGACAACGTAACGATTATCTCCGCCACACATGACATGAAAATGCTGGATGTTTCCGACCGGATTCTATGGATTCGCGACGGACGCATTCAGCGGTTGGAAGAGCGCAAAAACCTGGATATTCATATCGGGACCATCGAAAGCGCACCGGAGTAAGGAAGTTCACATGTTCGGATGGGTTAAAGCCAAGCCGCCCGTGATTAACCGGGAACAGTCCTTGACAGGCGTCCCGATGATCAACGAGGGGGTTCGTGTTCAGCCGCGGGAAGAGGATGTCCAGCGCCTGGAATTGGTGATTCGCCTGCGCCGGGGGGGTGGTTTTTTGTCGCGATTCATGCCCCCGACCCTGGAGCGGAAGGTGAAACTGGACGAATTGGGGACTTTTGTGTTCGGTTTGATTGACGGACGGCGGAATGTGCGGGAGATTGTCGAGGCGTTTTTGGCCCGGTACCGGGTGAACCGTCGGGAAGCGGAATTGAGTACAGTGGAATTTATCAGGTCCCTGGCCCAGCGTCAGGCCATATCGATTGTGATCCGATGAAACGAATGTTGATTTTATGGATGGGAGTTGTCTGTGGCCTGGTGTCCCTGGCACAGGCCGCAATGGGCGGAGAGTCCACCCCGGCAATGACGGAATTGCGGGAGCTGGTTCGCGACGCTGAAATGCGGTTTCCGGGGAGTCCGGGCAATCTCTTGCTTCAGGACAAAATCGGCCGATTGTTCGAATCGAGCGGATTGCCCTCGGGGAGCATGAGTTTCAATACCCCGGTTTTCGTGCCCGGTCCGGCTTCGCTGGAGTGGGCGGGGGGGGAACCTGTCCGCCTCTATACCTTTGGTCCAACCCTGGGTCGGCCGGGTAATTTTGCCGAAAAGGACTTCGAAGCCCCGCTGATCTATCTGGGACGGGGAGAGACGGCGGATTGGGACCGGTTGGACGGCCGATCATTGCAGGGTGCCATCGCGGTCATGGATTATGAGTGTGGTAATTTATGGCTACGCGTTCTGCGGATGGGGGTCCAAGGGTTCATTTTCATCGGTTCCGACCGGTATTTGCATGTGGATTCGGTCGCCAAGCTCTACACCTCTGAAGTCGCGGTGCCCCGCTATTTCATCCCCGCCTCCGACGGGGCCCGTCTCCGGGAGCGTCTGCAGGGACCCGCTGCGCTGACGGCCCGGATTCGGAGCGAACCTTCGGTCTGGCGGGAGGCGACCCTGCGGAATCAATGGGTTTTGATTCCCGGACAGGATCCGGCCTTGAGCAATGAAGTGGCGACTCTCGTGGCGCCGTTGGATAGCCAGTCGGCGGTTCCGGACCTCTCCTATGGCGCCCAATCCGCAGCGAATTTGATGGTGTTGACCCGCCTGTTGGATACGCTGCGACAATCCCCACCGGCCCGCTCCATTCTGCTCGTCGCCGTCAATGGGCACACGCTGAATTTTCTCGGGGAGCGGATGCTCTCCTGGAATCTGCTGGCCCCCCAGCTCGACGTCGAAAAAGTGCGAAATACGCTCGCCCAGGAATTGCGCAGCCAAACGGTCTTTCTTGAAAAGTACAAACCCCTCATATTCGACGGGGCGCATGATCAGACGAATGAGGACTACCTGGTCAATCTGCGTTTCATGAGCGACGATACCTCCGGTAAAATCCTCTCGATCAAGGAACCGGCGGTCGCCATGGCCAAGCGTGATTTGAACCAGGTTAAATCCCGAATGGCGGAACTGTTTCGGAGCGGATTGGATAAGGACGATAATCGGGTGCAATACGCCCGGTTGAAAGGGGAACGCGACGAGTTCACCCATGTGTTGACCCTCTTCAATAAAGTGGGGATCGTGTCCCGCTGGGGCGAATTGACGCCGAATGAACGCGGCATTCTGAAGGGTTATATTTCCGAGATTCGCAGCATGCTGACGAGTGGCATCGAGTTGAACCGGCAGGATCTCGCGGTCAGCACTGAAAACAGCCGGATTCGGGCCGTTTTAGCGGGGCGTCAGGTGGTTCTGGCTTTATCGCTGGATCTGGACTGGCAAACGGATGATTACGGATTTTCGGCCAATAATAGTTGGGGAACCAAGCGTTGGCCCGCCCGGTTTGGCGCCAATCTGACACGGGTGGTTCAGACGGATGGCGGCATCAACCATTTCCGGGACACGTTGAGCCTGCTGGGTGGACTTCCCGAAGGACATTATTTCAATAGTGAGTCGTCCGGTTTGATCGTTTTTCATGCGGCGAGTGCGACTCCCGATAAGGGGGGGACCCCGGCCTTCAGCCTTCGGAATCTCTTCAGCAACCCCGGGGCGGCTTTCTCGCCCGGCGACACCCTCGAGTCCCTGGATCCGGCCCGGGTCGAGACGTTGTGCGCAGAAATACCCCGTTTTTTCCAGGCCTTTTTGGCGGATCGCAAATTGACGATGCAGGGCGAATTGGATCGGCCCAAGGAGCGATATGATTTCGAATCCCGACTGTGGTCGATCCGGGTCCGGACCTTCAAGTTCGATGAATTTGCAGCGGGTGTGGTGCCGACAACGCCGGTCCGGAATACCTTGTTGGTTCTGAATGATGGGTCGCTGGGAACCGTGGGGCCTGTGGTCGGGACGGATGTGATCAATGCCTATATTGCCCTGACGGATCATCGGGCGGCCGCGGTCGTATATGGGATATTCCGTTTGGGGCCGTTGTACTGTGCCGCTTTCCAATACGATTCGGCCTATGGAAAGGTTTTGCACGCATTGGATATCGGCGAGGTGAGCGGACGGGTGCCGAGTAGCGTGGCGAATTTGAATGAACAGACCCTGGCGCTGTTCTCCGTGGGCGAAGAAATTCCGGTTTTTGCGCGGAATGATTCGTCGCTTTTGGGGGCGGGGGCGATCCAGGCGAACAATTTTATCTTCCTGGAAGCCCGTAATAATTCGAGTCCCCGAAAATATTATGTGACCGGCGCTACGGCGACCTTGTCGAAGCGGGGGCCGATACCGGTGTTGAGCGGGCCGGCCGCCTTTTTTACGGATGGCCGGGAAACGGTGAAAATCATGACCGACCAGAAGCGGCTGGCGATCCGGCCCACCGAGAAACAGCCCGATGGGATCGGGTATCGGACCCGGGCGGAATTGGGGGATGATTTCATGGCCGTGGCGGCGCGCGACATGGAATCGTTGAACCGCCAGCGAATCAGCCGCTTGCGGGGGGTGTCGGACGAACTGGCCCAGGAATTTCTGGAGAAGGGCCGGGTGCAACTCGTCGGGATGAATGCCGCCCAGGCGGAACACCGGCATCTGGCCTATTTGAAATCGCTTTATGTGGCCTTGGGCGCCCAGACCAAGGCCTACCTTCAGCAGAGCCTGATCACGAATGATATGTTGAAGGCCGTGGTTTTCTATATGGCCTTGATGTTGCCCTTCTGTTTTTTCCTCCAGAAGCTGATTTTTAATTTCACCAAGGTCGAGGCACAGATGGGGGCCTTTGTCCTGTTGTTCATGGGCACTTATGTTTTATTCCGGACGATTCACCCCGCGTTTCATGTCGCCCAGGCGCCGGAGGCGATGTTCATCGCCTTCGTCATGGGCGCGCTCGGCGCGTTTGTCATCCATATTTTACACGGTCGGTTTGAAGGCGAAATGCACGTCTTGTTCCACACTGTGGTCGGAACCGATTCCTCCGATGTGGGCTATTCCACGGTGACTCAGCAGGCGATGCTGATCGGGGTCAACAACATGAAACGGCGGCGGATTCGGACCGCGTTGACCACCGGCACGATCGTGCTGGTTACCTTTACCATGCTGGCCTTCACCAGTATTTCCAAGAAGATGAGCCCGACGATTGTCGCCCAGGGCAAGCAGGCGCCGTATACCGGCTTGTTGTTCCATATGCCGGGAGCTCCCATGGACGAAGCCTCCCTGGAGGTGTTATCCGAGCTCTTTTCGGGCGAGGGCGATGCGGTGGTTCGACGGTGGACCTTGGCGCCCAGCACCAAGGAAAGCAGTTATCCCTGGCGGCTCGATCTGCCGGGAACCAACCGTGACGTTCGCATCGAGGCGGTGTTGGGGCTGGATCGTAAGGAGGACGGGTTCCTGTCGTCTCTTCCGTTGGTTGCGGGCGGACGGTTTTTCAGCGCGGATGACGCCGAGGAGGCGATCCTGATGTCCGCCACCGCGTTGGCATTGGGCGTTACGCCCGCACAGGTGGAGACCGGGATCTCGGTTCGCTTCCAGGGACGGATTCTCCGGGTGGTGGGAATTATGGACGACGAGCGATTCAGTGAAATCAAGGATCTGGATGGTTTGCCGTTATTGCCGATCAAGAAGATGCTGACCCAGGCCGGTGCGGCCGATGCCTCGGCGCCCTCGATGTCGGCTGACGAAAATACGCGCAGTGGGGTCTTGTTCGCGGATGCCGCGACGGTATTAGTCCTGCCCCAATTGACGGCGCGATCCTTTAAAGCGGCGCCTTACAGCTTCTCGATCCGATTCAAACCCGGCACGGCAATCTGGACGGTGGTCGAAAAACTGTTAACCGCGACGCAGGCCAAATTTTACATCAGCAGTACCGAGGGATTTGCCCCCTCGGCGCAATCGAAGCACAAGACCGAGCCGGGCATTTACTATGTCGGCACCGGGTATCATACCGCGATCGGCGGGCTGAATGTGCTGATCATCCCCCTGCTGATTGCCAGCACGATTATTCTCAACACCATGTTGGGTGCGGTGTTTGAGCGGAAAAACGAAATCGCGATTTATAATGCGGTCGGGTTGAATCCGACCCATATCGGGACCTTCTTCCTGGCGGAGGCGTTCGTCTACAGTGTCATTGGCTCCATTGGAGGCTATTTGATCGGCCAGTTGCTGAGTATCGGCTTGAATCACTTCCATTTGGTCCAGGGGATCAATCTGAATTTCTCGTCGTTGAGTGTGGTCTATGTCATTGTGTTTACGATTTTGGTGGTGATGTTGTCCACGCTCTATCCGGCGATTGTGGCGACCAAAGCCGCGGTTCCTTCGGGGAAACGGACCTGGTCCATGCCGGCACATGATGGTCTGCGGATGGAATTGCTGATGCCGTTCATCTGCCGGCCGGATCTGATCGTCGGGATGATGGCCTATCTGGAGGACTATTTTGACCGGTTCACCGAGGCTTCGGTGGGGGAAATCATCGCGCGGCTCGAGAGCCGGGAACGGGGTCGGGATGCAGCGGGCCGCGAGACCTACACGCTCCGGTACAATCTGGCACTGGCCCCGTTCGATTTGGGCGTGACCCAGACCGTCGAATTCCATGCGGCTTTTGATGACCAGTTATCGGCCTACCGGATCCGCTTGCGCATCGACCGGGTCTCCGGGCAGGACAACAACTGGGTGACCACCAACCGGCCGTTCCTGGAAAAATTGCGTGCCTATCTGATGCACTGGCGCAATCTGGGCGCGTCCCAACAAGGCCTTTTCGTCGAGCGGGGAACGCAGACGCATGCGGCGACCGCGGACGCAACGAAAGCATAAGGATTTATGTCGAAGCCGAATCGTTTTGATGCCGAATTGGATCAGTACCGGAATCTGATGAAGGCGCCGGGGAAGTTTGCCGATGGGTTTAACTGGAAAACCATCGTCGGCGCCTTCTTCTTGGGCGTGGTGATGATGCCGGCCTCAATGTATCTCAGCCTTTTTGCCGGGGCCGGGGTCGGGGGCGCCGCCCAATGGGTGACCATCATTATTTTTGCCGAGATTGCCCGCCGGTCGCTCAAGGAATTGCGAATGCAGGAGGTCTACATCCTGTATTATATGGCGGGGTTGGCCATCGCGTCGCCCTTCAGTGGTCTGCTTTGGAACCAGTATTTTGTCCAGTCGGAATATGTCAAGGCCATGGGGATTGCACAGGATATTCCCGCGTGGTTTGCTCCCCAGGAAGCGGTGATTCGCGAGGCGGGGCGGACCTTTTTCACCAAGGCCTGGCTGGCGCCCATCCTGTTGAGTTCGCTGGGATTGGTCGTCGGCATGATCGACAATTACGGGTTGGGATATGTGCTTTACCGGATTACGAGCGATGTCGAGGAATTACCCTTTCCCATGGCGCCGGTCGCGGCTTCGGGAATCGTCGCCCTCACCGAGAGCAAGGCCGAACGGGAATCCTGGCGGTGGCGCTGTTTCTCGATCGGCGGCATGCTGGGTCTCCTGTTTGGGACGATTTACATCGCGGTTCCCGCCGTGACGGGGGTCATTCTGACCAAGCCGCTGCAGTTTATTCCCATTCCCTTCATCGATTTGACGCCGCAGTTGACGCAGTTTTTCCCCGCCACGGCGTTCAATGTCACGCTCGATATCGGCGCGTTCATTGCGGGGACGGTCATCCCCTTCTGGGCGGTGATCGGTTCCGCCCTGGCAACGGTTCTCAATCTGTTGATTAACCCCTTCCTTTACCGGCACGGGATCATCACCAGTTGGACCCCCCAGATGGATTTCATCGATACCTCCTTTAGCACCTCGCTCGATTTCTATCTCTCCTTCGGGATTGGAATCACGATCGCGGTCTCCCTGATCAGTATGGGAAAGGTGTTCAAACCGCTCTTCGGAGTGTTGGGGCGGAAACTACGGGGGAATTCCGGGTCCGAGGATCTGGCCGCCGCCGCGGTCCGCAAAGCGGCATGGAAACGGCTCTTTACCAATAATGTCGAGCGTGGCGACTTTTCGATCTTCATCGCCTTGGGAATCTACCTGGTGAATAGTGCGCTCTGGATCGGGTTGTCCTGCTGGCTGGTCCCGGGTTTCCCCTGGCCCTTTTTTGCCTTCTATGCGCTGGTCTATACCCCGATGATTTCGTATGCCGCCGCCAAGTTGGAGGGCTTGATGGGGATGTCGGTGTCCATTCCCCTCATCCGCGAAGCCACCTATATTTTAAGCGGGTATCGGGGCGTGGCGATTTGGTTCGCACCCGCGCCGCTTCCCAATTATGGAACGGCCGCCGGATCGTACCGGGTCATGGAGTTGACCGGCACCAAGATCCGTAGCGTGATGAAGACCCAAATGGTGGTGATTCCGATCATCATCGTGTCCTCGTTGATTTTTTCTGAAATTCTCTGGCGCATGGCGCCGATCCCTTCGGATTCCTATCCCTATGCCCAGAAAATGTGGGAGTTGAACGCCAAAAACATGAGCTTGACCTACAGTTCCACCATGGAAGGCGGATCCCTTTTCATGGAGTCCTGGCGCTGGCCTTTCTTCTTTACCGGAATGGGATTCGGATTGATCGCCTATCTGCTGTTGTCCGCTTTCGGCCTGCCCACGCTGTTGATTTTCGGGATGGTCCAGGGTTTGGGAGCGGCGGTGGGCGGCGGGTTCCTGTTATCCTTAATGGGGGCCCTGGTGGGACGGTTCTATTTGCGGCGCAGGTTCGGGTCGGATTGGCTTAAATATGCGCCGGTGATACTGGCCGGCTATGCCTGCGGCATGGGGTTGATCGCCATGCTGTCGGTTTCTTTCACGATCTTGATGAAAATGATGTCGCCGTTGCTTTTCTAGGACAAGCATGAAATCGAAAACGATAACTGCGCGGGCTATTTCCCTGGGCTTGCTGGTCTCCGGGTTGTTTGCCTTCCTGTCGGTCTATTTCGGCAATCGCCATGGGTTGTACCTGACGGCCACCCAGATGGCGGTGCTGCCTTATATCTTTCTGTTCTTCACGGTCTTGCTGCTGAATCCGATCTGCTCCCTGATCCGGTTCTTGCGCCCGTTTACCGTGACGGAAATATTAGTGGTATTTTGCATGGGCACGGTCTCGGCCGGGATCAGCTCGTTCGGGTTGACCTCTCAATTGGTGCCGATCACCGGCAATTTATTCAATCGCCATTGGAACACCGAACAATCGGGGTGGGACCGGTTGGTGGTGCCCTTCATGAACGAGCAGTTTTTTGTTTCGGAACCGGGTATCCAGAATGCCGCGCTGCGGTATCACTCGGCGTCAGAGGACTTGCGGCTGATTCGGCACCGAATGGAGCTGTCGGAACAGTGGCTGGCGGCCCGGGAACATGTCGGCGCGGCCGAAACGGATCTGGCCGCGGCACGCGAGGGGACGGCGGGTCAGCGGCAGATCAAAATCAATCGGGCCGAAGGGCGGTTGCGGGCGGCGCGGGAGGCTCTTGAGAACCAGGGCAAGCTGTGCCGGGAGGCGGGATTGCCCGCGGATCCGGGTGACGCGCTCAAAGCCGATCGGGAAAGTCTGCCCGGACTCGAGGCCACGATTGCGGTCCGCAAGACCGAATTGCAGGTCCTCAGCGAAAAAGCTTTTGAAAAAGTCGAACTTTACCGACAGGGCCTACCTTCGAATATCCGGGCCTTCCCGGGAATCTTTCCGTCGCCGGCCGATACGCAGGTGACCTACGCGGGACGGTTGACCCGATTGTGGTATGGGCGGTCGGCGTTGATCGAGTTGCGGAGTGCCTATGAATGGCTGGGGACGCCGGGACAAACGGCCATGGCGGGCGGCGCCTTCACGGAAGCGGCTCGAAACCTGGCACCGATCACCGCCCGGATGTCCATGGTTGTCGCCGACCGGACCGATGTCGAGGCCGAGGTTGAAAAATCGATCCGGGAACAGGAAGCGGCTCGGACTGAAATTGAACGCCTGTCGGCCTTGAGCCGATCCGCGACACCCAATGAACGGCGCGCACTGGAACGGCGGATGGTTCGCCTGGATAGCCGCCTATCCCGGATGGATCGAGACCTGGTCGATCTCAAGGCCCGGCGCGATGCCCTGGTGACCGAAGTGTCGATTTTGGAGTCCATCGCAACGTTGGAACAGGACACCACCCGCTGGGTGGAGCAGGCGAAAGCCGTGACGATTCCGGGCGGACTGCGCACCGATGTGGGCGATGCGATCCGGCGTTTGGCGACGATGGACACCACGCTGGGCGGGTTCCTGGTGGGATATGTTCCGTGGAAGGTCTGGATCCGGCCCCTGATGTTTTGGGGATTGTTGATCGGATTCACCTATCTGGTTCTGCTGACCTTCAATATTCTGATTTTCAGGCAGTGGGCGCACAACGAGAAACTGATTTACCCGCTGGCTGAATTACCGGAATACCTGTCCGGCAGCGAAGAAACCACGGATGGACGGGTGCCGGGGATTTTCAAGAGCGGCTTCTTCTGGGTCGGTGCGGCCATTTCGGGTGGAGCCCTCGGCTGGAATCTGCTGTGCGCATCGGGTTTGGTCCAGGGATTAAAACCCCTGGTGTTGAATAATTTGTGGCGTGACTACATCATTAACACACCCCTGCATGGATTGCTGCCGGTCACCCGGTCGCTGGTGTTCTTTACGATGATCGGGTTCGCCTTCCTGATTCCGCAGAAAGTTTCGTTCTCCCTCTGGTTTTTTACCGTTCTCTACATGGTTCAATTATTGATCCTGGTGGGGTTGGGCCATGGCACGACCGAGGATTCCTTCCCCATGGAATGGTGGTACACGTTGAATTTCAGGACGGCGGAAGGGGCGGGGGCCCTGATGGTATTCTCGGCCGTGGTCCTGTACCGCTGCCGGCGCTACATCCTGTCGGCGTTTTCAGCCAAGGCCGTCTGCCATCTCGAGCGCGATGAGCAACTCGAATTGCGGATCTCCTCGGCCCTGTTCCTGCTGGGATCACTGGGGGTGATCCTGATGCTCTGGAAGGGTTTTGGCGCCAATTTATATTTTACGGTGTTCACGTTCATCGTCATCCTGATGATTACGATCGGGCTGGTCCGGGCGGTGGCGGAGGGCGGCATCCTGGGGTTCCAGGCGTGGGTCAGCCCCTTCCATTTTATCCGGACCTTTTTCGGCATGGACAAGGCCTGGACGACACCGGCGTTGTTTGCCCCGCTCATGGTTTATTATTCGGTGTTGTTCCTGGACATCAAGGCCTTCATTGCGCCGGCGATGGCGAATGCGATCAAGATTCGCGATGATTTGCGTTTGGGCCGGGGCCTGTTCCACCTGTCGATTGCCGGGGCGATTCTGGTTGCCGTGGTGGTGGCGGTGGGCGCCGAGATCATGTTCAGCTATGGGATGGGCGGGGACAAGATGAACGGCTGGTTCCACGGGAGTTTGCCCAAGGGGCTCTTCGACCAGATCGCCACGATGAGTAAAAATCCGCCCACGGCCTCCCCGACGGACACGGGATGGTTTGTTTTTGGCGCGACGGCCATGGCCATTCTGCTCTACCTGCGTCAGTTCCTTTTCTGGTTGCCGCATCCGATCGGGTTTATCATGCTGGTCAATCCGATCATGCTCGCGTACTGGTTCTCGATCCTGATCGGCTGGCTGGCCAAGACGCTGGTAACGCGCTATGGGAATCAGGATTCGTACCGCAAGGCCCGGTTCCTTTTCGTCGGTCTGATTTTCGGCGAATTGATCCTGGTGGCGATCAATATGCTCCTCTCCTATGAGACGGGCGTGCGAAGCGTCATCGATTACAATTACAACTGGAAATAATAAGCATGGATAAGGCCCCCCAGCAGATGGACGAGATTCCCAACCAGCGCGAAGTGGCCTGGCCGATCGCTTTTTCGGTGGCTTGGGGCAGTTTACGCCGGCGTTTCATGCGGGCCATGATCACCATGGCGGGGGTCATTCTGGCGATCGCCTTCCTGACCTATATGCTGATTACGGACAATGTCAACCAGGCTCTGTTGGGTTTGCGCAGTGATGCGGTGAATATTCTGCTCCAAAAGGCCGGGGTGGATATCCTGGCGGCGGGGGCGACAGACCAGATGATGTTGATGTTGATCGGCCTCTCGTTAATCACCTGTCTGGTGGGGATCATCAATGCGATGCTGATGGCGGTCACCGAGCGGATCAAGGAGATCGGGACGTTGAAGTGCCTGGGGGCGCTCGATTCCTTCATCGTTAAAACCTATTTCATCGAGGCCTCCTTGCAGGGGATCATCGGGACGGCGATGGGGATGGCCATCGGCTTTCTGATCGCGATCCTGATTGCCCTGTCGTATTATCACCAGTATGTCTTTCCGAATCTGCCCATGGGACGGATCGTGGGATCCTTGTCGATCTCCCTGACGGTGGGCAGTCTGATTTCCATTGCGGCCGCCATTTTGCCGGCCTATTGGGCCGCACAAAAGGCGCCAGTGGACGCCATGAGGGTTGAAGAATGACCGATATACCGATTATCCGCACGGTCAACGTGAAGAAAATTTACCGCATGGGGACCCATGAAGTCCATGCCCTGCGGGGGATTACCCTGGACATCAAGGCCGGGGAATATGTGTCGATCATGGGGCCGTCGGGCTCCGGCAAATCCACCTTCTTCAATATGGTCGGGGTGCTGGATATGCCCAGCGAAGGGGAAGTCTTCATGCGGGGCCATCCGGTCTCAAAACTCTCGCCGAGTCAACTGGCCTGGGTGCGCTGTCATAATATCGGTTATATTTTCCAGTCCTTCAACTTGATCCCCACCATGACCGCCCTGCAAAACGTGTCGATTGCCCGGATTTTTGCCGGCTCGAGCCCCGCCCAGGCGCGCGACGAGGCGGCCAAGGTCCTCGACCAGGTGGGCTTGGGCAACCGGATTCACCATGTGCCGGGCCAGTTGTCCGGCGGTCAACAGCAACGGGTGGCGATTGCCCGGGCCTTGGTCAATCAGCCCGCGATCATCCTCGCCGACGAACCGACGGGTAACCTGGATCTTCGAACCGGCGAAGAGATCATCAATCTCCTGTCGAAAATGAAATCCACGATGGGCATCACCATCATTACGGCCACGCACGATATGAAGATGCTCTCCGCCTCCGATACCGTGGTTCGAATCAAGGACGGGGCGGTCGAAAGCGTGCAAAGCCGGGATGAAATCCAGATCAGTGTGGGGACCATCGACGGCAAGACCCTGGCATGAGTTCAGAGCTCTCCCAACCCAGTCCAGCCGAACACCGTTTCGCCTGGGACGGGTTCGAATTTGTCGTCCCCGCCGATTGGAATCTATCCTTTTACGATTTCTCCAACTCCGCTTCCCGTGTCGTTCGCCTCGAGGATGATGTCGGGATCCGGCTCCAAATGGAATGGTGCCGCCCCCAGGCCGCGGTCGGGTTGGATCGGATCCAGTCCCGTTTCAAGGAACTGGGGGGCCAGGTGGAGACGATGGCCGAGTCGCAGTCGGCGGTGGAGGGATTGCCGGCGGGATGGACCGGCCTGATTTACGTGATGCCCGACAAGCGCCGTCTGGCGGTGGCTTTTTGGCTGGCGCCGGCCGGTCGGTTCTTTGTCTTTTTTCGCCTGCACTTCGATGGGGAAGGCAGTCGACAGGCCGGACAGGTCTTGCGTCGACTGGCCACCAGTTTCCGGCTCCAAACGGAACCCGCGATCGCCTGGCGGTGTTATGACCTTGATCTTGAATTGCCCGCCGATTTCCGCCTGGCGGAGACGGCCTTTCAGGCCGGTCGTAAATACATGCTCTTCGACTGGCATTTGCGGCGATTTTTCTTCTGGCAGTTTTCCCTGGCCGACCACGTGCTCGCCCGGAAACCCGATCTGGTGGACTGGGCTGCCGATTTCCTCAACCATTGCAAATTTATCCGGGGGCCCCGTTTTTTCAAGGAAGGCGGACGCCTTCAAAACCAGCGTCGGGCGCAGTATCCCCTCGGCCATTATGACGAAATCGGCCGGTTGTGTTTTCAGTGGTGGACCCGGGTCTGGCATGATCCGGATGAAAACTGGATTCGGTTGATGGTTTTTAATTACCGGCGGCCGTCTGATCTGGACCGGTTGCCGTCCTCCGTACGCGGCGGAGCATAGGTGGCCGTCCGGGTTGGAATGAACCGGTCCTCCCGGTTCAGGTCAAAAACGGATTGGTGCGAAATTCCTCTTCCAGGGTACTGGAATCGCCGTGGCCGGGATGGATCAGGGTGGCGCCGGGCAGGCGGGCGAGTTGCTTGAGGGATTGGGTCAGGATGGCGCCGTTGCCGCCGGGTAGATCGGTGCGGCCAACCGTTCCGGCAAAGAGCGTATCGCCCGTGAAGAGGCGTCCAAGATCCGGGAAATAATAGCAGACTCCCCCGGGCGAATGGCCGGGAGTGGCGATGATCTCGAAAGAGAGGCCGGCCGCCGATGGGGGAGTAAACGGGGGCTTGAGGCGGTGGAGTGAGTCGGGAACGCCGGATAGCGCGGGATAGTAGGGAAGCAGGGCATTGGCTTGAGTAAAAGCCCAATCGGCATCTGCGGTATGCATCTGCACTTCGGCCGGGTGGCGGGCGAGAAGGGCTTCCAAGGCTCCCAGATGATCGGCGTGTCCGTGAGTCAGCAGGTACAGGGCAGGGGTCAGGTCAAGGCGTTTCAATTGCGCCAGAATTTTATCGGCATCACCGCCCGGGTCGATGACCAGGGCTTGGCGTTGGGTTCCAGCGACCAGCCAGCAGTTGACGGCAAAGGGGCCGACCACGAGCGGGGGAATCAGGGCGGGTTTCACATTCACGGCGAGGGTGCGGTCAGGGAGGCGATGGAGGTTTCGGTTTCGGAACGATCCGCCAGATTTTTAATGCGCACCGTGCCGCGGGCGACATCATCCGGTCCAATGTAAATAGCGCGGGCCACGCCTCCCTTGCCGGAGCGGGCAAAAAAGTTTTTTGGCTTTTCAGCATGCAGGCCCAGGTCCACCCGTTTGTCCTGGCGACGCAGGGCATGGGTGATGGCGATCGCGACGGAGCGCTGATCCTCGGTCATATAGCCAACGGCGAAATCGCGGGATTCGGCGGTGGCGGGCAGGAGTCCCCGGTCCGCCAGGAGTTCGGCGACGACGACATCGCCGAAACCCAGGCCGACGGCGGTTTCAGTGCGGCCGCCGATATCGCCGAGGAGGTTGTCATACCGTCCTCCGCCGAAGAGGGCGCGGAGTGTTTTCCCGGCATCGAAGCCTTCAAAGACAATCCCGGTATAGTAGCCCAGTCCGCGGATAACGGAGATATCGAAGCGGATGGCCTCGGCGCAGCCGAAAAGGGCCAGCAGGGCGAATAATTCGCGAAGGGCCTGGCTGGCCGGGGTGGGGCCCCCGAGCAGGGCTTCGGCTTCATCCAGCGTTTGGACTTGGAGGAGGCGGAAGGCCGCGTCGACGGCGTCGGGGGCCAGGCCGGAATCGCGCAGGAGGGTCCGCAGGGCGTCATCATCGATCTTGCCCCGCTTGTCCAGTGCGAGGAAAGTGGCGGCGTGATGGTCCCGCTGCACACCGGTCTTTTCCAGCAGTTCAGCCAGCAGGGCGCGGTTGTTGATACGAACACAGACCGCGTCACCCAGCCCGAGCCGCCGGAGGGCGTCGAGGGCGGTGGCGATCACCTCCGCCTCGGCCAGGAGTGATTTTTCGCCGATGATATCGAGGTTCCACTGGTAATGTTCGCGCTTGCGCCCACGGGACATCCGTTCATAGCGGAAACATTGGGCGATGGTGTACCATTTAAGCGGGAAGACCAACTCGTTCTGGCGGGCCGCAACCATCCGTGCCAGGGAGGGAGTCATTTCCGCCCGGAGAGCCAGATCCCGGTCGCTCTTGTCTTTGAAGCAGTAAATCTGGTCGACGATTTCCTCTCCGCCCTTGCGCTTGAGGAGGTCGAGTGATTCGACGACGCAGGCATCATAAGCATCGAACCCGGCAGACCGGGCGGCATCCGCCCAGGCCTTGAAGATCGCCTGACGGACGGTCATGTCGGCCGGGTAGAAATCGCGCATGCCGCGCGGTGCGGTAAAGGTGGGTTCGGCGCTCATACGTTTCAAGCGGGCGGGGTTTGGGATTTCATCACGTCGAGTTTCATTTTCTTGCCGGCCTTGAACCGGACGATCCGGCGGGGCGGAATGTTCATGGGCACTTTGGGCCGACGCGGATTACGGCCGATCCGGGCTTTGCGGGTCTTGACTTCGAAGACTCCGAAATCCCGGAATTCGACGGTTTCGCCCTTGACCAGGCATTCGATGATATAATCCAGAGTTTTCTGCAGGATGCCAAAAACATCCTGTTGGGTGAACCCGGTTTCGTCGGCAATGCGCATCACCAAGTCTCGTTTTGTCATGATCGCCTCAGGTTATGGGGTTTTTGTTATCGTCAGGCGGCGTCCGGCCGCGACGACAAAGGGTTGAATGGCCTGCATCAGATCGGAAAACTGGTCGTGGGTCAACTGTTGCGGGCCGTCACTGCAGGCCTCTTCGGGGTGTTCGTGGACCTCGACGATGAGTCCATCCGCCCCGACCGCGATGGCGGCGCAGGAGAGGGCCTTGATCAGGTCGTGACGGCCGGCGGCGTGACTGGGGTCAACGATGACCGGCAGATTGCACTCGAGTTTAGCCAGGGCGACGGCGCTGAGGTCCAGCGTGTTGCGGGTGGCTTTTTCAAAGGTGCGGATCCCCCGTTCGCAAAGGATCACATTGGGATTGCCGTTTTTGGCCAGATATTCCGCCGCCAAAAGCCACTCCTCAACCGTTGACGAAGATCCGCGCTTGAGCAAGACCGGCTTATGGGCGCTGGCGACGGCTTCGAGCAGGGAATAATTGAGGGCATTGCGCGCGCCGATCTGAAGAATATCCACGGTGTCGGCCATGTGCGGCAGGTCGGTTTCACGGATGACTTCGGAGACGACCGGCAAACCGGTGGCTTCCCGGGCCTCCCGCAAAATATCGAGGGCCTCGTTGCCCAACCCCTGGAAATCGTAGGGCGAGGTGCGCGGTTTGAAGGCACCGCCGCGCAGGAAGGTGGCGCCCGCCTTGGCGACGGCGCGGGCGGTGGAGAGGGTTTGCTCCCGGCTTTCGACGGAACAGGGTCCCGCCATGACATGGAAAACCGGTCCGCCGATCTCGTGGGGCCCCACCCGGACCCGGGTGGTTTCCGCCGAGGCTTCGCGGCTGACCAGCTTGTACCGTTTTTGAATCGGGATGACCTTCTCAACCATCGGCAGGCCGGCCAGAATTTCGAGGCTCCGCTGGGTGGTTTCGTCACCCACGGCGGCAATGACCGTCCGCACGACCCCGCGGATGACATGCGGCTCATACCCGAGTTGGCGGACGTTGTCCTCGACGTGCCGAATTTGATCATCCGAGGAATGGGGGGTCAGCACAATGATCATTTCAACAACTCCACTATCTTTTGAGCGGCCTCGGCACAAGAGACCATGACTTTTTCATCGACTCCACGGCGCTTGATTTCGACCTGTCCGGCGGCCAGAGATCGTTCGCTGACGACGACGCGGAGCGGGAAGCCCAGCAGGTCGGCATCTTTGAATTTGAAGCCCGGCCGTTCATCGCGATCGTCCAGGATGACGGAAAAGCCCTGCGCTTCGAGAGTCGTCATGAGGCTTTCGGCGGTCTTCAGGCTTTCGGCATGGCTGACATTCAGGGGGAGGATGGCGATCTGGTAGGGGGCGATGGAGGCGGGCCAGATGATCCCCTGGGCGTCGTGGCTTTGTTCGATCACCGCCTGGAGGGTGCGGGTGACCCCGATGCCATAACAGCCCATGATCATCACCTGTTCCTTGCCGTTGGGGTCGAGGTAGGTGGCTTTGAAGCATTCGCTGTACTTGGTGCCCAATTTGAAGACATGCCCGACTTCGATGCCGCGTTTTTCATGGAGGGTCCCGGCGCACCGGGGGCATCCATCGCCCTCGCGACAGATCGCCAGATCGGCGAAAGCCGTGAAGGTTACGTCACGGGTCAGGTCAACCCCTTGTAAATGGGTATCCGCGCGGTTGGCGCCGGTGATCACGCGGCGACGTCCTTGCAGGGACACATCGGCGTAAATCGGCAGGGACAGGCCGACCGGACCGGCGAAGCCGACCGGGGCGCCCGTGGCTTTTTCAATCTGGGCGTCATCGGCCATCGCCAGGGTTTGACCGGGCAGGAGACGGGCGAGTTTATGCTCGTTCAGATCGCGATCTCCCGGGACCAGCACCGCAATCGGTTGGCCGTTGGCGGTGTAAATGAGGGTCTTGATCAGGTCCGTCGGCTTCGCCTTGAGGAACCGGGCGACATCTTCGATGGTTTTGTGTCCGGGGGTGGCGATCGGTTCCGGTTGGCGATCCGGGGTTTCGTCCGCAGGCGCGACCGCGCGGCGTTCCGCCCGTTCGAGATTGGCGGCATAGGCGCAGGCATCGCATTCGACGATGCCGTCTTCCCCGGCGTCGGCGAGCACCATGAATTCGTGGGAGGAACTGCCGCCCATGGCGCCGGAATCGGCTTCGACGGCCTTGGTGCGCAAGCCGCACCGCTCGAAAATCCGGACATAGGCCTGGTACATCGCCTGGTAGCTGGTCTCCAGATCCTCCGGGCTCGTGTTGAAGCTGTAAGCATCCTTCATGCTGAATTCTTTGGCCCGCATCAGTCCGAACCGGGGACGGATCTCGTCCCGGAATTTGGTCTGGATCTGATAAAAGGTTTTGGGCAACTGGCGGTAGGAATTGATTTCACGGGCGACGAGATCCGTGATGATCTCCTCGTGGGTCGGGCCGAGCACCAAGTCGCGGTCCTGCCGGTCGCGGATGCGGAACATCACGTTGGACAGCAATTCGTAGCGCCCCGACTGCTCCCAGATTTCGCGGGGTTGCAGGGCGGGCATGAGGACTTCGATGGCGCCGGCGCGATCCATTTCCTCGCGGACGATACGTTCGACATTGCGCAGGGCCTTTAAGCCCAGGGGGAGAAAGGTGTAGAGACCGCCGCCGAGTCGGCGGATCAGGCCGGCGCGTAACATCAACCGGTGGCTGGGGATTTCGGCTTCCTGAGGGTCTTCCTTCAGGGTGGGGATGTGCGTTTTGGACCAGCGCATGCGAATTTCCTTATTCTTTGGATCAAACGATCTTTGAAAATGCCATAAACGCAAGGTGTTACGCAAGTGTTTTCGTGCGGCCGATCCCGCGTCGCGAAAGACGGGGCAAACGAGATCCGGCTCGACTTCCCTCAAGAATGGCCCTGCGCTCAGGCCTGATATTTTAATACCTTTTTTTGTTTCCGTGGACGGAGAAATGCGGTAATAATACCATCGTGATGAAAAACTGGAGGTGCCTCATGGCCGACGAAACCACCGATCCGACTCTCGATACTGCCGCTGATGATATCAAAACCACCGATATCGTCTTCGATTGTCCCTATTGTGAAAAAAATCTAGCCATCGATTACCGGGGAGCCGGATTGATTATCACCTGCCCGGATTGCAAGAGCAAGGTTCAGGTCCCTATTCCCGAAGGCATGGAGGTGACCGATTTTGACACCACGGAAGAAGACCGCGAGATCCATATCATTCAGTTGCGCCAATTGATTGCCGAATCCCAGAAGCGGGCTGCCGATTTGGAGGGCGAAGTGCAGTCCCTCAAGATGCGGCGGGACAGCCTCGAGCAGGCGCGGTCGGAAAACACCGTTCGCTTCGAGATTATCAGCCGGGAAATCGACACCATTCAGCGCTCGCTGAAACGTATCGTCGACGCCGTCGAAAGCGCAACCGGCCGCAAGCGTCCGGTTCCCTTGGTGGACGAATAAGGGATATTAACTCCAGACTCCGGGAATGACCGCCCCGCAGAACTCGCATTTTCCGCCGGTAATCCGGTTTTCGCGAATCTGGTAGCCGTAGCGGCGGACGACTGTTTTTTTACACGCTGGACAGATGGTATCCTGACCCTCCAAGCCCGGAACATTACCCGTATAGGCAAAATGGCAACCCGCCTGGATCGCAATCTGGCGGGCTTTGAGCAGGGTGTCCGACGGGGTTGGCGGCAGCCCGCGCAACTGGTAGGTCGGCTGGAAGCGGGTGAAATGAATCGGCACGTCCGGTCCCAGTTGGGTGACCACCCACTCCGTCATCCGTTGCAACTCCGGGACGCTGTCGTTGAGCGTGGGGATTAACAGGACCACGATTTCCAGCCAGGTGCCGTGTCGATGGATGCGTTGGAGACTGTCCAAGACAGGGGCCAGGGCGCCCTCGCAGATCTCGGCGTAAAACTTTTCGGTAAAGGCTTTCAAGTCGACCTTGACCGCCTTCAGGAGCGGCAGGAGCGCCGCCTGCGGTTCGGCCTGGATGTACCCGTTGGAAATCATCACGCTATAAAGGCCGGCGGCATTTCCGGCGCGCGCGCAGTCGGCCAGGTATTCATAAAAAATGGTGGGTTCGTTATATGTATAGGCGATCGCCCGGGTCCCGTGATCGCGCGCCGCCTGGACGATCGCATCGGCATTCATCGAGCGGGTGGGGATCGTTTCCGGGCGAACTTGTGAGATGTCCCAGTTCTGGCAGAATTTACAATGGATGTTACAGCCCGCCGTGGCGATGGAATAGGCTTGGGTGCCGGGGAGAACGTGGAAGAGCGGTTTTTTTTCGATGGGATCGGTATTGCCGGCACAGGGTCGGTTATAGACGAGCGTGAATAACCGGCCGCCGCGATTTTCGCGAACACCGCAGGACCCCCGTTGCCGGTCGGGGATGACGCATTGTCGGGGACAGAGCCGGCACTGGACTCCGCCCCCCTCGAGGACCGAGTAATAGAGCGCTTCCCGCTCCGGAAAAGAATCAGGGGCGCCAGGGGTTTCGGCAACGGCCAAACGGGGGGCGCACGCCGCTGCCATCCCGCATCCGGCCAGTTCGATAAAACGGCGCCGGGTAACCCTTCCGGCGGAAGAAGAGCCGCCGGTCGCAGGAAACGATTTCATCACAAAATTATAGCGTTTATTTTCGTGTGGCCGCCATAGGAAAATGCTAGATTCAAAATCTTGTAACGCCGATTCCAGACGGTCGGCTTTCTGGGCCGACGTCCGGTACGGGATGCCGAAACGTCGGAAGGATGAGGATCGGGCCGGGACGTCCGGCCCGAATAGGATGGCCAGGGACGGACATTGCGTGAAATCAAAATTGCCGGGTTGGCTTAAAATACGCGTGCGGGTGGGGGGCCGGGATTATGAGGCACTGCAGAACCTGATGCAGGGCGCACAACTCCATACGGTTTGCGAAAGCGCCCGGTGTCCCAATGCCCACGACTGTTTTGCCCGGGGTACGGCGACGTTCCTGATCATGGGCGACCGGTGTACCCGCAATTGCCGGTTTTGTGCCGTCCCGTCAGCGGCGCCGGTGCCGCCTGATCCCCGGGAACCTGAACGGGTTGCCCGGATGGCCGCCCGCCTGGGGTTGCGGCACGTGGTGATCACCAGCGTGACCCGCGACGATTTGCCCGACGGGGGCGCCCGCTGGTTTGCCGCCGTCATCCGTGCGGTTCGCCGTCGCCGACCGGAGGCGACGATCGAGGTGTTGACCCCCGATTTCAAGGGCGACCGGACCGCCTTGCGCAAGGTGTTGGCCGCTCATCCGAACGTGTTTAATCACAACCTGGAGACCGTTCGGCGACTTCAGCCCACGATTCGACCCCAGGCCGATTACGACCGGTCCCTGTCGGTCTTGAAGATGGCCGTTGAAATGGGGCGGGGCCGGATCCGGGTGAAATCCGGATTAATGGTGGGCTTGGGCGAAACGGATGCGGAAATTCGCGGCGCCTTGGATGATTTACGCGCGGCGGGGTGCGAATGGCTGACGGTGGGGCAGTATCTGGCTCCCACCGCAGCGCATGCCCCCGTTAAAAGATACGTGACACCCAGGACCTTCAACCGGTATGCTCAATGGGCTCGGGAGAGGGGTTTTACGGCAGTGGCCTCCGGCCCCTTGGTGAGGTCTTCGTTCCATGCCGCGGAGATGATGGCTGATGGGTGAACTTTTTAACTATCGGTTGACTGCCTTGTGGGGCCGGTGCCTTCCCCGTCGCCTCGGGTTGGCCATGGGGCATCGGGTTGCGGATTGGTGCTATGCCCATGATGTCGCCGGCCGACAGGGGGTCATGGCCAACCTGCGGCGGGTTTTTGCTTTTCAGGGCCGGGTGCTGGATGATCCGGCGCTGGAACGCGAGGCCCGGCAGACCTTCCGTTTTTTCAGCCAATACCTGTTTGATTTTTTTGCCTATTCCAAACCGCTGACCCCGACACAACTGAAACGGGAGATCACGATTAAGAATCGCGAATATCTGGATCAGGCGATGGCAGCCGGGAAGGGCGTCCTGTTGCTGACCGCGCATTTGGGCAACTGGGAATTGGGGGGTGCGGCCGTGACCGGGTTGGGGTATCCCTTATGGGTCATTGCCCTGCCCGAACCGAAGCCGGAAGTCGACCGATTTTTCCTGGAGCGCCGCCGCCGGCGGGGCATGCAGGTGATTCCCGCCGGCAGTGCCGTTCGCGATGTATTGCGCATCCTGGGACGACGGGAGATGGTGGCGTTGCTGGCCGATCGCGATTATACCCCCCGGCAGGATCGGGTGGTCTTTTTTGGCGAGCCGGCCCGCCTGCCGCGCGGGGCGGTCTGGTTGGCCAGCCATACCGGAGCGGCGATCCTGCCCACTTTTGTGGTCTACGATGCCCAAAATCGGTTGGAATTACATCTCCATAAGCCTTTGATTCCCGAGACTTTTGAGAGTCCGGCGGCGATCCAGCAGGCGATTGTAAAGATCCTGGAGGAAGAAATTGGCAAGGCGCCCCATCAATGGTATATGTTCAGAGACCTGTGGCGCGATGACTCCTATGGCGGCCCCAGCGCCCGGTAGAAGCGGTAATACAAGATGAATGAAACGGTAACCAAAGCGATCAAAACCTGTGTGCTGATTCCCGCCTATCGGGAACAAGGCCGGATTGGATCCGTCATCAGCCGGGTGCTGGATCACGTGCCGGATGTGGTGGTGGTCGACGACGGTTCGGGCGACGGCACGGCTTCGGAAGCGGAGGCGTTGGGCGTGGTGGTTTTACGGCACACGGAGAACAAGGGCAAGGGCATGGCCCTGAATACCGGATTTGCCTATGTGCGCGAGCAGGGATTTGACGTGGTGATCACGCTGGATGCCGACGGCCAGCATAATCCCGATGATCTGCCGCGGTTCCTCGAGGCCTATCGCCGGACGGGAATTCCGGTTTTGATCGGCAACCGGATGAAAGACACTGGACGAATGCCGATGGTGCGGCGCCTGACCAACCGGTTCATGAGCTGGTTATTGAGTCGGGAATTGCGCCAGTTTATTCCCGATACCCAATGTGGATTTCGCCTGTATGCCAGCGATATTCTTCCGCCCAAACCGGTGAAGTCCACGCGGTACGCCGCGGAATCGGAAATCCTGTTGCACCTGGCAGACCGGGGAATCCGGATGGATTCGGTGCCGGTCTCGACGATTTATCGGGATGAAAAGAGCAAGATCAATCCCTGGACGGATACCCTGCGATTTTTCAAAATGCTGCAACGTCATCGGCGGGAGCGGAGCCGGGTGGGACAGCCTCGCAAATTCGAAGACGATTAAAACATTGACCGTAAAAAAAAATCGTGTAGAGTACGCGGTTTGCTTTTGAGATCTTTATCGGGGCATAGCGCAGACTGGTAGCGCGTTTGGTTCGGGACCAAAAGGTCGAGGGTTCAAATCCCTCTGCCCCGACCAGCCTTCGCTCGCCGCTGGCGCGGCGAGCTACGGCTCGGCACGCCAGCGGGTGAGAGAAGGCTGCCGCGCCGAAGTGGCGAAGCCACGAAGGTGGGCCTCGGCACGCCAGCGGGTGAGAGAAGGCTGCCGCGCCGAAGTTCACATCTGATGCGGGACGTAGGCGGGCGGTATTTGTTTGATCCAGGGAAAAGGGGGATCGAGCGTTTGAATCCGGGCTTTTTCTACGTATACATTCTGCGAACCGAAACCTCCCCGTCCCATTTCTACACAGGCTTTACCGAAAATCTCCAAGCCCGGCTCGAGCATCACAACTCCGGAGGAGATTCGCACACCGCCAAGTACCGCCCCTGGTGTATCAAGACGGCGGTCGCCTTCACCGATCGAGAACAGGCCCTTGCCTTCGAACGGTATTTGAAATCACCTTCCGGCCGTGCTTTTTCCAAGAAACGTCTGTAATTCGGTCTACCTGCCCTTTTAAGCCTTTTCCTGTTTTGGGACGATTTGAAGGACGATTCGTCACTCGGGGGAGGGGAAAGAGGAGGGGCGGCAGCCCTACAGGCAAACGGGGGAAATTTCTGGCTGCTGCCCAATCTGATTGGAACGGCATGGATCAGCCGCTGCGACGTATTGTCCATGGCTCCTACCGTCCACGGCTAGCAGCGGCTGCATCCGTTGGTTCGGCCTTTGCCCATGTCCTTGGTTTATCTCCCAGGGACGCTTCGAGTTCATCGAGCATCCCCTGAATGCCATAGGCCCGTCGGGCTGATTCTATCGTTCGATGCTTCCCCCTATCAAGCTCTTCCACTACCTGCCGTTTAAACGCCTCACTGTACCTTAACCTTGTCCCCACTTTGACCGTCCTTTCCCCTGTCAAAGTGACAACCTATATCAGGACGAGACCCCCATTCCCACAACCCTCTCCCTATCAACCCCTTCTCCCTGTCAGGCTGTTCGCTTTTGCTCGCTCCAACCGTTCGCTTTTGAAAATCCCCCGACACAAAAAAACGACTCCGAAAAGATTATTCAGCAAACTATTGCGACCAATCGGTCATAATCGACTCAAAGAAGAATTATCGGGGATTTCCAAAGCGTCGTTTCGGCAGAAGCAATCCGAAAAATATCTAATTCGGAATTGCTGTCTTGCCCCTCGCCACCCCTCCGTATCGGCACCCGCTACTGTGCAGCCCCCTGCCGTCTCAGTTCCCGCTGTGGCACAAGCCCGGGATTTTACCTACACGACCAACAACGGCACGATCACCATCACCAGGTACACGGGTTCAGGCGGCAATGTAGCCATCCCCGGCACGATCAACAGGCTGCCGGTCATCAGCATCGGCAACAGGGCGTTCTCTGGCTGTTCCAACCTGACCAGCGTCACAATCCCCACCAGCGTCTCCAACATCGGTAATCGCCCTCAATTCTTTGTTTAAACAAAATATTAGAAGGTGCAAAGGGAATAGGCGGGCGGGTATGCGCCTCCATGCCATTCATCTATGCCGCCATTGGACGCCGCCTTGGATATCGGGAGCAAATTGTTCGGGAAACGATGACTTTCCTGCGGGTCATCCAAGCCTCAGACATCCTGAAAGTGACGGCCGACGATGTTGAGGAATTTATCGAAACTTATGAAAGCAACGACAAGCGGCAAGCAGCTCTGGGACTTCTGGATTACATTCAACTCGGTCTCGGAATTGTGTGGTAAATTGAAAGCCTCGACAATCAGATACAACACGTTCGTTGTGCTACGCCTCGCATTAAACAATATAAATGTTGTGCGGTATTGACTTTTTCACAATTAATATGTTGTTATAATGCGGAATCGGAATCTGCATCCCTGTTTTTGAAGGAGGACCGTTATATGAACAAAAGTAAACTCATTCGCGAACAACTGGAGGTTTCTCTGCAGCGCCTCGCTCCTTTGCGCAGTGTCGCCCAACCCCCGAAAGGGTGGATTCGCGCCATACGCGACGCTCTCGGGATGACCGCCAAGCAACTAGCAGGCAAACTCGGCGTGGCCCAGCAGGCGGTGGCACGCATCGAAAAAGACGAATTGGCAGGAGCGGTCACAATCAAGACCATGCGTCGCGTCGCGGAGTCTCTGGACTGTGTATTCGTGTGCGGATTTGTGCCACGCTCAAGCCTCGAAACCACCCTCCGCAGTCAAGCCGAATGCGTTGCTGCCAAACGCCTCCGGCAAGCCTCCCATACCATGACGCTCGAAGACCAATCTCTTACCAAGGCAGAAGACCAGAAAGTTCTGTCCGAATTGGTTGACGAGTTGGTCGACACCCTTCCCGCAAATCTGTGGAGCGAATCATGATCAACTTCGAATACCCGGAAGGGGCTACGCCCATTGATCTGGACGAAGCGCAGGGTTTACGTCTCACGCACGTAACAACACGCGGTGAGTTGGATCGATGGGAACAGGACAACATCATCCAGGCTCTTGCCTGGCTGGACAGGACGAAACCCTCCGATATTCTGAATGAGCCATTCGTCAAGGCGCTCCACCGCCACATGTTCGGCGTTGTCTGGAAATGGGCCGGCCACTTCCGGCACAGCGACAAGAACATCGGTGGGCCCTGGCATCAAGTCCCGACGAGTGTGAGGAACCTATGCGATGATGCCCACCTGTGGCTGGAACAGCGGGATGAGTCACCTGATCAGATTGCTGTCCGATTTCACCACCGGCTCGTCTCGATCCACCCCTTTGCCAATGGCAATGGTCGTCACGCCAGACTGATGACAGACGTTCTGTTGGAGAACATACTGAAGCGACCGCGGTTCACCTGGGGAAGTGAGGACTTGTCGAGACCCGGAGATACCCGGCACAGGTACATCGCGGCTCTCCAGGCCGCAGATCAACAGAACTACACCCCTTTGCTCGAATTCACAAGAACGTAGGCCGCCCCTGGTACGACGCGCTGCGCTCATGTTCCGAGGCCATCTCCCTTGGAGGGCGAGAGGCTGGCGATACTGTGCATCAGGCAGTAAAGCCAGACCTATGGGCTGGCTTGCGGGAGAGCTGCCACGCGATGCGCTCTTAGCCGGAACGATTCAGTGGCGATGAGCGTCCACAGCGACTCCGCGTGAAAATCGGGGGTACACTCTGCTCTTTTCTCCTAGCTCTCTCCTCCCTCCACCCGCCGCAGGGAACCGCCTTCGTCCAAGCACTACGGGGTGACACGCGCGTTGGGCCACTTCGAAAACGGATGGACACTGAATCGTTTTGGCTTAGGCGAGGATTCGGGTCCCCCATATTTGATTGAAGCCGCCCTTAAATCGCCGTAAGGTTGCGGGTATGAAATGTCTATCCTTAAGACGAACTGGGGTGATTATTCTCATCCTCAGTTTGCTCGCCATTCTCCAATCCCAAGCTGACACTTATTTTGTTTGGACGAATAGCCCATCGGATGGGCCGGGAACGACTTGGGATACCGCCTATCATACGATTCAAGGGGCGGTGGATGCGGCGATAGATGGGGATACGGTGCTGGTGACGAATGGGGTTTATGATCAAGGCTCCAACACCATCGATGGTTTTAATAACCGGGTTGCGATTACCCGCGAGATTTCTGTTGTGGGGGTGTGCGGGGCGGAGAATACTTTTATTGTCGGAGAGCCAAATCCAGACGAAACCCATGCCGGGATGCGATGTGTTTACATGACAGCAAACGCCTTGTTGTCGGGATTCACGCTGACGAATGGGTCGGTATATGCCGATTTAATCCTTGGAAATGGTGGAGGCGTGCTCATCGAATCCAATGGGGTGGTTTCAAATTGTAATATTGCAGGAAACGCTGGCTATAAAGGAGGAGGCGTTGAGTGTCTGAATGGTGGGATAATAGTCGATTGTCGAATCGCAAGTAATCGAGCCCAAAGTGGGGGGGGCGGCATATATTTTGAGCGTAGCGGGCTTGCTCGAAATTGTGTGATTTCAAATAATATCGCACATCAAGGAGGCGGGGTGGCGTTCTCTCAGGGAGGAGAAATGCGAGATAGCATAATCATCCATAATACCGCCATATTCTATGTGTTTGCAGGTGGTGGCTTGGGAGGAGGTGCGTTCCTATATGCAGGGGGCTTATTGACGAATTGTGTAATCAAACAAAACACAGCAAATGGAACGAATTGGTATGATTCTGTTTCGGGAGGCGGCGTAAGTGTCGTTGGAACAGGGTTGCTCACGAGCTGTGACATCCAAGGGAATGTTATTGCCCGTTTAGGAGATGGAATTCCTTCGGATGATGGGGGCGCAGGCGTTTCAGTTTATGATGGGGGGATGATTGATAATTGCCGAATACATGGGAATATCGCGACCAACAAGGGTGGGTGTGCAGGGGGCGTATATGTTCACGGCGGAATTCTTAAAGATTCATTCGTATATAACAATCGGGCAAACTGGGCCGCTGGCGGGTATTGCAAAAGATCAACATATTCTGGAATGGCTGGATTTGTGAATAATTGTGTGTTCGCAGAGAATTATGCCGTTAACGGAAACTGTGGAGGATTATCAGTAGAAGCGGGAGGATTCGTATTTGATAGTTTATTTGAAGCGAACCAGGCGTGGCGTGGTGGCGGAATAGGTATTTGGCGTGGTGGGTTTGTCGATAATTGCACTATTGTTGGCAATATTGCATCCAATAAGGGCGGTGGGGTTTATTTGTGGGATTCCGGAGATGCTTTGAGGAATACTATCATCTATTCCAATGTGGCCCCAACGGATAGTAATTACTCGGTAGAAAGCCTTTACACTTTTGGATGCACATCAAGCTTTTCCTATTGTTGCACCACCCCCGACCCAGCTTATTTAGGCGGCATGGGCAACATCACCAATGCCCCTTTGTTCATCGATGCTTCAGAAGGAAATTACCGGCTCCGCTATGATTCCCCCTGTCGGGACTCTGGAACCAATATGGCAGCAATGTTTGAAGCGAACGATTTAGACGGCAAGCCCAGAGTCGTCAATCAAACGGTGGATATGGGCGCCTATGAATTTCACGCCTTTTCGGTGTTCAATGATTATGACCGCAATGGCAAATCCGACCTGACCCTTTACGATACGAATTCGGGCAACTGGTATATCAAAGGAGTATCGGGGGAAGTTCTGGCATGGGAACAGCAATGGGGCGGCAAAGGACTCCAGCCGATTACAGGGGATTATGACGGGGATAGCCGGTCGGATTTGTCGGTTCTATCGGGGCTACAACGCCTTTGGTATGTCCTTTCGATGACGGGAAGCAATCTGATGTGGGGTCAACAATGGGGTTGGGATAAATCGCTTTCAGTCCGAGGGGACTACGATGGGGATGGGAAATCGGACTTGGGCATTTTCGGGGACGGCAGGTGGTATGTCCTTTCGAGAACCAATACCGTTATTCAATGGGCAAAGCAATGGGGCTGGAGTGGAACGATACCTGTCAGCGGCGATTATGACGGAGATGGGAAGGCTGATTATGCGATATTCGATGGGAAGCAGGGCAACTGGTATGTTTTATCCGCCTCCAATACGGTTCTGACTTGGGCATTTCAATGGGGTTGGGAGGGTGCGATCCCTGTTTCGGGTGATTTCGATGGGGATGGGAAATCGGATCTTGCGGTTTATGACGATGTCCAGGGCAATTGGTTTATTGTCACCTTGGATTTGAAGGTCTTGGCGTGGTACACGCAATGGGGCTATGAAAAGACAATTCCTGTCTCAGGGGATTACGATGGGGACGGGAAATCGGACTTGGGGATTTACGATCCGAGCTTGGGGAAATGGTATGTCAGGGCGGTCAATGGGAAGGTCATTACTTGGAGCAATAATTGGGGAACAAAGGGGTTAGTGCCGGTGAGATAAGTAGTATGCGATCGAAGCCGTCCTTAAAATCGCCATAGGGGTGGGGTGCCCATTACCGGCAACTGCCCCTTGCGAGTTCCTTACCCCGTTGGCTCTGTTATCTGCCGGGGATCAGTCGGACGACGCGGAGGAAGCAGAAACAGGAAAAAAGTTGCTACCGAACTTGCCACCGACTTTATTCAGAAGGCGGGGAAACGGATGCGAAGAAGCACAAGGCATTGGAAATAAAGGGGAAATAATGGTGGGCGATAGAGGGCTCGAACCTCCGACCCCCACCATGTCAAGGTGGTGCTCTAGCCAACTGAGCTAATCGCCCGCTCAAACAGAACGCGAATACTAATAAGCTTGACCGGTCCTGTCAATCCCGCGATTTTTCATTTTTACCATGGGCATTTCACTGGAATCCCCAGTCTGTAGGAGCTTAGGCTTTAGGCTGTTAGGCCAAAGCACAAAACCAGGCGTGTCCGAAATCAGAAATAGCACGCAGGGTTGGATCAGTATTTTTGGTTTCAGCGGCTTTTCTAAACAGCCTACAGCCTGAAACCCTATCGCCTGTGCATCATGGGAGGCTACTGATCTTTTACCACAAATGCCGGACCACGACCACGACCCCCACGATCACCAGCAGGCTGATCACCAGACGAAGCATGGATTGTTTAAAAGTTGCCAGGTCGGTTTGAAATTCAGTTTGGGGGGCGGCTGGGGGCGTCACCCCGGGTTTTGAACCGGGGTTCAGATCGGGCCGTTGGGCGGTCCGGGTCGCGGCTACGGTGCGTAGGGGCCGATTCTGTCCTTCGTTGCGTTGCTCCCGCTCGACTTCCATCGCTGCCTGATTCTGGGCATACTCTTCACGAAATAGGTGGCTCAGCGTGCTCAAGGTCAATTGCGAAGCCTCAAACCCGATTTCCATTCCCTCCCGGTTGATCGTGATCAGCCGATTGGAAACAGACGTTAGGGTCCCGGTCATCCGGATTCCGGTTCGGGTCTCGACTTCCAGAAGGCTTCCGGGCGAAAGGGGCGTAAATTGGGGTAAATACACCACGTACCAATGTTCAAAACGCGCCTGCCATCGGGAATCCCTTGAGAAAGTCGGAAGGGTGTCGGGAATCACGATCGGGAGACCATGGGCGGGGGCCCTGCTTTCAGTGGCATGCGGGGCGACGGCCGCAACGGGGGCGGTCTCCGGGTCCCCGCTTCTCATTTCAGCCCACTGGCGCATGAACCAAACCGTCAGCCAGAGCCCGAGTCCGAATACCACAAAGAGGATGAGAGCGCCCAGAAATAATCGTTTGAACCAGACCGGGAAAAATGGGGTGGAGGAGTCTTCCTCCGTCGGGATCTCCGGCTGCTGGTTGGCGGATTGTTTGGCACCCGGGGGGGGTGTCGGTAGCGGTTTGAATTCAGATCCGCATTTTACACAAAAGGTGCCGTTGCGGGAACGTTCCGCACCGCATTCGAGACAATAATCACCAATCCCGCGCCCGCAGTGGTCGCAAAACTCATGACTGCGAGAGGTCTCTTGCTGGCAGAGCGGGCATTTCCGGGTGTTCAAGGGGGGCATTCGCAACCTGTCGATTAGGGCCGAAGCGGCGCATCCAAGTCTTTGACACAGCGGAACCCGATCATGGGACGGGCGTCGGTAAAGCATCCTTTTTTCATATTGTCATTTACGGGAATCCCGCGGGTGAATACCCGCAATTCCTTGGTGTCGTCGGCCGAGAGATAGGATCCGCCCCGGAAAACATGGACGGTACCCTGGATCGGACCCGGGGGATCGCGAAAGATATTCGTGACATATGCGGTCGGCGAATACCAGTCATTCACCCATTCGGCGGCGTTTCCGGCCAGGTGCAATAATCCATAAGGCCCGGCCAGATCTTCGTTCCATTCCAATTTTCCGATAGCCTGGGGTGGCAATAACTGATCCGCGTCCCAGGGTTCCACCGGCAGATTCCAATGCGGAGGCGGCAGGGGGGGCTCTTTGCGTTGCAGGCAGCCAAAAATTCCCCGCGACGGGGGACGGGGCGCCGGGAGCGGCATTTGCCGATCCATTTCCGTCGCCAAAAATTTGCGTCCGCCGGGACTGCTGACAATCGTCTGGCCCGGCAGAAGATCGCCCCACGAATAGATCCGGTCATCGCCGCCGCGGGCGGCGCATTCCCATTCGGCTTCCGTCGGCAGGCGTTTGCCGGCCGCCTTGGCATAGGCATAGGCATCGAACCAATCCACGCCCACGACCGGTTGATCGTCGCGGCTGAGCGCAGGTGTTTTCCAGCCGAGGGCGTCGTGATTTTTCATCGGGGGCGAGAGGGGATGTTCCATGGAGACATCGCCGCTCGTCCGGGCCTGTTCGACAAATTTGCGGTAATCCGCATTGGCGACCTCGCAGCGGTCCATGAAAAACGGTTTGACGTAAACGACCCGGAGCGGAAAGTCGGGCTCATTCGGCTTGGCATCCTCGCGCCCCATCAGCGCGTATCCGCCCGGCACATAGACCATTCCCGGCGGGGGCGTCACCCCGGCGGGTAGCGGGCGCGGCGGAAGGGCCTGGGCGGCTCCGATAATGCGGCGGGCCAAACCGGTGATCAGGCTGAAATCCATGGATTCAAACGGGGTTTCCCCGAAGAGCGCCCGATCCGCAGCTTCCGCCTCGTTTTTCATGACCCGTTCCAGCCAGAAATTGAGGAAGGCATTCAGTTCAGTGGTGGCCGAATCGATCTCCCCTTGGGCCAGCAACAAGGGCAATCGTTCCCGAATCACACCGGCCAGACTTCGGGCGATGGCCCGGCGTTGTTCGAGTAATTGCTCATATCCCTTGCGGACCTTGGGTTGGGCGGTATAAGAGGCTTTTTCAACACCGGGATACTGCTTGGTCAATTCCCGCATCCGACTCGTTACTCCGCGAAACCGGAAAATGGCTCCCTCGACGGGCAACATCCAGCGGGTATCCACTTTTTCCAATCCTTTTTTGACCTGCTCTAATTCGGCCGCGGTGTCCTGGCGCAGCGATTTTAATTCCGCCCCTTCCGGATAATCGGGGAATTTTGTAAAAAATTCATCAAACAGCAACAGCCGGCGCGCATACTCCGCCCGGGGTAGCGCCGCATCGGGAGAGAGCTGGAGCTTTTTGAGTTCATCGGCAAACACGCGGCCAATGTTGACCGCGACGATCGTCACGTCCTGGGTTGCATAAATCTTCCGGGTCGTGATTGAACCCTCGGTTACTTTGAGCGACAGAGTGTCGGGCGAGGAGGGTTGGCGTTCACCCCGGACGATAAATCCATTCTTTAATTTTACCGTCAGGATTCGTTCATCCGGCAGAAAGGCTTGTGCATCTGCGGACAAATCCGAGCGTTCCACGGCAACGGTCGCTGTGGATAAAACTCCGGCAACACATAACGCCCAGCCCATCAACCAGCGTAATTTCATGGAAGTCTCCCCTTCGCCCGCCGATTTTCGGCCCTGATTGAAGAAGCCGGGCAACGATGCGGTGCATGGCATAACAGTAACCGGATTACGCCAGCGATCAAGCCTCTATTTTGATTCTACTACAATACACACCGGGTTGATCTCCTCCGGACGCCGGCAGTGGAACTGACGACCTGCAAATTCACCACATCGTTCTGATCTCCTCCCTCCCCCCGGCGCGGGTGAGGGCGGGGTGAGGGGGAAGATACGGAAAGAGCGCCAATACCATCAGGAAACGAAATCGCCGAGTAAAATCAACGAATAAACACCGTGATGATCCTCTGATTGCAGGCCATGGAGTTAGACTTCCGCAACCTCTCCAGACTTCACCCTGCGAATGCTCCTCCCTCCCCCCGGCGCGGGGGAGGGCGGGGTGAGGGGGCTCCTCATTCGGTGCAGGTGATGCCATCTCAGTTCAAGCCCGGTTTGAGATGTACCAAACAGAGCCGTATGCCGCATAGTTCTGGCTCCTCCCTCCCCCCGGCGCGGGGGAGGGCGGGGTGAGGGGGCGCATTGTTCCGGCCGCATATTGAGAT
>CAIJXV010000059.1 GCA_903824675.1 uncultured bacterium
CTGCCCCCTTCACAGGTGGAACTCGCCTCAACCGGCTTCCTATACCCAAAACCACCGCATCAATGCCCGGTTTCGGATAGACTAAACGAGACCCCGGCGCATTTACCCTGCCAAAGTCTAATTCACTTTGTCCTTTGACCAAATGCTTGGATCATGGGGAGGGCGAAGGGTCCTTCCGTGGGTATTGTTTCCTCAGCGGGATGGATGGAGAGTAAATACCCGCCAGCCGGTATGGTCCAGCGGAAGATCGCCCAGAGAGGTTTTGGCGGCGATCAGGAAACGATCGGGATTCCCGAGTGCCGAAAGGGGACAGGTAATCTCCATTTTGCCGGTCGACCGATGGGTAATAATTTCGGGATTCGATAGTGGCTGGTTCATGTCGGTATAGATTTCCCGCGTGGCACCGACAATGAGATGGATTTTGGGCATCAACGCGAAGGGCGTGTGGGTGGAATAGCCAAACAAATGCACGGTCACCTTGGTGGTGGTCAGGGGTTTGGATAAGCGCAGGGAAAATTTCAATTGCGCTCCCTGTCGCTGAACCGGGTCTAAAACCAATCCTACGAAGGCCGACTGTTCCTCGATGGAGAGCAGATCCGGAGGTTCGGAAAGGATTTCCGGCTCTTCCGGAAGTGGGGGGGGCTGGGGGAGCAGGGCCGTGTCTTCACCTGTCCAAAAGAGTTCATTGGGCCGGACAAAAGACGCCAGATAATGGGAGCTGTATTCCCATTGGGATCGGTGGGCCAGCAGAGCGCCCTGTTTCAAAGGGATCATCGAGGGACGGAGATCAAATGAGGTCCACCCGTTTTGATGGCGGAGGCGTTTCGGAGGGATTTGCCATTCAGCCGTCTGCAGTCCCCGCGGTTTGGGCCAATTTGAATAGTGAATCAGGTAATGGCGGAGTTCCGGTTGCAGGTCGGCCAGGAGGTTCCATAACGCGATACGGGTAAACAGGAACAAGGCCGGATGATCGTTATTGTAATCGTCCGGGTGGGGGAGATATAGGTGGGTCGGTTTAAAATCCCGGATCAGGCTCTCCAGATCGGCGACGATATTTTCCCCTTTATAAGCGGCCCCGGGCCGGTAGGCGAAGGGATAGGGGACGGCCGTGGTCCGCGTAAGCAGTCCCTGATAGGCCGGTGCCGAATTCCAGTGATTCATCCAGATATGCAACGAGCCGAAATCGGGATAACCTAGAAAAATCAGATTGTTGGTGGGATTCCCCAGTAGGTCGGCGGCCTTTAACGCCTCTTGATAACGGATGCGACCCATCTGTTGGAGGGCACGGGGGAGCAGGACCGGGTGCTTCCGGTAGAGAAAAAGGACCATTCATTATTGTCCCCACACGTCAGAAAAACCACCCGCAACGGGCATTTTTGTCGAAGGGCTTCCTGGATAATTCCACCCGTGGCGAGGATCTCGTCATCCGGATGCGGGGCCAGGATTAAAATGCGATCATCGGGATGGATCGCAAAATGGTTGGTGATGCATGCGGGAAGGGGGCCAGGAGGAGGGGCGAGCAATTCGGTGGCGGCCGGGACCGGAAGGGGCAGAAAACCCGTCGCCCAACCAAGAAGACTTCCAAAAAAAAGCCAGACGGCCGAGAGTCTGCCGGATAGAGGCGGCCGAAAATCGGGAGCGTCGTTTGCTGAAAATGGGAAATCCAAATCGGTGGGAGCGCGCTTTCATGACCATTTCTTTAACATACTTTGATGGGGAAGAACAGCGCCGGAAATAACCTTTATCCCGCACTGGAATGATATGGCAATGTTGGCGCAAAATGTTCAATATTTGTCTCGATCTGACTAGCCGGCGGGACGGAAGTTCGCTAACCTGACAACTATGAATCGCGAAAGGGGGTGGGCATGAAGATCGTATCGATTATGGCGCATCAGGATGATGAAATGCGATGTCTGGGGACGATGCTCAAGTGTCGTCAGCGGGGAGATGAATTGTTCTTTCTGACGCTGACGGACGGTTCATCGGGGGTCTTACAGGAACCGCCGCTTCCCCGAAAAGCGGCGGCCCGGATCCGGACCGGGGAGTTGAAAAACATGGCCCGGTCGGCCGGGGGCGAATGTTTTTGCCTGGGGGAACGCGATGCCTTCCTGTTCGATACTCCATCGGTACGTATGAAACTCATCGAAGCGATCCGGAAGACGGAGGCCGATGTGATTTTTACGCATTATCACGAGGATTATAATGAAGACCACATGGCGACCCACCGGTTGGTCCGGCAGGCGGCTATGCTGGCCTCCCTGCCGCTGTTGCCAACGGCATCTCCCGCCTTGAAGAGTCATCCGGCGATCTTTTGTGTTGAACCACATGGTCCGATTCCCTTTCCTGCCACGTATTTTGTGGATATCACCGCCTTCGAGTTAAAAAAAATCCAGTTGCTGCGATTGCACCAATCGCAAGAAGCGGCCATGCAGAAGGCGTTTAAGACGGGGTTCGACCAACTGTGCAACCGGCCGGATGCGTACTGGGGTGAAAAATCCGGGTGTGCGTTTGCCGAGGCTTTTGTCCCGATGGCGGCCCGTGGGGCCATCAAGCCTTTTCCCGTGTTGCCATGACTTGTTTTGGGGTGAAAATATGAAGAAAATAAAAATCGGATTGGCGGGAGCCGGGTGGATTGGTCGCGAGCATGGCCGGAATATTGTCCGCCATCCCCGGGCCGAACTGGCGCTGGTTTGCGATTCGGATGCCGAGCATGTGGCTCAATTGCGGCAGGAAACCGGGGCCGATTTTCGCGAATGTCAGACCGTGAATGAACTTTGGGAATCGGATGTCGATGCGGTGGTGATCGCCACTCCCAATGCCCTGCATGCGGAGATGTGTGTGGCAGCGGCTCGGGCAGGGAAGGCCATTTACTGCGAGAAACCGATGGCCATTTCGCTGCAGGACTGTCGCCGGGTCCGCGAGGCGGTCGAACGGGCACGGGTGCCGTATTTGATCGGTTATCATCGGCGGATGAATCCGCTCTATCAACACGCCCGGGGGTTGCTCGACCAGGGCGCGCTGGGGACGCCCTTCATGGTCGAGTCGGATTACCTGCACCATGTGCCGGGGGGCCTGGATATCTGGTCCTGGTTGGGCAAGGAACAGATCGCCGGAAGTCTATTCCACGCGGGAAGCGGGCACAATGTGGATCTGATCCGCTATTTTTGCGGCGAGATTAAAGACGTCACCTGTATGAAGGGGATTTTTATGCCGCGGCCCCAACAGGTTGAAACCGAGGATACGGCGGTGGCCCTTTTCCGGTTTGAATCGGGGGCGATCGGCAAGGTTCAGTTCTGTATCGGACCGATCGCGCCATTCCAGTTTAATTTCAAACTATATGGAACCCACGGAACCGTCCTGAATAACCGGATCTGGTTGGACACGATGCCCCACTTTGCCGAGGCCGGTCATGAGCGGGATGGCATCGAATTGCCCGCCGCCTGGATTCCCGATAATGTTCAGGGGGGCGTCGGAGAACCCTGGGATAAATTGATGGATCATTTTGTCGCCCTGCTGGCGGACGGGGTCGCTTGTATTAATGATGTGGGAAGCGCTTATCAGACCAGCCTCGCCTGTTTTGCCGCCGTGGAGTCGGCCCGGCGGGGAACGACGATGGCCGTCCGGGATTTGGAGTAAAGGAGATCGAAAATGAATTATGGACCGTTTGCGAAGAAACTGCGCGGGTTGGATGATTTGGAACTCAGCTACCTCAAGGAGGTTTTCGAACGCGGGCGAATGAGCATCTTCTTTAATGAAGGCGGTATGGTGGACCGGTTCCAGGAGGCATTCGCCCGCTATACCGGCGCGCCGGTGGCCCTGGCCCGCAACAACGGTATGTGCGGTCTGGCCGAGGCGGTCAGCGTCAGCGGCGCGCAGGCCGGCAATGAAGTTTTGTGCGATCCGGTGGTGCATTTCGGCGGATTGGCTTCCTTATATTGGAACTGTATTCCCCGATTCGTGGACATCGATCCCGATACCTATTGCATGGATCCCGCCTCCCTGAAGGCGAATATCACGCCCAATACTAAGGCCGTGATTGTCACCCATCTCTGGGGGTTGATGGATCGCATCGATGAGATCCGGGATATCTGTCGGGAAAGAGGGCTCTTCCTGATCGAAGATTGCGCACATGCTGTGGGATCGCGCTGGAAGGGGAAGCATGCGGGAACCTACGGGGATATGGGGGTATTCAGTTTTCAGGAGTTTAAACAGTTGTCCACCGGAGATGGCTCCATGACCCTGGTTCGCGACGTGGAACTGGCTGAAAAACTGCAAAGCATCTGGGCTTTTTCTGGCGAAAGTCCCCATATGTTTACGCTCAACTGGCGCATGAACGAGATGACTGCGGCCGTGGGCTTGGCCCAACTCCAGCGGGTGGATAAGATCCTGTCCGAAACCTACAACGTGACCCTGGAAATTTTCAACGACGCCATCGCCGGAAGCAAATGGCTCAAAGCGCGTAAGGTGCCGGCCGCGGCCACCCAGTCCGGGTATTGGTTTGCCTGCAAATGGGCGGGGGATGACTCGTCCTACGAACGCTTTAAAGCTCTGGATGCGGAGTTAGGGATTGGGCTGCGATTCGGATTCAACCAGGTTGCGCCTTATCAATACGAATTTTTTCGCAAGGGCGATATCTTTGGCCATGGCGTGCCCTATCACACGCCGCCTTTCACGACGCTCAGCGACTATCGGTATCGGGACGGGTTGTGTCCGGTGGTGGAACAAGTGATGCCCCGGTTGGTCACGGTGAACCTGATCTTCCTGCCGATTGAAGAGGCACGAAAGAAAGCGGTCCTACTTCGTAATGCCCTTGAAATGTTGAATAAAGGTTAATTTCTCAAAGGAAAGCATACTGCCATGTTGAGTGCCATGAAACCGCTGATCGGGAAAGTGTTGACTGCCCAGGGACCGGTTGAACCTGCCGTGTTGGGCAAGGTGATGATGCACGAGCATTTGCACAGCGATTGTTATGACTGGGATAAACAGTGCTTGGTTGATGTGGAAAAGCCGATTGAGCCGGCGCGGCGCGAATTACTCATGCGGGAGGCCATTCCTCCCTTGCGCGCCTGCAATGATCATGGTTGTCACGCCTATGTCGATGTCACTCCGCCGCCCTGGCGGGCCTGGCCGGATTTCATGGTCGAGGCCTCGGCCGCCGCAAAGATGCACATCATTCTCTGCACCGGTTTTTACTGTGAGATGAACGACAACGAGTACTGGGTCAAAAAGCCGGCGGACAAGGCGTGGTCCTTCATGCGGACGGCTTCGCTTGAGGAGTTGACTGAATTTTGCACGAAAGAAATCGTCGAAGGCCAGCATGGTACTTCGATTCGGGCGGGCGCCATCAAACTGGGTGGACGAAATCCGATCTTGAGTCCGTTAGAACAGAAAACCTTTCGGGCCGGGGCGCGGGCTCAAAAGGCAACGGGTGTGCATATCACCACCCATTGCACCCAAATGGGGGCCGAGACCAGCCAGTTGGAGATCTTTGACCGCGAAGGCGTTGATTTGCGGCGCGTGGTCATCGGGCACACGGCTCGGCATCTGATGGATCCGGAGCGGCGGGCCATCTGTTTGGAATGGATGAAACGGGGGGCGAATTTCCTGCCGACCAACCTGGGGATTGGGGCGGATGATGGCGAGCGGTGGCGTCCGCTGGTGGAGGCGATTCACGAGATTTTCGATGCCGGACATGGGGATAAGCTGTCGTTCGGTTTGGATTGGGCCTTCGTTTCGGAATCAGCCCCATTTGGCGCCTGCACGTTTGTTCCACCGCCGCCCTTCCTGCACATGTTTACCCACACGCTCCCCGCTTTCCGGAAAATGGGTTTAACGGCGGAGGAGGAAGACTACATTATGCAACGCAATCCACAACGAATCATACCTGTTCAATAAAGGATTCCGTCATGAAAAATGAACCATCAAAGACAACTCCTGATTTTGAAACCGCCTGCCAATGGTGGAGCGATCTCCCCAATATCTGGACCCCCATCGGGTGGACAGATCACCTGTTTAAATTCAATGTGCTTTGGAATGGAACCCTCCTGGCAGAGCCGAACACCAACCGGCGGGGGGTGGCGCTCAAGGAGCAAGGCGTCCAGGTGGCCTTTGTGCCCCAGTACACCAATGCCTACAAGGAGTATTATAAGATCGCCTATCTGCAGGTCGATGATGGACAGGTGATTCAGGGTTGGGATCCGGGCGTTGCTCCGGTGCTATGGAGTGAATGGGCGCGGGATGGGGTCAAATGGCGGCAACATGTGTTTGCCCATACGGCCGATGGCGGTCCCACAAAAACCGGCGTTGAACCGATATTTGCCTGGATCCGCATGCAAATCCACGACCTGTGCCCTGCCTTACCCCTTGAAGCGGCGTATGGGTTTCAGGTCCTTCTTCATAATCCCCATCTCACCCCCACCATGGAATTGCGTGATAATGTGCGATTCTGGCACGAGCTGTCGCTTTACCCTAAGGCGCTCCACATGGATCCTCCGCAGGATATCAAGTCCCATGGCGCGCACATTCTTGACTCGGATGAAAAGGTTCGGTTCGCTGTGGCACCGGGAAAAAAAGGCCCTTCCGCCACGGTTGAATTTTTCCAACCCGATGACAAAGACTATCGGAAAGGCCATCGCTTATACGTGCAGGTTCCGGCAAAAAAAGGGGTTTATGTCGATTTACTCCTGCCCATGACACCCATGCCTCGCGAGGTGTTCGATCGTGAACTGGCCTTGGGTTACGACGGGGCGCTCAAGCAGGCCACTGCGTTTTGGAAAAAGACCTTGCATGCGACAACCCGGATCAGTCTGCCTGAGCCGGCCCTCAATGATGCCATCCGCGAGAGCATCCGCTTCAGCCATGTCCTGACCGAACGCAATCCGGAAACCGGAAAACTATGCAAGATCAATGGGTCCTGGGCCTACGCTGAATTATGGACGACACCCGTGGCGATGGATTTCATCATGATGATGGATCTGTTGGGGTATCATGAGATGGTAAAGGATTATCTCGAGATTTTCAAAGAAGAGCAGGGGACGGTGATACCTCCGGGGCCGGCCTATGAAAAGCATCCGGGCTATTTAAGCTCGCCGGCGCGCTATAAATCCGTCGATTGGCTGGCAGATAACGGTGCGGTGTTATGGACCCTGTGCATGCATTATTTGCTCTCCGGCGATCACGCCTATTTAACGTCCACCCTGGATGCCATCGTGAAAAGTTGTGACTGGATCAAGACGGCTCGGGCGATAAAAGGCCACGGCGGGTATGAAAAGGTTTTGCCGCCGGCGGTTGCGACCGATGCGGACACCAAAATCCAGGCGATCTGGAGTATCGGCTGGAATTACAAGGGTTTGATCGCGGCCCTTCGCGTTCTCAAGGAGATCGGGCATCCGCGCGCCGGTGAATTTGAAGAAGAGGCGAACGCCTATCGCGCCGATTTCCTGGTGGCGCTACGCCATAAATGCAAATCCATGCCGACGTGGAAAGATTCCAAAGGACGGCGGCGGCAATTTATTCCTACCGCCCTGGCCGGGGACGACAAGGCGGAAAGCCGTCATGCCTTTTATTTAGATGCCGGGCCACTCTTCCTGGTTTTTGCCGGCCTGTTGAATGCGGATGATGCCTTGATGAAGGATGCCCTGGCCTGGTTCCGGGAAGGACCCCAGCGGGCGTATAATCGGAATGATTCAAATTGCTGGCAGGTGCCGGTTTTGAATCATGAAATTTCGAGTTGTGAGCCCTGCTATTCCTGGAACGTGTTTCATTCCTGGCAGAGCGGGGATCGTGTAAAATTCCTGGAGGGGATGTATAGCCTGTTTGCCGGATCGATGTCGCGCAAGACCTGGATTTCATGCGAAACGCGCGGGGGGATTACCGGGAATGTCTTTTCGGCACCGTTGGCTATTTACATGGCGCGTCTGGCAATGATCGACGACCACGTGAATCAGGACGAATTGCATCTCCTGCGCTTGATGCCGGATGCCTGGCTGCGCCCCAAGGCCCGGTGCGAGTTCGACCTGCTCCCCACCGAATACGGACCGGTTACCTTACATACCGCAATGGATACCAAAGGGAGCAAGCTCTCGGTCACCTTCAAACCCCGGTTTAGAAAGTCACCGAAAAAAGTCATCCTGCATCTGCAGCCGGGAATCAAACAGGTTGTGATTAATGGCCAAAAGCGCGCCGTCCCCAAAACCCGGAAACTTGTTTTAACCGCTTGAGCAGGAGCCTTCGGAACATTACCGAAAAACGTTTTTCCGGGATTTAACACGCCAGTTTCGGGGCGTCGTGCGTTTCACTTTGCGAAACATGCGATTGAATTGCTGGATGCTTCCAAATCCACAGTCCAGACCGATCTGGGCGATTTGGGCATGGGATTGGAGCAGTTGATCGCAGGCCTGGGCGATGCGGAAGCGGTGCAGGTGATCGAGGACGGTGGCTCCCGTCCGGGTTCGAAAAATACGGACCAAATTGCGTTTTGAGGTTCCGGCGGCGGTAGCGACTTGGTCGAGGTTCAACGGATCTTTGAAGTGCGTCCGCAAAAAATCCAGGGCTTTGGAGAGTGCCCGGTCCCGAGGGTCCTGATCCAAAACCAATTGTCGGGCATGGGCGATGGCGACATGATTGGCGAAGAGTTGAAGCAACGACATCAGGCTTTTCTGGGTTGAAGGGGCGATGACCGTGGTGCGGAGATAGAGCTTTCGCAATTCGCCCTGACCGCTGTGAATCCAATCCAGCCGCCGCTGGATCGATTTCCAGGAGGCGGCGGTGGGGCGACGATCCAGAACCTGGCCGCACTGCAGATGGGCGACGATTTCTCCGTCGACGGAAATCGGGATAATGAAATCGGTCAACCCGGCATGGCACAGATAGCGGATGGGCTTTCGCTCTTTTCGGGCCAATCGGGCATGAACGGCATCGCACTCCGCACAGCGCTGCGCCCCCCCGGGTTGCCGCTCGATGGCTTTGCAGAAGGGGTTGAGTTCCCGCCCCTGGCCGAGAACGCGCCCTTGGGCACCATCCGGACTGACCAGGGCGATATTGGCGCCGAAGAGTTGTCGAGCCAGATGATAGAATTCCGGGAAAACCGGAAGTTCAGCGAGTTGTTGCCAAGTAATCATGAAGGCTATCCCTATACCATAGGTTTCAGGGTGACTGCCACTTTGAATTTTTGCGTGGTCGTTCTCTCCCCAAATACGGTATGGTGTCTACATGACAAACCACCTTCACCTTCATTTGATTCCGAATGCCCACCTCGATCCCGTCTGGCTCTGGGATTGGCGGGAAGGGAATACCGAGATGATCAATACCACCCGGACGGTTTTGGACCTGATGGATGAATTTCCGGATCTGACGTTTTCCCGTGGCGAAGCCTTCCTCTATCGCCAGGTTGAAGAAAATGCCCCGGATGTTTTTCGCCGGCTCCAGCAACGGATAGCAGAAGGGCGTTGGGACGTGGTGGGCGGTACGATGTTGCAGTCCGATATGAACATCCCCGCCACAGAAACTTTTGTGCGCCATCTGCTTTATGCCCAGCGCTATTTTCAGGATCATTTTGGACTCAAGGCGCGGTCGGGTTGGTCGGCGGATTGTTTTGGTCATTCGGTGGCCTTGCCGGACCTGCTGGCCGCGGGAGGAATGGAATATTATTCCTATACCCGGCCCGCCTCCGTTCCGGCCCCTCATACTTTTTGGTGGGAAGGACCTGCGGGGGGACGTCTCCTGGTCCACCGACCTCCGGTTGGTTGGTATGGCATGGAACGGCACGATGTGCCTGCCCGTCTGGATGGCCAGTTGAAACTGACCGACTCCACCCATTGTTTGAATCGGGCTTGTTTCATGGGGTTGGGTAATCATGGGGGGCATCCGACGCGGCGGATGATTGCGGAAGTAAACGATTGGATCAAAGCGCATCCCCACGTGACCGTTTCGTATTCGACCCTGACGCGATTTTTCGATGCCTTGCGAAAAGAGGTCACAGCCCGTGCCGAAAACAGCCTTCCGGTTTTTAAAGGCGAGATCAATTTTGCGCCGCGCGGCATTTATGCCGCAGCTGCACGTTTTAAGTTTGCCTACCGCAAAGCCGAGGCGCTGGTCTGCCGGGCGGAACGAATGACCGCCCTGATCAGTGCGGCGGGAACCCCTCCGGTTGGTCTTCCCCAGGTCGCCGTGCCCGACCTGCACGAGGCGTGGGAAGCCATCCTATTCAATACGTTTCACGATATCCTTCCCGGATCCAGTATTGAGCGTGCCTATGATGAACAATTCGACTGGCTGGCACGGGCTCCTCATGCGGCTCGGACGGTGGAACACGGCGCGATTCGCGATCTGGCCGCCAGTCTGGATACCCGCGTCCGGCTCCCTGCGCCGGATATGCCCGCGGGTCTGCCGTTGTTGCTGTTCAATCCCCATCCGTGGCCGTATAAGGGACCCGTCGAACTGGAAGGGGGTCTTGATTTTCGTCCCATTTGGAAATATCAGGATCGCGTGGATCAGCTCCCGGTTACCGTATTGGACCCCGAATCCGGTGCGCTCCCGCTTCAGAAAATCGAGACGGAAAACTTTTATGTGCAAAATCTCAACCTGAGGACCCGGGTCGTCGTTCCGGTTGAACTTCCTGCGATGGGCTGGAAAGTGGTGGAATTTGCGTATGATGAGGCCGCCCGGGAAGTGCCGGTTTCCACGCCCGTGAGGGTCGGAGAGAATTCAATCTGCGGGGGTGACTGGGAGGTTCAGGCTGTGCCGGGGGGGGCGGGAGTTCGTTTTCTTCGGTCTGGGAAACCCTTGCTGGATGAACCCGGTTTGTCGGCATTGACCATTGAGGATCCGTGGGGCACGTGGGGGGATTTTGCCGAGTCGATCCCCTCGCAAAGTCTGACCCAGGTTCGGGACATCTGGCGGGTGACGAAGGTGGAAGTAGGTGAGCGGGGCCCCTTGCGGGCGACCTTGAATGTGAGGATGGAAGCGGGGCGTTCACGCATGGATCTGACATTGGCCCTGTGGAAAGGGCGCAATGCAGTGGATATCAGTACCCGGGTATTTTGGGATGAGCGGTGTGCCCGATTAAAACTGGCCTTGCCGGGAGGATTTTCGCAGGCCGAGTACGATGTTATGGGGGGCACGGTTCGGCGCGGATCGGTGGGAGAAGTGCCGGGGGGCCGGTGGGTTAAATTGGACCGGGCAGGTGATTCCCTGGGATTCGCCAGCGATGCCCTCTATAATTTCAATCTCACCCCGGAAGGGGTTTTGCAGGCCACGATTGTGCGGGCCACGCGCTATGCCGCCGATTTGCCGGCAAAAGGGGAAGAACATCCCTGGCGACCGGTTTTGGATGTCGGCGAATTGCGATTCCGGTTTTTGCTGACCTCGGACACGACGGTGCTGGAGCGGTTGTCCGCGGAATTGGAGCAACCGCCGTTGGCCATGCACGTAATCCCGTCGCCGGGACCGGGTGCCAAGACCGGAGGGTTCATGAAACTGTCTCCTGAATCAGTCCGGGTATTGGCCATTAAACCGGCGGAAGATCGGAAGGGATGGATTTTACGACTCCAGTCGTTCGCCGGTGCTCCGGTGGTTCCAGAGATTCAGTGGATGGGGCAGGCGTTGACGCTGGGGCACCTCCAGCCTCGCGCTCTGGCGACCTATCGATTTCAGCGGGAGCCAGGCGGGAAGTGGCAGCCCACGCCGGTGGACTTGTTCGAGAATTAATTCATTTGCCCTTCGTATTATGAAGACGGCCGTCCACGGCCATTAAGAGGGAGAGGGCCAGACAACGGCGGGGACCGCCATGTCCAAGACGGCGATGATATTTTCACTGGTGGGCCTGGTGTCACCCTACCGGCGTAGGGGGATTGAAGAGGGACAATCCGTGCGTTTTGCTCTCCTTTAACTGTCTCAGGTGGCCCGATGGCTCCGTACGGCGGGCTTCCCAATCGGCACAAAGAGGCCGTGGTGCGGATCGTGCTTCGTAGCGAAAGCAGCCTTCGCTAACTTCGCAGAGTAGCAAGCCCCCGGCCCACCTTCAATTCAATACGCGAGACTGAAAGAACGGCGGAGACCGTCATATCCAGAGATGGAGATGGCCGTCCACCGCCGTTTGGGGAAGCAGGGCGGCCAGCGTCCGCCCCCACAGGATTTGGGTGTCACGGTTCTCTGCGCATAATGTCCCAATGATTCAACGATCAATGAAAATCTTGCCATCCCATAACCCATTAGATATTGTGCGCACATGAAACGATCACAAATCAACTCCATCATGCGGTCCGCTGACGAGTTCATTCGCCGGCATGGTTTTCTTCTCCCTCCCTTCGCCTATTGGACTCCCGATCAGTGGCGGACCAAGGGCCCGGAAAGCGCTGAAATTGTGCGGAATCAATTGGGATGGGATATCACCGATTTCGGATCCGGGGATTTTGACAAGGTGGGCTTGTTCCTGTTTACCGTCCGCAATGGCCACCCCGAAAATTGGAAAACGAAACAGGGAAAATTGTATGCCGAGAAGATCCTGGTGGTCCAGGACCAGCAGATCACCCCGATGCACTTCCATTGGAGCAAGGCGGAGGATATCATCAACCGGGGCGGCGGCAAACTGGTGATCCAGTTGTTTAATTCCACACCAGATGATCGTCTGGCCGACACGCCCGTCGAAGTATCCACGGATGGTGTGTTGCGGACCGTCAAGGCGGGGGATGTGGTTCGGCTGGAACCGGGCGAAAGCATCACCTTGCCTACGCGGCTCTATCATAAATTCTGGGGTGAAGGCGGCAAGGTTCTGGTTGGGGAAGTCTCGTTGGTCAATGACGACAAGACCGATAACCGGTTCTATGAATCTGTCGGACGATTTCCCGCCATTGAAGAGGATGAATCGCCATTTCATCTCCTGTATTCCGATTATGCCCGGCATTACAAGGGTGCATAATAACCTATTGCCGGTCTAATATCCCTTTCACCGGCCAGGACGCGCGATAGGGGTCGTCATAGAGTCCGATCTCATCGATCGGAATAGGTCTGAACCCGACCGTCTGAAAGAGCGGGGCATCCGGCTTGAGACGAAAATCACCCCGGGCCGCATTCCTGAAACCCGGATCATCGTCGGCATAAATGCCGTTTTCCAGCATATCGATATGGGTGAGATTTCCGGTCACCAGCCGGTCGCAGTGATAGAAGATATTGCGCCAGGCCTGGTTCATTCCCGGCTCGTCCATCATCGTTCGGATGGCGGGATACCGTGAACCATATAACTCATCGAGATAAAAGCCGGCGGGTTTCTTGCCTTCCCGGAGCATTTTCCAGATACTGTTCTGCGAGTTCCAGCCGCCGCTGACCGCCTGCCGGCATTCGGCAAAGATATTATTGTCCAGAATGTTGTCCCGTCCGCAGTTCATCTGCACCCCGCCGAAATGGCCCTGGGCTGAGCGGCGGAAGATGTTGCCGTAGACGAGCATCCCGCTGATCGCATCGTCGAATCGAATTCCGGCCTGGCCGTGAACCCCGACTTCGGTTCCGGTTTTGCCGATCCGGTCAAAATAATTGTAGCGGAAGATCACGCCGCGATACGTTGGATTTCCGTACAGCTCCATGGCCCCCTGGTCGTCGGATTCCTGTACCGCATCGAATACCTGATTGAATTCCATGACATGATCATTGCCTTCGATGCGCAGGGCGCTCGAGGGGCAATCGTACAGGAGATTGTGCGCCACCCGATGGCCCACGCCGTCGAGCTGGATGCCGGGCGTATAGGTGCGATCAATCCGCCCGAATGAATGGATCTGGCAGTTTTCCACAAAATGCTTGCCGGGTGTCAGCGTTTTCCGGTCGCCGCCGATGACCTCGGTGGCGCTCCGCCCGATCGTGTGAATGTCGCATCCCAGAATTCCATTGTCCTGTCCGCCCTCGATCGTGATCCCGTTCCCCGCGAACCGTTTCACCGTGCAGGCGGACACCCGGCAGTGTTGGCTATGGGCGATGCGGATGCCGTTAAACCGGCCCAGGTCGAATTGCAGACCTTCGATGCGCACATTCGTGACGTTCTCCATCGTGAGCATGGGCGTCGAAAGCCGGCCGATCTCGACCGTCGCTTTTGCGGGATCCGACGGAGGGTAGAAAAATAGGAGGCCGGACTCGCGATCTAAAAACCATTCCCCCGGCGCATCCAACTCTTCCAATAGATTGAACGCGTAATAGATGATGCCCTGCTGGGTATCCATCCCGGCGCCCTGGCCATATTGGTAGGCCTCGGCGGTGGTGAGGGTTTGGGCTTGGGGATCGATGGCTGCGACTTTAATCGTCGCATCCGCCCATAAATATTTAAAATAACCGAAAAGCCACAGATCCCGGGCTTTCGTCCAGCGCGCGGGACGTTCAGAATCGTATTGGATGACCGACGGGATGCCTTTGCCTTTATCGCCGGCCGCGACGAGTTTTTTTATCTGAACAAAGCCGGTGTTGGGCCAGCGCGCCAGCGTCATCGGGTGGCCGTTGAAAAAGAGCTCCAGGGTGGGGGGGGAGGGGGGCTGGCCAAAGCCGCGCACTTGAAGGTGGCCGGTATCGGTGATCCCCAGCGCCCGGAGGTCGCATTGCATCACTTTCCCGCGCGATTCGGCCGGGAGTCGGTCGAGGAGGTTGCTATCCGTGACCGGTTGGAAACCGGTCAGCCGGATCCCGCCATAAAGGGTTGCGGTTCCTTTTTTTTCGGCGCGGTAAACGATGGGGGACTGCGCCGTGCCGGAATCTTCAGCGGTCAGCGAAAGCGTGTTGGTCATTGGATATTCGCCCGGCTTGATCACAACGCCGATTGCGCCGGTGATCCCCTTGGCCTTGATGTTCCGGACTGCATCGCGCGCCTGGGTCAGTGTGGCAAACGGTTTCTGCCGGGAGCCGTCATTCGTATCGCATCCGTCCGGCGCCACATAAACCGAGGCCGCGAAGGTGGGGATCGGCTGAATTTTAACGCGGGAGGCCAGTGGATCGCGAGGGGGAAGTCCCTGTGCGGCGCGATCGATCTCGTTCACGCACTCCAGCGCCTCGTCGCGATGGACGGCGGGATACGCCGCCTGCGTGCTGATTTTTTCGTATTCCCGTTTCGCGGCGGCGGTGTTTTTTTCTGCCCGGTAGCTTTGCGCGATGCGAAGATGGGCATAACTCTTGTAGTGCTCCGGTGCCTGGGGCAGGTTCAGCACGTTTGCGTATTCGGCCCGGGCCTGGTCATAATGCTTCGTTTTCCAGGCGGCGTTTGCGGCCAGGAACAAGACTTGGATCGTTTCGCGGGTGTCCGTCGCCAGAAATTCCGCCGACTCGGTTACGCCATACACATCATGCATAGTTATGAACTCCTTTCGAACCTCGTCCCGGGTCAGCGCGCGCCGATAAATCTTAATCTCATCCATCAAGCCCCAGTAGTTGTGCCAGCTGCTTCCCAGAGTCAATCCGCCTCCCAAAGAGAAATCACCGGTAAACGCCGGGGGTAGGGAATTCTCACTTTGCGATTGGCCATTGATGTAAATATGGACGTATTGGGCGGGCCGATTACAAACCAGCGCGATATGCGTCCATTCATTCGTTTTGATTCTGATGGAGGTGCTGTCTCCGACCGACTCGATGGCCCCCGCGCCATTCGTGTAACAGAAATAATAGCCCAGCGTGCCGGCGCTGAATAAGTCCATAACCAGACAGGCATCGGGATATTTTCCATAGGCAAATAGGCGGCGCTGATTCTGTTTGTCGACGATCGACAGTTGAGTGGGATTGATCCAGGCCATGAGCGACCAGGATTTTGTGCCGAACCGCCGATCGGGGGGCAACTGGACCGAGACGGTTGACGTGGCCGTGCCGTCGAACCCGAACGCCTGGATTGCCCCCTGCGAAATCCACCGGGCCTTCACGGCACCATCGAGGCCATTTTTTGAATAATCTTTCGTCACCGCGCCCCCGCCCTCATCCCCTTTCCAGTGGAGCAGCAGATCGGAGTCTCCGGCGAAAAGCGGGACGGGCATGAGTCCTAGAAATGCGGCGAGGAATGCAACTGCGGTCCCCCTATATTTGGGCATGTTGTTTTCCTTCCCGATGGGCGGGGCTGCTGATTTCACTTCATCTTCCGGATCCGCACGTCGATACCGGGACAGTCTTTGAGCAATGCCTGGAGTTTCGCCGGAGGGGTATCCCCGTAATGGTAGGGATAGAGGATCTTCGGCATGAAGGCTTTGGCCGCGTCGGCGACCATTTCCGGGGTCATCGTATAGGGCAGATTCATCGGCAGAAAAGCGCAATCGATTTGTTTCAGGGCCTTCATTTCCGGGGTGTTTTCGGTGTCGCCGGCGACATAGATGCGTTTGTCGCCGAAGGTCAACACATAGCCGTTGCCTTCGCCCCTCGGGTGGAAGGGCCGTCCGTTATCGCGTTGGTGAAGGAGGTTGTACGCGGGAACGGCTTCTACCTTGATTCCCAATACCGTTCGCACCTCGCCATTCGTCATGATCGTGCCCCCGGTTACTTGGCTGGCGCAGATCGGGGGGAGAACCACCACTGTCCGCGCGGTTCGCACCTGGCGCAGGGCCGCTGGGTCCAGATGGTCGGGATGATCGTGTGTCAGAATGATCAGGTCGGCCTTGGGCAGCTTGGAGTAGTCGGCTTGCTGACTGAAGGGATCCACCTGGATGATCTGGCCCTCGAAAGCCATCATCAGCGACCCATGTCCGATAAAGGTGATCTCCAGGTCGCCGGCTGAGGTTTTAAGAATATCCTGCTCCGCCGACCCCTGCGCTAAAACCGCCATGGCACTGACCGATAGAACCCATAGGAATGCGATTCCGATTTTCATGTGGCCTCCGTTGCCGGGTGAACATTTTCCCTTGAAAGCAGGGGAACGACTCATCTCCAAATAAAAATAGGCTTTATAGTGCCGGAATGTCCATCTTTTCGTGCGGAGGGGTGTAAGCCTCTGATTTGCATCGAGAGGCTTCGACTAGGCCTGCTCTTTCTGGAGTCCTTCCCAGTACAGCCATGCGTATCGCGTGGCTGCTCTGCCGCAAGCCAGCCCATCGGTCTGGCTGTACTGTCTGATGCACAGTCTCGCCCGTCGGGACGTCCCCCGCTGTCATCTCGAGCGAAGCCCTGAACTGAACGCATACTTCAAGGCGAAGTAGAGAGATCTCATCCGGTCGGGGACCGCCGCACCGCGGAGATTACGCGCGGATCGGGGAAGCCATCCCCTTCTTGCAATCTCCCCTCGGTTTCTTTAGAGTGGAATACATGAGTAATCGACATGAACGGGTGGTGGTCCGCAATGCCGCATTCACGGATGCGGAGGCGATTTTTAACCTGATTAAGGAACATCCCGAGGAGCTTCTGGCGCGGCCGATCAGCGACATTGTTCAGAATACCGATCGGTTCCTGGTAGCGGAACTGGATGGGCAGGTGGTGGGAACGGTGTCCTGGTCAATTCTGCCGGAAATCGGACGGTCGCTGCATCCGACGGTTGAAGTCAAGTCCGTGGCCATCCGGTCAGATCTCCAGAAGCGGGGGATCGGACGAACCCTGGTTCAATCGGCGATCGAGCGAATCCGGATCCTGGCCCCCGCCCAGATCATTGTATTGACCTTTACGCCGGACTTTTTCCGCAAACTCGGATTCCGGGAAGTTCCGAAGGAAACCCTGATGCACAAGCTCTACATGGGGTGCATCAATTGTTCCAAATACGATTCGCCCTTCACGTGTCCTGAAGTGGCGATGGCTCTGACCCTCTAAGGGATCAGGCGAGGAGGGTCGAAGGTGCCGCCAACCCGTTCGTCGGCCTTTGTCCATCTCCAGGTCCACTCCCACTACAGCCTGCTCCAGGGCTGTTGCCGGATCCCCGATCTCATCGAAGCCGCCGTTTCGGCCGAAATGCCGTCGGTGGCGCTGACCGATACCGACGGGATGTCCGGCGCCATCGAGTTTTTCCGGGCGGCGGAAGCCCGCGGCATCAAGCCGATCATCGGCTGCGAATTAAACTGGCCCCTATTGGACCCGTCGACGGGTCATTTGTTTCCGGCGGGCGGAGAAGACCGGGTGGTTCTGCTGGCGGAAACAACGCCCGGCTATCACCATCTGATCCGCTGGGTTTCGGCCAGCCATCTGGCCGCCCAGGGCGGGGCGCCGTCGACGGATAATTCTCTGGCGGCCGCGCATTCCAAGGGGGTGATCGCCCTGATCGGACAACCCGGCGGGACCCTGGCGCGCCTTCTGCTCAACGGAGATCTGGAGGGCGCCTTACGGGGGGTGGAACAACGCCGTGAAATTTTTGGGCCGGAGCGCCTTTACCTGATGGTCCAGGACCACGGAACCCCCCACGAGCGACGGTTGCAGACCGCGATGGAGACCTTGTCCGCCCGGAGTGGGGTACCGCGGGTGGTCACCCAGGATGTGCACTATCTGGATCGCCGCATGGCGCCGGTCCAGGATTTAATGATGGGCCTGCGATATCACCGGACGTTGAATGATCCTCATCGGCCCCGCCTGCCCACGCCCGAGTACGATTTCAAGACTGCCGCGGCGATGGCCGCCCGGTTTCCCGATGGCGAGGCCCTGTTGCGCCAGGCGGCGGACATCGCCGCCCGCTGTGAATTCGATCCCGGCTTGGGGCGCCTGGAATTTGCACGCTATCCCCTGTCGGCCGACCGGGATCCCCGCAGGGTGCTCTGGGACGCGTGCCGGGCGGGGATGGCCGCCCGCCTGGGAGTGGCAGATCCCAACCAGCCCCGGAATGAGCACGATCGGGTGATCGTGGCGCGGTGTCGCCATGAATTGGCGATGATCGAGAAGACCCATTTTGTGAACTACTTCCTGGTGGTGGCCGATGTGGTGGGCGGAGCGCGGGCGAAAGGAATCCCGGTCGGGCCCGGACGAGGGTCAGGCGTGGGGAGCCTGGTGGCTTACCTGCTCGGAATCACCGATGTCGATCCGCTCCGATACGGCTTGCTGTTCGAGCGGCTTCTGAATCCCGAGCGGGTGGTGCCGCCGGATTTCGATATCGATTTATGCCATCGACGCCGGGGTGAAGTGCTCGAATGGGTTCGCCAGCGCTACGGCGCCGAGCGGGTGGCGCAGATCGTCACCTTCAACACCTTCGGCGCCCGCGCCGCGATGCGGGATGCAGCCCGGGTCCTGGAAATCGCACCCGCCGATGTCGAGCCGCTGATCCGGCAGGTTCCCGAGGCCGACGATTCCGGAATGATCCTGACGCGCCTGTGGGATACCCGGGACGATTTTCGCCGAATTTGCGGGGCTGGGGTGGGGCGACGAATCCTCGATTATGCGCGCGATCTCGAGGGGCTCCATCGCAATGCGGGCACCCATGCCTCGGGCTTGACGATGACCGCCGGACCGTTGGCCGACCGGGTCCCCCTCTCGTGCGATCGCGACGGGCAGGTGATCACCCAATACGCGATGGATTCCCTGAAGGCACTGGGCTTGATGAAGATCGATTTATTGGGGTTGAAAACCCTGACCCTTTTGCATGACGTCGCGGAAACGGTGACGCGGTCCGGCGGGATTCCGGGCGTCGGCGATCTTCCGCCCCCCGAGGATGCGGCGACGTTTGCACGGATCAGCCGGGGCGAAACGACCGGTGTCTTCCAACTTGAAAGCGAGGGGATGCGCTCTCTGCTTCGCCAGGCCGGCATTGCCAGTCTGGACGAGTTGGCGATTGTGATCGCTCTTTACCGGCCCGGGCCACTATCCCTTCGCGAAGACTACCTGGACCGCAAAGCGGGTCGGGCGCCGGTTCATTACGACCATCCGTTGCTCGAACCGATTCTCCGCGATACGCTGGGGGTCTGGATTTTCCAGGAGCAGATTTTACTGGCGGCGCATCGATTGGCCGGCCTGACCCTGGCCGATGGCGATCTCCTGCGCCGGGCGTTGGAAGACCGGGATCCGGGGGGGATTGAAACCCAGCGCGCTCGATTTATTGCCGGATGCCGCCGGACCCATCATCTTTCATCTGCGGTGGCCGCCCGGATTTTTGAATCCCTATCCCGCTTTGCCGGGTTTGGGTTTAACAAGGCGCATAGTGTGTCCTATGCCCTGCTGGCCTACCGGACGGCCTGGATGATTCAACATCATCCCCAGGCCTGCCTGGCGGCCCTGATGACCAGCGAGCACAGTCAGCCCGAAAAAATCACAGCCCTGGTCCGGGAGGCGGATCGGCTCGGCATCCGGATTCTGGGGCCCGATGTGAATCGCAGCGAGGGGGAGTGCCGCCCCGAGGCCGGGGGGATTCGATATGGACTGGCGGGGATCCGGCAGGTGGGCGAGACTGCGGCGCGGGCGATTGTGGCGGTCCGGCCGGCGGATGGGGGCTTTGCCGACTTCCCGGATTTCATCCGCCGGATGGATCCGGGGCAGATCCACCGTCGTCTGTTGGAAGGGTTGATTCGCAGTGGAGCTTTGGATGGGTTGGGCTGGCATCGGGCGCGATTGCAGCAGGCGATCACGCCTGCGGTGGTGTGGGTGGGCGCGCGGGCGCAGGAGCAGAAGACCGGGCAGAGCACTTTTTTTGATAAAATTGGCGTGGATCTTGAGGTGGGGAGAGGGTTCGCCGTGCCCGATGTTCCACCCTGGCCGGAAAGTCGCCTTCGCGAGGAAGAACGGGAGGCGTTGGGATTTAATTTATTTTTTTCCTCGGAAAAATCAACAGATTCCCGGGTGCGATAACAGAGGCGGGCATTAGGGGGAGGGCCGTTTTTTTTCGGGCTAAAATCCCGGGACTAAAATAATGGCTGTCGGGGGATTTTCAAAAGCGAACGGCTGGAGCGAGCAAAAGCGGACAAAGCGTGGAGCGAGCAAAAGCGGACAGCCTGACAAGGAGAAGGCGTTGATAGGGAGAGGGTTGTGAGGGGAAGCAGGAATAGGATCGCCCC
>CAIJXV010000060.1 GCA_903824675.1 uncultured bacterium
CCGCCCGGATTCCTTGTAGGCGACAATGCAGGTTGTGGCTCGGGCGCTTTGCAGCGTGGCGCTGACCAGATACCCGTTTTCCCAGACCATCGCAACATCGACTCCACCACGGGCACGCAGGCCGGAAACCTTGCCATTCGACCAGGCGCTTGGGAGGGCGGGAAGGAGATGAATAAGGAAAGTCTCGAGTTTCGAGTTTCGTGTTTCGTGTCCAGAATTCAAACCCACAGGTTCCGAGTAGTCATCTGTTCCCTGCCGCGTGACTCGAGACTCGAAACTCGAAACACTTTCCTGGCTTTGCAATAACATCTCGGCAACCCCGGCGGTATAGCCGAAATTGCCATCAATTTGAAAGGGCGGGTGTGCGCAGAGCAGGTTGGCATAGAGTCCCCCGTGTCCGCTATAATCGAGACCAGCATCCTGCACGCGGTGCACGAGCTTGCGGATCAGCCGGTGTGCATGGTCGCCGTCACAAAGTCGCGCCCAGAGCGAAATCCTCCAGGCCAGGGCCCAGCCGGTGCTCTCGTCGCCACGGCGCTCAAGTGATTTCCTGCTGGCGGCAAAGAGTTCCGGCGTATCAGCGGTGATCAGCGCCGCAGGGAACAGGCCGTAGAGATGGGAAGTATGGCGATGCCGGGAATCGTCCTCCTCGTACTCCTGGTCCCATTCCAGGAGCCGTCCATCCTTGCCGATCCGTAGCGGCGTCAACCGCGGCAACGCCTGGCGAATCTCCTGGCAAACCGGATCGTCTGCAATCTGCAGGGCTTCCGCAGCGTCAAGGCAATTGGCAAAGAGATCCCGGATGATCGAAAGATCCATGGCGCTACCGGTGCAGACCGGGGTAACATAGCCATCCGGATGGCGGAATCTGTTTTCGGGCGATGTGGATGGAGCGGTTGTCAAGCGCCCCTGTGGATCTTCCACCAGCCAGTCGAGCAGAAATTCCGCAGCCCCGCGCATCAGCGGCCAAGCGCGGGATTGCAGGAACACGGTATCACCGGAGTACAGATAATGTTCCCAGAGATGGCGGCAGAGCCAGGCTCCGCCCATGGGCCACATGGCATATGTCGCCGCACCCGGATTGGTCTTGCCTGGAAGCATCCCCACAGGGGTAGTCTGCCGGTGCAGATCGGTCTGGTGATGCGCAGTCCAACCCCGGCAGCCATAGTGAACACGGGCCGTCTCGGTCCCGGAAATCCTCAACTCCTCGATCATCCGGAAAAGGGGCTCATGGCATTCGCCTAACGCGCCGGCCTCGGCAGGCCAGTAGTTCATTTCCGTATTGATGTTAATGGTGTAGTTCGACCACCACGGCGGCTGCATGGAATCGTTCCAGATGCCCTGCAGGTTGGCGGGCTGGCACCCCGGCCGACTGCTGGCGATCAATAGATAGCGCCCATAGTCAAACAACAATGCCTCCAATTCGGGATTGGACTGCCCCGTGGCGTATTGTTCGAGGTGCCGGTCGGTCGGCAGGTGAAGTGTGTTCTCCCCGTCGGAGCACAAGTCCAGATGAACGCGTTTAAAAAGGGATTGGTAGTCGGCGATGTGATTGGCCTTGAGCCGCCCATATCCCAATGTTGCGGCCTCTTCGACTATGCGCCTCGCCTCCCCCGCCGGATCGGGGTGCCGACGACTCGTGCAGATTGCAAGCAGGAGCGTGCATTCCGGGGCGCCGTGGACAAGCAGCCGGTCAGCATCCGGCGCCAGTCGTGCGCCGGGGGCGACGACCCGCGCGTGGATGCAAAAACGGCAGGGCGGCTCGTTCCCTTCCCCGGCATAGCGGATACCTTCGCCATATTTGACACGGTCATCAACGCCTGGCCAGACCACATCAACCGGGGTTTCCCCGGTCAATCGGATTCCGTCGTCAAGAATCTCGATCCGATGCCGCAATAGCGCAGTCAACCCCACGCTGATGGACCTCAGACCTGAGCCGCTTTGCCTCAGGTTGAGCACCAGCACCTGATCGGGATGGGAGCAAAAGCATTCGCGGACCTGTTGATAATGCTGACCGGCAACATGAACGGACGCAATAGCGGTTTCCAGATTCAACGCGCGGCGATAGGATTCCGGGGTGTCTGAAAGCCCCAGGGATTCCAAAATTAAATCACCGGCCGGCAGATAGGGCTGGTTGAACCCGGTCAACATGCGCTCCTCGATCAGTTTCTGCGCCTGATCATTCTTGCCGCGAAACAATAATTCGCGAACATCGCCCAACACCGTTGCCGCTTCCGGCAACGGCACCGGAGCCGCCGCGCCGGCCCAGAGGGTATCGTCATTCAAGCCCAGCCGTTCGCGTTGAACCCCGCCATAAACCATGGCGCCAAGGCGGCCATTGCCCAGGGGCAATGCTTCGGTAAAGCCTATGGCAGGACTTTCGTACCACAACACGCGCCTCAGGTCCGGATCAGGCGGCTGCCCCTGACTCGATTCATTCTTCATGGCAATCACTTTACGCTCTCCGTTCCACTGGTAGTATCAGTTCGCTACCGGTGACTCTGTTAATTCCGTCCTGCCGATCTCCTCACCCATGCCTCCGCCACCCCCTCCAGAATTGCCGCGGCAGCCCAGCCGTTATAGCATCGCCAGATGCTGTAGGGTGTGCCGTCGCGGTTCTTCTCAACAACCAAACCATCGCTCGGACAGAAGCGTTCGGTC
>CAIJXV010000061.1 GCA_903824675.1 uncultured bacterium
CCGCTACTGTTCTTATGACAAACGCCTCCGCTCCAACTTCATTGATAATCTTCAGGGTCTATGGCCACAGCCAGATTCGATTCCTCACCGTTAGCTTGACGCGCATGCCCGGCGCGGGGGAGGGCCTGGGGTGAGGGGATCCTCCGAAGCGAAGCACGGTTTTTCAAAGAGCCCCCTCACCCTACCCTCCCCCGCGCCGGGGGGAGGGAAGAATCTGCCTAACCTAATACTCTAATAGCCATTCACAAAAACCGCGTTTTTTGCGTGTAACAACTCTCGAAAAGAGTTACTATAAACCTGTTTTAAAAATGCGTTTCGTTATCCAGAAAGGGTCTCGCGCATGCCAGAGGAAATCAACACTCTCATTCCGCCCGTACTCACCCCGCTCGAAGCGCGCGTGCTCGCCTGTCTGTTCGAAAAATCGGTCGCCACTCCCGAATATTATCCGATGACCCTCGTCGCGCTGACCGCCGCCTGCAACCAGAAATCCAATCGCGACCCGGTCCTGCAATCCCATGAAATTGAGATTGTGACCGCATTGGACGGACTCCGCGACAAGAAACTGGCCTGGACCGTCAGCCTGGCCGGGAGCCGGGTTCCCAAATATCGGCACAGCTTCCCCGAAGTGTATCCCCTGCCCCTGCCGGCATTGGCACTCCTCTGCGAATTGATTCTGCGCGGCCCTCAAACCGCCGCCGAACTGCGCGCCCATGCCTCCCGCCTCGTTCCCTTTGAGGATGCCAACCAAGTTCAGGCCTTGTTGGAGAGCCTGCTCGCGTACGAGCCGGGGCCGCTGGTCATCCGTCTTCCCCGTCAACCGGGACGCCGCGAAGAACGCTTTGCCCATTTGATCTGCGGTCCTGTTTCCATCGAAGAAGCCCAGCCCGCCCCTGAACCCGCCCGCCTCGCCGTCCAAGCCGAAAACGAACGGATCGCCCACCTCGAATCCGAAGTGCGCGCGCTCACCGATGAAGTCAACCGGCTCAAAGCGCAATTCCAGGATTTCATCAGTCAGTTTAAATAAGAATCAGCATATTGCCACGGATATCCCAGACGCTCGCGATATTCGAGATTGAACAATTCTGTCTTCTCCTCGCATTATGGGATCATTTTTTCACCTCCCTCCAGCGCGGGGGAGGTCGGCCTCGATCGCCGCTCCGGCGCATCGAGGCCGGGTGAGGGGGATCCGTTTAGACAAAATGCAAGGTTTCGTTCGCGTCAGGATCTGGATCGAAGGTAGGGCGAGGCGTCCCTGCCGAGCCGCTATCCAACCCTATTTTTTTCTGACCCGGAATCGGGGTTGTCTATCTCCGCCCCACCTTTTTGCTCCAAACGGGCCGAAAGTTCGTCGAGTTTTTTAAGAATTAGATCCGATTTGTCTTCTTCTTGCTGGATGTCTTGCTGCACAAAAAACGACGCGACGGTTGCCGTGAATGTTCCAAAAAGAGCAACGCCCGCTACCATCAGGACGGCGGCAACGAGGTGTCCCAAAGTCGTTCGCGGATAGACATCACCATAGCCGACCGTTGAAACCGTCGCAAGGGACCACCACAGGGCATCTTCCGCAGTCTTGATGCTTGAGTCAGGAGCCGTCTCTACATTAAGCACGGCAACCGATGAGAACACCACCAGGACGAACGTAATCAACGCGACCGTGGCAAATGTTCCGCGAGCTCGGTTTTTAAAAAGATGCGTAACGATAACTCGTACGGAGCGAACACCACGAAGGATCCGTAAAATTCTGATCAGGCGGACTAACCGGCCGATACGCAGGAACGGCAGGCTCGGAATGCTCGATAAGAGGTCAATCCACCCCCACTTAAGGTATCCCCACTTGTTTTTGGCCGTTTTCAACTGCAGAAGAAAGTCAGCCGCAAATACTGCGCACACCCCGACATCCACGACAGCCAGCAACCGTGAGACTTCCACGGGTAGCGAAAATGCCGCTTCCACCAAAAGCACAGCGAGCACATAGACAGACAGAAACAGCATTAGGCATTGCCAAATTGAGAGACCATGCGGTTGCGATTGTGTCATTAACCCGCTCTCCGAAGCCGTTGCGTCTCCCTCGTAACACATGCCACAGTGTGGACATCGCAGCCGATTCTCTATAGTCATTATTTTTCGCTTTCACTACTTCTTTGCCACCAAACCCGATGCATAGAAAATAGGCTACCCTTATCGTGGTTCCAATATGAGATGCAACCATATGCACTCATTGCCAGAATAATAGATGGCGCGTCGGCGAACAATTATTTATTCCGAAAATGATTTACATTGAGCCCAATATTTTGCCCGGTCACCCTCCCAGCGTCCGGGCAAAACGGCGGGGGGTTTGTCCGGTTTTGGCTTGAAAGGCCCGGGAAAAATGGGCCGCATCGTAAAACCCGCACTGTTCGGCGATATCATCCAACTTATAACCCCGCATTAACAGGCTTTGGGATTGCTCGATCCGAAGTTGCACCAGGGTTTGCATCGGACTCATCCCCGTCAAGGCCTTATATCGGTGAGACAGGCTTGATCGGCTCAAATGCAAAGCCCGGGCGATATCGTCCAAAATCACCGACTCGGCCACCCGGGGTTTTAAAAACGCCTCGACCTCCGCCACCAAACCCTTGGGCACCTCGCCCGCCATCTCGCGGACCGTCCACCGCCCATCCGTTTCCTGCCGGGCACCGGATAATATCGACAAAAGCACACACAGCGTCTCCTGGGCCCGCCAAAAGGAGATTTCACCGACCGGCATTCGCGCAACTGCCTGGGCGCCCTCTTTGAGTCGCAGACCGATCAATCCTTCCGGATCGGCAATCTGAACATGACCCTCGCCCGGGTTGATCAACTGGCGCAAAAAGATATCCTGGCCGGCATTGAAAATGACATATCCGCCCTGGATGGCGCCCGGGTTAAGCTCCCATTCCCAGTACGGAGTTCGGGGCGGATATAAATGCGCCACCTGAGCCCCGCGTAGCCGCCAAGGAGCGCGATCGGACCCGACCCGGATCCGGGCCGACGCATCCGGCGAATAATCTAAGACCCAGTACGGATGTTGCAGGCGGGCGCTCTTGCCGCTGCGCGAGCGGCGATACCAGGACAGTCCGACGACGCACGGATTTACATGCCGCCTGACCGGCCAATACTTTCCATTCCCGAATTCCTTGATTTCCATGAATTATACGTCTCGTGTGGTTTGCATTTTTATACAATTTTTTTGCAAACTTATCAATGGCATTATCGGATCAATCCGGTGAGAATGGGTTCAAACGAAGGAGTATCCCATGCGCACAATTCAGCTGGCAATCGAATGGCAAAATGATCAACCCCGCGGTCGTATTGAAGTCATCAACGGCGGGTTCGGCGGCAGCCGGGTGGTGTCCGGCAAGGGGACCTGTAAAAAGGACACTTTTTCGTTCACCGGCCGGGGGAACTGCCGACTCCAGTTCACCGTGACCGACGCCAAGTTGGACCCGGGTCCCCATCAAACCCGGATTACCCTGCATAATGGCAAACGCTCATTCACTTTCTTTGCCCGGGATGTCCACTCGACCCATCCCATTTTAATCGAGGTCTATGGCGTAATGGTCCTCCCGGCGAACGATCGCCGTTCGTATGCGGAAATCGACGCCGCTCTCCGTGCCACGGGGGCCCGAACGATTCAAAATCAGATCGACCAGGAACCGGAAGAAACCTTCGCCAATGCCGCCAACGGGAATCGCGTACAAACCTGTCCCACCTGGCTGGGCCTCAGCCGTGAACTGCGTTTCTTTGAATTCGGCCGTCATTCCACGAATGGGTATTGGGGCTATGTCCAACCCCGATTCCATTCGGTTCTTCCCACGATTCCCGAAATCGATAACAAACCCTATATGTTGAATTTTGCCATCGGCAAGGGGGATGCCTGCCGGCATGATATTACCAGCCGGCTCGACGACGGCTATCTGCCCATCGTGCGTTCCATCCAGCGGGAAGACACGATGGCCTACCAGGTTACCGCTTTCGCCACCCTTGAGAAATCGCCGCTCACGCTGAAAACCTTGCGCGGATCGGAATGGGAAGCCTGCTACCCAAACACCAACGGGAATATGTTGACCGCCGAAGAGCGCGAAAAGATCAAGGACTTGATCGCGCAGGAAACCACGGGCCGCGAGGAGGAAACCGTTCTGTGCATCCGAATCACGGCCGTCAACTCCGGACCGGTGCCGCATTATGCCTGGTTTAAAACCGCGTATTGTCAATGCGTCGGCCACTGGTTACCGATGACGAATATCGCCTATGACGCCAAGCGGGGATTGAGCCATTTTTCCTCCGGACGGGTCTATGCCATTTCCCGGCTCGACGGAAAACCGGCCCCGGCGGAAGAACTGGCCGTCCTGGTCCAACCCGGCGCCAGCGTCACCCTGGAAATCCTGATTCCGCATCAACCGCTTCCCAAGGCCAGAGCCATCCAACTCGCCTCTCTCAACTTCGACACGAAGTTGGATGAATGTCGAAAATTCTGGCGATCGAAGCTGGATTTGGGCGCCTCGATCAGCGTTCCGGAACTCGCCATTGACGAACGCATCAAGGCTGGCCTGCTTCATTGCGACATCGCGGCCCTGGGCCGTGAACCCGCCGGCCCCGTACTCGCCACCATCGGCTGGTACGCCCCCATCGGTTCGGAAAGCTCGCCCATCATCCAGTTTTTCGACGCCATGGGCTGGCACCAACTCGCGGAACGCAGTCTCGAATTCTTCCTCGCCCGCCAACGCAAAGATGGTTTCATCCAGAATTTCGGCGGGTATCAACTCGAAACCGGTCCGGCCCTCTGGACCATGGGTGAACATTTCCGCCATTCCCGGGATACCAAATGGGTGCGCCGGATCAAACCCAAACTGCTCAAAGCCTGCGACTATCTGCTGGCCTGGCGCGAACGCAACAAGAAGCCGGAATTGCGCGGCAAGGGATATGGCCTGATCGACGGCAAGGTCGCCGATCCCGAGGATTTTTACCGTTCCTTTATGCTCAATGCGCTCTCCTATATCGGCCTTCAGCGGGTCGGCGAAATGCTGAAGGAGATCGATCCCACCCAGTCACGAAGGCTGGAACGCGAGGCCGGCGAATACCGCGAAGACATCCGCACGGCTTTCTATGAATCCATCGTCAAATCCCCGGTTATTCCGCTCGGGGACGGCACCTGGATTCCGACTGTACCTTCCTGGGCGGAATATCCGGGACCGCTCTCCTTGTATGCCGAGGGGGGCAAGTGGTTTACCCATGCGGCCTTTGGCGCGCGCGACTCCGTGATCGGCGCCCTATATCTGGTCATGGGCGAAGTCCTCACCGCCCATGAAATCGGTACGGATATTCTGCTGAAAAATCAACAACAGCTGTTCACGGTGCGCAATGCGGCTCTGACCCAGCCCTATTATGTGCGCCACGACTACACGCATTTGATTCGAGGCGAGGTCAAGGCCTTCCTCAAAATCTATTACAACCAGTTGACCGCTTTGCAGGACCGCCAAACCTACACCTTCTGGGAGCATTATTGCCAGGCGAGTCAGCACAAGACTCACGAAGAGGGCTGGTTCCTGATGCAGACGCGCTGGATGCTCTGGCTGGAGCAGGGATCGACACTGAAACTCCTGGCCGGAATTCCACGGCAGTGGATGAGCAATGGAAAAACGATCGAACTCAACCGGGTGGTCAGCCATTTCGGGCCGCTTAATCTCAAGGTGGAATCCCATCTGGCAGAGGGAGTGATCGAAGCGTCCGTTACGCTCCTCGACAAAAAACGGCTTCCGGCTTCCGTCGTCATCCGGCTACCCCATCCCGAAGGCTGCAAAGCACTCCGCGTCGAGGGAGGCACGTATGACTCCGTCACCGAAACCGTCACGATTAAACCGTTCCGCGGCAAGGCCACGGTGAAGCTGACGTTTTAAGGGATTCGGGCGTCGTGCGACGAGTCCCGCCCTGGATGCAGGATGTCTCGCACGTCGGTTTGACCCTTCCTTATTCCTCGCCATTAAACCGGAGAACCAGACGCGTGACGCACGATCCCGTTTCGGGAGCGCTCGTCGCGCGGCCTTTTTTTCGGCCTCGCTCCTCCGCGAACTCTGCGCCTCCGCGTGAAAACAATCCGATCCATCCAGTTTCCACCGGTCATTCTCAACCAGTTTTCGACCGGCGCTCACACTCCTTCACTCACACGCCGCGTTTGTTTTCCAGATGACAGACCTCTCCTTTCGTGCCAGACTACGACCCGTTTTTGACCTTACCCGAGCAGGAGACCCCATTATGTCCGCCATCGATTTTAAGCGCCTGCCCCAGCCGTTCGCCACCGATCACCCGGGCTGGATCGAACTATATGATTTTGCCTGGCGGGTTGCGGCCAGCCATATCCGCACCCGCAAGGAACGCGCTTACATGGATGCGGCCTGGGACGCGTCCCGAAATTACCAGTGGGTCTGGGATACCTGCTTTATGGCTCTCTACTGTCGCTATGCCCCCGACCAGTTCCCCGGCATTCAGAGCCTTGATAATTTCTACGAACTCCAAAGCCCCGACGGCTACATCTCCATGACCTATTGTCTGGACACCAACCGGGAGGTCTGGCCGGATCGCATTAATCCTCCGCTCTTTGCCTGGGCCGAATGGGAATATTACCGGTCCACCGGCGATGGATCCCGCCTTGAGCGCGTCATCCCCCATATTGAAAAACTGATGGCCTGGATCGATGCCCACCGGCGGACCGAACCCCATCGCCGTCGCTGCGCCGGGGATGGTTCCCTGGAAAGCCGGGGGGAATCCACCGATAATTTCCAACTCTATTTCTTTCGCGATGCGGGTTCCTCGGGAATGGATGATTCGCCCCGCTCCCCCCGTATGGCCGAAGCCGGCCAGTATTTCGACTGGATCGATCTCTCCTGCCAGATGGTCCTCTCCTTTAACTGCCTCGCCCGTATGCTCTCCGTCCTGGGGCGCTCAACGGATGCTGAAAAATGGACCCGACGGGCCCGCGAAACCGGGGACCTGATCAATAGTGAACTCTGGAGCGACCGTTCGCATTTTTATCACGACCGCATGCTTCCCACTAATTTCATTGCGTCTAAAACCGTCGCCGGTTTCTGGCCTATTCTCGCCGATTGTTGCCCGGCCGACCGTCTCCGTGCTCTAGTCGAGCACCTCAATAATCCCGCCGAGTTCAATCGTCCGATCCCCATTCCCTCGCTCTCGGCCGATGACCCCAATTACGACCCCGAAGGCACTTACTGGATTGGAGGCGTCTGGGCGCCCACCAATTACATGGTCACCCGCGGCCTCCAGTTCGCCGGCGAAGGCCACCTCGCCCACTCCATCGCCCAACGTTATCTGGACGGCCTCGTCCGGACGTTCAAAACGTTCACCCCCGCCACCCTGTGGGAATGCTATTGCCCCGAAGCCGACCGCCCCGGTTTGCATGCCTACCTCCGCAAAATTGCCCGCCCCGATTTCGTCGGCTGGTCCGGCCTCGGTCCGATCGCGATGCTGATCGAAAACCTGATCGGCCTCGACGCTGATGTCCCTGCCCGCCAGGTCACCTGGACGGTCCGTCTCACCGAAGAACACGGGGTTCGCAACTTCAACTTGGGATCGCTCGGCCACGCCGATTTCCTCATCGAAAAACGCGCCTCAAACACCGATCCCATCCGCGGTTCCGTGCGCGCCGATCAAGCCTTTACGCTCAACCTGATCTCCGGCAAACGGAAAAACCGGATCGCGATTCAGCCCGGTCCAGCCGTGCCTTTTCAACTGAACAGTTGAGCCCTCACCGGAAACACGTGCATCGGGAACAGAAATGATTTAATTTAGTTTTATGCACTTCACTTGGCTCATCATCGATGGGAATAATCTCCTGCACCAGATTCCGGAACTACGGGATCAGGTCCGCCAGGATTTTGACGGTGCCCGGGCGGCGCTGGTCCGTCAATTCGAGCCTTTGGTGGGATCCCTGGCCGATCGCATCACCATCGTCTTCGATGGGCGCCTGCCAGGCCAAACGCCCCCCCTGCAGTTTGATCGCACCCCCGCCCCGGCCGGGGTTGAAATTATCTTTTCGCCCTCCCACCTGACCGCGGACTCCCTGATTGAACGGCTGGTGGTCGAATCGGAAAATCCTGATAAAATTGCGGTGGTCAGTTCTGACCTGGCAGAACGCCACACGGTGGAAGCCGCCGGCGCGTATACCCTCTCCTGCCGGACGTTTCTGGAATCCCTCGCCCGGATGCGCACGGACCGGGCGCCATCACTCCCCCCCCAACGATCTACGCTGGGGGATTTTTTTCCGCCGCCTTCCGGCTCGGAATAGGCCGCCCTAATTTCTTCAATACCGCCTGTAGATCGTCCCACGTCGGAACTTTCTTGGTCGGATCCCGCAATAAATAGGCCGGATGAAAAGTCGGCATGACCGGAATCCCTTCGAATTCCTGCCACGTTCCCCGCAACTTACTGATCGGGATATCGGATTTCAACAACCCCCGGACCGCCGTCGCACCCAACGCGACGATGACCTTGGGTTTCAACACCGCAATTTGGGCTTTGAGATAAGGAATGCAGGTGTCCATCTCTTCCGGCTGGGGGGGGCGATTATTCGGCGGGCGGCATTTATTGATGTTGCCGATGAACACCTCTTCCCGGCTAAAGCCCATCGCAATGATCATCTTGGTCAATAACTGGCCGGCCTTTCCGACAAAGGCCAGTCCTTGCTCATCTTCATCCGCGCCGGGCGCTTCCCCGACAAACATCAATTCCGGCCGGGGATTCCCCTGACCCGGCACCGTATTCGTGCGGGTCGCATGCAAGCCACAGGCTTTGCAGCCCGCAATTTGCTGCGCAATCTGGCTCAACAGTTCGGCGGAGTCGCCACCCGATTTCCCCGAAATGACCACGACCGGCCGAATCGGTTGGGCCGCAGTCTCCGGCACCGGGGTCCGGCGGGGCGGGGGCGGAGTTGAGGATGTGGGACTGGGCGCCGCAACCGGCCGCGCGGCCGGAGCACGAGTACCGGCGGAAGCCGCCGCCGGTCGGCGGCGCAGAGCCGCAACTGTTTCCGCCCGCAAATTGACAGCTTTGATTTTTTCCTCGTCCCGTATGAATTCCAGGTAGGCCTTGAAATCGGCCGCCCATTGTTGTGGTGAATCCTGCTTGGCCATAATCCCCCGTCGGTTGAAAGGAGAAATGTAAGCGAAATATGCCCTGCCTTCAATCCCGTTTATTTCCATCTTCGCGTTCTCGGCGAAATACCCCTCCCCCCACCCTCTCCCTCAGGGGCGAGGGAGGAACAATTTGTATATCCTACCCCCTCGATTCCATAACCCCACTGGCAGCCGCTTTTTCGCTCCTCCCGCCCTCCGGCGAGGGGGAGGGCGGGGGTGAGGGGGAACCCTTCTTATTTTCTATTGTCTACAGGACGAAAATAAAGAACTTCTCTTTTTTCGCCAATCGTCTTAAATTTACCGAAATCGTTGATCGAGACCCTTCAACCTAGGAAATTCAAATGAAACTTCTCCTCACCGGCGCAGGCGGTTATACCGGCCGCGGCCTGTCCGAAGTCCTCGCAGCGCACCACTCTGTCCGTGGCGTCGATATTGTTGAAAAGAAAACGGCTTGCCAGGAATTTAAAGTGGCCGATATCTCAAACTATGAAACCTGTCAAAAAATAATCGAGGGACTCGACGCACTGGTCATGTGTCACATGGCGCCCAACCCGCACGGCTACAAGACGCCGCCCATGTCCTTCGATATCAATGCCAAGGGGACGGCCAATCTCTATCACGCCGCCCAGGAAGCGGGCATCAAGAAAGTAGTGCTGATTTCATCCTGCGGGGTCCTCGTGGAGGGCAAATCTAATCGCGATGCACAAATCGGTGTGGGCCCCTATAATTACGGCAAGGGCCTTTACACCCTGACGAAGATCATCCAGGAATGCATTGCCCTCGACTATTTCAAGGCCGCTCAAATCGCGACCGCCGTCCTCCGTCCCGGCTGGATCGTTTATGATGGCGAATTGGTGACCAAATACGGCGAAAAAATGGAGCGGTATTATTCATCCCTGCTCGATCCCCGCGATATCGGCACCGCTGCCCTCGCCGCCCTCGCTCTGCCGGATCTCGGCTTGGAATCCTTCAATATCGGTCAGCACGATTATTCCGAAGTCAATTCCACCACCACCCAAGCCCGCCTGAAATGGACCCCCACCTACCGCTTCGAATCCCTGCCCCGGGTGGATGATAAATGATGAGTTAAGCGTTTATCAGAGGTCACAGGGGGTGAGGGATTACAATGACCACGCTTATTCCGCGGCATGGCGGCTACCGGCAACTCAAGAGTTTCCAGGTGGCCCAACTCGTCTACGATATCACCGTGCGTTTTTGTGATCGCTACATAAACAAGTATAGCCGCACCCACGACCAGATGGTTCAGGCGGCACGGTCAGGTGTGCAGAATATTGCCGAGGGCAGTCAGGCCTTAGGAACTTCGAAAAAGACCGAACTCAAACTAACGAATGTGGCACGCGCCAGCCTTGAAGAGTTACGCCTGGATTATGAAGATTTTCTTCGCCAACGCAACCTGCCGATCTGGGATCGCACCGACCCACGCCGGCAAAGTCTGATCGACCGGCGTTGTGCAACCGCCGATGATGTGGCGCAATGGATAAGGGAAACCACGCGACACGCGGGACAAAGTGGACCTGCTGGACCTCAGGGACAAGCCAAGTCAACTTCGTCCACCCAGTCCACTTACCCCGCCCTGGCGGCGAATGCCACCCTGGTTTTATTGGCGGTTGCCTGCAGACTGCTCGACCGCCAGATTGACGCCCAAGCAACCGCCTTCGAAACTGAAGGCGGTTTCACCGAGCGCCTCTACCGCATTCGTGCCCAAAGACGCCAATAAAGTCCCGCTCCCGTCCACATGGTCCATTCCGTCCACCCTGGTCCACCGCACAAATTAAACCCGCTTAATAATATGGGGACAACCGGGCGCCAAGGGGATGGACAAGGCTCCTTTATTTCCGGGCTCCGGCCAATAACGGGCGCGGTGATTATCGTAGACCGCTTTGACATCCAGAATCATGCCGTCATGTTTCGGGCAGTCACTGGGTTCCCTTTTCAGTTGCACTCCCCGGACAACTTGACATTTCGTTACGCCTTCATCCATCAAGCGTCGCGCCAAACCCCGTACATACCAGGTGCTGAATTCCGTTGTCGCCAGTCGTTCGGCGGATTGCGGAATGTTCCGCGTGCGCTCCTGGGCCGCCCCGTCGCGCATGAATTTTTCAATCGGATCCCAGAGGCTGGCATCCGCCAAGGCCGCGGCTAGGGTCACTTCGGTGCCCTGCTTGATGGCGTCGCGCATGATCTGAGGGAAAGCCTCCTGCCCGTGGGCCGATAGAGCCTTGCTGCGATAGGGATTGGCGCCGGCCTGCTCCGCATCGAATTCCGAAAGCATGGTCGCCCGGGTCTTTTCATCCAACTCCGCATATTGCATGGGCATTTGATCTTCTCCTGTTCGCGTTTTTCCGGCTTAACGTATCGGAGGATAATATGCGGTGAACGGGTAAGCAAGTCTGGAACGACGGCCCACGGGAATTCATGGGTCGTTGGGGGTCACCCGCAAGATTTCATCGAGTGTGGTCACTCCTTCGGCCACCAGGTCCAGTCCTTCCTGGCGCAGAGTTTTCAAGCCGCCCGCCTCGGCTTCCGCTTGAACTTCCGCCAGCGTGCTCCCATCCAGCGTCAATTTACGCAGGATCCCACCGGTCGGCTCGAAAAACTCAAAGATGGCCTGCCGCCCGCTATAGCCGGTTCCATTGCATTTCGCACATCCCTTCCCCGCATACAGCTTGGGTCGGCCGCCCTTGGGGAAAAATTCCCGCATCCACGGCTCCACTTTGATCTCCGCTTTGCAGTGGGGACAAATCTGGCGAACCAATCGCTGGGAGATAACGCCGACGAGAACGCTCGCGAGCAGATGCGGCTCCACGCCGATATCCACCAGCCGTTGCGCCGACTGCACGCCGCCATCAGTGTGCAGCGCCGTCAAGACTCGGTTACCCGTCAAGGCCATCTCCGTCAGGATCGACACGGTTTCCTGATCCCGTACCTCACCGACCATGACAACGTCTGGATCCTGCCGAAAGGCCACGCGCAACGCCGCTGGATACGTCAGCCCGAGCGCCGGATTGATCGCTTGCTGGCATACGCCAGCCAGTCGATATTCCACCGGATGTTCAATCGTCATGATTTTGGTCTGAACCGGGTCGAACGACTTGAGGATCGAATACAGCGTGGTCGTCTTGCCGGAACCCGTTGGCCCATTGACCACGATCAGACCGGCCGGCCGTTTCAACCACCGCTGCAAAGTCGCCAGATGATCGGCCTTGAAAATCCGGTCCAAATTCGGCAAAGAAACCGGAGCCGTCAACACGCGGAGCACGATCGATTCCCCGTCGGTAATGGGCAGATAGGAGATTCGCAAGTCAACCAACTGGTTGGCAATACTGATATGGATCCGACCATCCTGGGGGAGGCGTTTGTCGGAAACATTCATGTTCGCCATGATCTTGAAGCGATTGATGAGGGCCGGCCCGACGGCTTTGGGCGGACTCGCGATCTCCTGCAAGGCGCCATCCACACGAAAACGCACCTGGATCGCGTCCGACAGGACCTCGATATGGATCGCCGAAGCCTTTTGATGATACGCCTCGTAGAGAATGTTAGCGGCGATATTGATGATGGGCAGGTCACTCTCGGGAACTGGTTGGTCCGTGGCTTCGGCGGGAGCGATAGTCCCCATCCCCTCCTCCGACGGTCCGACCGGAAAACTGCCTTCTTCGATTCCGGCGGCCAGGCTCAGCATTGACTCCGGCAGTTTGCCGGTCATCTCGCCAACCTGGATCATCTTCAGCATGGAGGTCGAAAAGTATTGCGGCAAACGGACGAGGGCATCATACACTGTGTTGCCAGCCTTCACCTCTTCGAGCAGCAACCGGCAGGTTTCCTCAATGGCCGGCTGGGTGGATTCCTTTTGAATGGTTTCAAAGGTCGCGAGAATGGGAATGCCGGTATCCAGCATGCGGGCCATCTTTTTCCAGAACTCGATCCATTCCTGTTTCATTGTTTTCATGGTGTATCTCCGGTTAACGAAATTTAATGTTGCCCTTCACCTATTCAATACAAGATCCCGCCGGTCAGTGTTTCAATTTCTTATTATCGGGTCACCGTAATCTGGCAATACGGATCGTTCTTCGGGATCCCATCGAATGGTTCCTCCGGCTCAAACCGATGTTCACGCCCTTCGATCCAGCGTTCCACGCTGGATCGCCGAAAGAGGAGCTTCCCTCCCAGTTCAAAGGAGGGCAGATCGTCCAGATAGTGCCCCACCGTCTCCAAGGGCACCCGCAAAAATTCAGCCAACTCCTCGACATCCATGACCGGCCCGAAATCCACCCGGCGAGGTTTCGGGGCCAGGTGGTGGATGGCAACATTGATCGCCAGAGTGGAACGGTCGGTCGGCGCCAACCGAGGCAAGCCTTGGATATCGGCCGCCAGCCCGCGCATGATTCGCTGGGTTTCCCGGCAGGACTCACAGGTGGCCAGGTGGGCATTGAGTTCCACAACGTGTTCCGCCGCCAATTCACCATCGAGTTGAGCGGATAGCCATTCGGCGTAAGTATCACAATTCATGGTTATTCTCCTTCAAGTCGCTGGTTGGGCCACTAATCGGCATAATTGGGCTCGCGCCCGGTGAAAATGAGTTCGCACCGTTGCCGGATTCAGCTCCAATACTTTCGCAATCTCTTCGTGCGACAAACCCTCCACCGCATGCAACAAGAACACCTCTTTGGCCGGGGACGGCAAAAGGTCAATGATCCGATCCCATCGCCCCACTTCATCCTTCGACGCGATGGCTTTGAACGTGTCATCTTTCCCCGCCAGTTCCCGGCCCGGCCGGTCCGAAGTGAGATCGGTCAATTCATCGAAGGAAATATTTTTTCGTGCGCTGGCGACGGCGCGGGACCGCAAATGGTTCAACCCGTGATTCCGTGCGATGGTATACACCCAGGGGCGGAAAGGAGACCGGGGCTCATAGAGTTCCCGGGCTTTTGCCAGTTTGATAAACACTTCCTGAAGCACATCTTCCGCGCTCTCCCGTTGGAAATGCAACAGACGCAGGAGAAAGTTGAACAGCGGCAACCGGTAGCGCTCGAATAACCGTTCGAACGCCGCCGTGTTTCCCTGCTGAAACATGACCATCAACTCTTCATCGGTCAGGTCGGTCATTTTGCCTCAAGAGTCGGGGTTCGACATCCTCTACGATTGATATACACGCAAAAGCGCGATTATGTTTCAACTTATTTTTCTGGTATTACAACTTCATTGCACGATATCAAAATGCAAAGGCTATAGGTTGTTAGGCAGTAGACTATTAGAAAAGCCACAGAAACCGCAAAATTCGTCCCACTTAAACCTGCGTGCTAATTCTGATTTCCTACGCTCCTCATTCTGCTTTGACCTAACAGCCTAAAGCCTAAGCCCCTATGGCCTGAGAGTCCCTGTGGAACGCTAAAGGCACACTGGGGATAGGTTACAGGAACAACACGCGCCTCTTGCGGCGCTACTACAAACCCGTATCGTTACACGGTGGTGTTGGTAGTAGGCGCGCAGGAGCGCCGTTCTGCGCAGGGTGAACTGAATAATCCCGTCGCGTATCGTTGCGCAAGGACGGGCGGCCGACGTCCGCCCCCACAGAAGAGGCATTCATAGCCCTTCGGGTCACGCAAGTTTGACCTTATAACTCAAATACCGTTTGCCGACGTCCATCGCCGACAGGCCGGACCGCGCTCCGGATGTTGGTCAAAATCTCGTATGGGATGGTTTTGCACCAGCGCGCCAATTCATCCGCCCCAATCGCATCGTCGCCCTGACGTCCCAACAAAACCACCTCATCACCCGGTCGGACGGTGGATCCGGGACCGACATCGACGGTGGTAAAATTCATGCTGACCCGACCCACCACCGGGACCCGCCGCCCGCCAATCAATACCCGACCGCCATTGCTCAACAGACGCGAAAATCCATCCGCATATCCCACATTCAGGGTCGCCAATACCGTCGGACGCTCGGTCCGATGGGTACTCAAATAGCCGACCGGATAATCGCGGGGAACGGCACGCACCTGGACCACGGTGGTTTTCCATTGCAAAAAAGGACGCGTCTGCACGCGTCTTTCCGGCCGGCCGCCATAGCCATATGCCAGGATCCCGCACCGTATCCCCTCATAATCCCAGTCGGGTCGGGTGTTAAACGCCGCGCTATTGGCGACATGACGAAAAGGGATCTGGAGCCCTTCGGCCCGACAGGCGTCCATTACCGTCGCAAATCGGCGGGCCTGCTCTTCCGCAAAAGCATCCCCTTTGCGACCCGCCGAAGCAAAATGAGTGCACAGCCCCTCAATCGCAAAGACCCCTGTCCGATGTAGCGTCAAAATCTCCCGCGCCGCAATGGCCCAATCAAAGCCGAACCGTCCCATCCCGGTATCCACCTTGACATGGCAGGTCATTTTTTGACCGGCCCGGATCAAGGCCTGCGACATCTCCGCTCCTTGTTCGGGAGCGATCAGGACCGGGGTGATTTCCCGGCTGACCAGGAACGGAATCATTTCCGCCGACACCGCCCCCAACAGCAGAATTCGCGCGGCCGGCAAAACTTGCCTCAATTCCCGGGCCTCTTCGAGATGGGAAACGATAAAGCGGCGCACTCCGCACTCCCAGGCGGACCGGGCAATCAACGGCAAACCGTGGCCATAGGCCCGGGCTTTGATCACCAGGATCACTTGCGAGGCAGGATGCGCCGCCGCCCGGATCTGGCGTAAATTGTCGCAAAAAATCGAGACGTCTAATTCAATCCACGTGTTATTCATTAACAAATCTCAAAGGCTGCCCGGCTCCCCCGATGGATTTCCGCCCGGAGCGGAAGCCGGTGCCGGAATCCGGTTCGCCCGCAGGGGGTACCGAAGCTTAAGTTCATTATCCAGCAAAATTTCCACCCAGTACAATCCTTCCGCGGGGATCTGCACATTCATGAAAACCTGGATATTGGTCGCAAAATTCTCCGGCGACGACAAGACGACCGGAATCGGCTTGCCTTCACCCAGCTTGGCGCCATCCGCCCCCACCACCCGCGTCAGCTCCGTGAATTTTCCCGAACCGCAACACCACCGGTTGACGATGCACAACCGCTGGAACATCATGGGAAACGTCGGAGAAGCGATCAGATCGAATACGCCGATCAGCAGGAATTTTCCGTTTCGTTCCTGGCGCACATCGTCGCAGACGATACTGGATTGCAGATCAGGAATCATGGTTTCACCTCTCCGGATTTGATCGGAATTTGCCACTCGCGCAAATGCTTGAGAATATGGGCCACCACCTGTTCCTGCGTGGACCGACCGGTCCCTTCCACCGCCAGAGGCGCGCCGAAATAATACCGGGTCGCTTCGCGCGGATCGATCCGTCCAAAATCCTTCAGCCGCGTCCCGTTTTCCTGGAAATTGGTTTTCAGCACCAGGGGAATCACCGGCACTCCCGCACGGGCGGCCAACTTGACACCCAACGAATTGAACCCTCCGGCATCGAATTCCACGGAACGGGTGGCCTGGGGAAAAATGGCGACATTGACCCCCTGCTTCAGCAGCTGAGTCCCCTGCTCCAGCACCTGTCGGAGATCCTCGCGGGGATGGGTGCGGCTGACCGCTATGTTTTTGACCGAGCGCATGATTTCCCCGAAAATGGGATACGTCAGCAGGCTGGTTTTAATCACGAATCCAACATCCCGGAACGGAAGAATCAAACCGGGCAACATCCCGGTTTCGAGGGAACTCATATGGTTACTGATGATGACCGCCGGACCGGGCCCCGCCAGATTCGCAAGCCCTTGCACATCGACTTCTCCACCCAACGATTCCACCAACTGCAGAATCCGATGTGAGGCGAGCGTATATTGCTCCAGGGTATATTTCCCCTGACGGGCAATCCGGGCACTGGCCATATAGATCGCCATCAATCGGGTATAGTACCGTATTCCCGCGAATCCCCGCCACCGACGAACGGTGTCCGGAGACGAGCGGTAGGCTCCTTCCTGCCGAAAACGTTCGGCAAGGGCTTGACTGTCTTTTAAGGTCAACATGATATTACTACTATTTGATGTAACTGGGGGTTTTCATGCGCCCGTGACTGATACAGGAAAATTCCGGTTTGATCTCCACCCAGGGGTCATGTAAATCAGCCGTCAATTCCGGTACGCTATCGATTCGGCCGGCGAGATAATCATTCAAGCGATCAATCACGGTATCGAACCGAGCCAGCAATCCGCCATACCGATGCTCGATGGTTTCCCACCCGAACGGCTTATAGGTCGACATCCACATCGCGCGATGCCCCCGCCAGAGTGCTTGAATCGCCCGACGGGCGGACCGAACCTCACCGACCAACCGCCGGATCCGGACCTTGTCTTTCCGTTTCAAGGCCGCGCACAAATCGCGGCGGAGATCGACGCGGGCCGCGATCGCCCGAGCCACCAGCAACGGGTAACGCAACCGGCCGGCCAGGGGGCCTTTCCGGACCGCCCGTTCCAAATCGGCGGCCAGATCGGTATAATGTTTTTTGAGGTTGGGCCGCCAGGCGTGGGGATCCATGAGGGCCAGGGCCGGATCCTGCCAGAGCAGGGCACAAGAGGTATTGGCGTAGCTTTTCTCGGGCTCGCGAATTTGGGGAACCATATCGATGTCCGACGCCCGGACCCAATCCTGGAACGGACTGCCCTGGCTGATCGCCTCGAACCGGCGGGCCGCCGGCCCGAAGTCCGCCTGCCCGGTAAAGACCTGTTCGCAAAATAGCTGAATCCCCGGCAGGGCGCTCAGGAAATCCACTTCCGCCCCGTCATCGCCCCACATCGTCATAAAGGCTTCCTTCACTCCCTCCGACTGACAGGCCTGCATCGCCGCCTGAAGCACGGTAAAGGAATACGGCAGGGCGCACCACTTGTGGCTCCAGGTCCAGATGCCTCCGGCAAAAATCGGTTCCGACCCCAACTTGCGATGAAAGGCGATCATCTTACGGTAAAAATCGGCATCGGCGTGGTAATAATCCCAATATACCAACTGGACATCGCGGGGAATCTCGTTCAGCGCCTTTTCCGGGATCTTCCAGTTCAGGTCGTAGTAATCATGGGTTTCGGACCCCAGCCGGAAATACATATCGCTCCAGATCATCGGTTGAAGCCCCAGTTCGCGGCAGATGTCACGGACCCGGCCCAAATGGGTGTTGATGATGTCAAAGGGGTTCTTCTCACCATGCAGTTTGCGGTATTTCCCGGTACCCAACCCGTGCGCCTCATCCATGCCCAAGTGAATCCGCTTCGACCGGAACGGGGCACTGGCGGTCTGGATCAGCTTGCGGATGAACTCGTAGACCTTGGGGTCCTCGGCCAGCAGAATATTGGTCGTGTCCTGGTAGGAGAAGTAGGGATCCCATTGCAACATCTGCTCGAGATGGGCCAGGGCCTGGATGCAGGGAATCATTTCAATCCCCAGCGTCGCGGCATATCCGTCCAGGTCTTTCAGTTCAGCCTGGGTATAGGCTCCCCGTAAATATCCAAAAAAGGGTTCGCCGGGAACCTGGTAGGTGTCCTCGGTATAGAGCATCACCAGGTTGATCCCCATCAGGCTCACCCGTCGCAAAATATCCTTCAAGGCATCGGGCCGGATCACGGCATTCCGACTGCAATCGAACATCAGCCCCCGCATGGAAAAACCCGCCTGCTCCGTCCGGTTCAATCCGGCCAGATCTTCAACCGGGCTGGCCAGAACCGTACCCAACCCGCGAAAAGCCGCCGAAAGGGAACCGTAATGCAGGGTCACCGTCCGGTCGGCCGCGCCCACCACCCGAATCGCGCCCTCACCCAGTCCGGGTTCTTCCTGGAACTTCAATACCCAATTGCCGGCGGCCGATCCGAAGCGGTCGGCATAAGCGGACCGGATCTCTGCAAGCCCTTTACGCAAGGCGACGGGCGCCGAATTGAATCGAAAACATGCCTTCATCGTCTCTCTCCCTGAGGTTATTCGTCAAAGCATGATAATGGGTCCGGGGAAAACTGCAACACAAGAAGCATATTTTGTCGTGGCCGTCGCGCAAAAATAGTGTATTTTTCACGCCATGAAGGTTCTGTTCATCTATCCGGTGCCGCCGTCAAATCTGCAAATTCTGCGCTATCAGCAGGGCATTGGGTCCTTGGCCGCCGTCCTCAAACAGGCCGGACACTCCGCCGAACTCCTCGTCTTGCAACGATTTGACCCCGAATTGATCGATGCCACGCTCGCTCGCATCCAGCCGAACCTGGTCGCCCTGTCGCTCACCAGTAACTTTTTCGAGATCGGACGCCAGGTCACCCGCCACGTTGCCGCTCAACATCATCTTCCGGTCATTCTGGGTGGAATCCACCCCACCCTCTGCCCCGAGGAAACCATCGAAGCCGAGGGCGTCTTTGCCCTTTGCCGCGGTGAAGGCGAATCCCCCCTCCTGGAACTCTGCGAAGCTCTTCAAGCCGACCGCGATCCCACCGGCATTCCAAATTTGTGGGTGAAATCCGCCGGCAAAATTTACCGTAACGAGATCCGGCCGTTGATCGATCCCCTGGATCAACTCCCTTATCCCGACCGCGAAATCTTCGATTTCACGAAACTCCTCAAACAATTTCCTGAAGCCGAGTTCATGGGCAGTCGCGGGTGCCCCTTCCAATGTACCTATTGCGCCAACCACGCGCTCGTCGAACTTTACCGCGGCAAAGGACCCTATGTCCGGTTTCGTTCCATACCCCACCTCATGGGTGAAATCGAATCGGTCCTCCAACGCTATCCCGAAATCGGCTTTCTCGGCTTCCATGACGATACCTTCACCCTCAATCCGCGCTGGACCCACGAATTTCTTGACGCCTATTCGGCCCGTTTCAAAACCCCCTTCTGGTGCAATGCCACCGCAGACTCAATCACTCCCGAACTCGCCGCCCGCCTCAAACAAGCCGGCTGTTATGAGGTGCGCATGGGTGTCGAAAGCGGAAGCGATACCATCCGGACCGAGATTCTCCGCAAAAAAGTCCCGCGAGAGGCCATCGTTTCCGCCTTCAAAATTCTGCGCGAGGCCGGAATCACCCGGTATGCCTTCAATATGGTCGGCCTTCCTTTTGAAACCCCGCAAACCATCCGCGAAACGGTGGCACTGAACCAGGAAATCCAACCCGATCAGGTTTTTTGTTCGGTCTTTTATCCCTACCCCGGCACCCAATCCTGGGAACTGTGCCGATCCAAGGGCTGGATATCCGAAACCACCGTCTCCAGTTATTTCGCGCACGAATCCGCACTGGACCAGCCCACCATCCGTCGTCGTGAAGTCGTGTTCACCCACGAGATTTTCCGCGACCTCGTCCGTTGGCCGCGCTGGGACTGGCTGATCCGCGCCCTGCACCATATCCCCGTCACCCGCACCAAATCCGCCTGGAACCTGTTCCGCCGGTTACGCGCCAAAACCCGTGAAACCCTCGACCGCTTCGCTGACCAACCCCACCACCCTGAATGAAACGCGCCCAAAAAATCGCCTTTGTCTCGCCCCGCTTCGCCGCTGAAGGAACGGTTGGCGGCGCTGAAACCCTGCTCCGCCGTTTGGCGGAACGCGCCGCCGCCGATGGCCGCGAAGTCGTCTTCCTGACCACGTGTGCCCGGAATCATTTCACCTGGGATAACGACCTGCCCCCGGGCCGCCGCCCCTGCGGATCGCTTGCGGTCGAATATTTTCCGGTCGATGCCCATCGGGATGTCGACGCCTTTCTCCAGGCCCAAACGGCCATCTCGCGCGGCCGGCCGGTTTCGCCAGAAACGGAGGAAACCTGGATCAACAACAGTGTCAATAGCCAGCCGCTCTGCAATTTTCTCATCCAACACGGCGATGAATTCGATGCCCTTATCATGGGCCCTTATCTCTTCGGGCTCGTTTATCACGCGGCGCTCATCCACCCCGAAAAAACATTCCTCGTCCCCTGCCTGCACGACGAATCCTTTGCCTATTTGGCCCTCATGCGCAACCTGTTCAATACGGTCCGCGGCTGTTTGTTCAATACCCCTCCCGAAGCCGACCTCGCCCGCCGGCTCTTCGATTATCCCGATTCCAAATGTGCTGTCGTCGGCATGGGACTCGAACCCTTCACCGTGGATCCCCAGGATTTCATTCGCCGCCATCACCTGAATGACCCGTATGTTCTGTATAGTGGCCGGCGGGAGGGTGGCAAGGGAACCCCGCTACTCTGCGATTATATCGACACCTTCCGCCGTCGAACCAGCCGACCGCTTAAACTGGTCTTCACCGGCAGCGGACCCATTGAGGCCCCGCCGGACCTCTACCCCCATATTCTCGATCTCGGATTTGTTTCCGAAGCCGAAAAACATGCCGCCATGGCTGGGGCCGCGGTTTTCTGTCACCCCTCGATCAATGAGAGTCTCAGCATCGTTTTACTCGAATCCTGGCTGGCCGGAACCCCGGCCCTGGTCCATGCCCGGAGTCCGGTCCTGCAATGGCAGTGCCGGCAAAGCGGAGGGGGACTCTGGTTTCGAACGTATCCCGAATTCGAGGAGGAACTCGCCCTCCTGATCGACCAACCCGAGTTGCGAAAAACGTTGGGGCAGGCCGGGAAAGCCTATGTCCAATCCGCCTACGCCTGGCCAGCCGTGGCACAAAGACTCTTCGCCGCGCTCGATGCCTGAGCCGCGCGCGACGGATCCACCGGTCCCGCAGCAAATGCTCGGTACACTCTCCAATCTAATCAACAGGTTGACATATCATGATACTTTGATATCATTCACCCATGAAAAAGAATCCGGATGATTTGCCCCTCGAATTCCTGGAACGGGTTGCTCAAACCCTGAAGGTTCTCTCACATGCCCGGCGCCTAAAAATCGTCGAAGTTCTCCAAACCCGGGGGCCTCAGCCCGTTCACTCCTTGCAGGAAGCCCTGGGCCTGCCCCAACCCCTGGTGTCCATCCATCTCAACCAGATGAAACGGGCCGGGCTTCTGGAATCAGAGCGCCGCCGGAAGGAGATCTGGTACCGCTTGTCCGATCCGAGTACCCTGACCATTTTGGATTGCATTCGCAAAAAATATAAAGCTCAACAGAAAGGTTGAAACCATGAAAATCGTCATTGTCGGGGGAGTCGCCGCCGGGGCCTCAACGGCCGCCCGGGCGCGGCGTTTGAATGAACAGGCGGAAATTATCCTCCTTGAAAAGGGAAAGCATGTCTCGTTTGCCAATTGCGGCCTGCCCTATCATTTGGGCGGGGTGATCCCCGACCGCGAGGATTTGCTCCTTCAAACCCCACAAAGTCTCAAGGCCTCCCTCAATCTCGATGTTCGGGTCGGACATGAAGTCTTATCCATTGATCCCGTCCAGCAGTGCATCGAGATCCAGGAAGTGGAGTCGAAACGAGCCTACCGCGAAACCTACGACCAGTTGGTTCTCTGTCCTGGAGCCACCCCCATCCGCCCGGCTCTCCCCGGTATTAACCACCCCAAGATTTTCGTTCTCCGCAACATCGAAGACATGGACCAGATCAAAGCCGCGCTGGATGCCGGCGCCAAATCCGCCGTCGTCATCGGCGGCGGTTATATCGGCGTGGAAATGGCGGAAAATCTCCGGATGCGCAAGCTGGAGGTCGATCTCGTTGAAATGCTCGACCAGGTCATGCCCCCGCTCGACCGTGAAATGGCGCGGGACTTGGAAAACCATATGCGCTGGCATGGCGTCCGGCTCCACCTTGGAACGGCCGCTGCCGCCTTTCGCGATGAAAACGGCAAGGTGTTGGTTGAACTCCAAAACTCGGAACACTTGAGCGCCGATCTGGTCATTCTCTCGGTGGGCGTCCGCCCGGACACCACTCTGACCAAAACCTGTGGACTTCAAATCGGCCCGCGCGGCGGCATTCAGGTCAATGAATTCATGGAAACCTCGCGCCCTCACATTTATGCGGCCGGCGATGCCGTGGAGGTCATCGATACCGTCACCGGCCAGCCGGCCATCATCCCCCTGGCGGGCCCGGCCAACCGGCAGGGCCGGATTGTAGCCGATAATCTCATGGGCGTGAAAAGCCGCTACACGTCCACCCAAGGCACCGCCATCGTCAAGATTTTCGATATGACCGGCGGTGGCACGGGAGCCTCTGAAAAAAGTCTTAAGAAAGCCGGTATTCCCTTCCGCAAGATTTACATTCATCCCTCCGGGCACGCGGGTTATTATCCGCAGACCGCCCCGATGCATCTCAAACTCCTCTGCACGCCGGACACCGGCAAGTTGCTGGGCGCACAAATCACCGGATACGATGGGGTGGACAAACGGCTTGATGTCCTGGCCACGGCGTTACGGGCCGGCTTGACGGTGTATGATTTGAAGGACCTCGAATTGGCTTATGCGCCGCCCTATGGATCGGCGAAAGATCCGGTCAACATGGCCGGTTTTGTGGCCGAAAACCTTCTCCAGGATCGGATTCGGTTTTGGTATGCGGAGGACTATCCGGCCCAAACCAACGGCGGTGTCATTTTGGATGTTCGGGGACCGCAGGAATTCCAAACCTGGCACATTCCGGGCGCCTTGAATATTCCCCTGGGGAAACTGCGCACCCAACTGGACCAGCTACCCAAAGACAAACCCATCTTCGTCTATTGCAAGGTCGGGTTCCGGAGTTACCTGGCCTATCGGATTTTGACGCAAAACGGTTTTGAGCGCGTAACCACACTGGCCGGGGGATCCATGACTTTTTGTAGTCATCATTCCCTGCCCGTCTGTTCCGGCAAACCCGAACGCCCACTGCTGTCCTATGCCGAGGAACAGATGAGTAAACCGGCCCCCCCTCCCCTGCCCGCCTCAATAGCCGGAAAAGTGATCACCCTGGACTGTACCCGGATGCAATGCCCTGGACCGATCAAAAAATTGAGTGAAACCGCGTCGGCTCTCGCTCCCGGAGATGAAATTCTCGTCACCGCCAGCGATCCCGGATTCGCCGCCGATGGTCCAGCTTGGTGCCGCCAGAATGGATGGGAAGTGGTCGCACTCACCCAGAACAAGGGACAAATCGAGTTGCGGGTTCGAAAATCCAAAGGCGGGTTATCGGCTCCGGCTTCCGCTTCCACCGGCGAATCGAATCGACCCGCCAAACTATCGCTGATCGTCTTCTCGGGCGATCTGGACAAAGTCATGGCTGCCTTTGTCATCGCCAATGGCGCATTGGCCATGGGGCAGGCCGTCACAATATTTTTCACCTTTTGGGGTTTAAATGCCTTACGGAAAGGCAAAATCCAACCCGAAGGAAAACCGTTCATGGATTGTCTATTCGGCTGGATGATGCCGAATGGCGCCCGAAAATTAAAACTGTCCAAGATGAACATGATGGGCATGGGCACGCTGATGATGAATCACGTCATGCGCCAGAAAAACGTCATCCCCCTGCCGGACTTGATCCAGATGGCGCATTCCGGCGGTGCCCGAATGGTGGCCTGCACGATGTCCATGGACGTCATGGGCCTGACCCGGGAGGAACTGATCGACGGACTGGAATTCGGCGGGGTAGCGACTTTCCTGGAAGAAGCCCAGCAGTCGGGTACCGCGCTCTTTATTTAACGCGCCACCGAACGTGGGTCGCCCGTCAAAGGTGTCGGCAATTCGCTTGTCCCTATATGAAACATCAGCCGTGCGATACGCCCGGCTGTACTGAAACGCAGGCCTGGAGTAAAGCCAGACCTATGGGATGGCTTTCCCCTTTCTCACCAAAATTTGTCCTGCACCTCGTTCAGCCTTTGCCATGCCTTTGCGCTTTCACCTTTGAACCCTTTGCCTTAACATATGGCCACTTCGAACGGTCGCAACCATAGGTTTGTATCGTGAGGAACACCATGAAAGTCCAGAAAAACGCCAACCGTCCTGATCCGCAATATCCCACTCGTCGCCAGTTTTTGGAATATAAAACGTTGTTGGGCGTGGCCGCGATTGGGTTGAGTGCCGTTACCGGACTGAGCGCTCCCGTGCGCACGGGGGGCGTTCCCAAGCTGCCGGGAAGATCGGCAAATCCCAAGGAACAAGTGTCCGAACCCCGGCCCGTGGAAACAAATTGTCCCCTCGAACAATCTACGGATGTGCGCCTCCGGGGAGATATAGCGGTGGAACCCAAGGTCACAAAATTACCTGGAGCTCCGCCGATTGTTCCGCCCCAGGCCACCAATCGTCCGACTGGTCGACTTCCCCGGACTTCCGCCACCAACTCAACCTCGACTCCAATCATTAAGGGCGAGATACGGGGTAAATAATAACCCGTCCCAGCCGATAGCCCCCATAAAGTTCCGATGGACTTCACCCTGTGCTTGACCCATGCCTGCAACCTCCGCTGTGACTATTGTTATGCGGGGGCGAAATCAAACACTCGAATGGCATGGGATGTGGCTCGGAAAGCCATTGACTTCGCCTTCCATCATACCCTTCGGCGCGCCTCCCTGCGGGGCATTCCTCCAGAAGCTCAAATCGGGTATTTTGGCGGCGAGCCACTACTCGAATGGCCCCTGCTGACGCGTTCGGCCGAATACGCCCTGGAATCAGCCGCCCGGGACGGCATCACCCTCAAAAAGACCGTCACGACCAACATGACCCTCCTTGATGAGGAGAAGATGACCTGGTTTCGGGCGCATGATTTCTATCTCGGCCTATCCTTGGATGGCAATGCCGCCATGCATGACACTTTGCGACGCTTTCCCGATGGAACCGGTTCGCATGCGGCAGCATCAAAAGCCTTGCGGTTTTTCCGGGGATCCCAACCTGCCGGGGAAATCATCCTCGTGGTGGATCCCCGGAATGTCGCGCACCTGACGAAATCAGTCGAATGGTTACTGTCGGAAGACATTCGCAACATTGCCCTCAATCCCAATTTTTATATCGAGTGGCCGGAATCCGCCTTACGCACCTGGCAGACCGCTTCCGAACGCATTGGAGACCTCTATATCGACACCTATCGGGCAAGCCAGCCCGTCCGGATCAATGTCATCGACGGCAAGATTCGAACCCGGATCAAGGATGGTTATGCTTCATGTGACAAATGTGGTTTCGGGGAAAACGAGATTGCCATTGCCGCCAGCGGCAATATCTATCCGTGTGAACGGATCGTCGGCGACGACACCAATGAAGCACTCCGACTGGGAAATATTTTTACGGGTTTTGATTCCGCCAAGCGTTCGCAGATTGTCGCCTGTCGGGGCAACGTCATCGAAGAGTGCCGGGATTGTCCCGTCAAGGACCGGTGCATGAACTGGTGCTCTTGCATCAACTATGCCACCACCGGAGCGATCAATCGGGTCGACGGGTTGGTGTGCCATCACGAACGCATGGTCATCGGGGTCGCGGATCGGGTCGGGGCAACCTTGTTTGCCGAATCAAACCCCGCCTTCCTGGCCCGATTTTACGGGGCATAAGCCAGAACGATTCAGTTGATGTGCATTTCTGAGTGGACCCGACGCGCGTGTCCCGCCGTAGTGCTTGGACGAAGGCGGATCCCTGCGGCGGGATATTCTCTTCCTTCTTTATCGGAGGCCGTGCGAGGGTCCCTGCTTCGCATCTTTGAAGCCTAGCTTCGCAGAGCTCGCCGGCCCGACCCACCCCGGAAATCGCGCTCACCGTTCAGTGAATAACTTCAAGTGAAGGATAGATGGATTTGATCTTCATAACCGCGGACGGGTCAAAAGGTTACCCACTGTGTCGGTCATCGTTTCACCAGCCCTGTTTGCCCTTTTGGGGTTGCCGCTTTCCACGGTTTTGCTATGGTGCTACAGCATAACAACCGGAATGGATAGCTTGATGAAAAACACCGCTCCTCCGAATATCCTTTTCATTACGACCGATCAGCATCATTGGTCAGCTATGGGATATCGCAACCCGGAAGTCCGGACACCCAACCTTGACCGGCTGGTCCAGCAGGGAACCACTTTTCACCGTGCCTATACCGTCAATCCCACCTGCACCCCCACCCGCGCCAGTTGGATTACCGGTCTGTACCCCAGCCAGCATGGCGCCTATTCACTGGGCACCAAACTGCCCGAAACCGTCCCGACCTTGGGCGATGCCCTTCAACAGCATGGCTATCGTACGGCGCTCGTCGGCAAGGCGCATTTTCAACCTCTCAAATCCACTCCCGAATATCCGTCGCTGGAAGCTTATCCCATCGTACACGACCTGGATTTCTGGCGGCAGTTCAATGGACCCTTTTATGGGTTCGAGCACGTCGCACTGGCTCGCAACCACACGGATGAATCCCACGTCGGGCAGCATTACGCCTTGTGGATGCTGGGAAAAGGGTGTACCCATTGGCGCGATTATTTCCTGCCCAATCCCGATTACGTCCGCGACCCCGCCGACTTGGCACAGGATTCCTCCCGAACCCCCTTACCCAAGGGCGAAGGCTTGTGGAATATACCCGAGGAACTTCACTATAACACCTGGATTGCCGAACGAACCCAGGCGCTCATGGAACAGTATCACCGGGAGGATAAACCGTTCTTCCTGTGGGCCAGCTTTTTCGACCCCCATCCGGCCTACATGGTCCCGGAGCCCTACGCCAGTATGTATGATCCGGCCCACGTCACGGTGCCGGAACATGTGCCCGGCGAGTTCGATGACAAGCCACCCTATTTCAAGCGTTCCCAGGAAACTGACCCTGATTTCAGCGATTTCGATGAACCCGAGGGACAGTGGGTGTTCGGCTCCGGTTCCCATCTCGTCCCCCACGACATTAAGGCACGCCGGATCGCCACCATGTATGGCATGGTCACCATGTTGGACACCTACATTGGGAAAATTCTGGATCGACTCGATGCGCTCGGGTTGACCGAGAACACCCTGGTCTGTTTCACCACCGATCACGGCGATTTCTGGGGCCAGCATGGCCTGACCGCCAAGGCCATCCACCATTACGACGACCTGCTGCGCGTCCCCCTGGTCATCCGCCAACCCGGGGTCATCCCCGCCGGCCGGGTCTCGAATTCCCTTCAATCGACGGTTGATCTGGCACCTACGTTCCTCGGCATGCTCGGCCTTCCCGTCCCCCGAACCATGACCGGGATCGACGAGACCCCGGTCTGGACCGGACGGCAGGAAACCCTGCGGGATCATGTGATCATCGAGAACCATCACCAACCGACCACCCTGAACCTGCGCACCCTGGTCACCGATCGACACAAGATTACCGTGCACTACAATAAATCTTATGGGGAAATGTACGATCTCGCTAACGATCCCGGGGAATACCGGAACTTGTGGGATCTGCCAGAATTCCAGCCTTTGAAACAGGACTTATTGCTCAAATTCATGTATGCCGAAATGGGCCGTGCACCTCGGCCCATGCCCCGGATCACAGGCGCGTAACCGGCTTCAGCACAAAATCACGGACAACGAGTTCGGAACTATACATTCCAAGGGTGACATGGAGATCATCTATCAACAGAACGAGAGACGTCGCACCTGTGCCTTCACGGCCTGAAAATATCCTTGACCGTTATCTTCCTCTCCCTACACTCAAACCCTGAACCGAACCCAGGTGTGACCCTTTCATGGATCCTCTTTTTCAACACTGGCAAAACCGAATCCGAGAAACCTTGCGACCCCTGTTGCCCCCCGGCACCCCGTGTGCGCTGACCTGTTTTCCCAACCATTGGAATCCGGGTGACTCGGCCATCTGGTACGGCACTCGCAAAATTTTAGCCGAACTTCAGATCCCGGTGCGCTATGTCTGTAATTTTCAGTCCTACCGGCGGGAGGACCTGAAAGCCGCTCTCCCGGAAGGTCCCATTCTCATCCATGGCGGGGGGAATTTTGGAGATGTTTATCCCGATGAAACCGGCTTGCGCCGCCGTATTTTCGAAGATTTCCCCAATCGTCCCATCCTGCAACTGCCTCAAAGCATCTGGTTTCAGTCACCCGATCATATCCTGCCTTTCGCCCGAACCATCGGCCGACTCAAGCGGTTCACGCTCTTGACCCGCGATGCCGCCAGTGAAACTTTTGCCCGGCGCCATTTCGATTGTCCCGTCGCCCTCTGCCCTGATTTAGCTTTGGCCCTGGATCCCGCTGACTTTCGCTTTCATTCACCCGAGACCGATATTTTTGGGCTTCTGCGCCTGGACCGGGAAGCGCCCATTTCTGCCCTTCAGTCTCTATCCACTATCGCATTCCCCCACCAGGATTGGCTGATCCCCGGTGCCGAAGTCGACCGATGGAAACCCTCGATCCGCGCATTTCTCCAATTCGACGAATGGATCGGCCAACTCTATCGCAAGCATGCCCTGACCGCCCGAATCCTGTGTCGCTGGAGCACCCCGGGATATGAGCGTTTGGCCCGTCTGCGAACCCAGCGCGGCATCGATTTCACCTGCCGGGGGCGGGTCTTGGTAACCAACCGCCTCCATGGTCACCTGCTGGGATTGTTATCCGGTCGCCCCCAGGTGATTCTCGATTCTGTGAATGGGAAAATTCGAAGCTATTACGACACCTGGACGCACGTTCAACCCCAGGTGCATTGGGCCGAAAATCTCCCCGAAGCACGCGACCTGGCGGCGACGTTGTTGTAAAACGGTCGCCTGCTTATAGGGCCCGGACGGTCTGCATCGCACCGTCCAACCCCACCACCACCTCTTCCACCTGTAAATCGCCGCGCCCGCTGAGCTCAACCGCTTCCTCCAAAATCGCAGTCAATCCGCCACAGCAGGGCACTTCCATGCGGACCACGATGACTTTGGGCACGGTGGGCTCTGACAAAATCTCCGCCAGCTTTTCCACATAGCCGTCCCGCCGGTCTAATTTGGGACAGGCCACGATCACGGACCGTCCCCGAATAAACCGCCAATGCACGTCGGCCGAGGCAATCGGTGCGCAGGTGCTGAGAAGGACCAACTCCCGGTTCTTAAAGAATGGAGCCTCGGGTGAAACGAGGTGCAATTGCACCGGCCATTGGGTTAATTCAGAACGGTTGACCGTCGGCGGCAAACCCTGGGTCGCGGTCGGACGGTTGGATTCCGGCGAGCCGGTTGCCGCCCGCATGCGCTGGGCGCTTCCCGGACAGCCACCCGACCGCGGAGCTGCAGGGACTGCCGGAGACGGCCCGGAGGGATGGCTGGCATGTACCGCCTGCGCCTTTTCGAACTGTTGGATCCCGGTGATGCCCCGGGTCTGCGCCAGATGCGTTCGGACCGCGTTTTCATTAAATTCGGGGGCCTCGCGTTCCACAACTTTCAAAGCGCCAGTCGGGCATTCCCCCACGCAATCCCCGAACCCGTCGCAAAATTGTTCTTTCACCACCCGGGCTTTGCCGTTGATAATGGCCAGCGCGCCTTCCGCACAACCCGTCACGCACTTCCCACAGCCGTTGCATTTCGTTTCGTCGATTTCAATGATTTTTCGCGGGGTCATGAGTCTGTCCTCCTGAAGTCCTTTGGTTTTCTTTCAACGCCACCAGTATGCCTCAAGTTGGATCCGGGCGCCTTGATGCAAATCAAGAAAAAGGATTAATGAATAATAGTGAAACATCGGCGCGACGGAGCGCGCCTCCCACATTTCTTAAAATGTCCGTCCGTAGTCTTCCCGTCTATCTGCTTCCGGAATGTGGGAGGCGCGCTCCGTCGCGCCGATTCCGCTGTATGAAACAAAAAAACGCCGACCCCCTCTCGGAGGCCGGCGTGGTTATTCATCCCTGCGGTTATCAGCCGAGGATCGCCTTCAGATCTTCATCCGGAGTGGTGATCGGCATGATGTTGAATTTTTCATGCAACACCTGAACCGCCGCAGGCGTAAGGAACGCAGGCAGGCTCGGTCCGAGCCGGATGTTCCGAACCCCCAAATGAAGGAGCGTCAGCAGGATGCAACACGCCTTCTGTTCGTACCAGGAGAGAATCATCGAAAGCGGCAACTCATTGACACCGCATTTAAACGCTCCAGCCAAAGCCACGGCGATCTGGATCGCCGAATAGGCGTCGTTGCACTGCCCGATGTCCAACAGGCGTGGAATTCCGCCGATATCGCCGAAGTCCAGTTTGTTAAACCGGTACTTCCCGCAGGCCAGGGTTAGAATCACGCAATCTTTCGGCACCGCCTGGGCCAGATCGGTGTAATAATTACGGCCCGACTTGGCGCCGTCACACCCGCCGATCAGGAAGAAGTGCTTGATCTGTCCCGCCTTGACCGCATCGATCACCTTACCGGCCACGCTCATGACGGCCGCATGTCCGAACCCCACCAGAATCGTCTTTTCGGCGTCCGTCGCGGCAAAACCCGCGGCCGTCTGGGCCGCCTGAATGACCGCCGTGAAATCGCTGTTCGCGATGTGAGGCACCCCGGGCCAGGCCACCAGCCCACAAGTAAAGAGGCGGCTCTGATAGGTCTCTTTGGGTTTCTGAATGCAGTTGGTGGTCATCAGGATGGCGCCGGGAAATTCATCGAATTCCTTGCGTTGATCCTGCCAGGCACCCCCATAATTACCTACCAAATGCGGGTATTTTTTGAGCCCTGGGTAGCCGTGCGCCGGCAACATTTCGCCGTGCGTATAAATGTTGATGCCCTTGCCGGCGGTTTGCTTCAGCAAGTCTTCCAGATCCTTCAGGTCATGTCCCGAAACCAGGATCGCCTTGCCCTTCACCGGCGTGATGCGTACCGGGGTTGGAACCGGATCCCCGTAGGTCCCCGTATTGGCTTTGTCCAGCAGTGCCATTACCGCCAGATTGATCTCTCCGACCTTCAGGGCCATTCCCAGAAGATCCGGGACCGTCGGATTCGGCCGGGTCAGGAAATCCAGAGCCTCATGAAAAAAGGCATTCACGGTCTCGTCTTCCTGTCCCAGGATCAGCGCGTGATCCGCATAGGACGCAACCCCCTTCAGCCCGTAAATGATCAATTCCTGCAAACCGGTGGCATCCGGACCCAGACTCGCCATCCGCCCCGTGATCGACAACGCCGCGCCCTGGGCAACCAGCCCGGGCAAATCGGCAGCAGGTTTCCACGTTGCGGCACCCGTGAGAACTTCCGGCGTTTTACCGGCTTTCCGCGCGACATCCTCGTACAAGCGGCGGGCTTGTTCCTTGATGGCTTCCGCCTTCAGGAGAATTCCCTGCAATCGGGCCGGATCGAAATTCACATTGGTCACCGTGGTGAACAACCCTTCGATCACAAAACGATCGACGTCATGGCTCCGGGCCTTCAACTGGCGGGCCCGGTGGGCATACATCGAGATCCCTTTGAGGGCCTGAATCAATACATCCTGCAAATTCGCCGTATTGGGATCTTTCCCGCAAACCCCGACTTGCGTACATCCCGTGCCCTTCGCCGTCTGTTCACATTGGTAACAAAACATACTCATTTTCGCGCTCCTTATCGATTTTTCGTTTTGCGGAAGGCCCACCGGGTTCTTCCAGCCGGTCGTAGCATCGCAGATCCCCGCCTAGAGTTCCTTGATTTGAATCAAGATTCCGTCCGATTGTTTTATCGAACTTTTAGGCCGATTTTACTCTCAATGCGCGATTATAACAGCCCAAAGAGTGTCCGACCCGTTCTGGGGGTGTAAGATAAATTTTCGGGAAAAAGGGAGAAAAACCCTATAGCTTAACCCTCGGAAAAGATCATGGAGGGAACCATCCCAAGGAAGCACCCAAATCCTCGCCTAAAAACGCTTTGGCGAATGACAACCTCATGCGTCATCCCTGCCCCCGCGGCTCATCCCGCAGGCTCGCGGGATTCGCCCTCCAGGAAAATCCTCTCGACTGTCTCGATGTCGTCTTTTGGAGGGCGAACGTCCTCGTGAGCCGCAGCCACGGGTGTGAAACCGGAACGGACTGTTCGTAAGATATGCTGAAACAAGGGTCCCCCCTCCCCCTTTGGGAATGCGTGACGTCAGCCCTTCATTGATGGAGGGCGCGGTGCACTGGGCGCTGGGAAAAGCGGCAGTGAACTGCCGCACTCCAAATTCGAATGATCATATATCTTGCTTGAACTGGCGCTCTTCACCCCGTCATCGCAGGAGTGGAGGCCCAGGCTCAACGGTCCATCGAACAGCCGCTCCGCTCGCCCGACCCTATGTGCTTCCGGTATCCACCGGCGTCCGAAAAGGAAGCACGGTATCCAGCGAAGCGGCATTTAATAACACCATCAACAGCCGGTCCAGTCCCAGGGCAATCCCGCCGGTGGGCGGCAAACCGGACTCGAGAGCTGCCATGAATTCCGGGTCGACGGGATAAACCGACCGCTGATCGGCCTGCCGTTGGGCGGTCCAGTCCGCAAACCGGGCCCGTTGTTCGACCGGATCGGTCAATTCGCTGAAGGCATTGGCTATTTCGATCCCGCCCAGGTAAAGCTCCCAGCGCTCCGCCACTTGTTCCCGTCCCGGCTTTCGTCGGGCCAGGGCGCCCAATTGGGCTGGATAATCCTTCAACACCACGGCCCGGTCCCGCGGGAAACCCGGTTCGATGATGCCGAGCAAGTCCCGATCAAACCGTTCGGCGTCGAAGTCTTCAACCGGATCCCAGCCCGCCCGTTCTTTAAATATTTCGTCCACGCTAAGAACCACCCACGGCAGATCCAGATCGATCCATTGCCCCTGGAAATCCCAGCGCCGGCGCCCCAATACCTGGTCGGCGACACTCCGGATCAGGTCCTGGGTTTCTTGAAAAATCCCGGTATAATCAGTTCCGATGCGATACCACTCCAGCATCGAAAATTCTTCGTGGTGGATCCGGCCGGTTTCCCCCCACCGGAAGCACGGACCGATTTGAAAAAGGGAGGAATATCCGGAGGCGACCAGCCGTTTCATGGCCAGTTCAGGAGAGGTTCGCAAAAAGGCGTTCCCGGACGGAAGGGCGTCGATGTGTAATTCGAGGGCGGGAACGGGAAGCCGAACGGGAGTCTCAACTTCCAGATAACCGCGGGACTTGAAAAACGATCTCACCGCATCAACCAGCCGCGCCCGCGCTTCGAATACCGGGCGGGCAGCGCGCAGTCGATTCAACCCATCTTCCGGCACGGAAGGGAGCGGCATGGAATAATACCTGTCATCGTTTCGAAACCCGGTCGGCATACCCCCCGGTACGGGTGTCGATCTTCACAATATCGCCCTGATTGATGAACAGGGGCACTTGCAACTCATACCCGCCGGCGATTTTGGCCGGTTTCAAAACATTGGTGGCCGTATTGCCGCGATTCCCCGGATCGGTCTCCAGGATCTGTTTTTCAACAAATGTGGGCAAAGTGACATCCACGGGCCGTCCATTATGGAACATGACCGACACTTCAACATCCTCAAAAAGGAAATACTGGCTGTCCCCCAGAACGGATCCGGGAATCGTCACCTGCTCAAAATTTTCGTCGAGGAAAATGAACTGGTCGCCTTCAGCATAGGAATAGCGCATGGTCCGCTCTTCCAAATCGGGCTTATCAAAGGTGTCGTTGGAGCGGTACGCCCGCAATTGCGTCGACCCATCAAACATGTTTTTGATGCGACAGGTGTAAATCGCGGCGCCTTTCCCCGGCTTGACAAACGTGAACTCCGTGACGACAAATGGAATTCCCTGAATTTCAATGCGCAAACCTTTGCGCAAATCGGCGGCTGTGTAACCCATAATAGACCTCGACAGTTAATCGCATCGTACCGGTGATCTTCACCTAATTTCAAAAACGGGGGGTCTATGTACCAGAAAACCGACCCCATGTCAAAACGGAAAATTGACGGCCGCGGGATTTAGCATGCCCCCCAAAGATCCACACCCGACCTAAAACCGGTAAATGTCCGGTTTTTTTGTCCGGTGATCCATCAAAAAAGGGGGAAGTTTCGAGGCTGATTCATTTTTTAGAACGCTTTTTGTGATAGTTTTTATTTAGAATCGAACCGGGTTTTTAGGCCCCTTCTATTTTAACTTTTAACCCCCTTTTTTTAAACGATTTAAAATTGACGTATCATTCTATATTGCAATTAGATACGAAAAAATTATTAACCAAAAAAAAACGCCATAAAACCAAACTTAAAGCTTGCTATTCAGACCTAATAATCTTACCTTTAATCGATGTATTTACGGAGTCGAAAAAAACATGGCTGATCCTAAAAAAGAACACACTTACGACGCGACCAATATCACCGTTCTCGAAGGCATTGAGGCCGTTCGCAAACGCCCCGCCATGTATATCGGCGACACCGGCTCGCGCGGTCTTCATCATTGTGTCTATGAAGTGGTCGATAACAGCATTGATGAAGCCCTGGCTGGGTATTGCAAGCATATCGAGGTCAGCATCAACGCCGACGGTTCCGTGTCCGTCACGGATGATGGGCGCGGGATTCCGGTTGACCTGCATGCCACCGAAAAAAAATCCGCTCTGGAAGTCGTTTTAACCAAACTTCATGCGGGCGGTAAATTTGATAACGACAGCTATAAGGTCTCTGGCGGTCTCCATGGCGTGGGGGTTTCCTGCGTCAACGCCCTGAGCGAATGGCTCGAGGTGGAAGTCCGGCGGAACGGCAATGTTTACCACCAGCGCTATGAGCGCGGGCATGCCGCATCCCAGCTCGAAACCATCGGCAAGACCAAGTCCACCGGGACCAAAGTCACCTTTTTCCCGGATGCCACCATATTTACCACTGTCAAATTCGAGTGGGACATTCTGGCCAATCGCTTGCGGGAGCTGGCTTTTTTGAATGGCGGCATTGAAATCGAATTCTCCCAGGAAGAGCCGGAACGGAAAGAACTCTTTCTGTTCAAAGGGGGAATCGTCGAATTTGTCCAATATTTAAATCGCAGCAAAAACTTGATTCATCCCAAGGTTATTACGTTTGCCAAGGAACGGGACGGCGTCGAAGCTGAAATCGCCTTCCAGTACACCGACACCTATAATGAGAACCTGCTTTGTTATGCGAACAATATCCACACCATCGAGGGTGGCACCCATCTGAGCGGCTTTCGCTCGGCGCTGACCCGCACGGTCAATGCCTATGCCAAAGCCAATAAATTGATCAAGGAAGACAAGGATGCGCTGAGTGGAGACGATATCCGCGAAGGATTAACCGCCGTCCTCAGCGTCAAGTTGGCCCGGCCCCAATTCGAAGGCCAGACCAAGACCAAGCTGGGTAACGGCGAAGTGGAAGGCATTGTGGCCTCGATCGTCAACGATGAGTTGGCCACGTTTCTCGAGGAAAATCCGCCGATCGCCCGCAAAATCATCGAAAAGGCCGTCGTGGCCGCCCGGGCCCGCGATGCCGCGCGCAAAGCCCGCGATCTGACCCGCCGAAAAGGCGCACTGGACAGTGCCTCCCTGCCCGGCAAACTGGCCGACTGTTCCGAACGCGATCCCGCCCTGTGCGAACTGTACATCGTCGAAGGGGACAGCGCCGGTGGTTCGGCCAAGCAAGGCCGTAACCGGGAATTCCAGGCCATCCTGCCCCTCCGTGGAAAAGTGCTTAACGTCGAAAAGGCGCGGCTGGATAAAATCCTGAATAACAACGAAATCCGGACCCTGATCACCGCCATCGGCGCCGGCATCGGCGAAGATGAGTTCGATATCGGCAAGATCCGCTACCACAAAATCATCATCATGACCGATGCCGATGTGGACGGCGCCCATATTCGCACACTTCTGCTGACGTTTTTCTTCCGCCAGATGCCCCACCTGATCGAATCCGGGCATGTGTACCTGGCCCAACCGCCCCTCTATCGGATCGTTCGCAAAAAACGCGAAGAATATATCGATTCGGACGAGACTCTGACCCGTAAACTACTGGATCTGGGCACCGAAGATGTCACGCTCGATATCCTCGGCAGCAAGAAACGCTTCCCCGCAAAAGATTTGATCGGGATCCTTGATATCGTTTCCCAGATGGAACCCATCGGCAAGGCTCTCGCCCGCAAGAGTGTGAATTTTGCCGATTACCTGAAGCACCGCCACCCCAAAACCGCGACCTTCCCGCGTTTCATGGTCACCCTGAATGGCGACCAAGAACCGGAGCAGCATTTCGTTCATACAGAGGAAGAACTCAAGGCGCTTCGGGAAAAGATGGAGGCGACCACTGGCAAGGAATATGAAGTCGGATCCTCCGGCACGCCTCATGCGGAGGGCGAGGCGAGTTTCCGCTGGGTCGAACTCTTTTCCGCCAACCCGGTCACCAAACTCATCGCCGCCTTGGAACACAAGGGATTTACGGCCGCCGATTATGCCGGAGACGGGTCTCCCCGCTATGACCTGGTCGAAAGCGATGGCGAGAAGACGCCGCTCACCTCCCTCCGGGAAGTCTTGGACTGCATCCGCGAATTCGGCCGCAAGGGTTTGAACATCCAGCGCTATAAAGGGCTGGGAGAAATGAATCCCGAACAACTTTATGAAACCACTATGAACCCTCAGAAACGCCGGTTGCTCAAGGTGGTGCAGGAGGATGCCGTCAAGGCCGACCAGATTTTCACCGTGTTGATGGGCGACGAGGTCGAACCCCGCCGTAAATTCATTGAGGATAACGCCCTGAACGTTCAGAATCTGGACATTTAATAGGAATCGCGCATGTACACGCAAAACGAGACTCTTGGCAGCATCAATATCGAAGAAGAAATGCAGCGCTCCTACATCGATTATTCGATGAGCGTTATTATTGGCCGGGCCCTGCCCGATGCCCGGGACGGCCTCAAGCCTGGCGCCCGCCGCATTCTGTTCGCCATGAGACAGTTAGGCCTCCTGCATAACCGTCCCTACAAGAAATGCGCCTATGTCGTCGGTGAAGTGCTCGGGAAATATCATCCTCATGGCGACTCGGCCGTTTACGACACCCTCGTGCGGATGGCCCAGCCGTTCGCCATGCGGTATTGCCTCGTCGAAGGACAAGGCAACTTCGGCAGTATCGACGGCGATAACGCTGCCGCCTACCGGTACACCGAATCCCGTCTGCACCGGATCGCCGAGGAACTTCTCGCCGATATCGATAAAAACACCGTGGTCATGACCAAGAACTACAACGGGGAACTCGATGAACCTTCTGTCCTCCCCGCCCGCCTACCCAACCTGCTGATCAACGGATCCACCGGAATCGCTGTGGGCATGGCCACCAATATTCCCCCGCATAACCTCGGCGAGGTCGTCGATGCCGTCATCCACCTCATCGATACCCCCCAGGCCAGCATCGTCGACCTGATGAAGTTCGTCCATGGCCCCGATTTCCCCACCGGCGGTATCATCTGCGGTCTCCAACCGATCTCCGACATGTACAAGACCGGGCGCGGTCTCTTGAAAGTCCGCGGCCGGGCCGGCGTTGAGGAGGGGAAACAGGGCAAGGAAAGCATCGTCATCACCGAAATCCCCTATGTCGTCAATAAGTCCACGCTCATTGAAAATATTGCCCGCCTGGTCCAGGAAAAAATCATCGAGGGCATCTCCGATGTGCGCGACGAATCCAACAAGGACGGGATCCGGATCGTCATCGAACTCAAGCGCGGCACGGTGCCCAAGGTCATCCTCGGCAATCTGTATAAACATACCCAGCTCCAGACCACCTTCGGCGCCATCCTGCTCGCCATCGACCACGGCCGCCCCAAAATCATGAACCTGAAGGAAATCCTCCAGTGTTTCATCGACCATCGGATCGACGTCGTCACCCGCCGGGTCCAGTTTGATCTGCAAAAGGCCGAAGCGCGCGCCCATATCCTGGAAGGCCTGAAAATTGCCCTCGATCACCTCGACCAGGTGGTTAAAACCATCCGCGAAGCCTCCAACCGGGATGAAGCCCGGATTAACCTCGTCAAGCGCTTCCAGCTTTCCGTCATCCAGGCCGACGCCATTCTCGACATGCGGCTCTACCAGTTGACCAGCTTGGAGCGCGACAAGCTCGAAGCCGAATACCTGGAACTGATCAAGCTGATCTCCTATCTCCGCGATCTCCTCGCCAGCCGCATCAAAATTCTGGGCGTCATCAAAGATGATCTCCGCGAAGCACGGCAGGCCTATGCCGACCCCCGCCAGACCGACCTCGTCCCCGACGAGGGGGAAGTCAACATCGAGGACCTGATCGCCGACCGCGGTTTCGTCATCACCCTTACCCATGGCGGCTATATCAAGCGGACCGCCGTCAGCACCTACCACGCCCAGCGCCGTGGAGGGAAGGGCGTCTCCGGCATGGACACCCGTGAAGAGGACTATGTCGAAAAACTCTTCATCGCCAACACTCATGATTACCTGCTTTTCTTTACCCCCGCCGGCCGGGTTTACTGGGAAAAAGTTTACGAAATTCCCGAGGCCTCCCGTAACGCCCGCGGCAAAGCCATCGTTAATCTTCTCAACCTGCAAAGCGGCGAAAATATCGCCGCCCTGGTCAAGGTCCGCGAGTTCTCTGAATCCAATTTCCTGGTCATGGCAACTGAAAAAGGTGTGATCAAGAAAACCAATCTGGCCGCTTTCCAGCACCCCCGCCGCGACGGCATCATCGCCATTAATATCGATGAAGGCGACCGCTTGATTGGGGTTAATCAGACCGACGGGCACAACGATATCGTTCTGGCCACGCATAACGGCATGAGCATCCGCTTCCCGGAAAGCGAACTCCGGGATCTCGGCCGCGCCACCCGCGGCGTCTGCGGCATCGAACTCGATCCGGAAGACCGGGTCGAGGCCCTCGAAATCGTCGATCTCAAGGCCACCTTCCTGATCTGTACCGAAAACGGTTATGGCAAGCGGACCGGCTTCGACGAATACCGGGTCCAGCATCGCGGGGGGCGCGGGCTCATCGCCATTCGCACCTCGGACCGCAATGGGAAAGTCGTCGGCGCCCACGCCGTCATGGAAAATGACGCCCTGATGCTGATCACCGCCAAGGGACAGATGATCCGCTCACCTGTATCGGATGTCCGCGTCATCAGCCGGGTCACCCAAGGCGTCCGCCTGATCAACCTTGAGGATGGCGACCGGCTCGTGGCCGCCACCACGGTTGAACCCGAAGATGACTCCATCGCCCCGGAAGCCACTGAAGAAACTCCTCCGGAAAACGATATCCCCAAAGTTCCGGAAATCCAATAAGCCGGGTGGGAAGTTGTTCGGTGCTGAGTTACTGGCTGGGGACTAAGTCGATCCGTTCGTTAAAAAATGTTCAGGCTGGTTGTCGTCCCGAACGTCGTTGAGGCGACGGCCCTGAACTTGCCGAAGGGATCTCATATTCCAGCTAGCCGAGGCGGAGATAGATCTCTCGACTTCACTTCACTCGGGATGATGAACGAGGAGACTAGGATCAGATTCTCGAAACATCACAGAAATCCCTATTCCCTGTATTCATCGATGACTTGAAACCGACCTCCTTGCCGAAGCAAGCCCAGACCGTGACCGGTGAAAGTTGCATGCCAGTCGTTTCCCTTAAGAACAACCGTCACCCCGTCCAATGCCGGCGAATGAGGATCATAGAGCTGAATCCATTTAGCATCTGAGGGTTGAAGACTCAGGGACGACAAATGGCGCAAGTCCTGGAAGATAAAGGTGACTTGCTTGACCGTTGAGGGAGGCGCGGAGAGGTCGAAGGCGTAGATCCCACGTGCCCCCCGGAAGGCGTAGGTCAGGCGGGACGCATCAATCTCCCGGATCACGATTTCATCCGGACCCAGATACCGGGGATTAATAGAGACGAAATTCCGGGGACTGAGGGTGCATCCTGCCAGGACGACGATACACAAACAGAGCAGGATGGCTTTCATTTTAGGTTCGCAACGAGAGCCGCCTGGAACATGGCAAACGTCAGATCGACTGAAAGTCGGAGCCGGATGCCTTAAAATCACCCATCGCGGGTCTTGGGCTTGTCGTCCACGCTCTTTACAATTTCCCGCAGAATCGTGCGATAGCCCTTCCCCTGGTCCATCTCCTGCGACACCTCCCGCAGGATCGTCTGGGCGCCCTTGGTCGACTTCCGCTCAATCTTGATCTGGGCGGATCCAATTCGGATCGTGTCGCCATAATGCAGGGTGGCCACCTCGACCTTTTGGTCGTTCAAGAAAGTGCCGTTACGCGACTTCAAATCCTTGAGCACATATTCCTCGTCCCAGAGCCGCACTTCGCAATGGTAACGCGAAATCCGGTCGTCAGGGATGCAGATATCCGCCTGCAGAGACCGCCCCAGCACCAGGACTTTGGAGCCCAGTTCGATCTCCACCTGCTTACCTTCAGCGTTAAGGTAGCGCAAAATCATTGAAGGTCCCTCCCGTTGGCATACGTCAGACGTGACCCACTTGTTTCTTGAAATAATCGATGGTGATTTTCAATCCCGTTTCCAGGTCGACCTTGGGCGCCCACCCGAGTAGTTCACGGGCCTTGGTGATATCCGGCTGACGCACCTTGGGATCATCCACCGGCAGATCGCGATAGACGATCGGCGCCGAGGCGCCGGTCAAACGCCGGATGGTTTCGGCAAACTGCCGGATTGTCATTTCCGCCGGGTTGCCGATATTGATGGGGCCGCTCTCCTCGCTGGTCGCCAGACGGTAAATGCCGTCCAGTAAATCGGCGACATAACAAAAACTCCGGGTCTGACTGCCATCGCCGAAAACGGTCAAAGGTTCTCCCCGCAGCGCCTCGCCGACAAACGCCGGGACGACCCGTCCGTCCTTCAAGCGCATCCGCGGGCCGTAGGTATTGAAAATTCGCACGATCTTGGTATCGACTCCATGGGCCCGCCGATAAGCCATCGTCATCGCCTCGGCGAACCGTTTGGCTTCATCATACACACCGCGCGGCCCCACGGGATTCACATTGCCCCAATAACTCTCGTTCTGGGGATGGATCAGCGGATCACCGTAGACTTCGGAGGTCGAGGCCAGCAGAAAGCGGGCCTTTTTGGCCCGCGCCAGGCCCAACACCTTATGGGTTCCCAGGGCGCCCACCTTCAGAGTCTGGATCGGCAATTCCAGATAGTCGATCGGGCTGGCGGGCGATGCAAAATGGAAGATGAAATCCACCGGCCCCTGCAGGTAGATGTATTCCGTAACATCATGCTTGATGAATTTAAAGCCTTCCCGCCCGGCCAGGTGTTCGATATTAGCGGTATTGCCGGTGATCAGATTATCCAGGCAGATGACCGAATGGCCCTTGGCCAAAAGTAAATCGCACAGGTGTGACCCTAAAAAACCCGCTCCTCCGGTGACTACGGATACTGGCATATAACGTTCCTTTCCGATTAAGCATTACGAAAATCGATCAGCGTCTGGCGGTAGGCATCCGGCAATCCCACATCGAATCGCCGCCCCTGGACCACATAGCCCAAAAATCCCGATTCCCGGCGCAAGCGGTCCAGGCAGGAGGTCAATTGGAACTCCCCCCGCTCGCGCACGTTGTTGCGGATGTTTTCTTCCAGATAATTAAAAATTTCCGGTGACAAAACATACTGCCCAAAGACGGTCAGGTATTGGTCCTCATCGAATCCCTCGACCCGCAGATGCTTTCGCGCATATTCCAAATCCGGCTTCTCGGAGAATTCGGTGATGGCCAGTTCCGTCCGATCTGTCTGCCAGACTCCGGTCACGCACCCGAAATGGCGGACTTCCGTGCCCGGGGTCAACTTGAGGCCCACCACGCTTTTTCCCGCCTTCTCGTAGACATCCAGCAACTGCCGGGCGCAGGAGCGCTCCGTGTTCGACGCATAGAGGTGATCGCCCAACAGGAGCAGGAAGGGCTCATTCCCAATCCATTCCCGCGCGGCGAAAACCGCATGCCCGAATCCCTCCTGCAAATCCTGATGGATGAACTTGACGCGCCGTCCGACCTCCATCAGGTACTCGTTGTATTCCCGGCTTTCTTTGGACAACTTGTTGAAATTCTCATAGGGCGGCGGCGAGGCGAAAAATTCCTCAAACAACGCACGATCGCGGCTCTGCACGATGATGCCCACCTCTTCGATCCCGGCATTGACCGCCTCTTCCACAATCGCCAGGATGACCGGCTTGGCCCGCCCATCGCGGTCGATCACCGGGAACATCTCTTTCTTCATCGCCTTCGTGGCCGGAAACAGGCGCGTTCCAAAACCCGCCGCCGGGATCAGCGCCTTGCGCACCCGCCGCCCGGACCGCAAGGCCAATTTCAGGCTGGCCAACTTGAAATCCCGGGCCAGAATGTCGATCACCTTCTGCTGGGCCGCTTCGTCGCGCACGATGAATTGAGCGGTTCCATCTCCCTGCGATCCGACCCCCTTGCCCCCCCAGATGTAGGGCTGGATCGGCGGATGGGCCAACACCTTATGCAGAACCGGCGAGGCCAACTGCGTGGGACAGGCGGGAATGCAATACTGGTCGAATTCGGCTTGAGCCTCGATCATCAATTGACCGATCGCCGGCGCATCCCCCCGCCGCAAGGCATCCGCGGCTTTCAAAACGATTCGCTTGTTAATCGGGCCCAGAACCTTCTGCACGCCCTGTTGGATTTCATCGTCGGCGAAAGGATAACAATGATTTAAACGATTGAGAATCTCGCGAGTATCCTTCCCGGCGTTTAAATCCACGATCACCCAGTATAAATCGGTCGGTACCGCCACCTCGTCCACATCCAGCCGGTCCCCGTCATACGTCATCAGGATCGGCCGGTTTCCATAGGCACACCCCTGATCCATCCGCCCACATCGGGATGGCGTCGTGATTTCGCCCAGGTAGGCGAACTCCATTTCGCCTCGCACGGTCATCTTCAAATCGTAAATCCGGTTGAACGCCCGGGCCACCAGTACACACGTCGCCGCGCTGGAGGACAATCCCTTCCGGATCGGCAAATCGGTCAGGGTGTTGACGATTTCCAACCCGCGTACCCGGTAATGGGTCAGAACCTGGTAGGCCACCCCGGCGATATAACTGAAAAAGCCCCCCTTTTGCGCCTCGGCCAAAAGGGCTTCGCGATCCATTGGCACATCAAAGGTACTCGAACTGCCACCGGGATTGACGGAGGTCCGGAAAATGAGACGCGAAGGGTGCGGATTGACCTCGGCATACAGCCCCTGGTTGGTGCCGGTAATGATCGTATACCCGCATTCCAGTTCGCCATTGATGCGGCGATAACTTCCGGCCCAATCACTATGTTCGCCGAAAAGACAAATCCGGCCAGGCACAAATATTTTCATAAGCCCAATCTCCCTGTAAGAATCCGCCCGGAAGCCTTAAATCCGTGCCAGTATAGCGGTGCGCAGACCAAAATGCATCAAGTTTTTATACTCCGCCGCCGTCATTTAGGTCTTCAGGATTCGTCAATCTGCGATTTGCTCTGGATCAAAACAACCGGCTCGCCCGGCCTTAACCTCTTCGCGCCCGGCCCTCTTCCAAGGCCGCCTGGACATCCGGGACCGCCGCCAGCAATTGCGCCGTGTAAGGATGTTGGGGAGACGAAAAAACGGTCTCGGTCGTGCCGCTTTCCACGATTTGCCCGCGACACATCACCGCGACCCGTGGACAGAGGTAACGCACCACCGCCAAGTCATGGGCAATGAATAAGCAGGCAAAACCCAGTTGCGCCTGAAGATCCGCCAATAAGTTTAAAATCTGCGCCTGGACCGACACATCCAGCGCCGATACCGGTTCGTCCGCAATCAACAGTTCCGGCTCTAATGCCAACGCCCGCGCGATCCCCACCCGTTGACGCTGACCTCCGCTGAATTCATGTGGATACCGCGTCGCCTGGCGTGACTCCAGCCCCACCTGTCCCAGTAATTCGGCTATCCGGGCCGGGCGCCGCTCCCGCGGAATCAGTCGGTGGACCGCCAATACCTCATCCAGCGCCGAGCCCACCGTCTGACGGGGATCCAAGGCCCCCATCGGATCCTGGAAAATCATCTGCGCCCGGCGGCGGAATCGCTTGAGATCGCCCCCCCGCAAACCGGCAAGCGATTGTCCTTCAAATAAAATTTCTCCTCCGTCAATCGGCAGGAGTCTCAAAAGGGCTTTTCCCAGCGTGGTTTTTCCCGACCCGCTCTCCCCCACCAAACCCAGACTGGTCCCGCGGTCCAGGGTCAGACTAACCCGGTCCACCGCCGTTCGCAGGGCGGATCCGGCTCCCTGGGTCGCATCCCGAAAACGTATGGTTACTTCGCGGACTTCAAGCAATGACATCGTACCACCCATTCTTCTTCAAACGTCGCCGGCATCGGCAGGGTCGTCGCACAAATCTCCATCGGCTGTCCACAACGCGGTTGAAAAGCACAGCCCACCGGCATTCGGTCGGCCGCTGGAATTTGCCCCTCGATCGCCGCCAGGCGGGTCCGCTGTCCGCGCAGGGTCGGCACCGCGGCCAACAACGCCCGGGTATAGGGATGCCCCGGCCGGGCGAGGACCGCGGACACCGGTCCGCGTTCGACCATCTGCCCGCCATACATCACCACCATCCGATCCGCCGCCTGGGCGACGACCCCTAAATTATGGGTGATCAGGAGAATCGAGAGATGGAAGCGGGCCTGAAGATCGCGCAATAGCCGTAAGATCTGGGCCTGCACGGAAACATCCAGCGCCGTGGTCGGTTCGTCCGCAATCAGTAAATCGGGTCGCCCGGCCAGCGCCATGGCGAGCATCACGCGCTGCTGCATGCCGCCACTGAGTTGATGCGGATAAGAGGCGGCCACCCGATCGGGATCCGACAGGCCGGTCAAGGTCAGCAACTCGCGAATCACCGGACGGGGATCGACTCCAGGATTAACCTGCCGGACAGACTCGGCCATTTGGTGGCCCACGCGAAAAACCGGGTTCAGGGCACTGCCGGGCTCCTGGAAAACATAGGCGACTTTGCGGCCCCGCCACTCGCGCAGGCGGGCAGGCGGCAAATCCCGGATTTCCACTCCGTCAACCCGGATGGACCCTTCAGTAATCACCGCCGTGGGCGGGAGCAGCCGCATGATCGACAGGGCTGTAACGCTTTTACCACATCCGCTCTCGCCGACCAGCGCCACCGTTTCGCCAGGGCCAACCTCCAGGTCAAGCCCCCGGACCGCCGGAAGCAGACCGGCGCGGGTCCGAAAAGCCACCCACAGATTATTCACTGCCAATACCGGGGACTCTGCCATTAGATTTCACTCCCTGGCACCAGGAAACAAAACGACCGTCGGGCCGCCGCGCGCGAGAACGTTTGGAATCGTAACTTAGGCGGGAGCGATACACGGTCCCCCCTCACCCCGCCCTCCCCCGCCTCGGGGGGCGGGAGGCACTTGAGCAGCGAGCCTGAATGGAAACCCGCCGTGGCCGTCTCGGGTCTCTGCGTCTTGACACGAAACACGCGGTCTCCGATCAAGGCTTCACCCCATCCGCTTCTCCATCCGTTCCATCCCCGGATTCCGTTTCGAAGGGCTCCGCCACGGTGTGCCCGTCCTTACGCACCAAAATTTCAATACGCCGTTCAACTTCGTTCAGTCGCTCAGAACAGACCTTGATCAACTGCTGTCCCTCCTCGAACGCGTTCATCAGGGCATCCAACGGCAGGGTGCCGTTTTCCATCTGTTCGACAATCTCTTCCAACCGGGCCAGTGATTTTTCAAAATTCGGAACGTCCGCAGACGCGGTGGCCTCACTGCTTTTACGTCGACTCATGGCGCTTAACCTCCACTTCGATGGACCCGCGAGCCAGCCGGGTGTGCAGCGTTTCGCCGGGCTCCACCTCGGCTGCATTCCGCACCACCCGACCATCCGTTCGCTGGGTCAGACTATATCCCCGCTCCAAAACATTCAAAGGATTTAACACCCGCAGTTGAACCGTCAGTCGATCCAAATCCCGGCGGGCACTGATTCGGCGATCCTGCAAGGCGCGTTGGGTGCGTTGGCTCCATTCATCGACCCGTTGCTGGCGTTCGCGCCAGGCGCTTTCCAACGCGTGCCCTAATACCTGCCGATGTCGCCCCAGTCGTTCGCGCAAAACCCGGATCAAATGCGCCGGCTCCTTGAACACAGACCCGCGCCGGCAGATCTCGACCCGGCGCCGGTAGTGTTCAAACCGGATTCGGATCCCCGCCTCGAGACGGCGTCGGTCCTGATCCAGATTCGCGACAAAATCCTCCTTGCGCCCGACCACCAGTTCAGCCGCAGCCGACGGGGTTGGCGCACGGAGATCCGCAACAAAATCGCTGATGGTGAAATCGGTTTCGTGCCCGACGGCGGAAATGACCGGGATCTTTGACCGGGCGATGGCGCGCGCCACGATCTCCTCGTTGAAACACCACAACTCTTCCAGACTGCCACCGCCACGCCCGATGATCAAAACCTCCAGCCCCCCGCGGGCATTGAGTTCGTCGATGGCCGCCGCAATTTCCGCCGCCGCCCCCACCCCCTGGACCCGCGCCGGTGCGATCAGGACATGCACATTCGGAAAGCGTCGGCATAATACTTTCAGAATATCCTGGATGGCGGCCCCCGTGGGCGACGTCACCACCCCGATATGCCGGGACAAAAGAGGAATCGGACGTTTGCGCGCGCCCTCGAACAGGCCTTCAGCCTCGAGTTTTCGTTTGAGTTTTTCAAACTGCTGAAACAGCGCGCCTTCCCCCGCCTCTTCCAGGGTGGACACCGTCAGCTGATACGAACCGCGTTTTTCGTAAACCGTCACCCGGCCCCGGACCCGCACCCGCATCCCCTCCCGAGGCGTGCAGGCCATCCGGACCAGATCGCTCCGCCAGATCACCGCACCCATCTGGGCCGCCTCATCCTTCAGGGTGAAATAGAGATGCCCGGAGGCGGGCTGGCTGAGATTGGAAATTTCACCTTCGAGATACACCGAGGGAAAACCGCTCTCCAGCGCGCCTTTAATCCGGCGGGTGAGTTCGGTGACCGTCCACGGGGGACGTTCCGCCTCGGAGGCATCCGGCCAATCAAACAGGGTCTTCATTCGTGGGGCGTTCCCGGGGCCCGGACGACGGCTTCCCGGATCCGGGTAATTTTCCGGGCCTTCCCGGTCGTTTCATCCAGATCGATCACCACCCCTTCCACCGAGACATCCTCTGTGGCGATTTCAAACTTACCGGGCATACCGGTCAGGAATTTGGGCAAAACGCTTTCAACCGTCCGACCGATGATCGACGCCTTCGGACCGGTCATCCCCAAATCAGTAATGTAGGCCGTTCCCTTGGGCAGTACGCGCTCATCCGCAGTCTGCACATGGGTATGCGTGCCCAGGACCGCGCTGACCCGACCGTCGAGATACCAGCCCAAGGCGACCTTTTCCGAGGTGGCCTCGGCATGAAAATCCACCAAAATCATGCGCCCCAGGTTGGGCTCGCGCGACAACAGGGCGTCCACTGCACGAAAGGGACAATCATAGGGTGACATGAACACCCGGCCAATCAAGCTGATGACCGTCAATCGCCCCTTCGGCGTCTCGACATTCACCCAGCCTTTTCCGGGACAGCCGGGCGCAAAATTAGCGGGACGGACCAACCGGGGTTCGCGGTCCAGAATGGGAATTAAATCCTTCTGGTCCCAGGCATGATCACCGAGCGTCAACACATCGGCACCGGCCTGAAACAATTCTTCAGCCAGGGGCCGGGTGATCCCCCGCCCCGCGGCCGCATTCTCGGCATTGGCGACAACCGCTTCAACCCCATGCCGGGCCTTTAAGTCGGCCGTCACCCGGGCAAACGCCGTCCGCCCAACGCCCCCGACAATGTCACCTGCGATAAAAATTTTCATGAATTCTCCCTGGCCAGGCCTGCATTTCTGCGAATGAACTGCCGATAGACAAATGCGGAACAGCAGAATTTCGAAGTTAATGGTCCCTTCATCATTCGGCCCTCATCATTCGGCAAGCTGCAGTTCGTTCCCGTTGTTGAACAGTCCTGGTTATTGAGGTAATTAGCGGGCATATTCTACGGCCCGGGTCTCGCGCACTACAACCACCCGGATCTGCCCGGGATATTGGACGTCCTGCTCAATTTTCTTCGAAATGTTCCGCGCCAGGACCATCGCCGCGTTGTCGTCGATCTTCTCGGGCAACACCACGACCCGGACTTCACGTCCGGCTTGGATGGCGTAGCTCTTGTCCACCCCGGGGAAACTATCGGCAATCGTCTCCAGTTTCTCAATCCGCTTGATGTAAATTTCGGTGGTCTCAATACGGGCGCCCGGACGAGACCCGGAGATGGCGTCGGCAGCCGAAGCCAGTACGGCATAGAGACTTTCGGCGGGCACATCCTGATGATGCGCCGCGGCGGCATTGACCACCACAGCCGATTCGCCATAGCGTTTCAGTAAATCCGCCCCGATCGTCGCATGCGCACCCTCCACCTCGTGATCGAGGGCCTTGCCGATGTCGTGGAATAAGCCGATCCGTTTGGCCAGCAGGGAATCCAGGTTCAACTCCGAGGCCATCACACCCATCAGCTGGGCGGTCTCCAATGAATGCATCAGCACATTCTGGGAATAGCTGGTTCTGAATTTCAAGCGGCCCAGCAATCGCACCAGTTCGGGATCGACCCCTTGCGCACCAACCATATAGAGGGCTTCCTCCCCGGCCAGGCGCAGGGCATCTTCCAGTTCCGCACGCGCCTTTTCCACCACTTCCTCAATGCGACCCGGATGAATGCGACCGTCCAGGATCAACCGCTCCAAGGCCATCCGCGCGATTTCCCGGCGGACGGGATCGAAACACGAAATCACCACCGCTTCCGGAGTGTCGTCCACCAACAGATTCACGCCGGTGGCCGCCTCCAGAGCGCGAATGTTGCGCCCATCGCGACCGATGATGCGCCCCTTGAGATCGTCGCTCGGCAGGGCCACGGTGCTGGTCATCCGCTCGCAGGCATGACCGGCCGCATAGCGCTGAACGGCCAAGGCGACAATTTTCTGCGCCTCCCGCTCCGCGGTCTCCCGGGCATCTTCCTGCAACCGGCGAACCAAGCCCGCCGACTCGTTGTGCACCTCGGCCTCGATCCGGCTCATTAAAACCTGACGCGCTTCCGCCTGTGTCATTCCGGCCACCCGCTGGAGTCGTTCCCGCTCCTCTTCCTGCATGCGCGTCAACTCGGTCGCCTTCTGCGCCAGATCTTTCTCAACCTTTTCCAAATCCTGCTGCTTCTGGTCCACTCCGCGTTCTTTCTTGTCGATCAAGGCCACCTTCCGGTCGAGGTTGGACTCGCGTTGCGCGATCCGCCCCTCAAGGGCAGCCAGTTCCTCCCGTCGGGATTTGGTCGAGTTTTCAAATTCTTCGCGATCCTTCAGCAGATCCGCCTTGGCTTGCAGACGGGCTTCCTTCAGTAGATTCTCGGCTTCCCGCCGGGCCTCAGACAAAATCCGGTCTGCAGATCGCTGGGAATCGGTCACCTGGTGGCGATTCTGAATCACCCGCAAGCCATACCCCAAGCCCAGCCCGGCCAATCCAGCCGCCAAGGCAATCATCACAGTAGTCAACATGATCACTCCTCCTCGTGTTGTCTTTCGGACGCGCAGGGCGTCCGGTAATCGCGCGTTTCCGTCATCACACCATCCAGACAGACATCCTGTTCCGTCCGGGGGATCTGATCCCTCACCTGAAAATCGAAGGCCCATCCGACCTTGATCGCCCCGCTCAGAAGGGGTCGGATTAAGAGCCGGTCATAGATTCCCTTGCCATGCCCCAATCGGTTCCCTTGGGCATCGAAGGCCAAGCCGGGGACCACCACCAGATCGATCCCGGGGCTCACGAGCGGCACCAGCCCTTCCGGCTGAGGAATCCCGAAAGGGCCACGCCCGAGACGGGCGGCCGGATCAAACTCCACCCAGTCATATTCGCGGCGGTCAGCCAGCCAGGCCGGCAAGTACAAGGCTTTGCCATCAGCCCGGGCACGGGTGATCAGGGGCCCTGTTGAAATTTCGCCGGCCACGGAGAGATAAATCCCCAGACGATCGGCGGCACCGTAGTCCGGCCGTTCCGCCAGCCGGGCCGCCAGCAGGCGCCCGGCGGACTCGGAGCGCCCGGCATCGATTCCAGTTCTCTGCTCATAGGCGATCCGGCGGAGCGCCTGTTTGCGGGCGGCAAGGTCCTTTTCCAGGTTCATGCCGGGTCCTCCCCCGCTTTGCGGCGAAATCCCGCCCAATGGGCCATCCGGGCGGCAATCGTCGCTTCATAGCCCTGATCGGAGGGCTCGTAATACCGGGTGGTGGTCGGCGCATATTCCTGGTCGACAAAATGACCGGGGAAATCGTGGGCGTATTGATAACCTTTGTGTCCCAACCGCTCGGCACTGGGATAATGCGCATCGCGCAAGGGGCGGGGCACTTCCAATACCCGGCCGGACTTGACATCGTCCAGGGCCTTATCAATCGCAACGATCGCCGAATTGCTCTTGGGGGCGGTCGCCAGGTAGGTGGTCACCTGCCCCAGGGTGATCCGCGCTTCGGGCAGACCGATAAACTCCACCGCCTGGAGTCCCGCCACGGCCAAGGTCAAGGCGCGGGGATCGGCATTGCCGATATCTTCCGAGGCCAGAATGATGAGCCGACGGGCGATGAACCGGGGATCTTCGCCGGCATGAATCATTTTCGCCAGCCAGTATACCGCGGCGTGCGGATCAGACCCGCGGACGCTTTTAATAAAGGCCGAGATGGTGTCGTAATGGCCATCTTCGTCATGATCGTAGACCACGGCTTTTTTCTGGATGGACTCCTCGATAATCGCCTGGGTCAGGTGGATGCGCCCATCCGGCAAACGCTGGGTGGTCAGGGCTGCAATTTCCAGGGCATTCAGCGCCCGGCGCGCATCGCCTTCGCAAACCCGCGCCAGGTGAACCAGGGCCGGTTCGTCAGCCCCAATCTGTTCCTCCCCCAACCCCCGCGGATCGGTCAAAGCCCGCCGCAGGAGAGAGACGACGGCCTCCTCGGAAAGCGGCTGAAGCTCAAAAATCTGCGACCGCGAGGTCAAGGGACTATTGATGAAGAAAAAGGGATTATGCGTGGTGGCGCCAATCAGGGTGATCGACCCGTCCTCGACGAAGGGCAGGAGAATATCCTGTTGGGATTTATTGAAATGATGAATTTCGTCGATGAAAAGGATGGTCTCGCTTCCATCCAGCGCTTTGCGCTGAACGGCGGCGGCGAGCAGACCGCGCAGGGTCTGAACATTGGCCAGCACCCCGCTGGTTCGCTCGAATCGACGACGGGTGACGGTGGCAATGACCTCCGCCAGCGAAGTTTTGCCACAACCCGGACCGCCATAGAGAATCAGGCTCCCCAGCCGATCGGCTTCAATGGCGCGCCGCAACAACTTGCCGGGCGCCAGAATATGATCCTGACCGGCAATCTCGTCAATCGCCCGGGGGCGCATTCGTGCCGCCAAGGGACTGCGTCGGGACGCCCCGGATGAAGCCGGGTCGCTTGCAAAGAGGGTCGCCTGTTCCGCCACTCCCATAAAAAAAACCCCACCTTGCCGCAGGAGCAGGGATTCTCTGGACCTCGCGTACGAGGTGGGAACTCTACCCGCCGGCTTCCAAGTCCCGAATAAACGGGCGTGTGGGCACCGGCGAACTCGAATTCCCTAAGTCATTTGACTATAGGGTCAGAGAATGCCGCTCGTTCACGAACAAGGCAGGGAAAATCGGATCTTTCGCTGCGTAGGAATCAGGCCCCAATGGCCAGGCGCCCTTTGAATGGCCGGAATCGGTATTCCGGGGCATACCCCGGGGAAAACAACGTTCCTCCGAACCGACGAACAAAAGGACGCCTGCCGTCTCAACAACTCCGGGCACATCATCAGCAACATTCCAGAGAAGACCGGCCCAGCCCACAGGGCACAGACTCCAACGAGGAAGCAGCCCCCGGCCAGCCCCCATGCGATCGCTCTGAAAATGAGATCCATAACCTTTAACCTTATTCGTTCCAACTGCGACAGTTTAATGCCTTTTAAAGGGCAATTTCCGGTTAAACCGAACCTGTCACTTCAACTTCGCCAACAACGAAGTTCCAACGACGTCACTATACCGAATTCCATCCGCTCCGTCAAAATATTTTCAGCTGAAAGGCGGTAGGCGTCTGATGCTGTATAGCTCTTCGGCGATGACCGTCTCATGGATGACGCTGGCCGCCCTCCCCGGCCCTAACTCGGTCACACCGAGGCGCCCACTCCACCGGGAGGCAGGACATGCTGTCGCAGATAGTCGGCCAGGACCTGGGCGGCGGCAATCATGCCCGCCGTATTGGGATGCGTATGCCACGCTTTTAAATCAAAACACAGTGTAGCGCCACCCTGTTTATAATCCCGTTCCGAAATCGTCCGAATATCCAGCGCGGGCAGAAGTTTCTTTTCCACGATTAATTCATCCACCGCGGCGCACAGGGCGTCATAGACGTCCGTGCAGTCGCCTACGAAATACGGTCCGGTCCCCTCTCCATGGAACCAATCGTGTACTAGGAGGGTCCGGATGTTTTTCCCCTCCAAAGCATCAATGACGCGGCCGACCTGCTCTTTCCAGACCTGCGGTGCCGTTTTGATATCGTTGGCCATGATGGCAAAGACCGCCAGATCAAGGTCACGGGGCAGGACCTCGTCCTCGCGCGCGAAAATTTTACCGATATAATCGTTGCCCTGCGGATCCCAGTCTCCGGCCGTGCCACCGGAATACCCTTCATTGAAAATTTGCACCGTGCCGGGGGGCAAAAAATCCGCGACCCGCACGACCCACCCCGGCCCCCCTTCATTGCCAAGTGATCCATCGCCCCAGCGGGGCTTGATCTGGAACTTGCCATAATTCCAACCCCCTTCGGGAAGATGAGCGGGGAACAAACTGGGCGGCCGGGGAAAGGCATTCTCGACAGAAATTTCATTACCGTCGCCAGCGCCTTTCACAATCGAATGGCCAATGGCCAATATCTTAAGCATGCGCCCCTCCGTATGGCTGATTGAAAATGGGTACATATCACACCTTGGATTTCTTGTCCATCACGACACCGGGAAAACTATCAGGTGGCAGTTTATCTGCAACCGTAGGGTAACGGATTGCTATCATCCCGACATCCTCCCGCGGTTAACCCGAGCGAAGTCGAGGGATCTCGTTCGTCCTGCCGTGCGTGAGATCCCTCGACTTCGCTCGGGATGACGGAGGAATTAATCGGACCTAAAATGAACTTGCGCAGGGAAAGAGTCGGGGCGCATACTAACCCGACCTTCGACGGGTGTCGGACCTAATTCAGAGGATGACCATGGCGTTACCTAATCGCAATCTCTTTACCGGCGACTGCACCTATCTGTTTCAGAGCAATCAATACAATCCCGGCGACGGCCCCTACTCGGCCAGAGTCTTCCACGATCATATCGCCCACTTGGCCCGGCATGGGATCGACACGTATCTTTGCAACCCGCAGGCCCAGGGGAACTGGTGGCCCAGCCGGCGGATGCCCACGGTATTCGACGGGTACCGCAAAGGCGATCGTGAATTTTGTCGCGGCCATCTGGTGTGCGAAGGAGGTCCGAGCGCTTTGGAAAACCCGGCTTGGGTTGAGGCGTCTCTGGACAAGCATGTGCGCCTGCTGAATCACTATCTCGAACTGCAGGAGGCCGGGATCGATTGGGTGGCGGAATGTGCCCGCGCCTGTCGTCAGCACGGACTGGCCCCCTGGCTGACCATCCGCATGAACGATATGCACGGCTGCGAGAACCCGGCGAGTTATTTCAATGCCCCTGTCTTCCGCGATCCCGCCAACCGGTTGACCGGCCGCCACATTGAGGGCACGCGCACCTATTTCGCCGGCCTGAATTACCTGCGGCCGGCGGTGCGCGAGTTTATGATGGGCACGATCCGGGAATTGGTCGAGGACTACGACTTTGAAGGGATTGAGTTGGATTGGCTCCGGAACCCGATCTGCTGCGAACCGAATGCCACCCAGGCACAGATCGATCAGATCACCGCCTTCCACGCCGACGTACGGTCATTGACCCAGGCCAAGGCAAAACAAACGGGTCGGCCTTATGCCATGGGGTTACGAGTACCCCCCACCTTTGACCTGCTGCGAAGTATCGGCATCGATGTGCCGGCCATGGCCCAGGCCGAGTTGCTGGATTTTGTCAGCCCCAGCAATTTCTGGCAGACCACTTGGGATTTGCCTTACGATACCTACCGCGCCAAACTGGGGTCCGCGATCACGATCTATGGTGTCATCGAGTGTGCGGCCAATTGGGTGCCGTTCCTCGATGCTCATACCGGACTTCAGTCCTTCCGACATCAGCCCTTCAGCCCGGAATTGCTGCGCGGCAACGCGGCCGGAAAGCTGGCCCTGGGGGTGGATGGCCTCGAGTATTTCAACTTCTTCTGTGCCGATCAGCATTCCAGCAGCCTGCGGGCCGACTATGGGGCACTGGCCGATCTGCCGATTTTGAAAAAACTACGCGGCCAATCCAAGCTGTATACGCTCTCCAGCATATTTGGCGACTGTTGGCTCCCGCCGTTTGAACAGTCAGAGCAGATCCCGGTGGTGCTGGAGCAGGGCTGGCGCCGTCAGTTCCACTTGAGCATGTGTGCCGAACCACCGAATGCCGGCACACTGGTGGTGCAGGTGGTGGTCGAGAAAAAAGATGATTTGCCGGTCCTTAGCGTGCGCTTCAATGAATGCTGGCCCAGCACGGACGGCGAAGCCACAAACTGTTTGCTGTTCCCAATTGGGAACCTGCCCCTTCCCATCGATACGCCTTCACAGATAAAGTCAACGTATGGGTTCAATGATCGCAACCCCATCGGACCGCTGACACATCTGGCGCCAGGTCATCAGGCCATGAACTACCGCTTCCCGGTCACCGCGATCCGCGAAGGCTGGAACGAGATTGAAATTTTCGCCCCGGGATGGGCAAGCGGCACCGCCCGGGAACGACTCGAACAAGCCGTCTGCGTGGTCAATCTGGATTTGGCCGTGATTCCCAATTCACCGACCTAAAAAGAAGCCTCCGAGCGGTAAAAGAACGGCGCTCACACGCGCCTACTACAAACTGAGTTGTGCCCCCGTTCGTAGTAGCGCCATGTGAGGCGCGTTTTCCGTTCGGCTGTCATTCCGAGCGTTTCTCGACAAATACCTGACTCCCTGAATTCGGAGGTCAATTTATTCTTGTGTTGCGGCAACACAAAAATACACGGGATTGACAGACCCCGACGCTTTTGGTGGGATGAAGAGTTGCGGCGGATATTCCGCCGCTTGTTAACCGGGAGTCAGCAGCATGATCAAAGTCACCATCTGGAACGAGTTTCGTCACGAAAAAAAACACGATATCGTCAAACATCTTTACCCCGACGGCATGCATACCGTCATCGCCCGCGGGTTGGCCGGTGACAAGGATCTACAAATTCGCACGGCCACCCTGGATGAACCCGAACACGGCCTGACCGAAGCCGTTCTCGCGGATACCGATGTCCTGACCTGGTGGGGCCACGTCGCGCATGGCGAAGTCCGAGACGAAGTCGTTCAGCGCGTCCAGAAACGGGTCCTGGAAGGCATGGGGTTGATCGTTCTGCATTCGGGCCATTTCTCCAAAATCTTCAAGTCCCTGATGGGTACGAATTGTTCTCTGAAATGGCGTGAAGTCGCCGAAAAGGAACGGATCTGGACCATCGAACCCTCGCACCCCATCGCGGCCGGAATCCCCGAGTCGTTCGAATTGCCCAATGCCGAAATGTATGGCGAACGGTTCGATATTCCCACGCCGGATAAATTGGTATTCCTGTCGTGGTTCCAAGGCGGCGAAGTATTCCGTTCCGGTTGTTGCTGGGAACGCGGACAGGGCCGGATTTTCTACTTCCGTCCCGGACATGAAACCTACCCGATTTTCTATAATCCCACGATCATCAAGATCATCGGCAACGCCATTCATTGGGCGGTTCCCCGTATCCAAAAGGAAGATGTCTGCCCCAACGCCAAATCACTCGAAGTGATTCCGCCCCGGAAGGTGGATTATTCCTTCGTGCCGGAGGCCATCCGGAAAAATATTCCGACGGCTTAAGGACCGCACCGACTCCCTATGTCCGGTTACCTTTTACCGTGGGATCAGGCGCCGATCGCGATCACCGTCGCGGTTTTCTGCCTGACCTACCTGGGTGTGGCCATCGGCGCGATTCCCGGTCTGGCGCTCGACCGGACCGGGTTCGCCCTGCTGGGGGCCATCGCCATGGTCACCCTCGGCGCCATTGGGTTGCCTGACGCCCTGCACTCGATCGATGCCCCCACCCTGCTCCTGCTTTTCGCGCTCATGATCCTGTCCGCCCAGTTCCGGCTGGGCGGATTTTATACATGGACGGTTCTACGCCTCAGCGCCCTCATCAACCGACCCCGCGTTTTCCTGGCCTGGGTCATGGGCATCACGGCCCTTTTTTCGGCTTTCCTGGTCAACGATGTGGTATGCCTGGCCTTCACGCCCATTCTGGCGGTCCTGCTCTTGCGAACGGGCATGAATCCCCTGCCCTTTCTGATCGGCATGGCGATCGCCAGCAATATCGGGTCTGCGGCCACGATCATCGGCAATCCCCAGAACATGCTCATCGGCCAGGTCGGCGGACTGGACTTCGGTCATTTCCTGCGCTGGTGTGCGCCCCCCGTCCTTCTGTCCCTCGTCGCCGCGTATGGCTTGATCCTTTTATTATTCCGTAATAAATGGACCGGGGCTCCGGCCCAGATCGACACATCAACCGCCAGTCCGGATTTCAACCGCTATCAAAGCGCCAAAGGCGGCATCGCTCTGTTATTGTTGGTCCTGTTCTTCTTCACTCCCATTCCACGCGAACTCACCGCACTGACTCTTGCGGGCATCATTCTCTGCAGTCGTAAAATGCGCACCCGCGAATTATTGGGCTATATCGACTGGCACCTGATCACCCTTTTCTGCGGACTCTTCATCGTGATCGCCGCCTTGGAGCGCACCGGGTTGCCCTTGGCGACCGCCCAGTCCCTTCAAAATCATGGGTGGTCCATCACTCAGCCGGGGCTATTGACCCTCTTTAGTGCGGCCCTGAGCAACCTGGTCAGCAATGTTCCGGCAGTGATGCTCTATGTCCGGTTTCTCGACCCTCATCAGCCGATTCAATGGTACACCCTCGCGTTGGCCAGCACCTTCGCCGGCAATTTAATCACACTGGGCAGCATCGCCAACCTGATCACCATTGAGCAAGCCCGCCAGTATGGAATCCGAATCAGTTTTTGGGATCATGCCCGGGTCGGCATCCCGGTGACGCTCGTCTCCCTGGGTATCACCCTTCTCTGGGTCTGGTGGGGTCCGGGCGGATGATGGCCGGCCGCTGAATAACGCTGAATCCATTGGCAAAATCCTATTCCAAGCCGGGCGGGATATGATATTTTCTCCCGGCATGAATCCCAGCAAAACCTTTCGATTGGCACCGGCGCCCACCGACGCCCCTTTGGCCCACGAAGCCACCCGCTTGCTCATCCGGGAACTGACGGAGCGAGCCGGCCTGGAGGTCATCCAAACCCCGCAAAACCCGGATCTCTCCTTACACCTCATCCCGGGTTCCGGCCCCGGAAGCTATCGTATTGAGAACGAGGGGGCGGTCCTGCGGATCATCGGCCGTGATCCGGCCGGACTGCTCTATGGTGTGGGCCGATTCCTCCATTCGGCCGTATCGGGTGACGGCACTTTTTCGCCGGGTACGTCCTGGCGGGGAACGTCGACGCCGGACTGTCAATTTCGGGGCCTGTATTTTGCCCATAACTTCCACAATTGGTATCGATCGGCCCCTCAAGCCGATGTGGTCCGTTATGTCGAGGATCTGGCCTTGTGGGGACTGAACGCCATCGCGTTTCCTTTCGATACCAATCCTCATTGCCCGGCGGATGAAATCGAGAAGGTCATGCTTCCCCGGCAACTGGAGTTGATCAAAGCCGCCAAGCGGGTCGGCATTCGCACGGGAATGATCACCATCGCCAATACCCTGCTGACCGTACCGACTCCAGAAGTCGCCGCGACGCCCGTACCCGATGCCCAGCCTGAACGGCGCGGAAATATCGGCAACCGGGTCTGCCCCAGCCATCCGCAAGGGTTTGCCCTGCTCGCTTCACGATTCAATCGAAGTCTCGAAGCGTACCGGATGGTGGGCCTCGATTTCGTGGTCGCCTTTCCCTACGATGAAGGGGGTTGTGGTTGCGCCGAATGTCGACCGTGGGGCGGCAAGGGTTTCATCAAAGCCTGTCGCGAACTCAGCCGTCAGGCCAAAGCGAAATTTCCCGATTGCCGTTTCATCGCGGGAACCTGGTGTTTCGATGTCCTGGATAAACCCGAAGGCGAGTTTGAAGGACTGGATCGCGAGATCCGAGCAAATCCCGGCTGGTGCGACGAGGTCATGTGCGATGCCCACGGCGACTTTCCAAGATGGCCCCTGGAACAGGGAGCCCCCGGCGGCTTGCCGATGATCAATTTTGCGGAAATCAGCATGTGGGGCCGTTGGCCCTGGGGCGGCTCCGGAGCGAACCCCTACCCTCACCGTATTGCCCGCATCTGGCGTCAGGCCCGGCATCTCCTGACCGGCGGATTACCGTACTCCGAAGGCTGTTTTGAAGACATCAACAAAGTGATGTGCCTCAATCTGTTTTGGGACAAAGCGGCCGACGCGGACCAGGTGACCCGGGATTATCTCGGTTATGAATTCGGCCCGGCAGCCGTCGACAAGATGGCCGAAGCCATTCGTCTTATGGAGGACATCTATCCGCCCGAATGCCGCACCTTCGAAAAGGCCCAAAAGATATTTGATTTGATCCAGGAAGCCTCCACCACACTGCCCGCAAAAGTGCTCTCTTCCTGGCGGTGGCGGATTCTCTATTTGCGCGCCGTCATTGATTTTGAAGCCGTCACGCATCCCGGCCCAACCGGTGTGGTGTCCGACAAACAAAACGAGGCCTATGAAGAATTAGTTCGGCTTTACAGCGCCCAGCATTCACAGCCCTCGATTACTCCGATCGCCCGATCCGTTTCGGCCCATCGCCAGTGACGGAGGGAGAGGCCCTTACGGGCATACGCCTAACAACGCCGTTCGTATTGACGCCGTAAGAAGTCCCCCCGTCACGGACCCCTTGCCGACAGGTCTCGCTTTCACTTTTCTGCGTGCCATGCAACTCAAGCTGAATATCAAGGCGGCAACCGGTGTTACCTCTCAACGAAGTTGAATCGACGCCGGCCTTAATCCTTCGCCGCTGACCGTCAACAGGATCTCCTCCGCTTCAGCCGTTGCCTGGACAACCGCGGTCGCCAACCCCCGCCAAACCTGTCGCGTGTTCCCCGTAAACGATTCTTCCGATGCCGGATCGCCATTGCCAACCGCCAGAACTTTTCCTGCGCCGCAGGCGGCAAAGAACAGGCGATTCGTTGCGGTCGGCACCCGAATACCTTTCTCATCCACAACCTCAACCGTAAGGTATGCCAAATCGCAGATCCCCTTGCCCAACTCGGTCCGATCGGCGGATAGACGAAGGGCGACCGGTTTCCCCGCCGTCTCCAACACGGTGCGAGACCGTTCGATCCCATTCCTCAGCCCCACCGCTTCCAGACGGCCGGGTCGATACTCCACTTCAAACGAAGCCAGGTAACGATGTGTTTTCCCGGCCGGTTTCCGGCCGATCTCCCGCCCGTTCAAGAGCAATACGACTTCGTCATCGGCAGCATAAACATCAACCGTGCTGGGTTTACCCTCCTGCCCCGGCCAGTTCCAGGACGACACGACATCCGGCCATCCCCACTGAGAGACCGCCATTAATTTACCGTGGTGGACCGGATCGTGAACGGCGAGATAGGGAGCCTGGGACACGCCCCAAACACAGTCGCGATAATAGGATTGGGGACGCTTCGTCCCACAAATATCGAGGTCCCCACAGTTCGCATGATGCCAGGGAAAAGGCCTCAAACCGTGGGTGGTTTCTCCAGGCGCCGTGTGCCCGATGCCCGCCTCGCCCAGATAATCCAGGCTCGTCCACACGAAATCGCCGATGACATGCGAAAACCGTTCGGTACCCATCCAATAGTCAAAGGCATCCTTGGGAAAGGTCTCGGTTCCACAGATGATCCGCCCGGGGAAGCGCCGGCTATCTGGTTCATACCGGTGGAGCAGGTAGTTATACCCCACGACATCCAGGGGCGCCGCAAAATCGCCCGTGACCCGGGCCCAGCGTTCCAATTTATCGTCCGGCGTCTCTCCCGGCGGAGCCGGATCGTCCCAAACATCGCAGAGCGCATTGGTCACCGGCCGCGTCGAGTCCAGCGAGCGAGCATAGTCCGCCAACCGGCGCGACCATCCGGCCCCGTCCGAACAACCATTCCGTTCCGGGATTTCATTGCCGGTCGACCACATCACAATGGAGGGATGGTTGCGATCGCGCCGGATCATGGCCGCCAGATCGCGTTGCCACCATTCTTCAAACCAAAGACTGTAATCCCCGGGATTTTTGCCGTGGCGGAAGCAATCGAACGCCTCGTCGATCACCAGCATTCCCAAGCGATCACAGGCCTCCAGAAAAGCGGGCGACGGGGGATTGTGGGCACACCGAACCGCATTGAAACCACTCGCTTTCAACAGCTCGACCTTGCGCTCTTCCGCACGGGCATAGGCCGCCGAGCCGAGGAGCCCGCAGTCGTGGTGAACACACCCCCCCTTCATTTTTAGCGATTCGCCGTTGAGGCGGAAGCCCTGAACCGCATCCACCGAAATCGTTCGGAATCCAAAGGGGGTCTCCATCTCATCCACCCGCTGGCCGTCCTGCAGCACTTCGGTGCGCAGGACATGTAAAAAGGGATCCGTCAGCGACCAGAGCCGTGAAGGCTTCACCGGAATGTTCTGGCCAACTTCACCGGAAGCGCCCGCCTTTACCGTCACCGGAGCCTCGGCAGTGGCCAGAACTCGGCCGGACGCCAGAATCGAGGAGCGAATCGTAAGAGACGCACCGGATGCCCCCTGGTTACGCACGGTGGTCATGACCCGGGCCGTCGAGGCGGCGGACGAGGCCGCCGGGGTTTCCACGGTCACATCCCAGGGCCCGACATGAATCTTTTCGCCGATCAACAGGTTCACCGGACGATAGAGACCGGATCCGCTGTACCAGCGGGTATTGGGTAATCCCCCGTTATAAACGTCGATCCGCAGAACATTGACGCCTTCCTTTAGATACGGCGTCAAATCACAATGAAAGGTGGTATAGCCATAGGGCTGACGGCCAACCAACTGCTGATTGATCGTTACCACGGCATTCTGGTAAACCCCTTCCACCTCCAGGAGAACCACTTTGCCCAGCCAGTCGGACGAAACCGCAAGGGTCTTCTCATAAATACAGTTGCATCCGGGATAAAACCCGTTGCTGGCGCCGCCCACCGCCGAGGGATCGCGCGGCAAACCAATGGACGCATCATGCGGCAAATCGATGGGAAGCCAGTCCCGGCTCTCTTTCACACCCGGCGTTCCCATCCCGTATTTAAACTTCCAATCGCGATTCAAAGCCATTCGTTTCATGGTCGATTCCTTATCTTTCGTCTGCAACCCACCGATTCAGGTTGCGAACTTACGGTGCTTCTCTTCAGCTGTGGGGGCGGCCGCTGGCCGCCTTGCCCTTGCCCTGTCGCCCACGGGGCCACCGGCCGTGGCTACAACGACCTATCCGTCGTATCCAGAGTATCGTGGGCACAACGCCGCCATTACAATTTCCACCGCATCATCGCATACACCCAGGCCGGCACGGTGACCAGGCTCAGCACGGTCGAATAAAAAATCGACGTCGCGCCCAACCCGACATCGCCTCCGTAACGTTCCAGAAATAAACTACAACTGACCGCCACCGGCATTCCCATGATGATATAAGTCGAATAGCGGTCCACCGGCGAAAGGGTCCATCCCAGGAGTTCCAGTCCCCGAACCAACAAGATCGCCACCAGCGGGGCCACCAGCAAGCGGATCCCCAGAATCCCCCACAGGGCGTGGGTCGGCCGGTGTTGGGTCAGCGGCAAGGCCCCTAATTGCGCTCCGGTCACCAATAAGGAAAGCGGAATCGTCACCATCCCCATCATCGAGAGCCCCTGAAGCACGGATGACCATCCGAGAAATACGGGAGTGGCGTCCACCGGAGGATGTTCCCAGAGCTTCAAGCTGGGAAACAGCAGAGCGGCCCCCACTCCGGCGACCGTCGCCCACAATCCTGGATTCGCCAATAAATGTCCCCAATCGCTCCCGGCCCGTTTGCCCTCGCGGGAACTTAAAATCCACACGCCTCCCGTCCAAAGCAACACCTGGGTTCCGAAATTAAAGAGCAGCACATAACGAATCCCCGCAGCCCCGTATAAACTCTCGATGATCGGCAGCGGAATAAAAATCCAGTTCGGCATGGCGGCCAGGAAGACGAAACTCGCGCGATCCCCATCCCGCCCCACCCAGGGCCAGAATAGCCGGCCCAACAGATAGCTGACCCCCAACACACCGATGGCGATCACGGGGATCTGCCAGTCCTGTGCCAGGGTTTCAATCCGGATGGTCGCCAATAAACTCACAAAGACCATGGCGGGAAACACCATATCCACCAGGACCCGGCCAAGGGACCTTGTGGATTCGGTATCCAATAATCCTTTACGCCGGGCCAGCCACCCGGCCAGGATGATCAACACCATCGATGCGATTTTCATCGCCACCACTCGCCACTCGGTCATGGGTTCCCTTTCATACAAGAAACAGGCGATATTCTCTCGGATTTCATCCCCGGGTCAAGGGAATAGAGGCGAAAGGTTATGGCGTTTTATGTGGCCGTCACCCCGAAATAGCGGTAAGGTTAGGCACCCTGGACTGATCTGGGAGGCCTTTTAACTATTGGAGAAAACCCGAACATGAAAATCAAGCCCCATTCCAAACTTCTCATGATTGGCGATTCGGTCACGGATTGCGGTCGTACCCGGCCGGTCGGCGAGGGCCTCTTTGGCGCCGGTGGCACGGGCTATGTGGCCCTGGTCGATGGACTCCTCTCTTCCACCTATCCGGCCCATGCGATCCGGGTCGTCAACATGGGTTCCAGCGGTGACCAGGTGCGGAATCTGCTCACGCGCTGGCAGACCGATGTCATCGACCAGAAACCCGACTGGGTTTCGATCATGATCGGGATCAACGATATCTGGCGGCAATTCGATATCCCCCGACAAACGGAATGCCATGTTCTGCCCGCTGAATATGAAGCCGGCCTGGATAAACTGGTCCGGATCACCCAACCCAAAGTGACGGGGCTGGTGATGATGACGCCCTATTTCATCGAGTCCAACCCGGCAGATGCCATGCGGGCCCGCATGGATGAGTATGGAGCCATCGTTAAAAAAATCGCCCGTCGGCGCAAGGTTCTGTGCGTCGATACCCAGGCGGCTTTCAATCGCGTACTCAACCATATGCATTCCGCCGCCATCGCCTGGGACCGCGTGCATCCGAACCACATCGGACACCAGGTTTTGGCGCGGGCGTTTCTTTCGACCCTTGATTTCGATTGGAATGCCGCCGGAGCGTGACCCCGATGCCCCTCAAGCCCGCGAATCACCGCCCGTCTCTGCTCACGGCCTTATTGATTCTGAGCGGACTGCTTCTCCTGGTCCTGCCGCTCGCTCTTCGGTGGACCTACAACCAGATTCTGCCCGAATGGCGCGCCCGCCCTTATCGGCCCCTCATCCTTCAGACCGCCAACCGGTATGGACTCGACCCCCTTCTGCTCGAATCCCTCATCTGGCGGGAAAGCCGCTTCAATCCGCACCGGCACGGCGCCGCCGGCGAGAGCGGTCTGATGCAAATCCGGATCGATGCCATGCGCGATTATTGTCACGCCCAACGAATCCCTCCGATGCCCCCGCCCGCCCTGGTCGATCCTGCCACCAACCTCACGATTGGCGCCTGGTATCTCGCGCGCGCTTTCCAACGCTGGTCCGACCGCGATGACCCCCGCCCCTTCGCCCTGGCGGAATACAACGCCGGCCTGATCAATGCCCGGAAATGGGCCAATGACCCAACCCGCGCTTCCGCCGCCACCTTTCAATCCCGGATCGCCTTCCCGACGACCCGCCGCTATATCGAGGATATCCTCTCGCGCGTTCCCCCACCGCCCGGTGTGAAGTAGGTCGACGTGTTTCAGAGGTGGCCCGACGCGCGTGTCCCGCCGTAGTGCTTGGACGAAGGTGGATCCCTGCGGCGGGCTATTCTCTTCGCTATTTATCAAAGGTCGTGCGAAGGACCGCCCGGCCCACCCCGGAAATCTCGATCACTTTTCGGTGGCTGACGTTGCAACTGCAGGTCAACTTTTCCTTTACGTTGCACCCATGGAACCTCCATGCACCCGCTGCGGGGGATCTTTGGAATGCGCCCTTGCGAAAAGCGAATGGCCAAACTATAATATATTGCTTCAGGAATTGATCATATGAGTCTTTTTGAAAATCCAGCCGAGGTCTACGGTTTCAAGCCGCGGGCCACTTATGCCTTATTGATCGGCACCACGGTGGCCACCGTTCTGATCTGGTTGATCCAGATGGTGTTCCATCTGGATTTATCGATTCTCTTTGGCCTCAGCCTTCCCGGCCTGCTTCACGGCTGGGTCTGGCAGGTGGTTTCCTATCTCTTCCTGCATGGAGGCACCTGGCACCTGCTCGCCAATATGCTGGGACTCTTTTTCGTCGGGCCTGAACTGGAACGTTCCCTCGGGCGGAATCGCTTCCTGGGCGCTTATTTCCTCTGTGGCATTCTCGCCGGACTGGGCTGGATCCTGCTTTCATACCTGGGCTGGATCTTTTTCGCCGGCTTTAAATTCGCCGCTTGTATCGGTGCCTCCGGCGCCCTCTTCGGCCTGCTTGGGATCTTCGGCGGACTCTATCCCACCCGCCAGGTCACTTTGCTGGTCTTTTTTATTCTGCCCGTAACCCTCAAGGCCCGCAACCTGGTTTTTGTGCTCATGGCCGTCTCGGTGATTTTTTTAATCAAAGACAGCGGTAATGTCGCTCACGCCGCACATCTCGCCGGAGGTGTGGCTGGTTATCTCTATGGACGCCGGCGGCGCCTGGACCTCGACTCCGACTATGCCGTGGTCAGCCCCCCAGCCCACTCCCGCTCCCTCCTGCAACGGCTCCAGTTTTGGAAACGCCCGCATCTTAAAATTCACCGCATCGAACCGGGAATCGCCCCGGAGGAAATCGACGCCGTCCTCGATAAAATCAACCGCTTCGGTTATGCCAGTCTCAATCGAACAGAAATGGATATCCTGGATCGCGCCAGCCGCGAAATGCGAAATCGGCGATGAAGTGACTCCGGCGAAAGGTCGGGGTTTTCCGCAATGACATCCGGCGGGAATCCCGTGCGTCGTCTGGCCGTCCACGGTCGATCAGGGCGCAACGGATGGACGAATCCGGAACAGACAGGTCTTTAAGGTCATCAAGCCAAACGTCAGCAAGCCCACGCCATAGGCGGCGATAAAGAAGCCGAACACATACTTGTGCGCATGGGTATACGCGTTGAGGGCCAGCAGGCAATAAAGGCCCAAGGCGATTTCACCCACAGCCAGGAGGAAATTGGCGTTAACCTGATATACCGCCGCCTTGCTGACCTTGCCGATACTCCCGCTTTTGGGAGTCCGCACAAAATCGGATTTGTATCCGATCAGCGCTTCGAAGACCGCCAGGGCATTATTTAAACAGAGCCCGGTCCCGGTCACCAGCATGGCCGGAAAATGGGCCAGCGAAAACCAGCCCCGACGCAGGACCATTCCGCTGATGGTGTACATAAAACAAGGGGCCATGGCGCTGAGAGCGATGATCGTCCACAAGGCGGTAATCACCCATCGTCCGCTGGGAACCGGAACCCACAACAACACCGGCAGGGTCAGGCAACAGATCAACACCATCAGGACCGCCACCGAATAATGGGTCAGATGCAGAAACGCCTCGAATTTCTGTCCCCAGGTCAGGCGTTTCGATGAAAAAATGGCCGGGAGTAGTTTAATGGCCGTCTCCATCGACCCTTTGGCCCAACGCCGCTGCTGGCTTTTAAACGCCACCACGTGATTGGGCAGTTCCGCCGGACATTCGAGATCGAAATCGAACCGGATCTGATAGCCGGCCAACTGCACGCGATAGGATAAATCGAGATCCTCGGTCAAGGTGTCGCCCTGCCACCCGCCCACCGCCTCAATGGCCGACTTCCGCCAAATCCCGGCGGTGCCATTGAAATTCATGCATAATTGGTTATAGCTGCGCGCGCCCTGCTCGGCGGCAAAATGGCCGTCAATCCCCACACTCTGGGCGCGGGTCAACCAGTTTTCCAGCCGGTTCGTGTGACCCCAGCGGCCCTGGACGCAGGCGACCTCGGAATGGTTGTGAATCAGGGCAATGGTCCGTTTTAAAAATTCGCGCGGCACGATGAAATCGGCATCGAAAATAGCCATGTATTCGCCCCGGGCGCGGGCCGTGGCGTAGGCCAGGGCGCCCGCCTTGAACCCGGTCCGGAGAGGACGGCGGACCACCTCGATGCAAATGCCCTGTTCGCGAAGTTCCGCCGCGGTCCGGTCAACGATTTCCCGGGTCTCGTCCTGGCTGTCGTCGAGCACCTGAATCTCAAAGGCTTCCCGGGGATAATCGATTTCGGCGGCGCTGCGAATAAGGCGTTCCACGACGTCTTTCTCGTTGTAGACCGGTAATTGAATCGTCACCCGGGGATAGTCCGAGGCGCCCCGTCCTTGGTTAAAGGCCTCAACTTCTGCTTGAATTTGACAACGCATGCCTTTTTGGCGGCGCAAAAAAAGGTAGGACATCAGGTAACAATGCGTCCCATAAAGCATCAATCCCAGACTTCCCAGCGCGTAAACAGCCAATAAGCTATACTGCCAGACATTCATTCATATCCCATTCGTTTTGACGCACAAAGAGAACCACTTTACTCTTTCCCCCCTATCAATCAAGGATGGAATCACAAGGATGCCTCTCCGCCGCCCTTCGAAGCCGGCGCTTCAGGGTGGTTCCCGCAGGGTTTATCCGCCTTTAATCGGACGAGAATACAATGGGCAGGATCGCAACCGTCTCGCGTTGCGCCACTTTTTTAAGGACGTATTCAAACGTCAAGGGATCGCTCCCCAACGGCAGATGCGGACCATGATTCTCTATGCTCGTCAGGGGGAGCACCGCCACTCTCCCGCTGGCTCGACAGAGTTGGGGCAGCGTGCGATCGGTGTTCCGAATCCAAAAACAGTCGATCGTTTTCCCATCCTTGTTATTCCTTTGTGACTTCACGGGTCAATTCGATTTCGCTCCAGGCTTGACGACGGATCGTGCCGGCGCTGTAGGCCACCCCGCGCAATCGGTGCCGACCGGGCGTCAGGTTCCCGGGATCCAGCCAGATCTCATTCTCCCGGCTACGCGGTCGCAACGGCACCCCGTCACAGAGAAAAAGATATTTTGTAAAAATAGCCTTCCCGGAAAGATCCGGCATCACTTGAATCCGGGTCGGCTTCCGCAACACCGGCCCGGCCTCCATCCCGCTGAGCCGCAGGTTCTCTTGCGGTCCCGCCCACGGCGCCGCCAGGGGATCTCCCAGGATCAATAACTGCAGGGGACATTTGGTCGCCAGGGCGTAGCCTTCGAGAATCGTTACCCCGCGGGCTAAATGCGCAAACAATCGGCCATTCGGAAATTTGGCCGCGATCGACATCGGCTCGGCCACCGTACCGGCAGAAGCGCACGCCCCGGCCCGGATCCATTCACTGATCCGGGTCTGCCCCGTCTTTTCAAAAACCGCGCCGAAACTCGTCAGGTGATCCCCAATACTGCCCGGCCGCATATTCAATCGCTGAAAATCAACCGTGCCCCGCCCGGTCATCAGTCCCATCAAAGGAAGGGAGTTTGAAGGCCAATCGGAGGTGACCTGGACGGACACACCCAAGGCGCGCAATTCTTTCGCCGCGCCGGCAAATTGCCAGTCGCGGCACCGTGATCGGATATCGGTATTGGTCACAAAATATACGGATCCCCCGGGTGTCGCCGAGGACCGCCGGGGATTCCACGTTTGAATAATCTCCTCCGGTGTATTGCCATAGGCCCCCACGTAACCCAGCATCATCGCGGGCAAAGGCATTTCCTGGCCCAGCCATTCCTTGAAAACATCCAGAGTTTGGGTGCCGGAAAAGGATGCACCCGGCCGCGCTGGACCGGCAAAAACCGGCGAAAGCCACTCCCCCTTTTCAATCGCTTCCCGGGGCGGGGGGCGATTGCGAACCCAGGTCAATCCGGTGAGGGACATCGGCGGCTGGGTGGCGATTCGCACCGGGAACCCCGCCGAGTAGACCCACGCCAGAACATGTCCATCCAGCCGGCGCTCTTGAAGCGTTCGATTGACCGGCTCCCAGATCAGACGCGTAAAATCATCCGGGGTCAACGAATCGGCCTCTGCGGATGGCAGGGGCACCTCGACGGAAATGAGATTGGATTCGGGCACCTGCCACATCCGGCAATACTCCCGGGCCAGCTTTTGGGAGTCAGGTGACCGGGTATTTTCGATCACGACGACTTCATGCGGACCCAAAGCCCATCCGTCGCGTATCGCCAGACCCCATAGCCCGATTCCGCCTATAATCAGACGGAATAAACACCCGCGTCCAGCGCGGACGATTTGGGAGCCGGACCTCAACATGGCCTTACTATAAGAGGAGACCTTGGGGGATGCAAAGCCCTTTTATTTTCGAGTGGCCCTAGCGCCCCTGATTACGGGTGTAAGATAAATTTCTGTTGAGTCCACTACGAAACACACGAAAGGCGCGAAAAGATTGGAAGTCAAAACCACCTATCCTCGCAAAACGTTGCACCCCCTGGGCGCACCGTTTTGCGAGGATATGAATCGATGTACCGGGTTGATTGCCGACGATAAGTTTCGCGTAGTTCGCGTATTTCGTAGTTCATGTGCTTTTCCCCATTCCCCGGAATTTGTCCTGCGCCTCCTAATCACCTACAGCCTAAAATCCTATAGCCTGTTCATCCTGCGCAATGCTATGGTAACGGCATCATGAACAACCCCGAACGCCTGGTGATTTTTTCCGACGGGCAATGGCACATCCATGTGACTCCACCCCTGGCTTCCGATGAAGTCCAAACCTTTGCCGTATCCGAGCTCCAGCAATATTTAGCCCGACTGGCGGGAACCCCGGTCACCCAATCCGCCCTTTCTCCGCAAAGTATTCCGTTGATCCTGCATCTCGACTGCAATTCCCATCTTCCCCAGGACGCCTTCACGATCACAGTCAGTCCCGCACGAATTCTCTTGAGCGGCACCACCGGCCGGGGCCTGCTCTACGCTGTCTACGCGCTACTCGAGGAGTTGGGGTGTCTCTGGGTCTATCCCACGGAAGTGGAAAGTATCGTTCCCCGGAAGGATTCCCTGGAACTTAAGCCGGGACAACGCACCGAGTCGCCGTCTGTCGCGCATCGCGGACTGGGATTATACGGACTCTACGCGGATACGGTGGAGTTGGGTCGCGAGATGATTGATTGGATGGCTAAAAATCGCCTGAACCTCATTCTGACCTCGGCGGATCGTCAGGATGAACCCACCCGAGCGCAAGCCATGCACTGGCCGGAAGTTGCCGCGGAACTGTTGCCGGAAATCCGGCGGCGGGGAATGATTCTCGAACATAGCGAACACATGACCCACCTGTTTTTTCCACCCGCTCTGTTCGAACAGTACCCGGACTGGTTTGCGCTGGTCGACGGTCGGCGCCAGTGCCGCCAGATGTGTTTTTCGAATCCCGACGCGGTCACGTACTTCGCTGAACAACTGGCGGCTTATGCCGCCGCGCATCCCGAAGCCCGGATCCTGGGCACCTGGCCATTGGACGGCGCGGGCTACTGCGAATGCGACGACTGCCGCCAACCGGATGTCGCCTTCAAAGCCATTCACCGGGTCGCCGAAGCGGTGGCCCAGGTTCGTCAGGACCTGACCGTGGAATATCTGGCCTACACGCCGCAAACCCTGCCGGTGCCGGTGGCCACACCCGCTTTGCCCAACATGAGTGCCCTGTACTGCGCAAAGTGTGATGAGTTGGCCCGCCAATGGGTCCAACACATGCGCGGGGCCCGCGGCGCCTGTTATTTCGAATATACGATGGGCGACAACTACCACTGGAAAGCCAATGTGTGGTTGCGGCCGGAAGCCGGGATCGCCATCGCCCGGGCGCTCCGCGAAATCGGGTTTCACGGGGTCATTTCCCTTTTTCTCCCCATCCGCAACTGGTGGCGCTCGGCCTTTAACACCTGGTTCATGGCCCGTGCCTTTTGGAAACCGGAGATGAACGTAGCCCGCGAATTGGATCTTTATGCCGACCGCTATTTCGGCGACCTGGCCGCCGAAGTGCGTCCCCTCCTCGATCAAATTCTCTACCGGCTCCAGAATCCCCTGATCCAGGAAGCCTTTCATGGCGTCGTAACTCCGGGCCAAACCCCGATTCCAACGGACCCGGAAAGCCTTCGTGCCGCTCAGATCCAAATACAACAAGACGCCCGCGAATTGGGCGAAGCCTTGTTGAAACTGGAACATCGGACCTGTGATGACGTCGTCCGTCTGCGCCTGCGGCGCTGGCGAACTTACGTGGAATATTTTGGAGCTTATTACCCGACTCGATCGGAAGCGAATCTGCCCCGTCCCGTGCCCGGCACCCCGATTCCTCACGACTTAATCCGCTGGCTCCAATCCCAACCGGCCGAACTCGCCATGGTCAACGCCCCGGCCGACTTTCTCGACTGGCGGTTCGATAAGTTTACCGCGTGGGGGGGATGAACCGCTACCATCGCTGGATCTGACGCAGCAGGGAAAGGATTTTCGAACACATGCTGTTCCCTCGCGACAACAGCCAGCGCATTCTGCATTTCAGCGAATTCATTCAATCGTTATGAAGCCCGCCTTAGGGAACTATCAGGATGCGGTAGAAGCGCTTGGTCCGCATCGTTGGTAAAGACCCGGTTTTGGGAGGGCCCGTGTCGGTCCAGCGGGTCACCGCCCCGGTCGCTGTGAGGATGCCATCCTGGGCGGCACTCCAGCCATTGGACAGTGCCTCCGTCCACTCGATCCGGTAAGTCTGGCCCGAAACCGATTGCCACTCGACTCGAAACGGCATACCCGTCACCGCCAGACGCTGACATACGAAAGCGGATGAACGCTCCTGCGGATCGGTACCGGCCAGATATTCCTGGAGATTGGATGCTCCGTCACCATCGAGATCTTCAGCGGCATCCTCGCTGAACGGGTTGAGCGCGTGCTCCAATTCCCATTCGTTGGGCAAGCCGTCGCCGTCGAGGTCCGGATCGAGATCGTTGGGGATCCCGTCGCCGTCGAGGTCGGCTTCGATTTGTCCCACCGCCTCAACATACACCGAGGTGCCGCTAACGGGAATAAGGGCCACGCCGTTGGCGACATTCACGAACGACACCGACCAGGTCGCGGTGGTATTGTTGAACGTCAACGGAAGTGCCCGCGTGACTTGCGCTTGGGCGACGGGACCCATAGGAAGGGAGACCTGACTGGTTCGGTTCGAGAGGTTCCAGACCACCCAAACCGACTGGTTGGAGGCGTTGATGGCCTGCACCGCCAGGTTGCCGTCGGCCAGATCCCGCAAATTAAAGCGGGATGCCTTCTCCAAGGTGCGGATCATCTTCTGGTAGACATAAAAGGCTATGCGCCGATGGCCGTTCGTGTCGATGAGTGCGGCCCATTGGACGGCTTCCCCTTCAGAGGCTTTAGCTTCCAGGCGGGAGTAGAAAACATGATCGATTCCGGCGCCCAAGGCAAAGGGAAAGGCGTGCGCCAGGAAGAGTGCATTATCGGTGTCCGTACAGGTGAACCCTTTGTTCTTCCGGGCGGTATAAGTATCGGTGAAGTCGGCTTGCGAGAACCAGATTTCGCGGTCCGGCAGCGCTTCAGATAAAGCGATTGCCTGGAGATAGTCGGGGAGCCAGGCTATCCCGGTCCAATAATTGGTGAGGTCCCATCCCTCATGGACCGAACAAGCATTGATGGCCCCCAAAGTGTCGGGATACGTCGTGAATAACGAGGTCAGATAATTGGTGCCGGTGGGCGGCATATTCCGGAAGGAACCGCACAGAATCTCGATGTCGGGGTCTATGGTATGGGCCACCGCACTGGCGGCCGAGAGATACCCGTAGTAGAGATCCAGGCTGCACCCGGCCCAACGCCCGCTGTCAGGATCAAACTCATCGAAGATCTCCCATTGCCGCACCGGCAGGGTAAGCCCGGGCATATCGCCGATACCGTCCCCATTATAGCGTTGCACATAAACCCCGACGGCCTGTGCAAAGGCAGCGACTGAGGGCCATTGACCCTCCTCGGAAATCCCATTCACAACCGCATAGGTGCGGTAGCCGAGGGATTGGTTCGTACGGACTTGGGCATCGAAAGCGGCGAGGGGCAGCAAATTGGTGTTCTCAAACTGGGAGGCGGTGATCTCCACCGTGCCGCGCCGATACGAGGCGGCCAGTGCGACGAGGTTCGTCGGGTTAACGTTGTTGGTATCGGCAATCCCGAATCGTAGCCCGCTCGCCGGAGTCCCGGCAACCCGGACGAGGGACGGCAGACTGCTGGTCGACACGGCTTGACTGCAGGTGGCGAAGGCCACATTGGTGAGGAGGCCGGCGTAGGGGGCTCCGGATCCAACCGCCGCCTCAAAGCTCATCCGGACCGTTTCGCCCGGCCCCACGGTGCCGAGCGACCACGCCAGGGTGTGCGTGCCGGGGGTATACACGCCGTTTGAACTGACGCTGTTGGCGACATAATTGAGAAGCGGGATGGGGAGTGTATCGGTGACAACGGTTCCCGTGGCGGTGCTCAGACCGAGGTTCTGCAAGATCAGCGTGTAGGGGATGATCTCGTTGGTCCCGGCGATCGAGCGGTAAGCGGTTTTCGTGAGGCGCAAAAAAACGCTGGAGGGGGGTGAATACAAAACGACAAAAGTTCCTAGGGTCCTGGTGGGAGCACTTATCATTCCGGCCGCCGGGTCATACGTCCCGCCGAGATTTGTCCAACTGGACCCGTTAAAACACCAGAGGGTAGCGGATGGGTACCCATCGGCCAGCGGCAAACTGACGGTGGCATTGGTGGTCAGAATCTGGTTGGTTGGGGTAAAGGTGTAATAGGCGCTGAGGGCGATCCGGTTTGTCGGCTCGGGAAGGCGGTCGGGCAATCGGCTGGCGACATCGGCGCCGAGCGCCGCCGATGTCGCCAGCGCGTGAGCCGGCACCATCAGTTTGCCGCCCGCCTCGGTTTGAACACTACCGCCGTTGGTACTCATCGGTTCGACCCAGGCGAACGCCGTCAGTCCCTGCCCGAACCCGAGGGGAATTCCCCCGGCGGAGGATAAGCCCGACACATCCAGGGATAGACGGCAGCAGTTACCGGCCAGCCGCGGAAAGGCCGCAGGGTTGATGGTAAACGTATATTCGGTCTTGGATTCATTCCAGACCCCCAGGCCGATGCCGCGATTCTGAAGCGCCGCGATCGTGTCGGAAAAGCCGGTCCCGGTGGACTCATTGCGGAGGGCCAAGGCGTAGAGCAAGGCGTTCTGCTCAAGATCTTTTTGGGCCATTCCGGTGGCGGCGGGCCACGTCGCGGCGGTCATCTCGCATTCGCCCGTGTGGTTCGTCGACATGGGCCGCGTGAAGCGCAGCGTGAGGGCGATCGGCGAGTTGGTGGAAACGGCTGAGCCCCAGCTGGGGATGACATTCGTGACATAGGGGCCCGGAGTCACGATAGGGGTCTGCGGATGGCCCTGGTTTGCCAGACTATCCAGAATACAGGTCTGGCCGGGACCGAAGGTTTGTCGGTTCCCACCGCTCTCGTCCGCCACCCACACGCGGCCCTCGCTCACCGAGATTTCAGTGCGAAAAAAAGGAGTAAACACCGGGTAGGATCCGGCCCCGAGATCCGTGAAGGTCAGGGTATCGAAATCGAACACCCGTATTTGGCCCGCACCCGTACTGCCGCACCAGGAGACACATTGGCGGTCGGTAACGTCCCAGTTGCCCAGTGAGCTTTGCATGCCGGAGCCCAGCGAGGCATTGCCGAGGGTCCGCCCCTCCGCATCGTGGAGCAGGAGTTGGGTGTCGACGCCAAAGTTCTCGTAGTCCGTCACAAAGAGCGTGTTACTGCCGTTCCAGGCCATGGAATCGGCCAGTTGCCGCGTGAGTTGCCAGGGCGTTCCGCCTGCGGAGTTGATGAGCCAGACGCCGCCTTCGTCGGTTTGGTAATGGAAATTGCCATGGACATCGTACGTTGCCACGCTCCCCGTTGTCACCACCAGGGGGAAGCTCTGGGAGTTGATTCCCCGGTGGCCGTCGCTGGAGGCCAGCAGGATCGATTTAGACCCCGCCGTGAGATCGTGAGATTTGATCGGGCCATACCAGGCCCCCGCCTGCGGGGTCTGCCATCCGCTACTCTCCGGGAAGGCCATCCAGTTCCAGTTCGTCCCGGCGAGGTGCATTTCGCCAAACCCCTTGAAGCTCTCCAGGCAATTAAGAGTCTGCCCGTCCACCGTCGCCTTCAGGAGGATCGGGTTGAGGGAATTCTCATTGTCCCATTCCAGATAGAGTTCGCAGGGCCAGGCCGTGCGATTCGTATCGGTGGCGTTAACGATGGCGCTGAACCGCGTCCCGATCTTGCCGCTCCGAATGAACGCGATGTTGCCGTTGTTCAACCAGGAGGTGTTTTCCCCTCGATCATAGTCGGTATAAAGCCCCGGGAGTTCGAGAGTTTTCCATACCACGCTGGCACCTCCGCCGGAGACCGGGACCGTGCAAAGCTCTTTCTTCCGCAGCGAGAAATTATTCCGCTTGTACTCGTGGATGCGCTGGAAGCAGATCCGGCTGCCGTCGGGTGAGAAGGACGGCCCGGTATTCCGACGGGCCAGATAGGTGTAGTTCTCGATTCCCGTATCCTCGCCCAGCGAACCGGCGCTGACCAACACCTGCGGATTGGCCCCATTCCCGTCAGCGACATAGAGATGGCAGAGGGTCTCGGCGGATCCCCACACTTCGTAGACCACTTTACTGCCATCCCGCGAAAACGTGGACCGTCCGATCTGGCAGCCGGGTGGAGCCGTAATATAACGGGTGCGCTCGGTGCCGTCTTCGTACATCAACCAGAGATCGTTGTCCGGCACAAAGGCAATACGTTGGCGAGTCACTTGGGTGAACTCGGTGCCTTCAATTCCAATTACTCCCCGGGGCGATTGGAGTATGACCTGGGTCTCCATGGGTAAAAATTTATACAGAAACCGGCCCACCTGTTGCAGCAGACTCGGTTTCCGTTCCGCCATCGTCTGGTTTATGATCAGGCAGGTCTTCGACGGTATTTGAATCTCCGCGCCTCGGGCCACCAGGATCACCGCCCGGCCATTGGGCCCGGTCTTGACCGCATCTCCGATGCATAACTCCTCGCCCACTCGCATCACACTCTGGTCAATCCACCGCGCCTGGACCATTAATTGCACGGGTAAACAGAGTTCATCCAGGCTACTTGAGCCGTACTGGTCGGGCCCGGTCGAGAGAATCGGTCTGCGCAGGATCTTCCACACCTCCCCCTTGACGCTAAGCACCATGCCGACCGGGCAATCCTCGGTGTCGCGCCCGGACGATACCATCGGGAAAACGGCGATTAAGAAGACACTCCAGCAATACACCAGTGAATAAGGAAGTCTCATGGCAGGGCGCCCTGTTCGTTGTTCAATAAAGGATTCACGAAAGAATCCAAGGGGAACCTCGCATCGCTCGGTTGCTTTCAGACGGGGATAGCGACAACGATATAACCCTATTCTTTATATGCTGCCGCAACCGGACACCCCCCTCCCCATCGCCTTATAATGTACTCCCCGATCTAAACCCCTACAATCTTTTTTGCTTGTAATCTCATGAATGACCTTCAAGTCAACCGGCGTTGTAACCCCGCGCCAATCCCCGGTTAAAACGGATCCCGATTGCATTTGCTCCGCAGTCCTTAAAATGAAGGAAGACGCCCCGTCTTTACGAAACGCATTATTAATCCTGGGAAGTCGGCCTCGTGCCGAAACCGGGAGTCGCTTTCACTGAGCGCGCGTCACTGGATCAGTTCGTGAGTGCCTGAGAAAAAAATCCAGAATCATCTCACTGGCGTTGATATCGCGACAAACCGGACCGATGATCCGGGGTTTCAAATACTGATTCCCGCCCGGCCAGGTATGCCCGCCACCGAGAATCTTTACCAAGATCACTTCGGATCCTTCCAGCCCACCCGGATACTCCTCTATTTCCACCGTCGCCCCGTCATCCGGGGTCGTGTCCTGGATTTTGATTTGTTTCGGCACTTGGCGACAATGATTCTGAAGCCGAAAGGTTTCAATGGTTTCAGCGGTCGAATGAACTTTCCCCCGGCTCCGACCGAATCGGAATAGTCGAACATGCCCGCCCTGGAAGGGGACCAGCGGATCCTCAGTGCCATTGATCAGCATGACCGAGATGGGTCGTTTGGGCGTTTTTCCTGTCAAAGCGAGGGGGAACTGAGCCGCCACGGGGGCTATGGCGGCAATCGCCTCAGATACGTCCAGGGCCAGGCGTACCGACATAAACCCCCCGTTCGAAATCCCGGTGACATAAACGCGATGAGGATCGATGCCATAGGTCTTCACCATGGCGTCGATGATCGCCGCGATGAACCCGACATCGTCGGGGGATGGCTTCCCGGCGCGCACTTCGCTGCGCCCGTCATTCCACTGTTTGCCGATGCCCTCCGGAAATACCAAAACGATGTTGCGCGAGTCAGCCGCTACAGTCAGGGATCCTTGCGTGGCATTTTCATCAAAATTCCGTCCGACTCCACCCCCCCCGTGCAGGGCAATCACTAATGGAGCCGGTTTATCCACGCTAAACCCCGGCGGCAGATGAATATGATAGGTCCGCTGCATCGTATCGTGGACCATTGACACCGTGAGATAGCGGGATGGCCCGGTCTTGGATTCGTCATCAGCCGGACTGGCGAACAGACACCCACTCCCCAGCAACAGGCCCACCAGCCCCGCTTTTAACCGCCAGGACAGGTGCCTCCTCGGCGGCGCAGATCTCAGGACGAAAAAAACGATTCGCTTGAACACAACAACTCCTTGGGTCGTCAGGCGCCCCCCCTAGCCCCCTCTGTTGTCCGCGGTTCCCGAAATCGAAGTAACAGCGGCAGTGCCATTGCGCATAATCCGAGACAAACGATAAAGATCCAACGATACGCCGCCATCGGATAAATCCAGGCGGTGGGTGTCCGCACGGCCTCATTCCGGTACAAATCCAAAATCAATCCCGACCCATTCGCCAGAACCGCAATCAGCACGTAAAGCGCCCCATTCATAAAACCAACCGCTGTCCCCAAGGTCTCCGACGCAACCATTCCGGTCACTCCCGCGGTGTAGATCGGCCCCACAAAACTGGCCGCGGCCAACCCCAGATAGCAGGCTTTAACCCCCGTTGCGGAATGTAGCCCCGGACTCAAGGCCAACACCAGCCCCCCGCACGATATCGCCAACATAAACCAACCGGTGATGAGAATCACCTTGAACCGGTTATGGCACAGCTTAAGGATGAACCCGGACAGCAGGGTACCCACCATCGAGATCAACAGCATGATGAACATGAAAGCCGAAGAGTCCTGCGGCGTCATTTGGAAACAATCCGCCAGCAGTTTCTTGCCAATCGTCGCCTGGGCCACGAAATAAATGGCGAAGTTAACCGCACACGCCGGCATGATCTTCCAGAGTTCGCGATTTCGCAAGACCTGCCCCATCAGGTGCTCCACCACCTGCGCCCGGGACGGAACCTCCAATAATTTCGCCCGCCGCAACACCCGCCACAACCCAACCGTCAGGACCGCCGTGATGAGCCCGGCCAGCAACAGGGCTCTGCGCCAACCCACGGCATGACTCAACGCCGCCAAGGGATAGGTCGCCGCCAGCCCGCCGAAAAAGCCCAGAAACTGGGCCAGGCTCAGCATGATGGCAAAATGCCGCGGCGCTGTGAGATGATTGATCCCTTTGACCAGGCAGATGAACAGCAAGCTCCCTCCAAACCCCACCAGGGCCCGGGCGCCGTATAACAGGAGCGGTTGATGACACAAGGGAAACACCAATGACCCGGCCGTTAGGGCCGCACTCCCGACTAGAAAAACCCGCCCAAATCCATGCCGGTCCGATAGCAATCCGACAAACAACTGCATCCCCCCGTAAACATACAGGTACATGGCCCCCAGCAACGTCACCCCGCTGGCGGTTAGTCCGAGGTCGATCTGCAACTCGTCGAAGATCATGCCCGGTATGCCGATCCGCTGGAAATAGGCAAAGAAATAGAGGGAGGTCAAGCTGAGTAGAATGGGAAAAGCGGTCCGATACCGGGTCATAAAAACCCGGATCCGGTCGGGATACTCAGAACCGGCATTCATATCTTTAGGTACTCGTTATTCTGCTTCATCTGAATATTCCAACGATCCAACGGGATTGGAAGGGGGAGAATAATACGACCGAACCGGGGAAGCAAGCGAGGACCTCGCGTGGGGGTATGACAAATATCTTCGGTTACGCGGCAAAGGTGTGAACTCCGAAATCATCTCTTTTCTTGATTTTCTCTCACGCAAAGCCGCTGAGTTCGCCAAGGTCCTGATAGCCGCGCGAGGCACACGCCTGTATCTGGCGGGCTCGTCGCGCGTCCCTGCGCCTCTCACTCTTTGCGTACTCAGCGCCTTTGCGTGAAAACAATCCGACTCAAAGGCTATCTTCCGGCCAACTTTTGAGTTTAATTCGGCACCGCTACTCCTTATGATACGCAGGTTTGCACATTCCATTCACCGGAGATCACGCCATGGCTGCCAAAAAACCTGCCCGCCGTTCCGCCCATTATCACCTGCGCTTCCAAATCCTGCCCGGCCCACGCGTTGCCGCCGATGCCCGCGCGCTGGCCGCCTTCTGCCGCTCTCACCGGATCGAAGAGGTGGTGCTCTTTTTCGCCGCTGAGGAATGGAATAACGGTCTGCTCTCCCGCCGCGAAGAGGATCGCTGGTTTAAGGCCGTGCGCACGGCCAAAACCATCCTCGATCGCGCGGGCATCGTCACCAGTCTCAATCCCTGGATGACCTCCCTGCATTGCGACCGTGGCCGTACTTTCCCCAAAGACCGCCCTTTCACGCCCATGGTTTCTCCTCTCGGAGAAGTCGCCAAGGCGTGCGCCTCGTTCGACGATCCCCGCTGGCGCCGCTATGTCACCCGTCTCTACGGTCGCTTCGCCCGTCTCGGTTTCCGTGTCCTCTGGGTCGAGGATGATTTCCGCTTCCACAACCATGCCCCCCTCTTCTGGGGCGGGGGTTTCGAAAAGTCCATCCTTGACCGTTTTTCTAAAAGCCTGGGACGGAAAGTATCCCGGCCGGAATTGGTCCAGGCACTCCTGAAACCCGGTCGCCCCCACCCTTGGCGCAAACTCTGGATGGCGACCTGGCGCACCATCCACTTGGAGGTCGCCCGGGAATTGGCGAATGCCGTCGCCCGGAATATGCCCGGTGAAACCTGCCTCGGACTGATGACCTCGGGTCCCGCCACCCATAGTGTCGAAGGCCGGCGCTGGAAAGATTTCTTCGCCGCCTTCAGCATCAACGGAAAAGTTGCCCACCGGCCCCATTATGGTCCTTATATCGAAGCCGCCGGCCGGGAGAAACCCTTCTCCGTCATGATGCTCGACCTGCAAAAGCAATTCCGACCCGCCGGGACCGAATCGGCACCCGAAGTCGAAAACTTTCCCTTCACCACCTGGGCCAAACCCGATGCCCAAACGTGGTCAGAAATGGCCTTGTGTAATTTCTTCGGGTCTGACGCTCTGCTTTTGGACGTTTTCCCGTTCTCCGGAAACCAACCCCTGAAGGATCCCGGCGTCTGCGCTTTGTTGAAGCAAAGCCGACCCAGCCTCGATTGGATTTCCGCCCGTTTCAGCCCCGACTGGCAAACGACCGGAGTCAGCTTGCCCTGGCGCGAAGACGCCGAGGAGCGGGTCCATTTATCGCCTGGCGCCAATATGTACAACTTTCGATCCCTCCCCTTTCCCGGCGGGTTCTTCCACCTCAATTACGGCATCCCCACCTGTTTCCAATCCGGCCCGGTCAGTGCCTTGTTTGGACAGGTCGCCTCGGTCCTCGATGACGCACAAATTGACGATCTGCTTTCCCGGGGCCTGATTCTTGACGGGGAAAGTGCCCAAATTCTACAAAATCGGGGATTCGGCGACCTATTGGGCTGTGAAGTGCGCGCGATGGCTGACCGTGAATCTGAAACTTATGCCATCGAACAAGTCATTCGGTCGATTCCCGGTATCAGCCGGGGTTTCTATATGAATGCCAATCTGGTTCCCCAGATGGCCCGTATTCAACCTCACCGCGAAGCGGTGGAGTGGTCCACGATTCTGCGGCCCGACCAAAGCCGCTTCGGCTCCGCGCTTTCCGTATTTAGAAACCGGCTGGGCGGGCGGGTGGTCACCTATGCCACCCCCAACCCGTCAGCCTTGGCCGGACATGACTGCCGCCGCCTGCTGGCTCAAGCGGCCGTCCGGTTTGCCGCGGGGGGCAAATGGGAGGCCGTAACCGTCCGCGGGGGGGCTTATTTGATCCCCATCCTCTTCCGGCGCGGCTCAGCCACCCGTCTGGTCATCTATAATGGTGGAGTTGATCCGGCCGTTCCCGTCTGGGAAGGGAATAAAACCTGGGGACGTCCCTCCACCATCACGGTTCTCGCCCCCCTCGCCCAACCGCAATCCGCCCAAGCCCGGAAAATCGCCTCACCGGTAGGATCCGGGTGGACCTTGGATCGCCCCCTGCCCCATCACGGTTTTGCAGTTTGCGAATGGTGAGGGGAAACTCAGGCTGAAGGGGCGTAGGCTTTAGGCCTCGCATTCCCTTGCATTTGGAGTAATGCGTCATCCTTAATTTCAGAGGTGGCGGGCGAGGTCCCTCTCGCCCGTTTGAAATTAATGGACAACACGAAGGTCGTCCGGATGAGATGATGCGCGGTGTCACCCGCGCCGAAGATGGGAACCGGCCCGCGTGGCAACGGATCCTCCCTCGTTGGGGAAAACAGGCTTTGTTATCAGCCATTTTTCGTGAGATCCATGCCATCCGTGGTAATTTCGTATCGTTTATCAGCGGGGATTACGGCCGCCCACGTTTTGAACTGCTTCCGGCCAACCTCCACCGGAACTTCCGCCGGATTAAAAACAACCTGGAAAGTCCGGCCATTGAGCGAAACCTCAAACGCGCCCGCCTGCCCTGAATGATCACCCTGAACCGGCAGTGAGCGCAGGGAAACGTCGGGGACCCGTCCATTAAATGGCACCATTAAGGTGGCAAACACGATCGGCCGGGCATCGCCGACATCGCGCCATTGGGATAGTCGCAGGTGATGCCGTTCGTGCTGATAGGCGGGCGTGCGCTCCGCCTGGGCGCCATAATCGCGGCGATCGTAATCGATGCCGGTTGCGATCCTTCGAATCTGATCGGGCTGGGCGGAAACCACCAAACAACTGGGGCGACCTGCCAACCGCCACACCCCGGGGCGCAGGTTTTTAAAGGGTCGAACCCCGTGCAGGCAGTTGGTGGCCTGGAAAATATATTCCTTGGAGGTCACCACATCATACATCAACCACGCGTCGGGTTTCAGGAAGGCTATCTGCCGTTGAATCCGGGCGCAGCCATACGCCTCGTGCCAGGCGCTGAATAAATCGATCCGGTCCGTGCTCACCCAGCGCACGTCGCGCCCCTGATGGGCCTTCCGGTCCATGTCGAGATGATCGAGCACAATCTGGTTGTGTGATTCGGCGGAGCGAAATCGCGGATTGAGCGGATGGTCATAACTGCCGAAGCGGCCGACCTCCTCAATCAGCGGCTGACCATAGCGCCAAAGGGTGAAATCCAGCAGATCTTGATGGGTGTGTCCGCCTCCCCATCCGCCAAAGTTTATACTCATGAAGGGCGCCTCGGGCTCCGCGCCATAGCGCATGAAGGCGTACCCGCTGGGCCGCAGGATATTCGAGCGCGCCCGGTCGACCCCCAAAACACCCGACTGGCGTTTCAAATCCGGGAACCACTCCAGGGCCTGATCGATGATCCCCTGGGCGTGGGAGATATCGCCATCGCCATAGTTCAGCATCATCAAGCCGGGCGCCGTCGATTCCGCAAACCAGCGGTAACCGCGCTTTAAAAAAAGGCTCCAACGGGCACGGCGGGGACCGGTCAGGAAGCCATGCCGGATAGCGCTCTGATAATAACCAGCCATCCCATTCAACGACATAATCCCATATCCCCAACAGCGCTCACCATGCCCTCCGTCCGCGAAAAAGTCCTTTTGCGCGTGTTCGGTGATGATCTCCTCGCCCCGCCGACGCCAGGCGGCGGCTTCGCGGAACTCCGCAAAGGCGGCGCCGATCCCATACAACGCCTGGCACCCGACGATCTGCCAGTTGCCGGCACGGTACCCGTTCTTTTGCAAGCGATACAAACTGCGGGCAAACCCCAACAGAAGTTTCAAAATCGCTTCGCGGGCATCGGTGTCGAGCGCAGGATCTCCCGCCATCAACGCATAGGCCGGCAGGATGAGATTGGCCTTCGACCATGCGCCCAGTTCGTAATAGACCGGATGCAAATAGGGAATCCGTCGGATAATCCGGGTGCGTTGCTCGTAGTATTGATTGATGATCTCGATAAATCCGTCCCGGTATTCCTCCTGACCGCCCAATGCATACTGGTGAAGGACCGGGATCAGCCATTGGAGATAATGGAACCCGTATTGGCCGGACTGCCCATAATCGGCGTTAAAATCGATGACCGGTCCAAATTGGCGTACCTCGGTATGCCACCCCTGGATTTCATGCCGCAAGACCCGGTCGGCCTCCAGCCGAACCTTTTCCAGGGCCGGTTTCTTGTGGACCGAGGCCACGAAGTCGGCGGCCTCGGACGCCAGCGAGCGGGCATGGTATTCCCCGAGCAATCGGTAGGCCCCCGCACGCCGCCCAGCCAGACCGGCCTCGATCGCAGACCGGGTATCGCCAATCTTGCGGATGGAAGACCAAAAATCCTGTTCGGTAATCGTTTCGATACGGTTTTTTGAATAGGTATCCATGGAAAAAATTGTACCTGACCCGGCAACCAACACAAGCCGGATATTTATATGCCCCCACCTGACTTATCACGTCACAGACACGTCTATCATCTTACGATGTGACCAATCGGTCACATACTTATCTATATGCAATTAGACATCTTATGTAAAATTAAACGAGTAATAATTCGACTCCCGAAAAATGCGCTTGATGATTGAACCGTCACGTGATAGTAATTTCGGCTACTTCGCACAAGGGAAGCCCGCATCAACGCATAACAATCGGAATCCAATATGGGTTGGTTTACAAAAAAACAGGCGCCGGCCGCTTCGGTTGAACAGCCTAAACAGGATATCTGGACCCAGTGTCCGGCCTGTAAGGCCCATGTTTCAAAAGAAGAATGGGACAAGACCTTTAAAGTCTGCCCCCGGTGCAATTTTCACGAAAGAATCACGGCCCGGGAACGGGTCGACCTGCTGATCGACCCCAAAACCTTCACGGAACTATACCCCAAGATCAAGCCTTCCGATCCGCTGGGGTTCGTGGACGGGAAAGGTCGCTATGCGGACAAAATTGAGGAAGCCCGCCAAAAAACCGGGATGAACGAATCGGTCCTGACCGGTTACGGCCGGATGAACCGGATCAAAGTGGCCCTCGCGGTGATGGATTTCCGGTTTCTGGGGGGGAGCCTGGCCGGTAGTACCGGCGAAAAGATCCTGTTAACCTCCACCTACGCGCTGAAACATCGATTGCCCTACATCATTGTATCCGCCTCGGGCGGGGCACGGATGCACGAGGGGATCATCTCCCTGATGCAGATGGCCAAAACCTGTGCGGGAATCGCCCGGCTTCAGGAAGCCAATATTCCGTTCATTTCCATCCTCACCGACCCCACGACGGGCGGCGTTTCCGCCAGCTTCGCCATGGTCGGCGATATTCACATCGCGGAACCCGGCGCCCTCATCGGATTCGCCGGACGGCGCGTGATCGAGGAAACGATCAAACAAAAACTGCCCGACGACTTCCAGAAGGCCGAATACCTGCTGGATCATGGGTTTATTGACCTGATCGTTCGGCGGGATCAAATGAAGAACACGATTGCCTCCCTGCTCAAGTACTACCGACGATAAGGCAACAACGCGCCCTTCCCAACACCCTACAAAGAGTGGATTCTATGAATTTGGAATTCGAAAAAGCGATTACGGAACTGGACGAAAAAATCGCGGCCCTGCCCACCCAAGACCGGACTCCCGCGCAGGCCGCTGACTTTGAAAAACTCCAAAAGGCCCGCGAAACCGGTCTCAAGGAGCTCTATTCCACCCTGACCCCCTGGCAAACGGTGCAGGTCGCCCGTCATCCCGAACGCCCGCTTATCCAGGATTTCATCGCCGGCCTTTTCTCTGAATTCATCGAATTGCACGGAGACCGCCTTTTCGGCGACGATCATGCCATCGTCGGCGGCTTTGCCACCTTGGATGCGTGGCGGGTCATGGTCATCGGCCATCAAAAGGGCCGGGGCATCGACGATAACCTCAAATTCAATTTCGGTATGGCCCGCCCCGAAGGGTACCGGAAAGCCATGCGGTTGATGCACATGGCCGAAAAATTCCGGGTCCCCGTCGTCTGTTTCATCGATACGCCCGGCGCCTATCCCGGCGCGGACGCCGAAGAACGAGGGCAGGCTGAGGCCATTGCCCGTAACCTCATGGAAATGTCGGCGCTCAAAACCCCGATCATCGTGGTTGTCACCGGTGAAGGCGGAAGTGGCGGCGCCTTGGGAATCGGCGTCGGCGATGTCCTGCTCATGTTGTCCAATGCCGTCTATTCAGTGATTTCACCCGAAGGCTGCGCCTCGATCCTCTGGCGCGACGGAACCAAGGCGCCCGAGGCCGCAACCGCCCTCAAAATCACCGCCCAGGCCCTCTTGAAACTTAAGGTGGTCGACGAAATCATTGCGGAACCGGTCGGCGGCGCGCACCGGGATCCCCAGACCGCCATTGCCACCCTGCGGAAGTCGTTGATCCGCAACCTTGACCGGCTGACTCATACGTCCACTGGCAAACTGTTGAACCGACGGTTTGAAAAATACGCCCGTATCGGCAGTTATTGAGTTCTCACCCTTAAACTGGAGATAAAAACATGGCTCGTCCGCGCAAAACCCAAACCGACGTCTCCCCGACCCCCGCACCCGCCGCAACGACCCGAATTCCCCTGCGGATCACCGATACCACTCTGCGCGATGCCCATCAGTCGCTTTGGGCCACCCGCATGCGGACCTCGGATATCCTCAAGATCATCGATACCATCGATTCCGTCGGCTATTATTCGCTGGAAGTCTGGGGCGGCGCCACGTTTGACGTCTGCCTGCGTTTTCTTCGCGAAAACCCGTGGGAACGTCTGCGCCAGATCAAGGCCCGCGCCAAAAAAACCCCGCTCCAGATGTTGCTCCGCGGCCAGAACATCCTCGGTTATAAGAATTATCCCGATGATGTACTCGAACATTTCGTCTCGCTTGCCGTCAAAAACGGCGTCGATATCTTCCGGATTTTTGACGCGCTGAACGATACCCGCAATCTGGAACATGCCATCAAGACCGTCAAGCGCTACGGCGGCCATGCCCAAGGCACCATCTGCTACACGGTCAGCCCGGTCCATACCGTTGAAAACTTTGTCCAAAATGCCCGCGAACAGGTGGCCATGGGCATCGATTCGCTCTGTATCAAGGACATGGCCGGCATCCTCTCGCCCCTCTCCGCCGAAAAACTCGTTTCCGCCCTGGTCAAGGAAATCCACGTTCCCATCCAAGTCCACTCCCACACGACCAGCGGTATGGCCACCGCCAGCTATGTCGACAGCGTCAAGGCTGGCGCCGGTGCCATCGACTGCGCAATCTCGTCCATGGCGGGCTTCTCGTCCCAGCCGCCGGTCGAGACCATGATCGCCATCTTCGCCGAAACCGATTACAACGCCAATCTCGACCAGGATGCCCTGCGCAAGATTTGCAAGTACTTCATAGAACTCGCCCCCAGCCGCAGACCCGATGACGGCTCGACCCAGAATATCATCGACCCCGAAGTGCTCCTGCATCACATCCCGGGCGGAATGATCTCCAACCTGCGCTCCCAGCTTCAACAGCAGAACGCCCTCGACAAGCTCGATCAGGTTTTTGAAGAGCTCCCCCGCGTCCGGGCCGACCTGGGATATCCCCCCCTCGTCACCCCCACCAGCCAGATCATCGGCATTCAGGCGGTCATGAATGTACTCGCCGGCAAACGCTATGAACTGGTCCCCCAGGAAATCAAGGAATATGTCCGGGGCCAATACGGCCGTTCTCCGGCTCCGATCAACCCCGCCGTCAAAAAGGCCATCCTCGGAGCCGACAAGGAAATCACCTGCCGCCCGGCCGACCTGATGCAACCCATGTTGCCCAATGCGACGGAAGGGATTGATCCTGCCCTGATTCACAATGAGGAAGACATCATCTCTTATTGCCTCTTCCCCCAGCCGGCCCTCGATTTCTTCAAATGGCGTCATCTGCCGCCGGAAGAACGCCCGCCGTCACCGGCCGCCTTGGAACGCAAAAAACAGGATGTTGAACCGAAGGAAGAGGAAAAACCGGCCCCTCCGCCCCGCGCTTTCCTGGCCCCCAGTGATTATGAAGCGCTCCACGAACTGCTCAATCGCGTCCATGATCTCAAGCTGAACGAATTGACCATTCGCCGGGACGACTTAGCCCTGACCTTGAAAGCCGATGGAGTCGCGACGGATTCCACTCCCACCGCACCCGCCAAATCTGCGACAACCGCGTCGGCCAAGCCTGCCCCGAAAGCGGCGCACGCTCCGAAAGCCGCGGCCGCCGCCCCGGCGGTCGATGCAGCCCTGACGATCAAGGCGCCCCTCGGCGGGAACTTCTATACGTCCAGCGGCCCTGGAAAGCCCGCGTTCGTCAAGGTCGGCGATATCGTCAAGGCCGGCCAACCGGTGTGTATCGTCGAAGCGATGAAACTCTTCAATGAGATCAAGGCGCCCTGCGATGGCAAAATCACCGGGATCCTCGTCGAACACGGCAAGCCGGTCAAAAAAGACGATCCCATGATCTCGTACGAGAAAGCCTGACGCCCGTTCTGCTCACACCAGCCGGCGTCGGGTTTCCGCCGCCGGCTTTTCTATCTCCCGCAGCACCCGTAGCTCAATTGGACAGAGCTTCTGACTTCGGATCAGAAGGTTACAGGTTCGAGCCCTGTCGGGTGCGCCACGTAGCAGAGCCGTGCTGTGTGCTTCGCTCTACTGCACGGCACGCTACGTGGCAGGCCTGTAGTGTGTTCAGTTCCGGGTTCGTAGTAGCGCCGTAAGAGGCGCGTGCGGTTCGCCCCTTAGCCTGGCTACCCTTCCCCTCTTATCTCAATTCTGGCTTCTAATTTCTGGTTTCTGACTCTTACTCTTCATCCTTCTGCTCTCTGCTTCCCCAAAAACCAACAACTTAGCACCCTTTACCTAACATCTCTCCCACCCCACCCCCGGCGGGCGCTCAGAATCTGATGCGCCAGGCAGGCGATGCCAATGAGCAGGGCCAGGACCATGACCATCCGGCCGGTCCAGAGAAATGCCGCCGCTATCCCTTGATCGCTCGTCAGGAGATTCAACTGACCCAAAATGAACTCCCAGTCGTGACCCTCCGCTTCCGCACCTGTATACCCGGTTATCAAGGGCAGGCGCAATGCCCGTGCATCCGCTATGTACGGAGCGCAATCGGCGGAGCTCTGTCCCACCCACCACAGGCAGATGCTCGCATCAAAAAGACTCCGGTTCTTGATTCCGAAAGCCAGAACCAATGCCAACGGCATAGCCAACTGACCGATCGTGCCGCCAAGCGCATGCAGCAAGGGAGGTGCCCAAAACAGCAACGCATGCCCCGCCTCGTGAAAGATGAGGTCCACGGGATGCATCGGCCCGGGGTTCAGGCCCAACCAGTAGAGGCTCACGGGGTGCAGGTATCGAATACTCATGAACCCGGTCAAAAGCAGAGCCATAAACCGGAAAATGAACTGCGGCTTCAGGACCGCTTCCCGCCATTCGTTAGTTAAAGGTTCCATCTCGATTCTTTTTCAACCGCCGTGGGCAACCGACTCTTCACGTGGAATTTGCGGGAGACCCCATCAGAACGGTCACGGGGCGGTCACGGGCGGTGGGTCGATCACTCGTCGTGGGGCCTGGCAGCGATTTTGAAACTCCTCGAATTGATAAAAATAGGGGAGGCGATGGCCCGGCTGGGTGCATTCCGGATCGGTCCCAAGACCCTGAATCCGATATTGCCCGTGATCGGGACAAACCAGCGATGCCCGGCCGCCTTTGAGGACCGCCGCTAAATCCTCATCCGAAATGGGGGCTCCGTTCGGCAATTGTCGTTGCATCCCAAAGGCTTCCTTGGCGGCATCGAGTTGCCGCAGATTTGCCCGACAGACCGCCACGGAACCGGCCTCTGCCGCCGGATCATACGCGGGTTTCGGTTTGATTTGTGTCCGCTTGTAAAGAGGAATGAAGGTGGATTGCCACGGGAGGTCGCCTTGGACCCGCCAAAGACGAAAACCGATGGCATGCCCGTCTGTATTCGTGCTGACGGCCTCTCCGCTGACGATATCCATTGTGCCATATCGATGCTCGACGAAATGATGCGTATGCCCTGACAGATAGGTGGGGACCCGGTATTGATCACATAAGGCCAGTAATGTCCGCCGCGGCTCAACCGGCAACCCCTGCCAAACGTCCGATTCGCCGGGTTGACCGTAGAAAGGCGGGTGATGCCCCACCAGGATGGGGATCATGTCCGCCTTTCGCGTCGCTTGAAGTTCATCCTTCAACCAGGCCATCTCGGTTTCGGTTTCGCCCGGAACAGGGTTTTTCAGGAGTTGTGTGTTCAACACGACAAACCGGAATCGGTCGTGTGAAAACGAGTAATAGTCCCGGCCGAACAGTTCCCGATAGCGGGGCAAGGCGTCGCCGGGTTTGGCCAGGGTCAAATCGTGGTTCCCGGCAACCCAGTAGCAGGGAGCGGAAACGGTTCCCATGATCCTCCGAAAATCCGAGAAGGACGTCTCGGTGGGCTTGTGCACAAAATCACCGCACATCAGGACAAAATCCGGGGCCAGGGAATTGATCTGTTTGACGGCTTGCTCCAACGAACCGATATCCTCCTTATAGTCGGTCATCCCCAGTTGGGGATCACAGAGTTGGATGAAACTGAAGCGCGTATCGGCAGCGGCCCTGGCCTCGGCGAAGAAGGATACCCACACGATACAAAGGAACATCCGCAGAGCGACGGCCAAACGCCGGATAATCGCCAAGCTCCCGTTTGTTTTCGTCCGGAGCGGGCGGAAAACTGGCGGACGGCATGGAAACGGGCTGGATTTGCAAGTCATTTCACCTCGGCCTTCAGGTCGATCCCCTCTTGGCCCATTCGCCATCCGGAGGCCATCATCGACCGATCCATTGTTTCATCTAATCCTGAACCTTGATTTCTTCAGTTTAACCTTTTTCATGAAAACACAAAAGCCGGGGGTGTCAAGAATTTCTTTGGTAAATAATCCAGTTTTATATTGACTCTAACGCCTTGCTATAATAATTCGGATAACGGTTTTTTGTGCTGTCGGCTCAAACCTCACCGTACGTGACCCGGGCCGATCCATTCAACGAAAGGATTAGCCGATGAGTCTGCAGCAATTTTTTTCCCCCCGTTCCGTTGCCATTGTCGGCGCTTCCCGAGAAAAAGGAAAGGTCGGCTACGAAATCCTGGTCAGCCTGCGGCGGGGCAAATTCCCCGGCAAGATTTTCCCCATCAACTCCAAGGCCACCGAGGTTGAAGGCTTGAAGTGTTATCCTGACCTGAAATCCATCGGGGAGGTACCGGATCTGGCCGTGGTGGTGGTTCCCGCCAAGTTTGTAATCGAGATCATGGAACAATGCGCCCAACTAGGCATCAAGGCCGTCGTGATCATCACCGCCGGGTTCAAGGAAGTGGGCGAGGCGGGGAGACGTCTGGAGGAGCAGGTGGTGGCCATTGCCCGCCGCTCGGGCATCCGGGTCATCGGCCCCAATTGCCTTGGCGTGATGGTGCCCTCCAGCAAGCTCAATGCCAGTTTCGGCGGCGATCTTCCCGTGCCCGGCGCCATTTCGTTCATGTCCCAATCGGGCGCCCTGATGTCGGCCATCCTCGACATGGCCAACGCCAATGGCATCGGCTTCAGCAAACTCGTCAGTTTCGGCAATAAATGCGATGTCAACGATCTCGATACCCTTCTGGCCTTCGGCGCGGATCCCGAAACCCGCGTCATCACCGGTTACCTCGAAAGCATCAGCCAGGGGGAACAGTTTATTCAGGCGGCCGAAAAGATTTCCCGCGAAAAACCCATCCTCCTGATGAAGTCCGGTGGAACCTCGGCCGGCGCCAAGGCCGCTTCGTCCCACACCGGCAGTTTGGCCGGCGGCGAAGCCGCTTACGTCTGTGTCTTCGAACGGACCGGGATGATCCGCTGCCCCTCGATCAAATGCCAGTTCGATTACGCCCAGGCCTTCGCGTATCAACCCCTGCCCGCCGGAAAACGGGTGGCGGTCGTCACCAATGCCGGCGGACCCGGCATCATGGCCGCCGACGCCATCGAACGCGAAGGGCTCTCCTTCGCCAAGTTGACGTCGGCCACCGAAAGCGCACTCGCCGCCCAATTACCGGCCGCCGCCAACATTCACAACCCCATCGATGTGCTCGGCGACGCTCTGGCCAATCGCTATGAATTTGCCATCGCAACCGCTTTGGCCGATCCGGGGGTCGATGTTGTCCTGGTTTTGCTGACCCCCCAGGCCATGACCGAATGCACCGCCACGGCTGAAGCGCTCGCCCGGGTATCCAAAAAGAATCCCAGTAAACCGATCCTGGCCTGTTTCATGGGCGCGCTCAAGATCCACGACGCCCTCCAGGTTCTCCGCGTTAACCGCATTCCCCAGTACGATTCGCCCGAAAGCGCCGCCCGCACCATCCGGGTGATGTGTGATTACGCCGCCTGGAAAGTCCGGCCGGCCCGGACCTTCAAGCAATTCCCTGTCGACAAGGCCACGGTTCAACGCATCATTGATCACGCACTCCAGGCCGGCGAGCGTGAAATCGGCGAAGCCGAGGCCAAGGAAGTCCTGCAAGCCTATGGGCTTCAGGTTCCCCGGGGCGTCCTCGCCAAAACCGCAGCGGAAGCCGTGAAGGCCGCCAGCGACATCGGGTTCCCCGTCGTCATGAAGATTGTCTCCCCCGAAATTATCCATAAATCGGACGTCGGCGGGGTCAAGGTTGGCCTGGCCGATGCCGGTCAGGTCCAGGAAGCTTACGAGGGGATGATGCGCCGGGTCGCCCAAAACAAACCGGATGCCCATATCCTCGGCGTCTCGATCCAGCAGATGTGCATGTCCGGTCAGGAATTGATTCTGGGGATGAATCGTGACCCGCAGTTCGGGCCGATGATCATGTTCGGGTTGGGCGGCATCATGGTTGAAGTTCTCAAGGATGTCACCTTCGCCCTCGCGCCCATCACCGCCGATGACGCCAAGACCATGATTGAAAAAACCCGCGCCTATAAACTACTCCAAGGCGTCCGGGGTCAACCGGGCGTCGATCTGCCCGTCCTGATCGACACCCTCCTGCGCATCTCCCAATTGGTCACCGATTTCCCTCAAATCAAGGAAATGGATATCAATCCTTTCAAAATCGGACCCGCCGGAACCCCGGCCATGGCCGTCGATGGACGGATGAGCGTAGAGAAGATTTAAAGGAGCCCCCTCACCCCACCCTCCCCCGCGCCGGGGGGAGGGAGAAATCGCCGACCATTCGATTTCAGGATTTGCCTCGTTATTCCGCACTTCAGCATTCGGCTATTTGCGGTTCCATTCCCTGACGTTGTCTTATTTCTCCTCCCTCCCACGTGCCGGGGGGAGGGAGAAATCGCCGACCATTCGATTTCAGGATTTGCCTCGTTATTCCGCACTTCAGCATTCGGCTATTTGCGGTTCCATTCCCTGATGTTGTCTTATTGCTCCCCCTCCCACGTGCCGGAGGGAGTGAGAAATCATCGACCATTCGATTTCAGGATTTGCCTCGTTATTCCGCACTTCAGCATTCGGCTATTTGCGGTTCCATTCCCTGACGTTGTCTTATTTCTCCTCCCTCTCCCCGGCGCGGGAGAGGGTGGGGTGAGGGGGCTCAGTAGAACCATATAGGACCAGAAATTTTGCGACCCCATGAGATCCCTCGACTTCGCTCGGGATGACAGCTGGGGGAAGTTAGGGTGACCTCGCGCTATCAGGAATGACATCGAGAAGCGTGTCGCTCGTCGGGCATCAGCAGGCTGATGATCAGCCCGATCCCCAGGCATCCGGCGGCGAGACCAAAGGCCCAAATCGAGGCCCGCTTCCCCAAATGATCTTTTAAGGCCGCCACCGCCAGCGGCGCCACGATTCCCCCGGCCGACCAGGCCGTCAATATCGCCCCATAGACCCGCGCCATCCGGGCTGGACCGAATACATCCGACACAAAGGCCGGCATTGTGCCAAAGCCGCCTCCGTAACACAGCAGAATATAACAGACCATCCCGCCGAACACCCAAGGATGCGAGACCTGCGTCATTAATAAAAAGACCCCCACCTGGCTTCCCAACATCCAGCGAAAAGTGCGCACCCGTCCAATCCGATCCGATAATCCCGCCCAGATAAAACGCCCGGCCCCATTAAAAATAGAACTGATGGCGATCAAGGTCGCGCCCAACGCCGCCAAAGCCGGTCCCTCCTGATAATTCCCATCGTGCGCCAAATACAAATCCTGAATCATCGGCGACTGGAATCCAACCAGGGCAATCCCGGCACAAATATTACAGAAAAAAAGAATCCACATCGCCACGAACAGACCGCGCCCGCCATCGGTCTCGGAGGTGCGGGTATCCGTCCGGGATTCCGGTGGAGTCCATCCCGCCGGCACATAGCCCGCCGGAGGCGGGACCAAAAAATAACCGGCCCCCAGGGTCAAAGGAAGGAACACAACCCCCAATAGTCCAAAAATCAACGGCAGGTTTCCCTGGGGGGAAATTTCGGTTCGCGTCCAGGCGATCAATAAAGGCGCAATGAGTTTGCTCATCAACAAGGCGCCAAAGCCGAAGCCCATCACCACCATTCCGGTCACCAGGCCCTTGCGATCCGGAAACCACCGGGCCACCGTGGCCACAGGAGTGACATAACACAACCCCAAGCCCACCCCCCCCACCACGCCATAGCCCACATATAACAGGGGCAGTAGTTTAAAATGCAGGGCAACCGCCGCCACCAGATAGCCCAACCCAAATAACACCCCGCCCGTCAGGGCTAGTTTCCGCGGCCCCACTTTGGGCAGTAACACTCCGCCCACCGCCGCCGACAAACCCAAAAAAGCAATCGCCAGGCTGAAGGTCCAGGTGGTTTGGGCGTTGCTCCAACCGAAGGTTGCCATCAGGGGTTTCTGGAAAAAACTCCAGGCATAAACCGTCCCGAGACAAAGTTGCAGAAACGTCCCCATCCCCGCAATCCACCACCGATTGGTTGTTTTCATCATTCTTTGCTTTCCATAAAGGATTCCGGCGAAGACCTCTTCAAATTCATCCCTTGCCAAGTAAAGCCCCGCATCTATACACTGCCCCCATGAAACAAGCAATCCTTCTGTGGCTTGTGGCGATCGTGATCGCGCTGGGAATGCCAGGATGTAACGACCGGCGGGCTCCATCGGCGTCAGCCCCCACCCCAGACGGAACCGTCATCGCCGACACTCCGCCCGGCGGGCTCACCACCACCGGCGTGCTGGCCGCCATCCAGATCCGGACAGCCCCCCTACCCCTTGACGGTCCGGTCGCGGTTGACAGCCGATCGATGAAATCCATTTTCCCCCGGCGCATCGGATTATTGAAGCAGAAGTCCGTCGTCCAGGAGACTTTTTCCCGGGATCTCCAACCCGAAGCCATGGTCAAAGCCCAATATGAAAGCCCGCTGGACGGACGTATGCAAATCACGGTCACCGATTTCGGCCGCCCCCCCGCCCGGATTGAAACCCGTTTCGGGCTGACTTGGCTGGGCGTTCATATCGATCGGGAAACGGATCGCGGGTATGAACGGGACGGACGGCAGGGCCCTTTCCGGTATTATGAAACCTTCAATCGGAGCGGAGGATTCGGCCAAATCAGCGTTCTCTGGAACAATCGATTGCTTATTGAAATCGAGAGTTACCGCCTTCCCGAATGGCACCTCTTACAGGCCCTGCGGGCGATCAACTGGGGTCAAGTGTTTGCTCCGGCGGGGGCAACGGCACTTCGCCTTCCGGCAACGGATTCCTCATCTGGGTCACCCTGACCTTGGGCGGCGGCAGGGTCGTCGGATCGATTTTTTCCCGAACCGCGACGGTCGCCATCACCCGGGGGACATACATCTGGGTTTGCGGTGGAAGGTGAGGCGCGATTTGATCGAAGGTTCGGGCCGAATGCTGTTTCAGCAACCGTAGAATCCGCCCTTCTCCCCCGTTATAGGCCGCCAGGGCCAGTGGCCAGTTCCCGCATTCGGCATGAAGAAACCGGAGATATTGCGCCGCCGCCCGGGCGCTTTTTACCGGCTCCATCCGTTCATCCGGAATTTCCGTTCGGAGACCAAAGCGGAGCGCGGTCGCCGGCATGAATTGAAATAACCCTACAGCCCCCATGGGACTGAGCGCATGGGGATCCAGAGACGACTCCACTTCGGCGATCCAAACCCACTCCGGGGGAACCCCTTCGGCGGCAAAAACAACCTTTAACTGGGGAATCAGTTTTTTTGCCTGGGGCAAATCCGGACGCAAGGCGATTTTCTTTTTCCAATAGGTCATATTCCGCAGGATGCCGGATCGTTTCTCCGCAATGTCCGGCGGAACTTTCAATGAAGGGGGCAACGCGGGGGGACGAATTGAAACCCGCACCACGATCCCGGTGCTTGAACTCGGCCGGCTCCGCAGGGCGGACGGCGGAACCGTGGGAATCCGTCGCACCACCTCATCCGCGCTGGACAGGTAATCGATGCGTGATCTCAACCAATTCGCGTAGGGCATTCCGCCCGGCAAATGGCTCAGGTAATCCAAGGCCACTTCCGCTTCCGGCAAATTCCAGGCCAGATCATCCAACGATTCCGACTGCAGAACCTCCTGGATCCTCCGCCAAAACTCAAGCCAGTCGCTTTCCGTGATCGCGCAGACCCACTCCACCCGGTCTTCCGGCAAATAGTCCGCCAGCCAAGCATCTTCCCATAAAACCCCTTCGTCCGGATCAACCGTTATGGCCGTGCCTTCCTGCGCGGCCCAACACCCCATCCCTCCCAGGAGTCCCAAAAACGCAGCCACAAACCAAACGCGCCATCCGCGACCGCTCGACCGGTCCGCGGAATACCCGTTGGAGACATCTTCGCTCATCTTCAAGTAGTCCCTCTCAACTTGAAAAAAGACCGGATTTTTTCCAGCAAAGCCCCGGCAGACCGGCCGGAATCCGCCCCCGTTTCCACCCCCTTGCGCGCCGCCCGGTGCTCGTTTAACCCCTGGTTCCGTTGTTCCAAAATCGTCGCCATGATTTCCGCCAGGCGGGGATTCCGCCGCAGGGCATCAGCCATCTCGGTGTGCGCCAGGATCAAGACCGCCGTGTCGGTTTCCGCCCGTACCGTCGCCGTCCGGGGCGCCCCGGTCAACAAGGACATCTCGCCGAAATATCCACTGGGTTCCAGGCGCGCCACCACGCTCTCCCGGCCGGATTCGTCCCGTACCACAACAGACACCCGGCCGGATCGAATCAAGAAAAAGCTGTTGCCCGCCTCACCCTGTGTAACCAGACACTCTCCCCGCGCGTAGAGTGCCTCCTGGAACTGACTCGCCAAATAATCGATTTCCTCCCCAGGCACGGGCGCAAACAAGTCCGTCCCTCGCAAAATTTGCCCGATCTCTTCCCGGCGCACACGTTCTGTCCGCGCCTCATCGTCCGCTGAAATCGTGCGCAGGCGGACATCGCGAATCGGGAACGGAATTCCGATCCCCTCCCGACGAAAGGCGTACCAGACAAGGTCCATGGCATCACTCTCGATCTGATCGATCGTCTCGTAATCGGTCACGAAATATTTGACCCGGTACTGAATTGCGAAATCGCCATACCCGGTCAGATACACTCGCGGATGAGGGTCGGCCTGGATCCCGGGCACGGTCTTGAAGGTTTCCAGCAAAACATCCCGCACTTTTTTGGGCGGCGCATCATAGGACGCCCCGATCATGAACGATTGGGCGTGGACCGGTGTGGGGCGCGAATAATTGGATATCGGTTCCCGCGAAATACAACTGTTGGGGATGATGATATGGTCCGCATTTTTGGTGCAGAGCCGCGTGGCCCGCCAGGTCATGTCCACCACCTGCCCCGTGTGCCCTCCCACATTGACCCAGTCTCCGATTTGGAACGGGGTTTCCGTATTCAACGCCAGACCGGCGACCAGATTCCCCAGGGTGTCCTGCGTGGCGTTGGCCACAATATAGCCCACGACCAGGGAGGAAAAGGCCAGCACATTCAGATTCACCGCGGGAAAGATCGTCCGGATGATCAGGAACAACAAACCGGCCAGCACCAGCCAGCACCCGATATCGCGCAACACTACCGGAACCGGTCGCGCCTTCCGTCGTCCGCTGAACGCCTCAAAAAACAACCAATCCGTCATCCGCACGGTAACCAGGGCGGCAAAAAAGAGGAAGGCCGCCTTGAAGACCAGCGCAAGGTAAATATGGATCCCGGCCAGTAATTCACCCAGGAAATAATAAATCGCGCCGGATAACACCGCCAGATTCAGGCCCCAGGCCACACGCCGCAGCAAACCCCGACGTCCCCAGGCCCATTGTAAAAGGGCAAACAGGAAATAGCTTCCCGCCACTTCCAGGACGGCAATCAACCATTCTTTCACATGCATTCTCCCATTTCGAAGCCGCAGATCAGAATGAGGGCCGACCAACTCCAACAGGCGACCAACTTTTGAAAAAATATCACAAGTTACGGCCCCTCGCCATATTTTTTCAATTGGCGGCTTGTTTTTCCGATCAAGCCGCCTATACTAGACCCCATCTGATTCAATGAATTCGGAGATCCGTCCATGTTCAAAACCTTGTGCCTTTTACTGTGTGCCCTGACGTTCGCCGCCTGCTCGCCCCGCGATCAGTTTTGGAAAAAACCGGATATCGGCAAAAGATACGTCGCGCTGAACGAAGCCCTGGCCTCCTCCACCCCCGTCCGTAATCTCTGGTTATACGATCAGGGCCAGACGCAAATCGATCCCCAACTCTGGACGATCACCTCCTTGGAACGGCTCAGTCTCCGCAAAAACAAGCTGACCGCCGTTCCCGCCGAAATCGCCGCCCTCAACCGCCTGGTCTGGGTTGACCTCGGCGAAAATCAACTCGCGGAATTGAATCCGGCCCTGTGCCAACTCCCCGCCCTGACTCAGCTCTACCTGAACGATAACAGCCTGACGGGGTTACCGCCGGCAATCGCTTCCGCCAAAAACCTGACCTATTTGAATCTCGATCGCAATCAGTTGACCGCCCTGCCCCCGGACATCACGGAACTCACGTCCCTGAAATGGCTCCGCCTGAACGGAAATAAACTCACCGCCCTGCCCGAAAAAATTGACCGGCTGGCCCCGTCTCTCAAACGGCTTCACTTAAAAGGGAATCCCCTGCCCGAAGAAGAAAGAAATCGGATTCGCAAGGCCCTGCCGGCTTGTGAGATTGTATTTTAGTCATACGGATCGGAACTACTGGTCTGACCCCACGCGGCTTTTCAAACCATCCCGCTTTTGTCCATTGACGCTTACTATCAATAAATGATAGTTTTTGTACATGGACTTGAAGGCTTATAGAATGGTTGATACTTGGGCAAAGGAACTGAACGGGGTGTTTGCCCTGTCCGATTTGAAGGTTCTGTTAAGGCAGCAGCCGGAAGCAACCCTATACAGAACCGTGAAGGACATGGTCCGGCAGGGATCGCTGATCAAGGTGAAACGCGGGATATATGCCACGCCCGATGCGGCCTTGCCGGTGATCAGCGCCAAGATCGCCCCCGAGGCCTATATCTCCACGGGCACCGTGCTGGCGACCAAGGCTTTGATTGGATCCGTCCCCGCCCGTAAGGTCCAAGCCGTCAAAATCGGGCGGCCCCGCCTTTATCAATGCACTCTAGGTATAATTGAACATCTCAGCATTGATCCTCGTCTCTACTTTGGTTTTATTTCGGTGGATGGGATTCTGACGGCCACGCCGGAGAAGGCATTCCTTGATGTCTGCTACTTCTATTATAAAGGCAAACGATTCTCCTTCGACCCAGCCACCGATATAGCCGTGCAAGGGTTCGATCCCGGCGTCATTTCTGAGTTTCTAAAAAAGTATGACCCGCGTTTTGTGGCCTTTTTCAGGAAAGCTTGGAGATCTCTATGATTGAGAAGGAACAGGCCTTGCTGGCCCAGGTGGTGGATCTGTTCGCCCGCACCTTTGACAAGAAGGCGATCCTCAGGGGCGGCATGGTTTTGCGCATTCTAGGGTCGGAGCGCCTCACCAATGACATCGACTACGTCTTCGTTCCCTACCGGTCCAAGAAGGACATTGTGGGGGAAATCGTGAAATGCCTGAAATCGATCAAGGGCGCTGTAGTGGAGTATTCCCTCAACTCGAAATGCTTACGTGCTGTAGTAACGGTGGATCAGACGACGATTCAAGTTGAGGCCAAGGTCGCCCTGGAAATGAGAACGGCAATGGCCTCAACCCGGTTGTTTTCGCCCCGGTTCAATTTGCCGCGGCGAATCATCCCGGTAGTGGATCATTCCATTGCGCTGGCCAACAAGATGGCCGCCTGGAATGAGCGACGGTTGATTCGAGATCTTTACGATATCTGGTTCTACCTGCAGATGCAGGTGGTCCCGGATGCGGAAACTTTAAGGTCACGCTTGCGCCGTCCCTGTTACTCAAAACTGGTCAAGAAAGAGGATCATTTTGTCGGCGGCACAATCAACGAGTTCTATGATTTCCTTCGCGCCCAGGCGGCCGGGTTGTCCGATGACGACATCCGAAAGGCGATGGCGGACTACCTGCCGCCGGACGAAACCGTGGGGCTTGCCATGCAGATCCGCGCGGCTCTGGCTAGACTCCGGTGATTCGAAAATCGCTCATCGGCGGAGAATGTGAAAAGTACAGACCCTTTTCGCCCGCGATATGGTGTTTTAGGGTTCAACGGCACGGGGTCAGGTTCGGTGCTCGTTCTCTTGTGCCTCTTTTGGGGCGTCTGCCTCGGGAAATGCAAACCTCACCAGGTGGGGGGCGCCACGCAATAAGTAGAGCCCCACGCCCAGCGTTAAAAAAGCGGCCGCAATGTAATGATAGATCGTATATCCCGGCACCCGGGTGCCCAGCAACCAGTAAACGATCGAGCCCAGATAGAAGATGCCCCACAGGACGCCCAATAACCCCAGCACTCTGAGAATGAGACCAAACGCATCCCTTGCACTCATTTAGATCAACCCCCACCCTCAATCATTTCCAACCAGAGATGCACGATCAACTGATGTGCCTCCTGGACCCGCGCCGGAGTATCGGCGGCTACTCGGATTTCAAAATCGGCGCGCCCTTTCAAGGGACCGCCATCGCCGCCTAATAGGGCGATCACCACCATGTTCTTCGCCCGGGCCGCACCCAAGGCTTCCGCCAGGTTCCGTGATTTTCCGCTGGTTGAAAATAGTATCAACACATCCCCGGGCCGACCCAACCCCTCCACCTGCCGCCGGAAGATCTGGTCAAATCCGAAATCGTTACCGATGCAGGTCAGCGCGGTGGGATCCGCCGCCAAAGCCAGCGCCGGCAGGGCCGGACGATCCGCTTTGAACCGGCCGATCAACTCCTCCGCCAGGTGCAAGGCCTCGGCGGCACTGCCGCCGTTGCCCGCCGTCATCACCTTCCCTCCCCGCGCAAAACAATCCACCAGGGCTTGCCCCGTTTTTTCCAGGAGGGCGACCTGCGCGCTCAAACCGGCAATAGCCCGACCACAACTGGCAATACTCGCCTCGATTTGTGAGGAACGATTCATAGCTGTCCTTTCGCAAAACACACCGACCAAGGGGTTATATCAGTCTCCGTCTGAATCGACAAGACCCAGCTTCCATGTGCGCCCGGCCGCGGGATCGCCACCCGCCCCGCCACGCGCGCCTCCACCGGGCATTGCCCCGCCCCATCCAAAACCAGGTTGCCGGTCTCGCCCGGCGGACGGTTCAGCCATCCGGTCAATTCACGGGTGGATTCCCGCCAGGTCACCCCACTCAATTCCGCCCCGCAACTCTGATGAAATCCCGTCCCGATCACCCAGGGATGCGGCCGGCGGCGGCGAAGACAAATCAATTTGCACCCGAGCCCGCAGTAGCTAATGTCGAGACGCCCCGGTTCATCCCCCACCAGCAGATCCTGGAAATCGCCAGGATGTCGGTACGCCTTCACATTGCGCCGTCCACCCGGCAAATCACCCAACGCCTGACCGTCCCAGAATTCGTAAGCCATCCATTGATCCCGGGCATCAAGGCCCAGGCGGGCGAGGGGTAATCCAAACCGGACTAGCTTGGGATGTTCGTTCGGCGAGGTGGTTTCAAAGGCAAAAAAGGCGACCAACGCCCATTCGTCCCAATCGCTTTTCACCGGCAGGTGCCAGACCGAACCGGGCATCGTCTCCTGGGCCTTATTCCCGGACTCCGCCTCCCCCTTGCACGTTCCGGCATAATCGTATCGATCCGAATAATCCACCGGGTCAAAAAGATCGACCGGCTTCGCGCTCATTCCCATGACGGGCAAGGTGGCTTGAAGCACCCGCCAACGTTCCTCGGGAAGCGTGGTCAGGGTGTCCGAAATATCCACCTGGCCTCCCGAAAGAAACGTCACCGTCGCCCGCAACCGGGCTTCGTCCAAGGTCCCCGGCAATCCGACGCACAGACAGGAGGGTTGAATCCAGCCCCACCGCCGGTTCTTAAACAAATGACCGGCGAGCGCCTGGTGATTGGCCTTTTGAAATTCCGGTTTGATCACTCCCGTGTTGCCGGTATCCTGGCAGACATATAAGAGCGGCCAGTGACCGGTGCCGGGCATTTCCGGCCCGCCACAGTTCACAATCCAGGCATCTCCCACGGCCTCCCGGATCAAGGCCGCCGCCTTCCGCGCCGCCTCCGTCCCCCCCCCGGTCACCACCCGCACATCATGCCGACGCAAGGCCTCGGTTCCGGAAACGCACCCGATAAAATCAAACTTGAAATAACGGATTCCCTTGTCGCGGAGTGTCCGGATCTGCCCCGCCGCCCATTCGCGGGCCTGTGGGTGGGATAAATCCAGAACGAATACGCGGCCATGCGGTTCCCAGTACCAGGTCCAGATTGAACGCGGCTGACCCTCTTCTCCCGGTATCAACCAGTCCGGATGTTCCCGGTAAAGGGCTGAAAATTCAGAGATCATGAACGGGGCCTTCCAGACACCCAACTCCAGGCCCAAGCCCCGCAAACGCGTCGCCAGGGCTCCCAGCCCCTCGGCGAATTGCGCATTTTCCTCATACTCGTTGGGCAACCAGTCCTTCTCCCAGCCCAAATCCGCCTCGATAATCGAGAGGCCCAAAGGCTTCAGGCGCGCGGCCGCAATCCGCGCCGTTTCCATCAACCGGTCTGCCGTCACGCCCAGCCGGTAGGGATACCAACTGCACCAGGAGACCGGCGGCCGCGGCGGAACATCGATCGGATGCCGGGCCGCCGCCCGGTCGGCATACTCCTCCAACAAGCGCCAGGGATCCTCGCTGATTTTCAACCACAGGGGTTCCATCGCCCAGCTTTCACCGGGCTCGATCCGCACCTCACCGGTGTCATATTCCACAAACCAGCCCACCGGCCGACCTGCCGCATCCTGTTCCAGCCGGAATGTTCCCATCCAGCGCTCGGAGGATTCAAACCCTGCCAACAGCGCCTGGCGCGCCCGACGATCATAGATTACCGTAAACGCCTGTGAGACCTGCTGACGGTGTGCCGCTTCTGAACCGGGCTCTCCGGCGACCGGCGCCGACAGAGGAACTGCCGGCAGTAGCAAGGAACGCACTTGCCCGCCATAATTCGATTGTTCCATCACCCGCACCGCATCGGCCTGTTCCCCGAATCGCACCGCATCGACCGGGGCCCCGGGCGGGGTTCCGCCATACCGGATGGCTTTCACGATTCGCGGCCTCTGCCCCCGGTGCCGCAAAACCGGCTCCAGGCAATACCCGCCATCGACCGGGCGCAAAACGCAATCCAGACTGAAATCCGCGTTGAAACGAACAACCCAGCCCCCATCGACCGACTCGATCTGGTCCGCCTCCAGAACCTCGGTATCCACCCTCAACTGGGGTCGCATCGATCCGATGTTAAAACCCGGCCAATCCGGACACCGAACGGTCCACGTCCGGGCTGAATCCAATTCCATACGCATGTGTTACCTCATACCGGCGATTTCCATTGCAGGCAAAGATACTCATCTTATTTTTGAATGTCAGCAATACGAAAATCACCCCAAATGGACACGGCGGTCCCGATCACCGGGTTATCGGACCGGGCCTCCCGACGCCAGACCGGATGTTTTTTTAAGTCCTCAAAAATAAATTCCATGATAGGATGATAGCTACATGACGGGTTGTCTATGGGTTCGTTGCCGGGAATCGAAACTAAACAGGATGGCCGATGAAAAAAATATTTGTGGTCGACACTAATGTCCTGCTTCATGATCGCTCTGCTCTGGATGCCTTCGCCGACAATACCGTGATCCTCCCCATGGCGGTCATTGAGGAATTGGACCGGTTCAAAAAAGAATCCAACGAACTGGGGCGCAATGCCCGTAGTGTCGTCCGCCAACTGGACCTCTTGCGCGCCCGGGGCAAACTCGGTGACGGAGTTGCGCTCGACAACGGCGGCACATTGAGAATCGTCACCAGCCTCACCCCGCTCAGCGATGAAGTCCTTGATGTCGACATCGCCGACAACCGGATCATCCAGGTCGCCTACCAGCTTCACCGCCAGGGGGAACGGGTGATTTTTGTCACCAAGGACATCAATGCCCGAATCAAGGCGGATGCCCTCGGCATCGAGGCCATGGATTTTGAAAACAAGAAGGTCAATTTCGACGAATTGTTCACCGGCTATCGCGCCCTGAAAGTCTCCGGCGCCGCGGTCGATGAATTCGTGGCCAACCGCTCCCTGCCGCTTCCCGAAGCCAATCTGATGCCCAATGAATTCGTCACCCTGATCGACGAAGCGGATTCCAAGCACACGGCCTTTGGCCGGTTCATGGCCGATGGTCAGCTTCTGGCCCTCAATGCCGCCAACGATACCGCCTGGCATATCAAACCCCGCAGTCGCGAACAGCGGATGACCCTTGAACTCCTGCTCGACGATTCCATCCAGGTCGTGACCCTCGTCGGCCAGGCTGGAACCGGCAAAACCCTTCTCGCCCTCGCCGCCGGTCTTGAAAAAACCATCGTCCAAAAACGGTACGATAAAATGCTCGTCACTCGTCCCATCATGCCTTTTGGTCGGGATATCGGCTATCTCCCGGGCGACAAGGAGGAGAAACTGTCCAATTGGATGCTCCCTATTTTTGATAACCTGACCTACCTCATGGCCCGGCCGTCCTCCGGCGATCACAAAACCACCGTTCGCGACAAAATCGAAAAACTGCAACGGGATGAAGTCCTCGAACTGGAAGCCCTCACGTACATCCGCGGCCGTTCGATTCCCCGTCAGTTTATCATCGTCGATGAGGCCCAGAACCTCACCCCCCATGAAGTCAAAACCATCATCAGCCGGTCCGGTGAAGGCACCAAGATGGTACTGACCGGCGATCCCTACCAAATTGACAACCCCTATCTGGACGCCAGCAGCAACGGTCTCTCCTATGCCGTGGAACGACTCAAGAGCCAGCCCATCCATGGCCATGTGACCCTGACCAAGAGTGAGCGAAGCGCCCTGGCCGCCATTGCCGCCGAAGTGCTGTAGTCCCTCATTCATCCGAAACAGCAACGAACCGGAAAGAACCGAATTATGAAACTCTCCGACCTGGATCAATGGCTGATCCAAAACCGGGATGTATGTGTCAACGAATGGATGGAGTTTTTGCGGTTTCCCTCCGTGAGCGCCGATCCGGCGCATGACGACGCGTGTGGCAACTGCGCCGTCTGGCTCCGTAATCGCCTGGAGCGCCTGGGGTTCCAGACGCGGCTCCTGCCCACCGCCGCGCATCCTCTGGTCGTGGCCGAGCGCCCCGGCGTCGCCCACAAGCCCACCCTGTTGCTTTATGGGCATTACGATGTCCAACCGGCGGATCCCCTCGATCAATGGACCTCGCCCCCCTTTGATCCCCAGTGGCGGGGCGATCGGCTCTACGCCCGCGGCGCCCAGGACAATAAAGGACAGATTGCCTATGTCCTCGCCGCCCTCGAAGCTTTGATCCAAAACAAAGTGGCCCTGCCCCCTCTCCAGATTCTCATCGAAGGCGATGAGGAATGCGGTCGCACGGCCGCGATTGACGCACTCTCCGCGCAAAAACCCGGATTTCTCCATGCGGATATTCTCTATAATTGCGATGCCTTGACGGTTGCCCCCGGTCGTCCGACGATCACCATGGGGCTCCGCGGCCTGGCGGGATTCACGGTCGAGGTCCAGGGCGCCACTCGTGACCTCCACTCCGGCGTACACGGCGGCAAGGCGCCCAATGCCGCCACCGTCCTCGCCCGCCTGATCGCCAGCCTGCACGACGACACGGGACGGATTGCCGTCGCCGGTTACTATGACGGGGTAACCGATCCCACTGCGGAAGAACGCGCCCTGGCCAAAGCCACCGCCTTGCCCGATGCCGAATACGAAGCCATCACCGGGATCGCCCCCCTCGGCGGTGAACAACAATTCTCGCCGGCGGAGCGGGCCGGGTTCCGACCCACGATCGAAATCAACGGCTTTCATTCCGGTTATGGCGGGCCGGGCAGCAAGACCGTCATTCCCGCCGTGGCCCTGGCCAAAATCACCCTGCGCCTGGCCGCCGGACAGGATCCCGAAGCGTGCTACCAGAAGGTCACCCGGCACCTGACGCACCATTTGCCGACCGGTCTAAAAATCAAGTTCTCGGAAAAATCCGTCGCGGGAATAGCCCTGAAATGCGATCTCAAGTCCCCACTGATTCAAAAAACCCATGACCTGCTGGTGGAACTCACCCCGCAGCCCCCGGCCTTTCTCTGGGAAGGTGGATCGATCCCCATCATGGCCCGCCTGCCGGCCCTCGTCGGAGCCCAATCCCTGATCGTCGGCTTCGGCGCCGTGGACGACAATATCCATGCGCCCAACGAATCCTTTTCCTGGAATCAGTACCGGATGGGCTTCCTCTTCGCAGGACGCTTGTTGTCAACGCTTTAAAATAGGGCAGGAAATAATGGCTTGCGCGTCAAAAAGCCCTTTCCTATAGTCTTGGCATGAGCCGAGTATTGATCATCATCCCTACGTATGACGAAAAAGATAATGTGCGGCCCATCGCACAAGCCCTTTTTGCGGTGGATCCCACCCTTCATGTCCTTTTCGTCGACGGCAATTCACCTGACGGGACCGGTGCCATCATCGACGCGATGGCGCTTGAAGACCCGCGGGTTAAGCCTCTCCATCAATCCCAGAAAAAAGGTCTCGGCCGAGCCTACATCGAAGGATTCCAATGGGCTCTCGCCCATGGGTATGAGCGGATTTTCGAGATGGACTGTGATTTTTCCCACGACCCCGCTGAAATACCCCATTTTCTCAAGGCCATTGAGTCGGCCCATCTCATTCTCGGCTCCCGCTATATCAAGGGAATCCGGGTCACTAATTGGCCTCTCCGCCGCCTGTTACTCAGCCTGGGAGGGGCGCGCTATGTCCAATTCATCACCGGCATGCCCTTTACCGACCCCACCGGCGGCTTCAAATGTTATCGCCGGGAGGTCCTCGCGGCAATCGATCTCGACCGCATCAAATCCAACGGATATTCCTTCCAGATCGAACTGACCCATACCGCCTGGCGCAAGGGTTTTATCATCCAGGAAATCCCCATCACGTTTGTAGACCGCCGGGCCGGGTATTCCAAAATGAGTTCGGCCATCTTCCGCGAAGCCCTCTCCATGGTCTGGGTGCTGCTGTTCCGTAATGCCCTGCGTCGTTATCCCGGGAAACCCCAAGCGTTATAATCCGCCGATCCCAGGTTTTTCATTATGATTAAAGCCATCCTGCAGAGCTTGCGTCCCGCGCAATGGACCAAAAATCTGGTCGTCATGGCCGCTTTTTTCTTCGCCCTGGGGGATCGGACCCGGATTCCCCCCTTGGGCTGGGGCGAGGGCGGTATCTCCTTTTTGGCCGGCCTGTTGTTTTGCCTGGTGTCCAGCGGGATCTATATCTTTAACGACCTCGTGGATCGCGATCGGGATCGCAACCATCCGGAAAAGAAGCTTCGTCCCATCGCGGCCGGCCGGATTCCGGTACCCCTGGCCTATGGCCTCTCCCTGGGTCTGCTGAGCATCGGATTAACCGGCGCCCTATTTTTGAAACCGGGCTTTGGCGGGATCATTGCCGGGTACATCGTCCTGCAAATCGGTTATTCCCTCGCGCTGAAAAAAATTGCCCTCGTGGACACCCTTGTCATCGCGGCCGGATTTGTTCTGCGCGCCATGGGCGGAGCCATCGCCCTGGCGGTCTCCATCTCCCCCTGGCTCCTGCTCTGCGCCTTCCTGCTCGCCCTCTTTCTGGGCCTCTGCAAACGGCGATCCGAGCTGCTCCTGCTCGATGAGCATGCGGATGCGCATCGTCCCAGTCTGGGCCAGTACGATCGGCCATTGCTGGATCAATTGATCGCCATTGTTAGCGCCAGCGTCATCGTCACCTATTCCGTCTATACCCTCTGGCCGGAAACGGTCGCGAAATTCGGAACCCATGGCCTCGCCCTGACCATTCCCTTTGCCCTCTTCGGAATCTTCCGCTATTTGGACCTGGTCTATCGCCATCAGAAGGGGGGCAAACCCGAATGGGTGCTATTGGGCGACATCCCCCTGATCTGCGATATCGTGTTATACACCGCCACGCTTCTGGCTATTTTTAAGTTTGGCCGGTGAAGCCGGACTTGAAACGCATCCCTCTTTTCGGCATTATTCCATTTTTGCCAGCTTAGCTCAGTTGGTAGAGCAGCTGATTTGTAATCAGCAGGTCGTCGGTTCGACCCCGACAGCTGGCTCTCTTGTTTTAGGTCGATAGAATAAGGCCAACATCAATTTAGACCAATGTTTTCAATGGTCTTATGCGAATACCCGAAATAAGGCCCGGTTTGTCTCTGCCGTTTCCTGCTCTTTCGTGCCACTCCCAATCGAGGCTTCAAACGGATACATAACGGATACAGTCCTCGTTTATTACGGAAGTCTGAACAATTGAGTTGAAATGGGATTCACTTGAAGGCATAACAGATCATGGTCGAAAAAAGTACAACCACATTCTCCCGCCAAGACTGCCTTGTTTTTTTTAAGCAAAAAGATGAGCCCCAGACCTCCTGGGGCGCCCCTACCGAGGATGCCTTTAAAAATAGTAACGATGTCGTAGGCATCTTCGCCAAAAGCATATTGCGTTACCGCAAAAACGTTGAACTGGCCATACAATTACGGAACATCAAACCCCCACGAACCGCTGAACCTTGGGATCACCTAGCGTATGCAATGGTCGCCAGTCTCGTTAAACTAATCCCTAACCCTCTCTCTATTTTTGACGAAATTGAAAGGTTGCTCGACAAAAGGGGGGTCGTCAATCTCAGTCGCCGAAATGCAGAGTATTTCAAAAACATTTTTTCCGGCGACATCGATTCTTTGAGACTAGCGATTCGATATGCAGGCGAAATAATGCAAATCAACCGTTTTTTCAAACAACCGGACCAGTGGGCGGAACGGGATATATTTCAGAAAGAAAACGCCTACGCTTCCGACATATTGAGGAATCAGGCCATACGCAACGCATGCTCATGGTTGTCTGGTATGTATAAAGAACTGAAGGCCCCCGATTCTTCTTCGGGCATAATAAGGCCTCACCCCGAGCCCGAGGCTGTCCAAGGCCGCGACATGCAAAGCCTTACTCCTGCGGAACAGTTTAACCGGAGACTTGTATTATTCTGCATCGAGAATGGCATGTCAGGCATGACATCAAAGTTTAAGCCCATCGCCCTGCCTTTTCGATTTGAAACCTCCCCATATCACGTAAGCGTACAGATACCCAAATACATGTCCTTCGATTTTAAGCGCGACTTCCCTATCGACGTGTACCGCGTTCTTAACAAGCGGCGAATATTGTTTATGCCGGCTTCGTGGCCCCACACTCCGGGGCGGGTACCGCGCGACAACTATTTCGAAATCGAGAAGTCTTACTGTGACCTTATTCAAACAGCTTCGGATAACGCGTTGGATATCAGTTGGGTATATGAAGAATTGAACAAAACTTATCGTATCAGCCAGGCTGAGGGGCCTGATGATATCTACCATGTAATCCGCCGTTTTTTGCAAGGAATGGGTTTGCCAACTTTAAAGATTTAGTCGTATTTTCAGGCAACCAGCTCCGCAAATAGCTAAGAATTCAGATCCCCTATTTACACGGTTTTGCCTCCGCTTCACGTCCTTCTTTATTCACAAGTTGCATCAATTGTCCCCAACTAGTGTCCGGTTCAGAACGCCCTCTTTGCGCCATAATGCGTGGCGTGGAGAGAGAACCGGATACGCCCCGAGATAAGGGGGCACGACGAGCAACGACGGACGGAGGATGCAAATGCAACGGAATACAGAATCAGCAATACGCTCAATATTGGCGACGGACGAAACTATCCCCCCCGCACAGCGAGGGGTCATCATAAACTTCATCAAACGAGGAGGAGTCCAAAGACAGAATTTGGACAGCAGGTCGGTGCCAGCGCCCGCTGCGGATCGCATTCTCCGCCGGCGTCAAACGGGTGAACGCCTCGGAATTTCGCTCAGAACGGTCGATCTGCTCGCCGCTCAGGGCGTCCTCAAGAAAATGAAATTTCCGGGACGGCGCAGATCGTGCGGTTTTCTAGAATCCGATGTGACCGCCCTAGTCAGTGGCGGGGCGGTGGGCTTATGACCCCGAAGCAAGTGCTTATGCCCTGGGGGTTGCCGGATCCAGAGAAGCCGGCCGTGTTCGTGCCGGAACCTTCGGCCGTCCAGGAGACCCTGCCCCAGGTCATGGAGGAAATGAACAACGCTCGATGCCGCCTGGAACTGGTGTTCCCCACGATGGCAGATAAGCTCGGGACATTGATGAATCGGATAGATCGGACGGCGAAGGCATATTGGCGTTCGAGGGAAACGTCGCGGCGAAGGAGGGCCACCCGATGAGCCCCGCAAAAGCCTTTGCCCTCTACCAGCACAAGCTGGCGACACTCCCTAAGCCCGGCGGCAATGGATGCCACAGTGCCTTGCTGGGTGTTGCCAACCTCGGCATCATGGCGGGCCTCAGTCAGGAGCGGATTCTGTCAGACATTCGCCAATCAATTCCTGCGGGGGGTCGGACCGTTCCGGACTCGGAGATCATGGCTGCAATCCAGCGAGCCGCACAGGATGCCGGCGATCATCGCACCATGCAACGGCCACCTCCAGTGAGACCCATGTTCCCCGACCCGATGAAGGCACGCCTGGAGTTCATTGAAAAGGGTCGCGCCTTGAGTGGGGTATCGGCAGCAGGTGACTTGAAGTCGGCGTTCTACGATAAATCGGCCGTACGCCTGGGTTCGGGGTCCGACGCCAGCGACGCCGTTTTGCTTCTCGAAAATCTTTATGCCAAAGATGAAAAGGTCTTCATCGGCAAGCAATATGACGGCAAGGCAAGTGTCCGCTCGGTGGGTGAATGGATTTCCATCATGGACCAGGCCGCAAAGGCTGAACAACCAGCCGCGTTCCCCTACCTGATCATTAACCCACTGACCGGGTTGGTGGGGCTCACGAAGGGTGGCAAGGAGTCCTATCGGGCCGATTCCTGTGTGGCGGCATACCGGTTTCTACTGGGAGAATTCGATGGGCTCCCCCTTGAGGATCAATTGGCGTTTTGGGCGGGCTTCCCCGCACCTATCGCTGCGTTGACCTTCTCGGGCGGAAAATCCGTCCACGCCCTGATTCGGGTGGATTGCGCGGACAGAGCCGAATGGGAAGCCGACGTCGAACAGAAGCTTTTTGGAAAGATACTGCGGCCCATGGGGATCGATTCGTCCTGCCGCAACGAGGCGCGGTTGTCGCGGCTACCGGGCCATTTTCGGGCCGATAAGCAGCAGTGGCAACGGCTCCTTTACCTGAATCCCAGGCCTTCTATGAAGGGAGTATTCGCATGACCACAGCATCCGAAGTTATCGAAAACATTCAAAACATTGCCCCACTCTATCCGCCCAATACCTTCTACGACATCATAAAGAATATCTACCTATTCCCACGGACAGACGGCACTTGGCTCCCGTTGAACGAGACCCAGATCAAACGCCATCTGAAGGCCCTTGGATATCGAAGCGAAGCCGACCGTACGGAGCTCGTTTCCCCTTCGGATAACGCCTTGAATGAAATTCAAATGAAAGCTGGAGTTGATTATTCGGGGCCATTAGCAGGTCGTATGGCTGGATTCTATAAGATGCAAGGCCATCCCGTCCTTGTGACGACCTCACCGAACATCATTACCCCGACTCCAGGTGCTTGTCCCACCATAATTAACCTCATTAAATCTTTGCTCGATGACGAGAAAAACATGCAACGAGAAAGGTTTTTGGCGTGGCTCAAGATTTTCCTGGAGGGACTTTACACCAATATTCCGCGATCGGGGCAGGCTTTAATCCTTGCGGGCCCTCATGATTGTGGGAAATCACTCCTCCAACTGTTATTGACCGTCATCCTAGGTGGGCGGGCGGCCCGTCCATACCAGTTTGCAATGGGTGGGACGAATTTCAATGCCGATCTGCTTCAGGCGGAACATCTCCAAATTGAGGACGAGGCACCGTCTACCGATATGCGATCGCGACGGACATTTGGCGTCTTTTTGAAAGGAATTGCAGCTAATTCAGTCCATCGACTCCACGGCAAAAATAAAGACGCCATCACGCTCGAGCCTCACTGGCGGGCCTCGGTTTCAGTAAACGATGAGCCCGAGCATCTCCTCGTATTACCGCCTCTGGATGAAACGCTGATCGATAAATTACTGGTTTTTAAATGCTCGCCCCCAGAGAGACCGTTCAATGACGGGTCGCGCGACGGCCGTAAGGCTTATTGGGACCAACTGATCGCTGAGTTACCAGCGTTCATTTATCATGTGATGGAATTCTCGATCCCGGATGAATTGACATGCCACCGGTTTGGCGTCAAAGCGTTTATCGTTCCGGTATGAACGAGAAGATCCACCGCAACTTCGAGGTCTTCAGTCCGTGCGACTTTATAGCAGCAATTACGCAGCACATTCCCGACAAGAGTTTCCAACTTGTCCGGTATTATGGGTGGTATTCCAACAAGATGCGCGGCCAGCGCAATAAGCAGGCCGCCGCGGAGGCCAAGGCTGGGGCGGTCCATGCCGCCGAGGTGATCGATGTCTCTGAGCACAAGCCTCGCCGCATTCCGTCTGCGAAGTGGCGCGAACTGATCAAGAAGGTGTGGGAAGCCGACCCGCTGCAATGCCCGCGATGTTCGTGCGAGATGCGGATAGTCGCGTTGATTGATGAACGCGCCGTGATTGAGCGGATTCTGAGACATATGGGTCTCTGGGCTCAAGGGGTACGGGTGAGCCCATCAACCGGACCGCCTGAACCTGTATCCGGCGAACGCATCATCGAGCCGTGGCTGGATGACCCATTCCCGGACTATGACACCGAACCGGTAATGGCGTATGCGAACGGCTGAGCTCACTCGCGGTTGGACGGGTTTGTCTCCTTTTGGTGCCGCTCACAGCAATACTGGTCCGCTTCGATGATCAGACCGGCCTCAGCGCTTCAAAATGGGGGGTTGTACCCGATCTTGACCTTCTCGCCAGCTTTCTCCATGATCTCCACCATGAAAACGATGTTTCAGGGATGGTTCCGGGCGGTCTCAACGGGCGTGTGCCCGTACCACCAGAAAAGCGATTTCTTATCCATGGGAAAGATGCAAATCGGTTTTCACGGGGCTTTCCGCAGGGGCGTCCTTTCACGGGGCTTCCCGCCCGGAAAACGGTTGTGGCTTTTCGTTTTCGCCAGGGCTATATTCTGCCGAAATGCCCGCCGCCGTGATCCACGGGGCGTTCCAAGACTCGCGGTATGGACGGGCCCGGGCGGGGGAAACCGTAGGCGAACTGAAAGTCAACAGTCGGGGGAGAAGGAGGACACTGGGCATGGGTGAGCAAACGTCAACGGGCGCCCCGCGGCTGCCGCCGCTCCGGGTTGAGGATATGCGCCAGGAGTGGGTCGGCATCCTGGAGCGTATTCCCGGCGCGGGCCTCAAGGGGGCCAACTTCCCCAAGAATGTGCTCGGGGCCTTGATGCATAACCCGGATATTTTCGGGCCTTTCATGGAGTACTGGGTCACCTCGAAGCTGAAGATGGGGTTTTCCATCCGCGAGCAGGAGCTCATCATCTTGCGCATGGGGTTCCTTTACGGGTGCGATTATGTGTGGAAGCACCACGTTCCGGTTGCCTGTGAGTTCGGCGTGAGCGGGGCCGAGATCGAGGCGCTCAAGACCGCGCCTCTGCCCCTGTCCTTTTCCGCGCGTGAATATGCCCTCCTGCGGCTGGTGGAGGAGCTCGTCGATCACCGGACGATCCGGCAGGAGGCCTGGGCGCAGTGGTCCGGCCTCCTCCGCCAGTCGGAGCTGATCGACCTGATTCACATCGTGTCCCAGTACGTCCTGTTTGCCTTGGTCAACAACGCCCTGCAGGTTGAGCTGGAGGCGCCCCTGCGGGACATCCCCGGCCTGTGAGGAGGAGCTGAGCATGTCAAGCGATTCGGCCGCGACAGGGGGCTCCCCGGCGTGCGTTCTGGACTATCTGCCCGAAGGGCAAAGGCGGACGCTGGAGGCCTGCCTGGAGGAGCGGCGTTTTTCCGCCGGGAGCTGCTTCATCCGGCAGGGGGATCCGGGGGATGGGTGCTACATCATCCTGGAGGGCTCGGTGCGCGTGGAGCTCGCGGAGGGGAAAAGGGAGAGCCCCGCCGTGCTGGGCTACCTCGAGGCCGGCGCGCTGGTCGGCGAGATGAGCCTCATCGGGCAGCCGATCCGTTCGGCCAGCGTCTACGCGCAGACGGAGGTGCGGCTGCGCTGGCTCTCGGCCGTGCGCTACGCCGAGCTTGGCCAGGCCGCCCCGGACGTGGCCCTGGCGTTCACGCGGCTGGTGGCCCAGGACATGGCGGGCAAGATCCGGCAGATCAATGCGCGGCTGACCAGCTACATCTCGGACGAGGCCTCGCCCGCCGAGGTCGACGCCATCGTGGCGCGCGCGGTCACGGAACGGAATCCGTTCACCTCGCCCTGGGCCGCGCAGTATCTGACGAACGTTCCGACGGATGTGGAGGTCATCGACGCCTTTCTGAGCCGGGGCATCAACACCGTGTGCATGGTGGCGGACTCCATCCTCTCCACCATGGACCAGTACCTGATGGACCTGGCCCGGGCGGGCAAAGTCAACCGCTGGGTGCTGCCCTCCGAGCGGTCCATCCCGGCCGTCGCGGTCGGACGCTGGCTGGCAACGGGCGAGCTGTCGCTCATGACGATGCAGAACAGCGGCTTCTCCAACGCCATGGACTACTTGCGAAGCGTCATGCTGACGCACCGGATCCCGGGCCTTGTGATGGCCAGCTGGCGGGGGTTCGATGCCCGGCTGGATGACAGCGAGCCCCACATCCTGATTGGCGAGGTCACGGAAGCCGACACGCGGGGCACCATGGGCCCGGAGCATGTCTACGGCCGGCGCAACGGCGTGGGGCTGGCCCACGACATTCCCGCCGCGATCGAGGATGCGCGCCGGGGCAACCTGGCTTGCATCAGGGTATCGCCGCCCGGATTCAAGAAGTCCTATCCCCTGAAAGCGGTCGCCGACTCGCGCGTTGTCTACCTGGACCCGGCCGCCTATGCGGCCGTCATCGCCCGCACGGGAACGCCCTTCGGCCAGGTGCAGGGGAAGCCGCTGCTGGGCCGGGACGAGGCGCTCCGGGAGATCCACGGGAGACTGAAGGCCCTCAACCCCTTCTATATTGTGGGCAACGGGTTCAACCCCCGGGCCATGCAGGCGCTGAGGCTGACCGAGCGCACCTTTGAAAACGCCGGCGGCATGGGCAGCAGCCTCGCGATCGCCTGGGGCGCGGCAAAGTCGGATCCCCGGCAGGTCTTTGTCGCCATTGATGGCGATCAGAACGCCGTGATGAGCGAGATGGAAAAGGTCCTGGCCTCGGATTACCCGGATAACCTGCACTGGTTCATCCTCAACAACGGAACCGGGGAATCGGTGGGCCCTTCAACGAGCCTGCCGCTGTCGCCGTGGCACTACGAGCTGGCCCACGTCATCAACACGCGGAATGAGCCCCCGGGGAGCTTCACGTACAGCCGCATCAACAACAGCGGGCTGAAGTTCGCAACGGACCCGGCGCAGGCCCTGGCCAGGGAAATCGGAAACCTCCCGGCGCAGGCGCAGCTGGCAAGGCAGCTGCTGGGCAAATCGGGTGGAGGCTGAAGCGGCAGGCCGTCAAGGGCTGAAGGGGATTACCGCGCGAAATCCTGCAGGACCGCGGGCAGGAGCGACTCCGGCCGGGGCGTGGCCGGCTCGTCGAAGAAAAACCGCATATTCGTTTTTTTGAACTCGCGCATCGATCCCAGCATGCGGCCGCCCGTGAGGCCGGCCGTTGCCGAGATCCGGGCGAACGACTCGTTCACGCCCGCCCAGTCTTCGCCGTGAATCATGGCGTAGAGGTTGTAGGGAAAGATGGGCGCCGCGGTTCTCTCGTAGCAGTGCGTCACTTCCGGGAAGGCGGCCACGAAGCGGCCCGCGGAGTGGATCCGCGAGGCGGGCGCGCTCCACATGCCCATGCCGCTCGCCTTGAACCCCAGGGTTTCGGGGCGCAGGACCAGCGCGAAGCGGCGCAGGATGCCGCGCTCGCGCCAGTCGCGCAGGAGGTCCAGCAGGTCGTCCACCGGCATGCCCAGCGCGGTCGCCGCCTGGCTGAACAGGTCTCCCGCCGGCTGCAGGTGCCCTTGGAAATAGCGCACCACGGCCTGCTGGGAGTGCGTAAAGGCCGGCTCGTGATCGTTGTCCGGCTCCGGCTCGCCCAGGCGGCAGGCGGACCCTTCGCGGCGGCTGTGGGTGCGCGGATCGAACACTTCGTCGAACTTGAAGCAGGTCTGGGTGGGCATGGCCAGCAGATCCGCCGGGCTGACGCGGTCGCGCAGCTCCAGCAGGACGTCCTCCAGCTTGCGGCGCGGGGCCGTGCAGGTCAGCCACAGGTTCGGCGCCGGGCGCCCGAGCGGGCTTCCGGGCGCCCGTGTTTCCAATTCCCCGGGCCAGGCGCGCAGGTGGCAGTGGGTGACGCTGGGATGCGTCACCACCACGCTCGCCACGGCTTCCGCCCAGGTCTCGTTGGGCAGGGAGACGGCGCACAGCGCGTTGCGGTAGCCCAGCCGGCGCGAGTTGAAAATGGCGCTCAGCCGGCGGCCGATGCCATCGGCGAACAGGCGGCCCAGAAAGGCGAGCGACTCCTTTTCCGAAAATCGTACAGGATGGGAAGAGGCGGAAAGGGGATCAATGGGTGGCGCTGACCAATGGGCTGTCTGCCGCAACCATGGGGACTTGGGTGCGCCTTACAATAAAATTGGATTTTGATAGCCAGCGCTGGTTGATATACATGAATGGAAATAAAATCGCGGAGGATCTGGGGTTTGGCAGAACCTCCCGGGATTTTCATAAGTTTCTCGCGAAAGGGCTGATTGGCGGGTTAGATCGGTTTTGCGTCGGTACGAACACTCCCTCCGGACTAATGTTTGATGTTGATTCAAGTCAAACGTGCCAGCGGTAGTGCGCAAGGATAGGACGGCAAAAATACCGCCGACACGGCGGTTACTACACTGAAGACGGATGGTGTCAATCAGCTCATCCATGAATTAGGTGATCTGCTCCTTTGACAGGACAGGACGGCTGATATCCCCCCGTCCGCGTCAGTATGTGACACGATGGCCGTGATCCATTGGAAAGGAGGCGACAAGGCCAATCCTTTGCAATGTTTCCGGTAATAGCGGGGCAATTTCAGCCGATTGCCACCCAAACAAATCTGCCGGCGTTAAAGAAAGGGTGCGACAAAGTTTCAGTATTTTGCGAAGCGATAATACCATGGACAAATCATCAGTAGACTCCAAATCATAGTAGGACTCAACAGTGATTCCAATAGCCTCAGCAATCTCTTGCGGGGTTTTGCCGCGCCGTTCTCTAGCCTGCTTCAATCTATCACTTACTGTGTTCTTCATGCCTCAACTCCTCCATGCGGCAAATACTGTAACCAAGGAGTCATATCTATCATAAAAGGTTGCCTCAATATTACCGGCACAGAAGGCAAACGTTGCCACCATGGTTGTGGTGGAGTCCATCCCGCAGTTTCTCGGCGACCCGATCCCGAAGACTCCGCGGGGCGAGCACCTTCACGTCCGGCATCCATGACAGGATCCACCGCACGAGTTCCTTGCGTCCCGTTGTTTCCAGCCGCAGTTCGACGCGACCGTCCGGGCGCATTCGGAACTCCTGGCTGGGGTGCCACTGCCGCTCGGTGATGTAGACCGCCAGTTTGGGCTCGAACAGCAGCCGGACCTTGATCAGTTCCTCGCCGCCGACGATACCGAATGCCTGCCGGGCGTACCTCTCGGGGTTGAACTCAGCCGGACGCGTGAAACACTGCCCCGTCACCTTGATCCGCCTGAAGCGCGACAGGGCGAAGGTTTCGATCCTGGACTTGGCCGTGTTCAGCGCCAGCGCATACCAATTCCCGTGGTAGGCGAGCAGGTGGTACGGGTTAAGTTCGTACTCGGATACCCGCCCGTCGAAAGTCTGGTACGTCGCCCGGATCGTCTCGCGGCGCTCCACGCAACCCGCCAGTTGCGCCCACACTTCGGGATCAATGCGCACTCGGTCCTCGGGCAGGATCCCCACATGTTCGCTGAGCCAG
>CAIJXV010000062.1 GCA_903824675.1 uncultured bacterium
GGGGAAGCCCGACAATGATGGAAACGGCCTGCGTGGGTCACGACGAAACGGACCTTGAGGTGCAATTATGGACGGTAGACTTGAAGCGATTTTAGCTGGTGGTGCGGGCCTTGGCGCGAGCCTGGCCGTGGCGGTACCGGACAGCAATACCGTCGAGGCGGTTGGGCGGTGGCCTTTGACTGTCGTGCTGGGAGCGGTCTGCTGCTTCTGCGTCTGGATCATCTACAAGCAGGGCTGCAAATTCGGCGAACGGCTCGACAAGTTGTCGGACGCCATGAAAGACCTGACCAAGTACCTGAGCGAACGGCCGTGCATCCGGCACAAGGAGAACGACTGATGAGTGGGCGATGTGGCATCCTGGGCCTCGGAAAAGGCCGTAGCACGGGCTTGGACCGAGATAGGGAGCGCCGCCGGATCATTGAGTCCTTTGACGTCCTGAACGTGCCTACGGGCGTGCAGGCGCTCGTGCGTGCGGCGCTGGACTCTGACAAGTGGGATTGGTTCCGGGACTGCGACGGTTGCACCGGCGTCTCGGAAATCTACTGGCCCACGATCTACTTCCCGCCCTGCCTGCGACATGACTTTGACTGCCAGACCGGGCACAACGGATGGCAGACGAGCGTGCGCTTCTACCGGGTCCAGCGCGCCTACGGCGTGGATGCGATCCGCGCCGGCATCCGCGCGGTCGGCGTCACGCTGGCCTGGTATGGGTGGATGAAATGGCGAACCTTCTTTCTTCGGAAAGTTTTGTTAAAAGTTTTGTAGTAGACCAACAAAACTCACCTTGTAGCAGATTGGTTCAGAAAACTAGCCTTAATGGCTGAATGTCTATTTAGCCCTTTATTTACAGGCTTTTAATGCGTTCTGGATGTTTCAAAGTGGAGCGGGAGACGGGGATCGAACCCGCGACGTTCAGCTTGGGAAGCTGACATTCTGCCACTGAATTACTCCCGCAAAAGAAGTCTCTATTAAAACCGGTCAGTCTCACAATTTCAAGCCTTATATTTCATTGGCCTGCAAGAGATCCAAGCAACTGCCAGATATCAATAGCGACGGGCAAAATCAAGAATACGGCCGCAAAATAGGAGCGGCGCAAAAAGAGCGTGTCAAATGCGATATAATCCATTATATTCGGTCGATCTTGAAAGGACACATCATGCCCTTGGAACCCATTGGCCAGGCTACCATCAAAATTGACGAGCACGAACTGGCGTGTCCCATTTTCCGTGGAAGCGAAGGCGAACGCGCCATCGATATCTCCAAACTCCGCAAGGAAACCGGCACGATCACCTATGATCCCGGTTTCATGAACACGGGTTCCTGTTCCAGTGCGATTACCTTTATCGATGGAGAAAAAGGAATTCTGCGGTATCGCGGATACGACGTCGCCGATCTGGCCGAAAATTGCGAGTTCATTGAAGTCGCCTATCTGCTGACCCGCGGATCTCTGCCCACGGCCGAGCAAAAATCCCGCTACAGCGGTTTACTGAATCAGCACTCGATGATTCACGAGGATATGCGCGAGTTTTTCAGCCATTACCCGGAACATTCACACCCCATGGCCATTCTTTCGGCCATGGTCGTGTCCCTCTCGTCCTTCTATCCCGAACTGGGGCAGAATCGGCACGAAGATCTGGACATGACCGTGACGCGATTGATCTCCAAGCTGCGCACGATTGCCGCCTTCTCCTATAAGAAATCCATCGGCGAACCGGCCGTCTATCCGCGGCATGACTTCAAATACTGCGAAAATTTCCTCAACATGATGTTCAGTTCGCCTGTCCGCAAGGAGCCCTTTACCCCGGTCATGGTGGAAGCCACTAATAAATTGCTGATTCTGCATGCCGATCATGAACAAAATTGTTCCGCCTCCGTGGTGCGGGCGGTCGGGAGTTCGGGCGCCAATCTCTATGCTTCGATTTCCGCCGGCATTTGTGCGCTGTGGGGACCGCTCCATGGCGGAGCCAACGAGCATGTCATCCGGATGCTGGTGGATATCCATGCGCGCGGCACCAAGGTGAAAGAAGTCATCGCCCGGGCCAAGGATCCCCGCCATCCATTCCGATTGATGGGTTTTGGCCATCGGGTTTACAAGTCCTATGACCCCCGGGCCCGGATTGCCAAGGAATTATGCCAGAAGGTGATCGCGGCGAACAACACCCATGACCCCCTGCTCGACATCGCCCAGGAGTTGGAGGCGGAAGCCTTGGCCGACCCCTATTTCCAGGACCGGAATCTATACCCGAATGTCGACTTCTATACCGGCTTGACCTACCGGGAAATGGGCATCCCCACGAATATGTTCACCGTCATGTTCGCCATCGGACGGCTCCCGGGTTGGATCGCACAGTGGCTCGAGTTAAAAAACGACACCGAAACCCGGATCGCCCGGCCCCGCCAGGTTTATACCGGACCGAATGTGCGCACGGTCGACCCCATCGAAAACCGGGAAGATTAACAGGTCACCATGCAAAAGATAGGTGACTTCAAAGATCTCGGCATTCCCGTTCGTTCCGTCGTCGGCGGAGGCCCCTGGGCGGGAAAAGATCGTAGCGGCCAACCCTGCCTCTATGCCGTGATGGGCTACGAGTCGAATCGGGGCGATCTGATTATCCTTCAAATTGATATCGAATCCGGAAAATGCCGGCAATTCGATGCGCCGGCCGGCATTTCCGCCGGACGCCCGTGCTACTGGAGTGAACGCCATCAGAAATTATTCATCGGCACGTCCGGCATGGAGCATGGTTCTCAAAAGTCCTCGGGCTGGCTCATTTATTTTGACCCCCAAACAGACCGGATTGAAATAGCCGGAGGCAGCTACCTCTGCACCGGCAAAAAGGAATTCCCCGTCAGCCTCGCTGAATCTCCGGACGGCACGGTCTACATCGGATGCTACCCCAACAGCTCCCTGTACTCCTACGACCCGGCCTCCAACCAGATCCGGCCGTGCGGCTCAATGGATCCGGTCGACGTCTATTGCTATGTCGCCTGCGGCAAGGACGGCACGGTAGCCAGTTTGATCAAAACCACACGGCCCCATGTTGTCGCCTTCAACCCAGCCACGGGTGAACACGCCACTGTCGGCCCCGTCGCCGATACCGATGCCCGCCGGGGACATGTCAACCTTTTCACCGGATTGGACGGACTGCTTTATCTCGACACCCATGAAGGCCCTTTCCGGTTGCAGGGCCTGAATGCGGTTCCCCTCCCCGCCCTTCCCGCCGCCCTGCCCGCTCCCACCCTCCCCGACGGATCCCGATTCCGATTCCTCGATGGACATGCGGAAAAAGGCCATGCCTGGCGGACCCTCGAAATCCGCAAACCCAACGGCGCGCAAAAAGTATTCCGCCTGGATTACGAATCGGCCGGGACCGGCATCTATATCGTCCGCTCAGGACCGGACAAAAAACTCTATGGTTCCAGCATCCTGCCGATGCATTTTTTTACCGCCGACCCCAAAACCGGACAATTGATCGATTACGGCGCCTGTAGTACGGCGTCCGGCGAAGCCTACTCCATGGATTGGTTAAACGGCAAACTCTACCTGGCCGTCTACACCCATGCCCTCCTCTGCGAATATGACCCCCAACGCCCCTATTCTTTCTCCAATTTGCGCCAGGAACCCAACGGCGAGTGGACCCTCCTGGCCGGCGAATGGGATCCGTCCGGAAATCTCGGCTTTCAATTTGGGCCGAATGATAATCCCCGACAATTGGGCCGCATGGATGATGTCGCCTTCAGGTCCCGCGACATGGTGGCAGGGCCAGCCGGCAAAGTCTGGGTGGTTTCCATTCCCGATTACGGGATGTGGGGCGGCACGCTTTCCTGGTACGACCCCAAAACCAAGCGCTTTGGCGGCGCCCACCGGCATCTCTATCCCGACTGCAGTCCAATCAGCATTACCCACATGCCGGAAGAGGACTTGTTATTCATGGGTTTTTCCATCTATGGCGGCAGCGGAACGACCCCCCGGGTCAAAACGGTGGGCTTCATGGCGTGGGACCCCAACCGCGATTGCGAAGTCTGGCGGGGCGATCTGGGTTTGAACGCCATCGGCAGTATGGATGTTCACTCCATCGGGAACGGACAGGTCTATGCCATTGTGCACCCCTATCCGGACTCGGTCCTGCATGCCGACCTGGTCCTGATGGAACCGCTCAAAGGGCGTATTATTTCAAAAACCCGCCTGGATACGGTCGCCGGATGGCCGATGGAAGTAGCCTTTGCCAACGACGACCGGTATCTCTATGGACTCACCCGTGAAAGCGTCTACCGCGTTCCGCTGGGAACCACCGACATTGAAGTTCTCTGGCGGACCGATGCGGAAAACGGCCCGACCGGTGCAGGCGCGCTGATCGACGGGATCTACTATTTCGGCGCGATGGCCCACCTGCAGGGTGTCAGGGTTTCCTAAGCCGGAACGATTCAGTGGCTGACTTTTCACCTGAACACCCGATGGGTGGAGATGCCGGAGTTAAAAGCGGCACGGTCTATGGGGAAACATCAGGGAAAACACGTCCTGCGAATTTTCAACCCAGTCGTCCCGTCATTTCGGCAGGTATATTCCCAAACGGTGCAAGGTTTCGACCAACTTCCCCTTGTCGATCGGCTTCACCAAATAGGCTTCGCATTGATGCGTAAAGGCATTCATGATGGTCAACGGATCTTGCACAACCGTCGTCATGATGATTTTGACACCATTCCCACGAACAATCCCCTCAGCCTCTTCCAGATGGCGAATCTCCTGTAATACCGCCTGCCCGTCCAGGTCGGGGATCACGATATCGAGACAGATCAATTGATAGGGAGCACTCTCTTCCCGGGCCATCCGAAACGCCGCCATGGCCTCGCGGCCGTTAATCGCAATATGCACCTCGCCATAGGGTGCAAGGAGCTTTTGAAGCAACAGGCGGCTTGTGAAATCATCTTCAACAACTAATATCTTCATCAGGTACTCTCCTTGAGGGGGAGTAACCACCCTCGGTTTCTAAGGACTTCCCGGTAACGTTCCACTCCAGCAACCAACGCCATAACCCGCTCAGTTATCGCCGTCCAATCACCCTGGTCCGCTCCAGCCTCGATCATCCGGGCCGCTGCCACCAAGGCATCCGCACTGACATTGGCCGCCGCCCCTTTGACCGTGTGAGCAATGCGGCGAATCGCCAGCAGATCCCGGTCCTTTATCGCGCGATCCATTCGGTCTAAATGGTTTCCAATGTCGCCCGCAAAAGCCATCAACACATCTTGCACCAATTCCCGGTCGTCAGCCAACCGGCGCAAAATGTCAAATTCATCAAAAATAACCGGTTCGGATCGATCTGACATAAAAATCCAAGATAAATCAGATTGATAAACGTCAAGTATTTTACCGACAGGGTGCCACGCCTGTCAATCCCCGACTCAGGGGTCCTTGGGCATGGGCGCATCTGCGATTCGGTGCACAGAAACCGCCTAAAGGGCGGTTACACCAACAGTTTTTAACCATGTCGGCCTGCCCTCTGTGGCGGGCGTTTGGAGATGGAGCGGGCTGGATCCGCGGACGCCGGGCGCAGAGGCCCGGCCCACAACAACGGGGAATCGGGTTGTGGGCGAAGCCCCATCTGGGGCGGTTGATCAGGAAATTGGCGAATTTACACCGAATCGCAGATGCGCCCCTCTGGCATCACATCCAACCCGTACCGGGGATGGCCGGACCATTCCACACCGGACGAGGTGACTTCGACCGTTTGTCCGAATCCATCCACCACGCGGCCCCCGCTAAAGGGAAGGCAGCGCCGCTTCGGCTCCCCCGGAGTATAAAACAAGGCATCCATCTGACCTGTCGGATTTCGAAACCAATAGACTCGTGCGCCATCATCCAAGATGGAGCGCGCCTGATAGACACTCCGCCCGAAAAAGCGCAAAAATTCACGCAATTGGAGATAAGCGGGACGCACCCGCCACTCGCCCCCGTCAGCCCGGTCATCGACCAGACCGAATCCATGCGCAATCAGACGCCACCAATACACCCGATCCACCATGCCGGAGGCCAGGGCAATGACCCCATAGCGGATCATGAAATCACCGTAGTCCGCTTCACTCACACTCGGATCGACCCGGCGGGGCCCGGGCATGACGTAGGGAGAGCCCACCGGCGAGTAAACTCCGGTTCCGCGTAACGGCCAGTTGGTTTCCGAGACAATAAAACACGGGTCGCAGGCCGGAGAGGATTCGGCAATCGCGCGCCCCATAATAAATTTGCGCTCAGCATCAAACCGGCCTTGAAAGTTCTCGGGCGCTCCCCGGCGATCCACATATAAATGGTGGGAAAGAGCCTGGAAATGAAAGTTGTCGGGAAGGGACCGAAGAGCAGCGATCAGGTAATGATATTCAAAATCGATCACCGCAGGCCCCATGAATTTCACCCCGGGATGCGCTTTTGCGGCCGCGGCGATGGGTTCCAACAGACGGCGAACCTCACGGAAAGTCCACAGCCCCCATTTCACCCGGTTGATGGCGTGTCCCGCCTCCACCCATTCCACCTGCTCCGCCAAATCACCCACCACCCGCTCCACAAATCGATCCCATCGCGCCGGGACCAAAGCCGCCTGTCGGTCCTGGACCAGGGCAATGCTAACCGGATACCCCATCCCCCGTAATTCCCGAACCGCCGCCGCCGAATGCGACCATTCCCGATCGGTTTCGTGATGATAAAATCGAACCATGAGTGGCAGGCGGGATTCCAATCCTTCCAGCAGGGCTCGCTCGCGAGCCCAAGTGCCCTCCCGGGGTTCAACCGCCAGCGCGATACGCCCGGTGAATTCAACCGGTTCTTGAAAGGCCCTGCGGCTTAATCGCCGGGCAGCCCGCCAGATGGCCGGCCAGGCGGCCAGATTACTCCATCCAATCCGCACCGCATTCAGGGGCGGATAAAGCCGATTCCGGTCGCGGACCAGTAAGGTACTGATCGCCTGACCCGAACGATCATCCCAAATCCAAACATCTTTTACCGCCGGGTAGCGCGGTTCGGAATGTTCCGTTTTCGCCACCGGTCGTTCCCGCAGGGGATGGCGCCAGCGACGGGTCAGGGTATGCACGGCAAACAAGAACCGATACATATTCTCCCAGCGTTGGAAGGCTTTCGGCGGACGGCGTTCGCCGAATACCATGGCCTTAAAAACACGCAGGAGATCCGAAGGCAGGGTGATCCGCGAAATATCGCGGGCTTGCAGACGCAGGGAGATTTCCGGATAAAATCGGGCGCGATTCAGATCCACAAACTGGACCTCGCTCCAGGCGGCTGATCCCACCCGGCGCAGGAGAATATTCTGGTTGCCGAGATCGCAATGCACCACCCCCGCACGGTGCAGGGAGGCAACCGCATCGGCCACGGTTTGCAGGAGCGCCATCAAATCTGAACATTTCGGTGCGGTATGATAGATACGGATTAATTCATCGCGAAAACTGGTGAGGTCGGGTACAAATTCAGTTACAAAGTACCCCCGCCCGATCCGTCCCCTTGTCCGCTCCTCAAAAAAAGCCACGGGCTTCGGCGTCCCGATGCCAGCCGCTCCCAGCACCCGGGCCACGGTCCATGCCCGCCGGGCCTTCGACCCGGCCCACCCATCCCAGTAACCCTTCAACCCGCCGGGAGATCCGTACGCTTTCACGGTCAGTGCAACGGTTCTGCCCCCGATCGTCGGTTCGATCGTGACGACCCGATTTCGGCCTCGTGCATGAATTCGATCCGACCGGTCCATCCATTGGTCCAGGCAACCCCACACCTCGCAAAACGCGGAATTCTCATACCCTTCAGCCACCGCCCCTGTCCAGTTGCCGAAGGCGACGGGAATTCCGGCCGTTTCGCGCGCTCGACATCTCACAGGCCATTCTCCGTAACGGGAGCCCGGGGCAGGATGACCCCTTGTGACCGCAGGTGGTCGATAATGGCCTCGACCGCCTGTTTCACTTCCATCTGATGGGTCGGCAAATGGATTTCCGGCTTCTCCGGCGGCTCGTAAGCCATGGTCACTCCCGTGAAGTTGGCAATCTCGCCCGCCCGAGCCTTGCGGTAAAAGCCCTTGGGATCCCGTTGTTCACATACCGCCAGGGGCGCATCAACAAAAACCTCGATAAACCGGTCCGCGCCGATCGCCTGACGCGCCAATTCCCGATGCGCCCGGAACGGCGAGATCAGCGAGGTGATCACCAATAAACCGGCCTCATTGAACAGGTGGGCGACCTCCGCCACCCGGCGTATATTTTCCTGGCGATCATCCGCCGTAAAGCCCAGATTGCGGTTCAAGCCATGCCGGAGATTATCCCCATCCAACACATAGGCGGCATAGCCGTCAGCCAACAAGCGCTGTTCGAGCTGATAGGCGATGGTGGACTTGCCGGAGCCACTGAGCCCGGTCAGCCACAGGGTCACGGGCCGCTGTCCGAAAAAGCTAACGCGGTCTTCCGGGGTCACCAGGCTATGTTCACGTCTCAAATGAGCCGGAGACGGAGCCGTGGCTCGATGACGGGCCCGCTCAATGATCATGCCGGCCGCGACCGTGGCGTTGGTCAACAGATCAATCAGAATAAAACTGCCGGTCGTCCGGTTGCGGGTATATTCGTCGCAAATCAACGGGGCCGCCAGGTCCAGGGTCACCCGCCCGATCTCATTGGGGGCCAGGGACTGCGCCTCCTCCCGATGCAGGGTGTTGGGATCAACGCGATAATGCAAGGTGGAGACCGCCCCCCGGACACGGTTGGTGGTATGCTTGACCAGGTAAGCCTTGCCCGGCTGGAGCGGTTCATCGTCCATCCAGACCAGCATGGCTTCGATTTCCTGATCCATCCGGGGCAGGTTATTGGGATGCACCAGCATCCCGCCCCGCGATAAATCGATGTGATCTTCCAGGCAAATGGTCACGGATTGCGGAGGAAAGGCGTATTCCAGTTCCCCGTCATACGTGACAATTTTCTTGACCTTGGAAACCCGGCCGGAGGGCAGGGCCATGACTTCGTGACCCACCCGAACCACGCCACCCGCCAGTTGTCCGGCATAGCCGCGGAAGTTCAGGTCAGGCCGAATCACGGTTTGGACCGGCAACCGGAAATCGATCAGGTTCCGATCGCTTTCAATGTAAACCGTCTCCAAATGATTCAAGACGGTGGGGCCGACATACCAGGGCATCGATTCGGATGCTTCGACCACATTATCGCCCTTCAGCGCACTGATGGGGATGAACACCAGATCCTTGAAGTTTAACTTGGCGGCGAAGGCACCATAATCTTCCCGGATTTGGTTAAAAACCGCCTGGTCATAGTTCACCAGATCCATTTTATTGACCGCTACAACCAAATGGGGAATGCCCAGCAGGGAGGCGATGAAGGTATGTCGTTTGGTCTGGGTCAGCACCCCCAGCCTCGCATCGATCAGGATGATGGCCAGGCTCGCGGTTGAGGCGCCGGTGATCATATTGCGGGTGTATTGCTCATGACCGGGCGCATCGGCAATGATAAACCGGCGATTGGGCGTCGAAAAATAGCGATACGCCACATCGATCGTGATGCCCTGCTCCCGCTCGGCTTTCAAACCGTCGGTGAGGAGCGAATAATCGACTTCGCCGCCTCCGATATTTTTGGTGGCCTTGCGCGCGGCGGCCAACTGATCCTCATAGATCCCTTTGGCATCGTGCAACAGCCGCCCGATCAGGGTGGATTTTCCATCATCCACGCTGCCGATGGAAATGAATCGCAGCAGGGTGGCTTCGGTGGTTTTTTTCAGGAGTTCATCGACGCTGTTCATGCTAGAAATACCCTTCGCGTTTTTTCTGCTCCATCGAACCGTCACAATCGTGATCGATCACACGGGTGACGCGTTCGGACTGGCGGGCCACCATCATTTCCTGGATGATCTCTTCCACCGTACGCGCCTCGGAACGCACCGCACCGGTGCAGGGATAACAACCCAGGGTCCGGAACCGACACTTCATCCGAACCGATTTCTCGCCGGGCTTAAGCCGCGTCATGGCCCCGATGGGAATCAACTGGCCGTCGCGCTCGACCACCTCGTGTTCCCGCGCGAAATAAAGCGGCACAATGGGAATCTGTTCGAGGTGAATGTATTGCCAGACATCCAGCTCCGTCCAGTTGGACAGGGGAAACGCCCGCATGCTCTCCCCCTTGTCCACCTGGCAGTTATAGAGGCTCCATAATTCGGGGCGTTGCCGGCGCGGATCCCACTGTCCGGCCCGACCCCGGAAAGAAAAAATGCGCTCCTTGGCCCGGGACCGCTCCTCTTCGCGTCGGGCACCGCCCAAGGCCACATCATAGCCGCCTTCCGTCAGAGCCCGTAACAGTCCCTGGGTCTTCATCAGCGAACAACATTTGACCGTACCCAGGTCCCATGGATTAGCCTGCGCATCGACCCCTTCCCGGTTAATATAAACCCGCATCTCCACCCCGGTCTCCCGTTGCATCCGATCCCGGAATTCATACATCTCGGGGAATTTCATCGTGGTATCGACATGCAACAGGGGAAAGGGAATCTTGCCCGGATAAAAGGCTTTCTGCGCCAGGCGCATCATCACCGAGGAATCTTTCCCGGCGGAATAAAGCATCACCGGCCGCTCGAATTCCGCTGCGGTTTCGCGAATGATCTGGAGGCTTTCGGCTTCCAGCATCTTGAGGTTGCTGATCCGATAGGTTTCTTGCATCCGTTCACCATTCTGCCGGACTCGCCGGCGGTTAAGCGCGCCCTTTCGGGAAACGCCGACGGTCTTCGGCCACAGCCTGAAGAACCGCTTCAATCGACCCTAATTTACCGGTCAAATCGTTGGCCCTCGCCGACTCCCGGGCCGCCTGCCGCCACGCCTCGCGTTGATCCGGCGCAATCGCCCGCTCCAACGCCGAAGCCATCTCCCCGATCGCACCGGCCGTGGGGGCCACCCACCCATTCACGCCCGACTCAATCACCTCACACCCCCCGTTCAGGCGCGTCGTGATCACCGGCACCCCAAACGACAGGGCCTCCAGGGTGACATTGGCAAAAGGATCGTAAAGCGTGGGAAACAACAAGGCGTCCGCCGCCCCGAAACAGATGTCAGCCGGAAACACGGATCCGGCAAAGGCCACCGCCGACGCGACCCCCAACTGACGCGCCAAAGTCCGGAACGCGGCCGGACGATCGCGGCCCACCACCAAGAGTTGCCAACCCGATTGCGGACGGCGACGCCGGGCTTCGGCAATGACCTGAATCGCCTGGCGCAAACCCTTCCGACGAAAATCATGCCCGACGAAAAGCGCGGTCGGCGCGGCCGGATCGAGCCCGAAGCGAGTCAAAAAAGCCGGACGTTCCGCCCGCAACCGTTCCCCCGACGCCACCGGGGCGAGCGTAATCCCCTCATGAATAACGTCAATCTGATCCTGCAGGAAAGGATAATGCAACAGCAACTGTCGTCGAATCAGATCGGAATTGACGATCACCCGGCGTAACCGCGGGTCGCGCATCCCTCTTTGCTCCGCATCGACGTCCAGGGCGTGCTTGAGCGACATATGACGGGTCGCTTCCGGCCAATTCAGGGTGGGATGCCGGTAACAGACATGAGCTTTCCAATACTCGTCCTCCACCCCCCCCGCCGGCCGCAGGACATCGCAACCCCACATCTTCTGTTCCCCATAAATCACGTCGGCATCGGCTTCCCCGGCCACCGCCGCCGCCAGTCGACGCGCCGTCATCCAATCGCGCATCGGCCGCAACATCCCGAATGGCAGGGAAATCCGGACCAAATCCACCCCCGGCATCGGATCGCCGTCAAACGCGATAACCCGAACCCGGTGCCCGCGTTTCACCAGAAACCGGGCCAGATTAAGGGTGAATTTTTCCATCCCGCCCACCGGGCGGAAATACCGGACTGCCAGAACAATTTTCACGATCCCCCAGCCTGCCGTTTTTAACCTTGATTGGGTCGAAAAGCGGTGTACGATTTGTAATTCACGGTTGCCATGAACTTTCAGGATAACCCGGGGGGAGAAGATGAGTCAACTTCAAAAATATGACCTGGTCTTTGTCTTGGGCCACTCCCATTGTGGATCCACCCTTTTGGGACGCATGCTGAATCGGCACCCCGACCTGCTCTGTCCCGGCGAATTCCTGTGGATTGACGATGCCCTCGACAAAAATCTCCCTTGCTCCTGCGGCCTCGCCATGAATACCTGTCCGTTCTGGGCCGAGCACCTCCCCCGGTTGCCTCCCAAAATCCTAAAAGATTACACCCAAACCCGGGCCGCCGATCTTCACACCCTGCGCCTGGCCGCCAACCGGAAAGTCCTGCTGGATCTCTCCAAAAGCCGATTTTACCGGGTCCCCCGCCTCGCCCGGACCGAACGGATGGGCCTGATCTTCCTCGCCCGTGATCCCCGTGCCCTGCTCGCCTCGCGCCTGCGAGAAGGCGGCGAATTACCCCATGAAATTCGAAAACTGCGCAAATGGACGGGGCGATTCCTGGATTTGATCGACGATCACCAGCCCGATTCCATGACCCTCTTCTATGAGGATTTTGTCGCCCAGCCGGAAAAGACCATCCGGTCCATTTGCACCTTCATCGGCCTGGAATTCCGTCCGGAACTCCTCCAGCCCGGCGATCAGGAACACCACTTCTGCCACAGCAGTGTGTCGCCTTATCTCAAGGGTAAAAACGAGATTCGAATCGATGATCGCTGGCGCCGGGAATTGTCCCCCGACCAGATCGCCCTGATCAATCGAAAAGTCCGGAAGATTCCACTGTATGCCGATCGCTACGATCTCAACGATTCGACAATGCCTGCCGGATGAAGGGGACCACGGTCTCCGCCATTTTTTCCGCATACAACCGTTGAATGATCGCATTAGGGTGCTTGTCACCCGGATAGACAATCAAATCCATCTCGGTATACGCCCGTAAATCCAGGGTATAGGTATCAAGAACCGACATGGAAAAGTCCGCCGCCCGCAACTTGAGATAGTCGCGGTAGGCCTGCCGGTCGTTCATTTGGGACAGGTTGGAAATCGGGCGTAAGAGGTAAAGCATCACCGGGATCGGTCCGGCGGTTTCATGGATGATTTTCAAGCTGGTTTCGAGGTTATTTTTCTGCCCCTCTTCAACGGAACGGGCTTTGGATTCCGTCGGCGCCCGCAAGGCCTGACCCATCCGGTTAATATCACCCGACCGGAATTGCTCCAGGAGAACAACAAAGAAAAACCGCTCGCTGAGAAAAGAATAGTGTTTATCCATCACCTTTCGCCAGAAGGGCACGTCAACCGCATGAACCTTGCGAGGCTTGATGTCCAACGTCTTCGCCGGAATCAAGGTTTGATTGGCACAAAACAGAATCAAATCCGGCTGATAGCTCATACCGACGTTTTGTAGACAATCCAGCATTTCGCCGGCCCGACTCCCGCCGATGGAGAGATTCACGACTTCAACCCGAGTGGGCAACCCGGTGGAATTCAGCATTTGTTCCAGCACGTCGGTCACCACCTCGGTATCCCCCAGCCCGGACCCCTGGGTGGCCGAAGCCCCCAGCAGGATCACCCGGTAAACCCCCTCGGGTTTCGGCCGGGTATACGTCTTCCCCCGGAATCCATCGGCATTGACACTAAAACGGCGCCCTTTGAACCACATGACGGTATTCGGCTTGAGTCCGGTGTACGTGGCCTCGGAAAACTGCATGGCGGACCAGGGATGTCCGTAACTCGCCGGGCGACACCGATCAAAAGAAAGCCCGTTTAACCCGAAATAGCGGACCCGCAGAAACACCTCGCCGCCGATGAAAAAGAGGAGGCAGGCCACCAGGAAAAGCAAAATATACGACCGGTAGGCGCGGTTAAGCCAACAAGCCAAGCCCACTAAAACCCCTTCCAAAAGGATCAGCAGGGGCCAGTGCATCTGATCCAGCAACAACAAGGGGACGCTGGCCAGGACCAGGCAAGAGACCACAAAGACCACCTGCGCGCGAGTGATCAGACCTTTGTAAACCTGAATTTGATTAAAATTGAAAATAAATAAACTCCTCTCCGCCTCGGATATCGGCAGTGAAAAGATAAATATAAAAGATCACTGACAGACAGGCCAAAACCCCTGCAAAGCGCGCCCAATTCGGCCATTTCATAAAGATCAGCAGATCGTTTGACCGGTACTGTGAAACCTGTAAGACCCACATGGGCAGGCAGATAAAAATCAATTTCAGGGACATTTGGATGAAGTCCGACGAGAATTCAAATCGCCCACTGAAAAGCCCCGAGAACATTTCACCAATCTGGGCCAAATTCCGGGATCTGAAAAAGATACCGCCGATTACGCACATGTGATACGTCAGCACCATACTGCCGATCAAAACGAATATCCGTTGAAATTCGTTGCGAACGGGAACCCAGCGGCCCAGGGTAGGCTGGATGAGAATATGCAGGGCTTGCATAGCGCCGAAATACAACCCCCAGAGAATGAAGGTCCAAGCCGCGCCATGCCATAAGCCGATAACGAACATGGTCAGCAACAGATTGAAATGGGTTCGAAAATTCCCATGCTTATTGGCACCCAGCGACACGAACAGGTAATCCCGCACCCAAGTCGTCAGCGAAATATGCCACCGTCCCCAGAAATCGGAGGGCCGAACGGCGAAATAGGGCAGGCGGAAGTTGACCATCAATTCCACCCCCATCAGTTTGGATACGCCCCGGGCGATATCCGAATACCCGCTGAAATCTCCATAAATCTGCATGCTAAAAGCATAGAGGGCCAACAGCACTTCGCCGGTGTTCAGGCTTCCCGATTGGGCATACAGCGAATTGACAATTTTTGCCGAATGATCGGCGATGATGACCTTCTTGAACAGACCCCAGGCGATCAGGAAAATCCCTTCCTTGATCTGATAGAGATTCAAGGTCCGGGATTTCTCCAATTGGGGCAGCAGGTTGCGCGCCCGCTCGATCGGGCCGGCGACCAGCTGGGGAAAATAGGAAACGAACAGCGAAAAGTTCACCCAGTCATAGGTCGGCTTCAATTTGCCCCGATAAATATCGATGGTGTAACTCATCGTCTGGAACGTATAAAAAGAAATTCCCACCGGCAGAATGATGCGCAAGGTGGACGGGTGCACCTCAAAGCCCATCCAGGAAAGAAACGCCGCGCCGGACTCAACAAAAAAGTTGTAATACTTGAAGAAACACAGCATGCCCAGGTTGCCGGTCATACTGAGGGCCAGCCAGGCGCGTTTCCGCCCAGGAGTCGGGGCCTCATGGATCCTAATCCCGCAGATGTAGTCCAAAACGATCGAAGCAATCAGGAGCGATAGGAAACGGACATCCCAGGAGCCGTAAAACCACAGGCTCGCGACCAGTAGCATCCGGTTCTGCCAGCGATGTTCCAACACCAGGTAAAGGCCGTATACCAGGATGAAGAACCACAAAAAGATCAACGAATTGAATAACAAACCGAACTCCCGTTAAATGAAACCAAATACGAGTTCGCGGAGAATATCTAAAAATAACGCAGTCTGTCAATAAAGGGGTTCGCCGGCCGGCAGACCGAATCGTGCAACATAAGCATGGTTAAAGGCAAAGGCATACTTGCCGTTGCCGGCATCGATGGTCACCACTTCAATGCCCATCGCCCGGTACGGCGGCATCCCCATAATCGTTTGCAAATGCCGGATTTCAGGACATCGTCCGAGCAACATCACCGGTTCCGCCCCGGAAAAGGCCGTGATCGATTCCCAGGGATCGATTTCGGTCACCGGGGCGCGGACTTCGGTCAACACGGAACTGGGAACCGGTCCGTGGGTCAACAACTTGACTCCCGGCCGGATATAGGGTTTCGCCAACCGCCCAAAATCGCGACGGGTTTTCCATAAATTGGGCAGATCCGGCAATGACAGTTGAGCCCCCTGATACACCACCAAAGTGATCAGGGCCGTTCCGATAACCCCCCGAAGAGAACGCCACCGCAACGAAAAAAGAGGCAAAACGGTCAGGATCAGCAATATCACCCCGCAGGTGGACAAAAGAATGGCGCCCTTCAACAACCCCAGCCGGGCCAATCCAACCACCCCCATCGCCACTCCCGCCAGAACAATCACCCCCCACCCGAGCGCTTGACGCTCCGGAATCGGGGACTTCCGATTCACGGTGTGCGCCACAAACAACGCCAGACCGGGAATCAACGGCAGGGAATATTGGATCATTTTGGCCGACCCCAGACTCAAAAACAAGGCCCCCCCCATCCCCCAACAAAGCAAAAATGAATCCCAGGGATGCGCGATTGCCCAAGCCCTGAATCCAGCCGCTCGGAGGTCTCTGATCACCTGCCCTATTCCCACTAAAAACAATCCGGTCCAGGGGATGATCACCAGGGGTACGACGCCCACATAATAAAAGAGGCCCCGCGCCCGGCTCTCGCCACCGCCCAGAAAACGCCCCATCAATTCATTTCCCAGGAAATAATTGGAGGCTTCATGTCCCTGCCGCCAGATCACCGCGACAAACCAGGGAATGGAAAGAAGGACCACGACCAGGAACCACCGAATCCACGGGGCAGCCCGCCAAAGGGTCCCTGCCTCGCCCCGCCAGGCGGCATACAGCCAAAACCCGACCAGGGGAATCGCCAGGGCGATCGGTCCCTTGAAATTAAATCCCAGCGCCATCGCCAGCCCCGCCAGCCAAAATAAAACCCGTCGCTCCCGCTGGCGCTCCCATCCGTACAGCAGGAGAAGCGCCAGCGCCACACACCATGCCATCCATAAGTCCACCATGGCCATCCGCGCCATCATCCAAAACAAAATCATCGTCCCCTGGATGGCAATCAAACCCGCAACGGCGGATAAGGACGGCAATACCCGACGCCCCGCCCATCCCAAAGTCAACAGCATCAATAGCCCGGCCAAGACAGAGGGCACCCGGGAGGCCGCGTCAAATGAATTGAAAAGCCTTTGCGATCCGGCCACGAGCCACTGGAAGAGCGCCGGCTTCTTGATCCGGGGTTCATAATTCAGTTGGGGAATCAAAAACTGGCCGGTTTCATTCATTTCCCGGCTGACTTCCGCATAGCGAGCCTCATCCGGCTCGTACAGGGGGAGAGCCCCTAAACGGAACCATAAACTGGTAACGATCAACGCCCCTAATGCGATGGCGATCCATCCCCAGGCTCGGTTTGAAACCATTTCAGTGCTCATAGATCATATCTTTCATAAATCAGACAGGCCGAGATTAGCAAAACCACCGGCGCAAAAGCAACCGGAAGACCAGACCCGCCGGTAACGATCATTACGGCAGATCAGGACAGATGGCACGTACATCATTCGCCGCCCCCGCCCCCAGCCGGGAGAACCGTTCCGCTTTCTGAAATGACACGTCGCGGGTGCCGCGATACCGGCGCAGGGCTTCCCGAGGCGGCAGGCCATGAACGGCCTTGAACGCCGCGGAAAAGTGCGATACCTGCTCAAAACCGAGCTGGACCGCAATTTCCTTGATCGACAACCGGCTTCCTGCAATACACTCCATCGCCTCCGTCAGGCGACGCCGAATGCGGTATTGCTTGGGTGTAATACCAAACTCCGTGAAAAACAAAATCCGAAGATGATCAGGCGAATAGCCGCACTCCTCACCTAACTCATTGATCGATCGCTCCCCCGTCGCATCGGCATCAATCAGGGCCTTCAGGCGTTCGGCCGGAGAAATTCGGGCAGAAGGAAGCGCCTCATCGATCAGACACCGGAAAAGATTGAATACGCCCATCTCGGCACGCAGTCGATTTCGGGCGGTCGGCAACAGAAAAACGGTCCGGATTCGCTCCAATTCCACCCGCCAGCTTTCCAGACGCCCCTTATCCACCGGCATGAACAGGGGAATCGTCAACCATTCGCCGGAGTGGCGAATCTCTGCCCGACCCGGCTGTGAACTCAACCGGAGGTCCTCACTATCACAAAGAATGGCATAGTTTTCCCGCCGCTCGTTATACCGGAAATGAATCGGCAGACCCCGGGGCTGAAGAAAGATACCGGTGGAATGGACCGGGATCCGAAATTGCGGCGAATCCGAAAATTCGAGTCCTGAAAAAATAAAACCGACCGTCGGACAGGGCACCGTGTAAGCGGTCTCCTGCGCGAAACGACAAACCACAACATGCCGGACATGGAGTTTCATGGACAATCACGGGTTTCAATAAGAAATCTCGCCTTTCCATTAATCATATCGTTTGCCAATGGGCCGATCAAGGCATACCTTAACGAGCAACAACAACACCTGTTGATGGTTAACAGGATTTCAACAAAGGAATCATCTCATGGCCAAGACAAAAGCAATTCCACGGGTTTTCGACACCGATAAACGGATCCGGCTTGGAATCTGGGGCCTCGGGCGTGGAATGAATTTTTTCAACACCTGCAAATTTCTCAATATCGATGTGGTTGCAGGCTGTGACTTCAACGCGCACATGCGCGAAAATTTTCTCCGGAGTTGTCCGGGCGCGGTGGTGACCGACAATGAGGAAGAGTTCCTCAAGCAGGATTTCGATGCCGTTCTACTGGCAACCTTCTGCCCCGCCCACGGCCCCCATGCCATTAAGTGCCTGCAGGCGGGCAAGCATGTGCTGTCGGAAGTGACCTCGTTTTTCTCGATGGCCGAGGGCGTCAAGCTGGTGGAGGAAGTGGAAAAACGCAAACTGGTTTATAATCTCGCCGAAAATTATCCGTTTACAGCCGCGAATATGTGGCTGGCCAACCGCTGGCGCGAGGGTCTTTTCGGCGACCTCATGTATGCCGAGTACGAGTATGTCCATGAATGCCGGATGCTGGCCTACACGTATATCGACAGCCTTCCGGTTCAGCCCGGCCACACGGTCCACAACTGGCGGAGTTGGTTCAGTTTTCACTACTATTGCACCCATTCCCTTGGCCCCGTCATGGTGATCACCGATACCCGCCCCATCATGGTGGAAACCTTCCCGTCCAAGCCGCATATTGCCGGATATCTGCGGGGACACGGCGCGGAAAACGGCACCATGACCCCCTCGCTGATCCAGATGAACAATGGCGGGGTGGTGCGGAACCTGATGGGCGCGGCCACGAACGACAGTCATAGCCAGAGGATCTGGGGCACCCGGGGTGCCTCTGAAATCGGACATGACGGCATGCGACTCCGCCTCGGAGGCGCGGGCCAGTCACCCCGGCTCAACGTGAATCCCCGCTGGGAAGGGCTGGGCGAAATCGCAGCACAAACCGGCCACGGCGGGGGCGATTTCTGGACGCTCTATTATTTTGCCCGTGAAATTCTCACCGGCGTGAAGGGGCCGTTTGACATCTATGGCGGTTGCGATGTCACCCTCCCCGGTATCCAGGCCTTGCGGAGTTCCCGGGAGGGCGGAAAGCCGATGGAAGTGCCCGACTTCCGTAAAAAGGCCGATCGCGACCGGTATCGCAATGACGATTGGCAACAGGAGCGTTATGACACGAAGCGCGGCGTGTTCGGCGGCGCGGAGTTGAATGAAAAGGCCGCCCGCTTCAGTTCCATCATGAAGGATATGACCCTCTATGCTCCGGCCTACCGCGCCTATGTCGACTGGAAAAAGGTGCAGACCGCCCTGGTCAGTCAGGAACAGTTCCTGCCCATTGCACAAAACCTGTTGGACCTCTACGATAAGCTGGTCGTCACCTTCCGGAATGCCCGCGCCATCGTGAAGGACTACCCGTCCTCCGATGGAGCCCAAGTGCTCCGTGAGATGTTGGAGGTGGGCGAAGCGGACAAGGCCCTGTCTCCGGGATTCCTTCCGGCGCTCAAAAAAGACGTGTCGTCGCTCAAACGAAAATTCGGATCGAGCACGATCGATTTGACCCGTTTCGAAGCCACCCGACTGCTACCGGAACGAACCCTGATTCCGGACGTGAATTATCCCGCCACTTCGCTGAAATACAAAGTCATCCCCTACCAAGCCGATTTTAAATACAACGATATCCGGGAATTATACGAGGGATTAAAAGATCAAAATGGTCTGGTCTTTGCCCGGGCCAACTATGGGTCGAAGAAAGCGGAAGCCGGCAAACTTAAGGTGGCGGCGGATGGACCTTTTAAAGTGTTTGTGAACCGGAAGGAAGTCGGCTGCAACCGAGGAGCGACAAACCCCATCCCGGACCAAGCCATCACCCTGAAAACGGCCTGGAAAAAGGGCCGGAACGAGATCCTGATCGCCCTGCGGACCAACGGGGGCATGGCGTGGGGCTTCTCGGCCTGTGTGGTGAAGTAATTCTCAACCGGTCGAACTTTGGCTACGCCGGAACGATTCAGCGGGTGTGCGGTTCCGAATCAATAAGTAACCCCTATGCAATCCTCCGCTCGGCCTCTGGCTGAAGAGCGGAGCGACGATAGCCAGCCGGCCATAGTTCAGCAACACCGATTGCGCTTTACCACGTCTGCGTTGCAGACTCGATTGTAACGGCCACGGTCGCACGTAGCCAATTGAACTTCTCTTTCATGAAATCAAAATCAGGGCCGGACGTCACGAACGTCGCCTTTCCCTTAATCAGGAAACCGGCACCTGCCCCATGCAGGCCCTTCACCTGACTGCTCCCCAGAGTAATCAAGACATTGGGATTGTGGGCAATGTTGGCCTCGGTGGTGTGCATATACCCGTTATCATCCCGAGCCTTCATCCTCAAGGCAGGCGAAATCAAGGATTTCATGGGATTGTACAATTTCTGGCCGCCTGTCGTGCGGCATTTCACATTACAATTCTCAAATGCGATGCCTTGGCGTGAAATATCTGACCTAACAGTCTACAGCCTAAACCCCTACAGCCTAGCGATAAGCCCCCGGCTCGCCCGTGTTCACGAATAATGAGTGGAATATTTCTCCATCGCATCCATCAAGGCTTTCGCGTTAGCGAGCGGAATGCCCGGATACATCCCGTAGATCATCATCAGTCCGCCTTCGTGACTACCGAGGGTTTCGACCTCGGTGCGAATCAACTCATCCACTTGGGCCGGAGTCCCGAAGCGCGTCACCTTTTGGCGGTCGATATCGAGATCGATGCAAACTTTGCCTTTGAATCGCCGCTGGATCCACTCGATGCCATTCACTAGATCCTGGAGATTGACAACCTGTACCCCACTATCCACCAGATCGTCTACCAGGTCGCGGATGTCGCCATCCGAATGCATGTGAATGATACACCCCGCATCGCCGGCCGGCTTCATGAGCCGTTGATAACTGGGCTTGATGTATTTTCGCAAATGTTCCGGCGAGAGCATGGGCCCGATCTGCATTCCCAGGTCCTCGGGATAGCTCATCCATTCCGCACCCCGGCGGAGGGCACAGCGGACCATTGCCGCATTATGGGCTTCGACCCTTTCGATCAGGCGCCAGAGTTCGGGAGTCTCGTCCGCCATGTCACAAATCAGATTCTCGTATCCCCGCAAATCGCATAACAGCAAAAACGTGTGACCATGCGGCAAACCACCCGTCACAAGTTTGCCGGAGGCCACGGCATTCCGTCGGTTTTCCGCCGCCAGATCCGGTCGTTTTTTCTCTTCCTCCTTCAGATCCGGCAAAGGTGGGGGCACATAGTGCTCGAACACACTCCAGTCCGATAAGGGATGCTGAACCGCAACCTCCATAATCCCCTCTTCGGGACTGGCCATGGTAACACCCCAGGCATTGAGATAGGAGCGTTGCACGGGCGGCTGAGGATCAGGCGGCGGCGCGGTTGAACGCCGGAAGCCGGGAAACAGATAGGGATGACTCTCCTGCAGGTCTTCCAGCGCGGAACGCGGGTAATGATTGCGACAGGCGGCGTTGATCACGAACACCATGGGAATGCGTTCCGGTCGCTCAAAACGGACCGACCGGAAAATATTTTCACGTCGATTCATCATCCTTTTGCGCCTCCGTTCAGGAGCGTAATCGCCATACCTGGGGAATGCAAGAGAGGATTGCCTGCACGGAATCCCAGGACAGGCACCATCCCGGCGTGCTCTGCCTTGCTTTTAATGGGGGTTTCCCTTACTATTAAATCTGACATTTGTAAGGTGCAATTTTCAGCCGACCCAAAAATACGGGATACTGAGGATTCTTTATGAAAACAAGGGTATTCATTTTGTTTTTTGGGGGGTTGCTAGTATTCGCAACCGGCGCCCTGGCGGATTTAAAAAGTTGGATCGGCTCGACCGATCCCAACTGGAATACGGACACCAACTGGAATCCAACCGGTGTCCCGACCAATGGCGATGCCGTCCTCATCAGTTCCGCCGCTTCGGCGACCAATCCTTTATTGAGTGGGCCAACACCCTGGTTTGGGTCTTTGGAGATTACCAATCGATATTTGGTGTTCACGAACTGGGAAACCGCACTGTATGCCACGAATGTGATCATCCGCACCGGCGGGGTGTTTACTGTGGCCTCCACCTTCACCAACTCGCAACCCACGAGCCGGGTCTGGGTGGTTTGCTCCAATCTGATCGTGCATCCCGGCGGACGGATCGATGTGAACGGACGGGGATTCGACGGCGGACTCCGTACCGGCAACGGACCCGGTTATGGTCTTTACCAGGCGAATCGCGGAACCGGGGCCGGGTATGGTGGAGCCGGGGGCGACTCGACCTACAGCACCGCAATGGAAGTCGGCGGCACGAACTACGGCACAGCCAGCGCGCCTCTCCTACCGGGCAGCGGGGGTGGGTCTTGGGGTAGCTCTTATAAGGGTGGCGCCGGAGGCGGGGCCATTCGCATTCAGGCCGACCAGGTGATACTGAACGGAACGATAACCGCCGACGGCGGCAAAGCCCTCTATAACTCCGGCGGCGGATCCGGTGGCGGGATCTGGATCACCTGCGCCTCGTTCGCCGCGACCGGTGGCGTGTTCTCTGCCCGAGGCGGCGACGCCTATGGCGTCGGCGATGGCGGCGGCGCGGGTGGCGGCGGCCGAATCGCAGTGGAATACGACACGCTGATCGGTCCGCCCGGAGTCGTTTTTCGCACCACGCCAGGCATTAACGGCCCGTGGTCCGGTTGGTACCGGCGCTCAACCCCACCTCTCCTCGATCCGGCGATAATGGGGACGCTCTACCTTTCACGAACGAACGGTTGGCTGTCCGAAACGATGACCAATATTCTGCAGGATGTTCAACTCGTAGTGCCATCGTTCACAACCTGGTCGCCCAGTTCCCTGATGATGACCAATTGCCGGGTCCGCTTTGAACCGGGCTTCACCTTGCGAGTGGCCAACGACCTCCTGCTCGGAGCCACGAGCGCCATCGCCATCTACACCAACGGGGCGGTGACCTGCGGCCGCGATCTGACCCTCAGCAATGGGGAATTAATATTGGCCTATCCGACGCAATTGGTGTGCGGACAGAATCTATCCCTGACGAATTCGGGCAAGTTGTGGCTGCAAAGCGCCCCGACCAATAGTTCGGGACCGCGATACGGGATGGAAGTGGTGGTCTCCGGTGCCATCGCGATTGCGACCAATAGCTGGATTTTCCCATATTCATCCCCGAGTAATGGCGGATCCGTAATTTTCAAGGCCGACAGTGTCCGCATTGCCAACGGAGGTGGAATCAACGCGGACTCTCGGGGGTTTGGCGTGCCGCGTTTTGGATTGACCAACGGCTATGGTCCCGGCGCGGGTCTCTATCACGTTAATCGCGGAAGCGGAGCCGGCTATGGTGGGCGGGGCAATTGGAACTATTATACCGCGGCGTGGAGAACTGCCGGCGGCGGGCCCTACGGTTCTTCCAATGCACCCGTACAGGCCGGCAGTGGAGGAGGCGCCAGTACCGGGGGAACACGCATCGGCGGATACGGAGGGGGACTCGTATGGCTCGATGTCACCAATGCCGTCACACTCAATGGGTTGATCTCCGCCAATGGCGGCAATGCCGGCTCTGATGGCGGGGCCGGATCCGGCGGTGGAATTTTCATTGCCTGCGCCGCATTCGATGGCGCATCGAGCGGCAGTCTCATGGCCACCGGCGGACTCTATAGTTCGGGGGGGGGCGGCAGCGGGGGGGGCGGACGTATCTCCGTCGCGGTCGGCTTCTCAGCCGCCGATCGTGCGAAGTTGGTCAATGGGGATACGATTGCCGGACTGACGACTTACTATGTTCATGGGTCCTTCCTCGGCACCCTTTCAGTCACCAACGGATACGGACCGACCGGCGATGGCGACACGAGCAAGTATTCGCTTCCCGGCACGTGTCTATTCCTCACCACCGCCTACAACTTCACCATTCTCGGCGATCCCGCGCAATACGGCAGCCCCTCCCCCGACGGCTACGGCACGGTAACCTCCTACGCCCGCGATGCCGTGATCACCAATAGTGTCACCAGCCCGGCAAATTCGGCGGGCGGTATTCGACGCGCCTGTATCCAATGGATTTTACGTGGGGCGGACGGCTCGGTTTCAAATTCGGGAAGCGGAACCCAGGCGATCTTCGCCCTCTCCACTAATCTCGTGCTCACCTGGTACTGGACCAACGAGTACCAACTCTCTGTCGCTGCCGCTGCCGGCGGCACGGCGTCCGTCGAGCGCAGCGGTTGGTACACCAATGGCCTCGTCGTCGACGTGAGCGCTACTCCGACCGGAAATTACAGCTTCACCGAGTGGACCGGCGATGTGCCGGCCGGCCAGGCGACCAGCAACCCGCTATCCCTGCTCATGGATCGGCCCCGCGCGGTATCTGCCCAGTTCGCCTCGATGGTTGCCCAAACCCGCGTATGGTCGGGCGTGAATCCGTGGGAGACCACGACGAACTGGACGCCGGAAGGCATGCCGAGTTCGAATGATACGGCGATCATCAGCGGAGGAACCACCCTCCTCGCCAATGCCCGCTCGGTGGCCAACCTCATCGTCACCAATGGCGGAGTCGTGTTGTTTACGAACTGGAGCACGGTCCTCAGCGTGACGGGACAAGTGACGGTCCTCAGCAATGGCGCACTGCGCGCCGCCGGTCCGTTTACCGATACGCAGATGTCGAACCGGATTGTACTCGTGTGCAGCGATCTGGTGGTCGCCACCGGGGGAGTCATCACCGCCGATGGGGTTGGCTATGCCGGATCGACGAACAACGGATTTGGACTGGGTCGGGGATTGTACGCTAGTCGTTCCAGCGGCGCTGGCCACGGGGGACTGGGCGGCGATGCAATCGACAATGGATCCCTCCGCCTCAGCGGGGGAACAACCAACGACGCCCCGGACTGGCCGACCCTCCCCGGCAGTAGCGGCGGCGGTTATGACGTGACGCGCCTGGGCGGACATGGTGGGGGCGCCATCGTCATCAATGCCACGAATGCGACGGTCCAGGGAACGATTTCGGCCAATGGCCTGTCGGGTGGAAGCTATTGCGGAGGCGGCGCCGGCGGATCGATTCGCCTGAGCTGCACCACTTTAAGCGGCAAGGGCCTCATCGCGGCCCATGGGGGCAGCGGTAATGCCAACAGCGGGGGCGGAGGCGGGGGCCGAATCGCCTTGATTTACACCACCTTGAACGGCCCCCTGCCCCGGTGCGAGGCATCTGCCGGCAACGGACCCGCAAACGGGTGGCTCCGCAGTCCTCTGCCGCCATTTGTGACTCCGGCCGGGGCAGGTTCGCTCTATATTTCGCGCACCAATGACTGGCTTGGCGCGGGGTTACCGTCCCTGACCAATGTACAACTCATCGTCCCCGGTTTTTCGAGTTGGACCCTCCCCAGCCTCTCGCTGAGCAATACGATTATCCGGTTTGAACCGGGTTTCAATCTCACGATCGCCGGAGAGCTAAAAATCACCTCGTCCAATGCGGGACTGATTTTCACGGGTGATCCCGGGTTGAATTGCGGCGCGCTGTCCCTGGACGGAGGACAACTCGTCACGATCGGGTCAACCCAATTGGTCTGTAACGGAGACCTGCGCCTGACCAACGGCGGCATTTTAGCCGTACAAAGCGCCTTGACCAGTGGCGTGGGAACGGCCTACGGCACCTATGTCACCGTGGCCGGTGACGTGCTGATTGCCACCAATTCATGGATCCTGCCGGTGAGCGCCTGGACGAATGGCGGATCGGTTCTTTTTAGCCTGAAAAATCTTCAGATTAATTCCGGCGGCGGTGTCGATGCCGACTCCCGCGGCTTCGATGGAGGATACATGGTCAATGGATTCGGCCCTGGAGGCGGTCTCTATCATGGCAATCGCGGAAGCGGTGCGGGGCATGGCGGCATCGGCGGATGGAGCTATTGGACCGCTTGGTGTGTGGCCGGAGGGACCAATTACGGCATGACGAATGGCCCCAGTCAACCGGGTAGCGGCGGGGGCGGCGTGGCCTCACGCTCCGGCGGCGGCTCCGGCGGTGGACTGGTCCGGGTGGAAGCGTCCAGCGATATCCGGCTCGACGGCATTATCCGGGCCAATGGCGGCGATGGAGGCGGGGATTGCGGCGGCGGGTCGGGCGGCGGCATTACCCTGATTTGCGGGGGCCAATTTATCGGCGGATCGACCGGGCGGTTGTTGGCGAATGGCGGCAACGGTAATGGCGCGCAAGGGGGTGGAGGCGGGGGCGGACGGATCGCCGTGTGGCATGATACGTCTCCCGCACAAGCCGTCAATGCTCTGGCGGCGGGAAGAACGACCTTCATCGCTGAAACCAATTACAACAAGTTTGCCGGAATTTACTCGGTCTCCAATGGAACGGGGCCGGGCATGCCGCCGGATGTCCACGCCGCCTATCCGGGAACTTGTTATTTCCTGACACTGCCCAAGGGCGGGTCGATCTTCACCTTTTACTGAAAATCGAGAATACCCGGATTTACTTAACCACGGCGCCGCTGGGCAGGTCCCCATCCACCGTCACCAGGCGCAACTGCCCCCCGCTGGAGGCCGCCAGCAACATCCCCTGTGAGTCCACTCCCCGGATCTTTGCCGGCTTGAGATTGGCAACCAATATCACGGTTTTGCCCGTCACTTGCTCAGGCGTATAACTCTGGGCAATTCCGGCGACGATCTGACGCGTCTCGGTCCCGACCTCGATCTGAAGCCGGAGCAATTTATCGGCTTTTTCAATCCGCTCCGCACTCAAAACTTTGGCGGAACGCAATTGAACCTTTTGAAAATCAGCGTATTCAATCAGGGCCAATCCTTCCGGACCCGCCACCGGCGGGGTGGCCAATGCGGTCGGGGCGACCTTGACGGGAACGTCCGCCGACGCTTCGGGTTTCTCGATCCGGGGAAACAGGATTTGCATGGGGCCCACCTCGGTTCCGGCAATCGTTTTACCCCATACGGTCAAATCAGAAATTCCCGGGTCCCCTTCAGGCAATCCCAGCGTCCGGCGCAAACTCGCCATTTTTTCGGGCATCACGGGATACAGCAAACCGCTGATAATGCGCAGGGCTTCGGCGGCATGATAGAGAACGGTCGACAGGGCCGGCAGATCCTTGTTTTTCGCCAGGGTCCAGGGTTGCCGTTTTTCCAAATACCGATTGGCCTCCCGCACCGCTTGGGCCACGTTGGCCAAACCCAAATCCAGACGCATTCCGGAAATGGCACCCGGCATCGCCTGGGCCGCCGATAACACCGCCGCACGCAACACCGGCTCGTCCACGCCATCCGGACCCGACGCCGGAATCCGGTTGCCGGTATTCGCGGAAATCATTTTCAAGGTCCGGCTGAGGAAATTGCCCAAATCGTTGGCCAGGTCGGCATTATAACGGCGAATAAACGCATCCTCGGTAAAACTGGCATCCTGCCCCAATACCATTTCCGCCATCAGAAAATACCGGAACGCATCCACGCCAAAGCGATCGACCATGTCCATGGGATTGACCACATTGCCGGCGGACTTGCTCATCTTGCTGTCCCCCACCAGCCACCACCCGTGGGCAAACACCGTCTCCGGCTGGGGCAACCCCATGGCCTGGAGCATAGTCGGCCAATAGACTGTGTGCGTGGTCAGGATATCCTTGCCGATCAAATGATAACTGGCCGGCCACCATTTATTGAAGAGCGTCTCATTCGAACGATAGCCCACGGCACTGATATAATTCACCAGGGCGTCGAACCAGACATAGGTGACATAGGCGGAATCGAACGGCAGTTCAATCCCCCAGGCCATGCGGCTTTTGGGGCGCGAAATACAGAGATCATTGAGTTTATTGCGCAAAAAACCCAGCGTCTCATTCCGGCGGGAATCCGGCTGAATGAATTGCGGATGATCCTGGATATATTGAATCAACCAGTCCTGGTGCCGACTCATCCGGAAAAAATAATTCGCTTCGCGGATCTTATCGACCGGTCGCCGGCATTCGGGACATGTCCCGTCCGCCAGATCCTTGTCGGTAAAAAACCGTTCGCAGGTCAGACAATACCAACCATCGTATTCGGCGCTGTAAATTTCGCCGCGATCGTACAGGTCCTGGAGAATCGCCTGGACCACTCGGGTATGCCGGACTTCGGTCGTCCGGATAAAATCATCATGGGTGATATTGAGTTTGCGCCAGAGTTCCTGGAATCGAACCACGGTCTGATCCGCCTGCTCCTGCGGCGTAATATGGGCTTTCTGCGCCGCCTGCTGGACCTTCTGCCCATGCTCGTCGGTGCCGGTCAGAAAAAAAGTGGGATCGCCCAGCAGACGATGATATCGGGCCAAAACATCCGCCAGTACGGTGGTGTAAGAATGGCCGATATGCGGCCGGTCATTCACATAGTAGATCGGGGTCGTGACGTAGAACTTTTGCGTTTTCATGATTTCCTCATCGGGCAGGACTATAAGACGCTTTACCCCAAGTGGAAAGCGCAAAGTCAACCCGGGGCGCATCTGCGATTCGGCGCAAATTCGCCTTTTTCCTTGATAAACCGACCCAGGTGGGGCTTCATCCACAACCCGATTCCCCGTTGTTGTGGGCCGGGCCTCTGCGCCCGGCGTCCGCGGTTCCAGCCCCCTCCCTCTCCCGACGCCTGCCACAGGGCCGACATCGATTGGAAACGGTTGGGGTAAACGACCTTTAGGCGGTTTCTGTGCACCGAATCGCAGATGCGCCCGTCAACCCGACAAAGTAAAATAAAAGGTTGCGCCCTGATCCACGGCGGTTTCAGCCCAGACTTTACCCACATGGCACTGAACGATCCGCTGGACGAACGCCAGGCCGATGCCGATCCCGGGGAAATCAGCCGGCCGATGCATGCGTTGAAACACCCCGAAGAGTTTTTGCGCGTACGCCATTTCAAACCCCGCACCGTTATCCCGCACAAAGAATACTAACCGACCGTCCGCCTCGGTCGCTCCAAACTCAATCCGCGCATCCGTGCGCCGGCCGGTGAACTTCACGGCGTTGTTCAACAGGTTGTCCAATGCGATCTCCAGCAGGTGGGCGTCGCCTTGCACGCTCAGTCCGGGCTGGATGACGAATTCCAAGTGGCGATCCGGGTTCTCGACCTTCAACTGACTCGCGAGGGTTCCGGCAAGATGCGAGAGATCCACCCGCGAGGGAGTGAACTCCGCCCGTCCGAGGCGGGATAACTGAAGCAGGGCATCAATCATACGCCCCATGCGTTGGGATTCGGCGCGCAACCGTTCAAGATATTGCCGCCCCTCCGCATTCAGCACATCGTGATAGTCTTCTGAAAGAGCCATGCTCCAACCGTCAATACCCCGCAACGGTGCACGCAGATCATGGGAAATCGAATACGAAAAACTGTCCATTTCCTGGGTGGCGACGGCCAGGTCTTCCGTCCGCTTCTTCACCTGCGCCTCCAAGTGGGCGGCCTTTTCTTTGAGTTCGAGGTGGGCGTATCCCAGTTCTGCGAGGGTGCGGGCCAGGTGGGCCAAAAAAGTCGCCGTATTTCCGGCGGTCTCCTCTGAAACAACCCGAGACGCGTTAGGCCGCTCCGCCAGGGTCGCCAGATGGGCTATCGGTTGCCCTTTAATGAGGATCGGCGTAACACACTCCATCGACCCGGGCGTATCCGCCACGCAGCCCGTCCCATTTACGGCAAACAAAAGATTGCGCCCCGAAGGGTCCAACAAAGCAAGGGTCAATCCCCCGCTGGCCCGACTGAACTCCTCCAGAAGGCACCGCAGCCGTTCCAAGTCAATCAGATCCCCGATCGCATATTTCCCATCCACCAGGTGCGGTTTGTCCATAGCCCCTCCGAGTTTTCAAGGGATGACGGCATTAATATAAATCCATGGCCCATTTTTTGCGACAAATGATTTGGCTCTTAAAGGGAGGGGGCTGCATCAGCGATTCGGTGCGCAGAAACCGCCTGAAGGGCGGTTACACCAACCGTTTTCAATCGATGTCGGTCCTCCCTGTGTGGCGGGCGACTGGAGGTGGAGCAGGCTGGATCCGCGGACGCCGGGCGCAGAGGCCCGGCCTACAACAACGGGGAATCGGGTTGTGGGCGAGGCCCCACCTGGGGTAGTTTATCAAGGAAACAGGCGAAGTTGCACCGAATCGCAGATGTGCCCCGGGTTCTGCAGGCCGGGGAGTTTCTCTCATAGTCCCACAAGGTTCAGACGATGGTTCGCAGAGTGCGGGACGGGAGATTGGGTGCCACCCCGACCGTGTCTGTTTTCACACCTTACGCGGGTTCGACTCGGTTCACACCAGATCAGACCGGTCGCGGCTGTTTCTGGCCTTTGTTCTTTACGAACCCGCGGCGCTGTGAAACAGTGGATCATGCAAATGAACAGGTTCAATCCCGTGATGGCCCTAATCTTGATCCTGGCCCCCAGCCTGCTCCTGCTGCCGTCTGGATGCGCCTCGGTTCGCCGCGCCCGACTTGCCCAAAATGAGTCCCAGGCGCCTGCCGGGGAACGTACCGTCCAGGCGGCCGAGGTCGGCCTGGAGGGTCCCGCCATCCTTTCGCTGGACCGCGCGGTCGAAATCGCCATCGCCGATCACCCCGCGATTATCCAGGCCGGACTCAATCGCGCCATCGCCTCCAATCAACTCGCCCAAGCCCAAGCCGCCAACCTCCCTTCGGCTTCCGCCGGCGTGGGGTATCGCCGCGCCACCGCCAATTCAGCCGGAACCCCGGCTTCGCATGACTCCCAATATGCCTATTCCGCCGCGCTCGACGCCGATTGGTTGCTTTACGATTTCGGTAAAACGCCGGCAGGCATCCGCCAGGCCCGGGGGCGTCAAATCCTGGCGAACGCCCAATACCGCTCCGCCGTCAACACCACCGTCCTCAACGTTCGCAGCGCCTTTTTCCAGCGATTAAAAGCCGAGGAACTCCTCCGGGTCGCAACGGAAGCCGTGCATCAGGCCGAAATCTATCTAAAGCAAGTGCGGGCGTTTGCCGAAGTCGGCCGCCGGACCCGGTATGACGTGACCCAGGCGGAGGTCAATCTGGGCAACAATCAATTGGCTGAAGTCGACGCGCACCAGGTTCTCCATCTCGCCAGTGCCATCCTCAACAATGCGCTGGGTCTCAACGAGGAAACCACTTACCAACTGGCGGCCATCACTAATTCCCCTTTTGAAAATCAAAAAAACATCAATCCCACCGCCCCCCTCCCCCAGCACCCCGACCTCCTTGCCTTGCGGGCGCAGGAGAGCATCGCCTCCAACGCCGTTGATGCCGCCATTGCCAATCTCTATCCCTCTCTGGGGTTGAGCGCCTCTTACGGCTGGGCGGGCCGCAATTTCCCCCTCATTTGGAACTGGTCCACCGCCCTCCAGTCGTCCCTGTCCTTATTCGATGGTGGCGCCAAGCGGGCCCAGATCGACGAAGCCGCCAACCGCCTGCGCATCGCCCGAACCCAAAAGGCCGAGGGGGAACAGCAACTCGGTCTCCAACTCCGGCAAGCGCTCAGCCGCCGTGACACCGCCCGGCGCCAATGGGAACTCAGCGATCTCCTCCTCCGCCAGGCCCGCGAGAGCTTCGATTTGATCCAGGAACGCTATCATCAGGGACGCGCCACTTCCCTGGAGGTAACCGATGCTCAACTGGTCCATACCCGCGCGGCGGCTGACCAGATCAGCGCCCGATTTAATTATCTGATCGCACTGGCTGAAATTCAACAGACCTTGGGGATGGATCCATGATGAAAAAAGTCTTCCTGATCGGCTTTCTTGTGCTCCTGGTTGCCGGTGCCGCCGGCGGCGCCATCTGGTTTTTTTACTTCCGGGCAAAAGCGGAAGCCCAACCGGCGTTTCGCACCGCCGCCATTGAACGCGGCGACATCGTCCAACTCGTCCGCTCCACCGGCATTGTTCAGCCCATCCAACTGGTTCAGGTGGGCACCCAGGTCAACGGCCCCGTCACCAAGCTCTATGTCGATTTCAATGACCGCGTCCAGGCGGGCGATCTGGTCGCCCAGATCGATCCGCGGGTCTACGAGGCCAATCTCGCCCGGGATGAGGCCAATCTCCAGCAAAGCCTCGCCAATGTGGAACAAACCCAGGCCCGCCTCGTTCAAGCCGAACGCGAATTGACCCGTTCCCAGGAGTTGGCCCGAAGAGACATGCTCTCCGCTTCGGAACTCGATACCGCCCTGGCCGCCCGCGATGTCCTCCTCGCGCAACTCAAACTCAACCGCGCCGCTGTCGATCAGGCCCGCGCGTCCTTGAGTCTCTCCCGCGCAAATCTCGACTACACCCGGATCCGGTCCCCCGTCAACGGCGTCATCATCGACCGCAATGTCAGCGAAGGTCAAACGGTCGTTGCCAGCATGTCCGCCCAAACCCTTTTCCAAATCGCCACCGACCTCTCTCAAGTCCAGGTCGAAGCCAATATCCCCGAGGCGGATATCGGCAAAGTCATCCTCGGGCAACCGGTCAAATTCACCGTGGATGCCTACGAGCAGGAATTCACCGGTTCCGTCACCCAGATCCGCCTCTCGGCGGTGACGGTTCAAAGCGTGGTCACCTATCCGGTCATCATCCATGCCGCCAACCCGGAGGGTAAACTCTTTCCGGGGATGACCGCCAATCTCGCCTGCGAAGTCGCCCGCCGCGTCGGCGTTCTCAAAGTCCCCAATGCCGCCCTGCGATTCAATCCTCCGGACAAATCCCCCCCTCCCGCCGTCGTCCGCCCCCGCCGGGGCGACGCCCAACCCGGCCCCAAGCTCTGGGTTCAAGCCGATCCCAAGGCCCAACCCATTGCCCACTCCGTCCGAACCGGGATTGGCGATGGCGCCATGACCGAATTGGTGGAGGCGAAAGATCTCGCCGAAGGACAGGACGTGCTCATCGGCCTGCGTGGCAATGACAAGAATAACTCAAAAACGGTCAATCCGTTCACTCCGCAAGCGCCCGGTGGACGCCGCCCCCGTTAAGGTTCCCCATGCTGATCCGTCTTGAAAACATCTCAAAATACTACCTGATGGGGGACCAAAAAATCCCGGCGCTCAATGGCATCCATCTTGAGATCGCCCAGGGTGATTTTGTGGCGATCATGGGGGCGTCTGGTTCTGGCAAAAGTACGTTGCTCAATCTCCTCGGGTGCCTCGATCGACCCAGTGAAGGCTGCTACCGGCTGGACGAGCAGGAAGTCAGTCAACTCAATGCCGATGCCTTGGCGGCCCTCCGCAATCGTAAAATTGGATTCGTCTTCCAGAATTTCAACCTCCTGGCCCGGACTTCCGCCTTGGAAAATGTCGAGTTACCCCTCTATTACACTCCGGGATTTACAGCGGCTGAACGCCGCCGCCGCGCCATTGAATTACTGACCCGACTCGGACTCAAGGACCGTTTTCACCATTATCCCAATCAACTCTCCGGCGGCCAGCAACAGCGTGTCGCCATCGCCCGAGCCCTCGTCAACCGCCCTCCCTTGATCCTCGCCGATGAGCCCACCGGGAACCTGGATAGCCGGGCGGGCACCGAAATCATGACTCTCTTCCGCGAATTGAACGCCGAGGGAATCACGCTCGTAATGGTGACCCATGAACCCGATATCGCCGCTTATGCCCGGCGGACCATCCATATGCGGGATGGAGTGATTCAATGAACTTCTGGCTGATTTTACGGCTGGCCATCCGATCCCTCTCCCGAAACCCCGGTCGGTCCCTTTTGACCGCACTGGGCATCATCATCGGCATCGCCGCCGTCATCGCGGTCATCGCCGTCGGGCAAGGCGCATCCTCTGCCTTGCGCAATCAAATCAGCAGCATGGGGAGCAATCTGCTGGTCATTTTCCCCGGCAGTTCCCAGGCTGGCGGGTTTCGGGGAGGGGCCGGAACCCAACAAAACCTCACCCAGGAGGATTCCGAAGCCATCCAGAGGGAAACCCATCACCTCGTCGCCCTGTCGCCGGTGGTCCGCGGCGGGGCCCAATCCATTTTCCGTGAAAACAACTGGGCCACCTCCCTTCAAGGCGTCAATCCCGATTATCTCCGGGTGCGTAACTGGGACCTGCAGGAAGGCGACAATTTCACCGAAGCCGACATTCGTTCCGGCACGCGCGTCTGCCTCCTCGGCAATACGGTTGCCGAACAACTCTCGCCGGGCGAAAGCCTGGTCGGCAAAAGCATCCGCATTCGAAACATGCCGTTTTGGGTTCTGGGGGTCCTCGCCCCCAAAGGGAGCACCGCCTGGGGCCAGGATCAGGACGATGTTATTGTCCTGCCCTGGACCACCTTGCGACGAACACTCCAAAATTCGCGCTTTAATAATTTCAGCCAAATCATCATCAGCCTCGATTCCCTGGACAATCTCGACGCTGTCCGAGCCGAAATCTCCGCCCTCTTGCGCCAACGCCATCGCATCGCCACCGGTGCGGACGATGACTTCACCATTACCGACATGACTGAAATCACTCAAACCATCACCCAGGTATCAACCTTGATGACCCTGCTACTGACGGTCATCGCCTCGATCTCGCTCGTCGTCGGAGGAATCGGCATCATGAATATCATGCTGGTTTCGGTAACCGAACGGACCCGCGAAATCGGCCTGCGCCTGGCGGTTGGCGCCCGCCGGCGCGATCTGCTCCTGCAATTTCTGGTCGAATCCATGGTGCTATCGGGAATCGGGGGATTAATCGGCATGGGAGTCGGCGTCGGAGCGGCCCTGGTCGTGGCCCGGACCAATAACTGGCCGGTCTTGATCTCGACCCACTCGATCCTGATTGCCTTCATCTTTTCAGCCGGGGTCGGAATCTTTTTCGGCTTTTATCCGGCCTGGCGTGCGGCCCGTCTCGATCCCATCGAAAGTTTGCGCCGCGAGTAATGGGATCGCTCGTTAAAGGCGCCCTCTGATATTTGTTTTGTTCCCTGTAAAAGATTCCTCAAAAAACGCTTGCCTCTTTTTAATTAATAGGTATGATTCCTAAACAGTAACTATTCCTATTGGAGACAGTATGCCGATTTCAGAGCGGAATATTCAATTGCGGATGGACCAGTTCACCGGACACTGCCGTGAACGGCGGCTGACGGCGACCCCCCAACGGGTTGCGATTTTCCAGGAATTAGCGGGGTCCTGTGAACACCCCTCGGCCGAATTCATTTACCAACGGGTGCGCACCCGTCTTCCTTCGATCTCACTCGACACGGTCTACCGGACTTTGCGTTTTTTCGAGGATCAAGGCCTCATCGAACGGGTCGGATCGGACGGGGAACGAGCGCGTTTCGATGCCGACACCTCCCGTCATGCGCATTTCGTTTGCACGGTATGCGGCTGGGTTGGCGATATCCCCAACCCCTCGGATTATTCGGTTCCCTCCCCCCAGCCGCAAGCCCCCTACGGGGTCATTCATTCGGTTCACTTGGAATTCCGCGGCGTGTGCCGGAAATGTAACGAATCTGTTCAAGCAGCCGGTTGACGGGTGTCCATCGGCCTGTAAAAAAACAAACGGGATCCCGATTAAGGTCCCAATCAGCAAGGAGAAGATGAAATATGGCGACAGTTGATAATCTGAAGGCGGCGTTTGCGGGCGAGAGTCAGGCGAATCGTAAGTATCTGGCTTTTGCCAAGAAAGCCGATGCCGATGGGAAACCCCAGATCGCCAAGTTGTTTCGCGCGGCGGCCGAGGCCGAAACGGTTCACGCCCATGCGCATTTACGCGTGTTGAATGGCGTCGGATCCACCGTCGAAAACGTCCAGGCGGCCATCGAAGGCGAAGGGTATGAGTTCACCAAGATGTACCCGGAATTCGTCGCGACCGCCAAGCAGGAAAACAATGCGGGCGCCCTGAAGTCATTCGAATACGCGCTGGTCGTCGAGAAGGTGCATCACACCCTCTACAGTCAGGCCGCGGATGCCCTCAAGGCCGGAAAAGATCTGGCGACCGCTAAGATTTATGTCTGCCCGGTCTGTGGCAACACGGTATTGAACGCCGCTCCGGATAAATGTCCGGTCTGCAGCGCCGCCGGCTCCAAATTCACAGAAATTCAATGATGCTTCCTTCTCCCCCGCCCCGATTCCGGGGCGGGGGAGAAAACTTGACCCGCTCTCGTATGCCCGCGAAAGGCACTCTTGCACACCCACGCTAAACGTCGTATCGTTTGCCTTGGGTTTGATGGTCGGCCGTAGCACCGCCTAAGGCGTGCATGTTCTGACCAGGGTCTTTAATGACAGGAAGTCCGCATGAGTGAAAAGCCCCGCGCCTGGCGATGTACCGTTTGTGGCTATATCCATGCCCAAATCGAGGCGCCCGACTGCTGCCCGGTGTGCGGTGCTGACCAAGCGGATTTCGAGCCCTATTCGCCGCCCGCCCCAACCCCACCGGCTCCGTTTCGCGCACAACGCTGGCAGTGCGTGATTTGCGATTATTTCCATGAAGGACCGGAACCCCCGGAAACCTGTCCCCTCTGCGGCGTCAACCGCGACCAATTTCAACCCCTGCCCGAAGTGGATCCCGTGGGTACCGATAGCGGAACTCCCGCCCAAATTCTTATCGTGGGATGCGGAATTGCCGGGGTCTCAGCCGCTGAAACCATCCGCCGGGTCTCGCCCCAGTCCTCCATCACCCTGGTTGGAACCGAAGGAGAACTGCCCTATTACCGGCTCAACCTCACCCGTTATCTCGCCGGCGAAATTCCGCGCGAGGCCCTCCCCATCCATCCGGCCGCCTGGTTTGAGGATCAACACATCGGACTGATCCGTAATGTCAATGTGGACCGAATCAATGCCGAGGCCCATTCAGTCACCCTCTCAAATGGACTTGAACTCCCCTATGACCGGTTAATCCTTGCCGCCGGATCGCATGCCTACATCCCCTCGCTCGAGGGCGTTCATCTCGAAGGCGTATTCACGCTTCGGACGACCGTCGATGCGGACCATCTCATCCATCGCGCCCAGGCCGGCACCCGGTGCGTCTGTATCGGCGGAGGCATTCTGGGCATTGAGATCGCCGGCGCGCTGGCCCGCCAGAAGGTCGCGGTCACCCTGCTTGAAAGTCATGCCTGGCTGATGCCCCGCCAGTTAAATCTTCGCGCGGCCGGTGTACTGGAGCGCCACCTGCTCTCCCTCGGCATCCAGGTCGTCAAAAAAGCCCAGACCCGCGCCTTGATCGGCGAGACCCGCGTTTCCGGAGTGGCCCTCCAGGACGGCCCCATCCTGCCCGCCGATGTGGTGGTCCTCGCCACCGGAGTCCGACCCAATACCGCCCTGGCACGCAAAGCCGGGCTTGAAGTCAATAATGGCGTCGTGGTGGATAATCATTTGCGCACTTCCCTTCCGGATATTTTTGCGGCCGGCGACGCCGCCGAACATAACGGGCAGGTGTACGGAGCCTGGTCCGCCTCCCAATACCAAGGGACGATCGCCGCCCTTAATGCCGTGGGCATCCCGACCGCCTTCGGCGGTCTGCCGCGGGCCAATACCGTCAAAGCCCTGGGACTCGATCTCACCAGTATCGGAAAGTTCCAACCCGAAGATGGAAGTTATACCGTTCTCGAGCAGGAAGGAACGGCTGATTATATCACCTTTATTTTTCATGACAGTCGACTAGCCGGTGCCATTCTCATCGGGCATGCCGACCTCGCCGCCACCGTCAAGAAGGCCATCGAATCCAAAACGGATTTCTCCGCCCTTCTCCAAAAAAATCCCGCCATTCCGGAGATCCTGGCGGCCCTCCGCCCGGCTTGACCTGAATGCCAGGGCGTCCTAGGCCCTTGAGATAGTCAAGGAGGCCCCTCATGCCCATCCGTCTTCTCGCACAACTCCCGCGCCAACTTGGCCATCAAGGGCTCGGTTTGTGCCCACACCGATTCGATCTTGGAAAAATCAATCGTCGCGACATTATCCAGATCCGGCCTAAAATAAACGGTGGGCGAGGAGGTCGCCAATTTGCGGGCCATGACGGTGCTAATCAGGATGTCGTACATTCCCAAAATGGATTCCACCAGGGTCGGAATCTGATGATTACCGGGATGGCGCCGGGGTGTCACATCAATTGCAATCGTATAATCGCAGCTTTCCATCAGCCGATCGAAAGGCACATTATTCACCATGCCCCCATCGATCAGAATCCGGTGGGCAAACGATACCGGTGCAAAAATTCCAGGAATCGCCATACTCGCCTCAAGGGCCGGCAAAAGTGGCCCCGAATCAAAAATCACTTCCTCGCCGGTCCAGAAATCGGTTGTCACCACCTGGAGAGGAATCTTCAAATCTTCAAAAGTACTCTCCTGGATTTCATCCAGCAAAAAATTTAAAATCCCGTCGCCCCTTAATAATCCGCCCCGGCCGGAGCCGAATTTCATTATTTTCAACCACTTCAGCACTTGGGAAGATTTAGCCGCAAAGCTCTTTCGCTTTTGTCCGTCCAGCCCGGCATGATATCGGATTTTTTTACGAATCGCTTCTCCGGTCAGCCCGGAAGCATACAGGGCACCCAAAATGGCCCCCATGCTGGTGCCGGCAATCGCAGAAATCTTCAACCCCTGACGGTCAATGGTCTCCAAAACCGGAATGTGGGCCATCGCCCGAACCCCACCGCCACCTAATGCTAGTCCGATTTTTTTCATACTCAAGGAGACAGGCGCGCAAACCCCATCGTAAAAACCACATCTTCCTTGATATTCCGGGTAAACTGGCGCTGCATGTTCTCAATGGCCTCGATGTTGTCCATGGCCTGCCGGAAAGTCATCCCCTGCGCCAATCCCCGTATCCGGTCCACATGCCCCGCGAACAGGAGATCGGTCTCGATTCCCAGATGAACCACTAAGAGGTCCCGATACCAGGCCTCCATTACCCGCAACATCTCCATCCGCTCCTCGCGCACCCGAATTTCAACCCGGGCCGCGACCAAAGACTCACGCTCTTCCCGATCCAGTTCGCTGGCCTTGATCAGCTCGCTTTCCTCTTCCTCCACCTGGGTCCGCCGCTCTTCCAGCAGGGACTGGATCCGACCTGATCGGATCAACCCATTGAGGATCGCGCCGGTTTCCGTCGGCAGGATTAACAGTTGTTCCAGGGATTTAAACCACACGGCCTCGCGGTCGATCCGTTGAGATGACAAGGTGATGCGCTGGCAACGCGAAATGATGGTGGACAAGACGTTGTCCGGAGAATCGGTCAGCATCAAAAACAGGGTCTTTTCCGGCGGCTCTTCCAACACCTTTAGAATCGCGTTGCCGGCTTCCGCCTTACCTTGGGTCCCCAACCGGTCGGCCCCGACAATCACCGCCACCTTCCACCCTCCCGCATAGGAGGTCTTCATCAGATCCGCAATGAGCTCCCGCACATGGTCAATGGAGATGATGCGGGATTTCATCTGGGGTTCCATCCAGAACACGTCCGGATGCGTCCGATCGGCGACTTTTTTACAGTTGGCACAAGTACCGCAGGCCTGAGGCGTGTTCACGCAATACAGGGATTGCAGGACTTGCCGGGCCATCGGAATCCCGTGGGAGCGCAAGGGACCCACCAAGAGATAGGACTGCGCCATCCGGTGGTTGTCCAGCCCTTCCCGTATCCGGGCCAGCGCGGTATCGAATAAATTACCGGCAGACATCCGCTACCGCCTTCCCGATCTGCGCCTCGATGAGCGCGGAATCCTGGTCGGCCGCGATCACCCGGAAACGGCCGGGATCTTCGGCGGCGAGCGCCAGGTATCCCCTGCGGACCCGTTGATGAAAGTCGACCTTTTCGCACTCGATCCGATCCAGCCCTTGTTCGGATCCGATGGCACGCCGGTGAATCCGTTCCAGCCCCACCAGCACATCCAGATCGAGCAAAAGAGTCAAATCCGGCTTCAAGCCGCCGGTGGCCAAGTCCTGCAGGGTCTTCAATGTTCCCCGATCAAATCCCCGTCCAAACCCCTGATAGGCCGTGGTTGAATCAAAAAAACGATCGCAGAGCACCCAGTCACCCCGATCCAGAGCCGGCCGGATCATCCGCTCAACCAGTTGGGCGCGGCTCGCCGCAAATAACAATAATTCCGCGGAAGGCGCAATCGGTTCGCCGCCAGGTCCCTGTTGCAAGATCTTTCGAATGGCATCGCCGGTCACCGTCCCTCCCGGCTCGCGCAAACACAAAACGGTACGTCCTTGAGTTTCCAACCGCCGGGCCAGCAATTGGATTTGAGTCGATTTCCCCCCGCCCTCGGGTCCCTCAAAAGTGATGAAATAACCACGGGGCTTCATCGTCATCCTGGCCGCCGTTTCAATTTTGGACCCGCCGGAGTATCCTGGATCACCCAGCCCAAACGGTCCAGCTCGTCCCGGATCCGATCAGATTCTGCCCATTGTTTGGTCTTCCGGGCCGTTTGACGCTGTTCCATCAACGCCTGGACGGCTGCGTCGGGGCGAACCTCGTCCGTTTGCAGGAGGGCCAATACTCCATCGATGTCTGCCAGCACCCCTTGCACGGCGACCGCCTGGGCGGGACTCAGCTCTTTATGATCCAGCGCGCGGTTCCCGTCATGGATGATCCGGAACAACGCGGCCAGGGCCTCTGCCATATTCAGGTCATTTTCCACAGCCGCACGAAAGGCGGCCCCGGCCTCGGTCGCCCAGCCGGGCAATGGCGCCGGTTGGCCGGGCGGTATCGCACCGGCTTGGGTCGCCAGCCGTTCGGTAAACTCATCTGCCCGGGCCAGGGAACTGCGGGCCGCCTGCAAGGCATCAAAGGTAAAATTAAGCGACTGCCGGTAATTGGCCGAGGCCAACAGATACCGGATTTCACGACCGGTATAGCCCTTCTCCACCAGATCCCGCAAGGTGTAGAAATTGCCCAGGGACTTGGACATTTTGCGCCCATCCACCACCAGGTGGGCGCAATGCATCCAGTATTTTACAAACTGCTGGCCATTGGCCGCCTCGCTCTGGGCAATTTCATCCTCATGATGCGGGAACAGATTATCGATCCCGCCCGTGTGCAGATCGAAAGTCGGCCCCAGATATTTCATGCTCATGGCTGAACATTCGAGATGCCAGCCCGGCCGGCCCGGACCCCAGGGTGACTCCCAGCGCACATTGCCATCGGCCGCATCCCAGGCCTTCCACAGCGCAAAATCAGCCGCATCGTCCTTGGCATATTCGTCCTGGGCGACTCGGGCGCCCGGCCGTAATCCCTCCCGGTCCAGGCGGGCCAATCGCCCGTAATTCGGAAAGCTGGCGATGCGAAAATAAACCGACCCGTCGTCTGCCCGATACGCATGGCCCTTGGCCAGCAAGGTCTCCACCAACGTGATCATCTCGGGAATATGGTCGGTCGCTGCCGGATAAAATTCTGCCGGCTCGATTCGCAAGGTCTTCAGATCGGCAAAAAAGGCATTCTTAAAAGTCTGGGTGAAGGCGGTCAGGTCCACCCCTTGCGCAATGGCACCGCGAATCGTCTTGTCGTCCACATCGGTCAGGTTCATCACCTGGATGACTTTGAATCCGCAATATTTCAGAACCCGCCGGAGCAGGTCTTCAAAAATATAAGCCCGGAAATTACCGATATGGGCAAAGTTGTAAACGGTTGGGCCGCACGTATAGAAGCGGACCTGCCCGGGTTCAATCGGCTCCAAGACCTCCAACCGTTGGCTCAGGCTGTTAAAAATCTGCAAGGCCATCCGCTCATCCCCCTCAACTTTCCTGATTCACCGTCGCCACCGCCATCACGGCAATCCCCTCTTCCCGCCCGATCGACCCCATTTTCTCGAGCGTCGTCGCCTTGATCGAAACGGCATCCGGCTCTATTCCGATGGCCCGGGCCAGCCGTTCGCGCATGAGCGCCAGATGGGGTGCAATGCGGGGCCGCTCGGCCATCACCGTCGCATCGACGTTGTGGATGCAGGCTCCACGGGCGCGGACCAACTCCGCCGATTGGGCCAAAATCACCAGGCTGTCCGCATCCTTCCAACGCGCATCGGTGTCGGGAAAATGATGGCCAATATCGCCCAGGGCCATCGCCCCGAGCAGGGCATCGGCCAGGGCATGGGACAGAACATCGGCGTCTGAATGGCCCAGTAATCCCCGGGGATGTTGAATTTCAACCCCGCCGAGCACCAAACGCCGTCCCTCGGCGAACCGATGGGCATCAAATCCTATTCCGGTCCGAATCATGCGGATCACCCTCCGGCTGGCGCGGGAGTCGTTCCCGGCTCGACCGCCCGGGCCGGGGGCAGTTTGATCGCGATGTGCAGTTCCCGAAGCTGTTTCTCGGTCACCGTCGCCGGCGCATTCATCATCAAATCCTGCGCCTTCTGGTTCATCGGGAAAGCGATCACTTCGCGGATATTGGTTTCATTGGCCAGCAACATCACCATCCGGTCAACCCCCGGAGCCAGTCCGCCATGGGGCGGAGCGCCGAGTTTGAAGGCGTTGATCATGGCGCCGAACCGTCGGTCCACTTCATCCTGCCCATAGCCGGCCATCTCGAAGGCCTTGTACATGATCTCCGGGCTGTGATTCCGGATCGCCCCGCTCGACAATTCGCACCCGTTGCAGACGATGTCGTATTGATAGGCCAGGATGTCCAAAGGATCCTTCTCCAACAAGGCCTGCATCCCGCCCTGCGGCATCGAGAAGGGATTATGCGAGAAGATGATCGCCTGGCTTTCCTCGTCGAACTCGAACATGGGAAAATCGACGATCCAGCAAAACCGGTAGACCTCTTTTGCGATCAAATCCAGATCACGCCCCAGCTTCGAGCGTAAATCGCCGCCAATCCGGTTGGCCGATTTCGCGGCGTCGGCGACAAAAAAGATCACATCGCCCTCACCCACCCCGCACATCGTCGCCAGCCGGGCCAGTTCGTCGGGAGCCATGAACTTGGCGATCGGGCCCTTGACCGCGCCTTCGCTCCAAACCAGGTAGGCCAGTCCTTTCGAACCGATCGACTGGGCGTATTCCACCAGTTTATCGAAGAAACTGCGCGGCTTGTCGGAGATGGCCTTGACCGGAATGGCGCGCACCACACCGCCCTTTTCGACCACGGACCGGAAGGCATTGAACTTGGATTCCTTGAACAGCGCCGAGACATCGCGCATTTCGATCGGGATGCGCAGGTCGGGTTTATCGGACCCGTATTTTTCCATCGCCTCGCGATACGGAATGCGGACGAAGGGCGCAGGATCGAGCTTCCAATTCGAAAATTCCTTAAACACCCCGTAAATAACCTGTTCCACCACATTGAAAATATCGTCCTGGGTAACATAAGACATTTCGATATCGAGCTGATAGAATTCGCCCGGAGAGCGATCGGCCCGCGCATCCTCGTCCCGGAAACAGGGCGCGATCTGAAAATATCGATCAAACCCGGCGATCATCAACAACTGCTTGAACTGCTGGGGCGCCTGGGGCAGGGCGTAGAATTTCCCGGGATGGACCCGGCTGGGGACCAGGTAATCCCGCGCGCCTTCGGGCGAACTGCTGGTGAGAATCGGGGTCTGGAACTCGCGAAAATTCTGCTCCAGCATCCGTCGGCGCAGACTGGCAATGATGTCACTGCGCAGAATGAGATTGCGGTGAAGCCGTTCGCGGCGCAAATCGAGGAATCGGTATTTCAGGCGGATATCTTCCGGCCCTTCGTCTTCACCCGCCAGATGCAACGGCAGGGGATCGGCCAGGCTGATCACCTCATAGGCGTCCACGACCAGTTCAACCGCACCGGTCGGCAGATCCGGATTCACCGTCTCGAGCGAGCGGGCAGCCACCTGGCCAGTGACGGTGATGACACTCTCCAGCCGGATTTTCTGAACTTCATCGAAAAATGGACGGTCAGGATGAAAGACCACCTGGGTCACCCCGTAGTGATCGCGCAAGTCGATAAAGATCAACTGGCCGTGGTCGCGTTTGCGAAAAACCCAGCCGGACAATCGCACGGTCTGGTCCTTCTGTTCCGGACGCAAGTCGCCGCACGTATGGGTTCGATACGGATGCATGTTTCGTTCCATGGTTATCAGGATTTCACTCAGGGTTAAAGGTTCGTCATAATACTGTGCGCCGGTCTATTTCGCAATCAAATTGACAAGCGGGGTGACCTCGCGGGCCTTAGACATATTTCGGTGAAACAACGTTGAACCCGCGTACGCGTACAGGTGTAAAAACAAAAGGCGGTCGGGGTGGCACCCGCCCCTCCCCAATCCGGATCAACAGGCCTGTTGGGGGACATCCCACTTTGTCCCATCAGGCAACCAGCGGGCTCTTAATCCGATTCGTCGACATGGAAGCGGTGAAGGATCCGGTGAATGAGCGGGGTAAAGAGCAGCCCTGCGACGCTGATGAAAACCAGGCCACTGAAGAGGGCATACGCCGAGGCAAATAGCTTGGCCGACCGGCCCCATGCCGGCCAGGATCATAGAGGCGTTCAGCAAGGCATCCATCGGACTGAACCCCGCGATCCAGTGGTAACCAGCGACCCCAAGGCCCAAGGCAAAAAGGATCAGGAGTCCGGCAACCCCGGAAAAAGCCGCGACCCGCCAGGCAAACTGCCGGGTGGTCAATAATCGTTCGTGTTGTTTTTCCAGCATGGTTCACCTGGCGCCTGTTACCCGGTTTCGTTTCAACCGTTTCAAATAAAAATTCAACTCGGCGATCGAGGCCTGGGCATCGTAATGGGCATCATGTTGATGCCGATCCCCCAAAACCGCTCGAAAGGGCAAATGGGCCCGTACGGCTTCCGGATTTTCTTTATCGAACATCGGCCCTTTAAACCAATTCCGCCAAACCAGCTTGAAGGCGGTTACATCCATCTGCCGATAATGCAGGCGGGCGGTGACCCCGGGGCAAATCCGACGCAACAGGGCGGCATCCGCGTGGATTGAATTCCCGGCTAAAACCGGCCGTATTTGCTCAGGATGCGCATAGCGTGCGGTCGCTTTCCCGATCAACTCCAACAATCGACGTTCCACCACTTTGGGAGAAACCGCCTCCCGCGACTGACAGCGAGCACAGAGCTCGGGCAGATTATCCCGGACCCAGGCACTCACCTTCAGCGGACGATGCCGCACCACCAAATTCACATCGTCCTGCTCCGGATGCAATCGCCGCAGGCGTCCGTCGGTCGCCAGTGCGGATACCTGCAACAAAACGGCGCGATCGGCGTTCAGTTCAGAATATTCCGTGTCCAACCAAAGATAGACCAGCGGCTCAAGTCGGCTCATAGGTGACCTGCCGGTTCGGAGGGATGAAGATGGACATATACCCGTTTAATGAATCGATCGTGCTGATAGAGGCGGGATTCGACCCGGCAGGATAAGGCTTCGCCTTCCCGTACCGATAATCCAGCATCCACACCCAACGTCAGGTTGATCACATAATACGGGCCAAAACGATGCGCATGGATTTCATCCACGGAAACGATTCCAGACACATTGGACAGGTTATTTCGGATGTGTTCATCCATCTCGGCCCCGGGAATGGCATCCATTAGATCATCGGACGATTCCCGCAGAATCTTGACTCCCGTATAGAGAATCACCAAGGCCACCAGAGCGCCGGCCAGAGGATCCACCCAGTAGTAACCGGCCCGGCCGAGGATAATACCGATCGTCGCGGCGGTCGCCGTAAAAATATCGTTGCGGTGATCGAAGGCCAGGGCGCGAATCGCCAGATTGCCGGTGGCCCGTCCCACGAGGGTCGTATACCGGGTCAACAGGACCTTAATCAGCACCGTCAGCACGGCCATGTAGAGGGCCGGCATGCTAGCGCCTTCTCCCCCCGTTTGCCCCACGAGGATATCATACACCACATTGATGGACCCCCAAAAAATGGCCACGGCCGTGGTGATGACAAAAGCACCCACCACCAGAGCCGCAATCGACTCCAATTGGCGATGTCCATAAGGATGCTTCTCATCGGCCGGCTTACCGGCCATTTTCATAAAAACCCGGATCACAATGTAATAGGCCACATCGGACGTCGAATTCACCCCATCGGCCAGAAGAGCCGGACTGTGCCCCAACACCCCGATCAGGGTCTTGAAGATGGCCAGAAAGGCATTGGCCCCCAGCCCTAGATTAATCGCCCATTCACTTTGATATTGTCGGTCGTCCATTGTGTACTGCTAAAAAACACACCGCCTGCGGTGCTACTGCAAACTGATGAAAAAATGTTTGTAGTCGGCGCCTTGTCGCGCCGTTCAAAAGCGTCCCCCTTTCATTATGCCGGCTTTACCCGATGATCCAAAGTTCTAACCAATACCGCACGCACGGCGTCCACATCCGCCGGCAGGTTCTCTTTGCGGGTCGGTAAGTTTCTCAACGCATCCAGGATCGGATGATGGGCTATATCGCGACCCAGGGCGCGCACAATCGCCTCGCTGAATTTGGCTGGATGAGCGGTCGCCAGGCAGATCATCGGTTCATCGGGGTGCAAATGCGCCTCCCCGACCTGCACGCCCACCGCCGTATGCGGATCCAGCAGGTATCCCTCCTTCTCCTGATACCGCCGGATCACCGCAAGGGTCTCTTCCGTGGTTCCCCGCCCTCCGACAATCAGGCCATCCACCCCCGCCCCGCCCTCGAGGGGGACCGTGAGGGAACCTTGCGCGGAAAACTGGTCCATCCAGGTGTTGACTTGCCTCGCCGATTCCCCACCCCGGTAATAAAGATATCGTTCAAAATTACTGGCCACTTGGATATCCATCGAAGGGCTCAAGGTCAAACGGACGGGCCCTTTCCGGTATTCGCCGGTCGCGAAAAACCGGGAGAGAATATCGTTTTCATTCGTCGCTAAAACCAGCCGCCCAATCGGCAGGCCCATCCGTGCGGCCAGGTAACCGGCAAAAATATCCCCGAAATTACCGGTCGGCACCGCGAAGCGAACCCGGGCCGCGCCTGTCGCATCCTGGACTCGAAAAGTCGCATAAAAATAGTAAACCATTTGCGCCAAAATCCGCGCCCAATTGATCGAATTCACACTGCCCAACGCATACCGATCACGGAATTCAAGATCGTTGAACAACATTTTGACAATCGCCTGGCAATCATCAAAACTCCCCGTCAGGGCCAGGTTGTGGACATTCGCATCCAACACCGTCGTCATCTGCCGTTCCTGCAGGGGACTGACCCGCCCGGCGGGATGCAAGACGAAGATTTGCATGTGATCCCGACCCCGCACCCCGTGAATCGCGGCGCTTCCGGTATCTCCACTGGTCGCCGCCAGGATGTTCAACTCCCCCCCCGTCCGGCGCAGAACGTGCTCAAACAGGTTCCCCAATAATTGAAGCGCCACATCCTTGAAAGCCAGCGTCGGCCCATGAAACAACTCTAAAATATGCACCGGGCCCACCCGAACCACCGGCGTCACCTCGGGCGAAGCGAACGAGACATAACTCCGGCGAACCAGTGGGTCCAGTTCAGCCCGCTCCAGATCGGCAAAGAGCGCCATGATTTCGACGGCCAGTTCCACATATGTCAGGCGCCGCCATTGATCCAACCGGTCCGTCACCCGGGGAATGCTTTGGGGGATCAGCAAGCCGCCATCCCGTGCCAGGCCGGTCATCACGGCCTCTTGAAAGCCAACGGGATCAATCCGGCCCCGGGTACTGATATATTTCATGAACTCCATAGTCGCCGAGCATACCGGCCCTGTTGCATTTTGCAAGTTGAAACCGCGTCCCGAATGGGGTAATATCACAGGATTGGTTTTGGGAAACGGGATTTTGACTGGATTTTCATGAATTTACGGGTTGTACCGCGGTCGGAGCATTGTCTCAGCCGCAAAGATATTTCGCAAGAAGCCCTGCATGTGCTGTACCGTCTGAACGAGTGCGGTCATTTGGCCTATATTGCCGGCGGCGGTGTCCGCGACCTGCTCCTGCACCGGAAGCCCAAGGATTTCGACATTGTCACGGATGCCCCCCCACCCCGCGTCCGCGCGCTCTTCCGCAATTGCCGCTTGATCGGCCGTCGATTCCGGCTAGCCCATGTGATCTTCAATAATACGGTGGTCGAAGTCGCAACTTTTCGCGCGGCCGAAGGGCATACCGAATCCGAGGGCCCCATTCCCAAGGGCGCCTCCGCGGTCAAGACGCCCGAGGGGCTCATCGTTCGCGATAATGTCTTCGGCTCGCCTGAAGAAGACGCCATTCGCCGCGATTTCACCATTAATGCCCTCTTTTACAATATCGCGGATTATGCGGTCCTCGATTATGTGAATGGTCTGGGTGATCTGCAGGATGGCCTGCTGCGTTCCATCGGCGACCCGCGCGTCCGCTTTGTCGAAGATCCGGCCCGGATGATCCGCGCCCTGCGTTTCGCCGCGGCCATCGGATTCCGGATTGAAGACCAGACCTGGTCTGCCATGAGTGAATTTTCACCCCATATCACCATGGTCGCCAAATCCCGCCTTTACGAAGAACTGTTAAAGCTCTTCCTCTGCGGGCAAGTCGGGCGCGTTCTGAAGGATTTGACCGACTGCGGCCTGATGAATGTGCTCTTCCCGGAATTCGGACCCTGGCTCGAACAATCCGACCCCGACCAAGGCCGGCGGAAAGTGACCTCCATGATGGATCGGGTCGACGGCTGGATCCGTAAAGGCCAGGCGCTGACCCCTTCGTTACTGCTGGCCCTGCTGCTCGGACCCTATCATGAAGCCCTGGCCGCCCCGGCGATCGCCGAAGGCCAACCGGCCCCCGAAGCGCTCCGGGAAGCCGCCCTGGGCCACTTGGGTCGCCTGACCAACAACTTCCAAATTCCGAGGGCCGTGGCCTTGGAAACCGCTGACATTATCGCAATCCAACCTCGACTCAAGGAACGGCGGCGACGCGACATCAATCGCCTGCCCTCCCGGACCGGTTTCAGCGAAGCCGTAGTCTATCTCGATGCCTCTCTCCAAGCCGCCAACCAAAGTCGAGAGTTGGTCCGGTGGTGGCTTGACCAAGTCCGATCCGCTCCCGCCCCTGATAGCGAACCGATTACGGAGTGAAGAGGGATTGAAACCGGTTTACGGTTATCACCGAAGGCGATTGGCATTGACTTGCACTGTCCCTGATTCCATAATCACTCCTATTATGAATGTGTCGGTCCCCATTATTCGGCAATGGCCGCTGTGTTTTTTTACCTGATTCCGTCATGATCTCCCTTATTGTCTTCGAAATTACAGCTCTCCTTGTGCTTCTGGCTCTTTCGGCGTTCTTTTCTAGCGCCGAAACGGCCTTTTTCTCTCTGAATCCAGTTCATATCCATCGAATTCGCCGTTCCAAACCCGGAATCGCTCGCGCCATCGAAACGCTCCTTGCCACCCCCACCCATCTCCTCTCCACCCTTTTGATCGGCAACACCTTGGTCAATGTCGTCGTTGCCAGCGTGGCCTTTGTCATTGCAGACCAGATTTGGCCCGGCTATGGCGCCCCCATTGCCATCCCCTCCATGACCCTCCTTCTCATCGTCTTTGGTGAAGTCCTCCCCAAGCGCCTTGCGGTACGTCATCCCGAACCCATCGCCTCCTATTATTTGCGCCCCATCGGTTTTTTTATCACCCTCCTCACGCCCCTGCGTCGCCTCTTGGAATGGATTACCCAGTCCCTCGAAATCTCGTTTAAACCCCGACGGCGAGCCTTGTCCGGCGAGGATCTGATGACGGTTGTCGATGTCAGTCATACCGAAGGCGTGCTCAACCCCGAGGAACGCGCCATGGTCGACGGAATCCTCCGCCTCGAAAACATCCAGGCCCGCGATGTGATGACCCCCCGCGTCGACCTCATCGGGATCGATATCAACGGCAACCCCGATGAATACGTGGCGCTGGTCCGCAAATACCATTTCCATTACCTGCCGGTCTTTCGCGATTCCCTGGACCACATTGAAGGTTTTCTCGACGTCCCTAAATTCCTCCTGGCCCCCCTACCCGATCTCCAGGCCGCCATGCTCCCCCATTTCTATGTTCCCGATACCGCGACGCTCGATGCGCTGCTGACCACCTTCCATCAGCAAAACCGGCGACTGGCCATCGTGATTGACGAATACGGCGGCACCGCCGGCATGATCACCCGCGGCGACATTCTCGATGAAATTGCCGAATCCGTCAGCAATGAGTTTGGCGGCTCCAATCCCGACATTCAACCCCAGGGGGTCAATCGCTGGATCGTCAATGGCAACACCAGTATCGAAGAAGTGAATTACGAATTAGACCTGCATCTCGAAGCCGAGGGAGTTGATCGAATCGCCGGATGGTTCACCTACCACACCGAGCATGTGCCCCGCCTCAACGAAGTCCTCGAAATCCAATCCTGCCGAGCAACGGCCAAAGAGGTCAAAAAGCACCGGATCACTTACCTGTTGATCGAGCGACTCGAACCCAGTGATTCTCCCGCCGTCGATGAGGAACCGGGGGCCGAACTATGACCCTCCTCATCATCCTTCTCTTCGCCACGTGTTTCATCGGCACCGCCTTCTTCGCCGGTATCGAAACCGGCGTCATCTCCTGCCATCGCATCCGTCTTCGGGCACTGGCGGAAAAAGGCGTGCAACACCTGGCCATCCTGGAGTTTTTCCTGACCAACCCGGACCGCCTCCTGGGAACCACTCTGATCGGAACCAATATCTGTACCGTCACCCTTTCCGTACTCGCGGCCCGGTTCTGTTCCGATCTACTGGGAACCTGGGGCGAAGCGGTGTCCGACGTCGTGATGACCATTCTCATCCTGGTCTTTTGCGAATACATACCCAAGGCCTGGTTCCAAAGCGACCCCATCGAAAGATCCCGTCCCTTCGCGACAACCCTCTGGCTCACCGCCCTTATCCTGCGCCCCTTCGCCTATTTGATCACGAAAATCACCAACCTTTTTCTCCCCTCTGCTCTCGATCAACCCAGCACCTCCCGGCCCCTCATTTCCCGCGATGAAATAGATCTCCTCGCCAAGGAAAGCGCCGATCGCGGAATCCTTTCGCCCCGGCAGCGCATCATGATTCACCGCGTAGTTGAACTCACCGGCAAAATGGCCGCCCAGGTGATGATTCCCCGCGACCGCATAGTCGTCGTCCAACACTCCAGCCCGATTCGCGATTTTCTCGATCTCACCCAACAGTCCCACTTTACCCGCCTTCCCGTTTGGGACGAGTCCACCCGGAAATTCGTCGGTATTGCCAATCTCTTTGATGTCCTGGCCCTCGATCCGACCCTGCATGACCGGCCGATCGCCGATTTCATGCGCCCCCCCCAGTTCATCAATGCGTCGACCCCGCTGACTGAAATCTTCCCCCGCATGCGTTCTTCGCGCCAGCCCATGGGCCTCGTCATCAATCCCCAAGCCGAGGTCGTCGGCGTTTTAACCACTGAAGACATCCTCAACCACATCGTAGGGACCGCTTAATGCCGTTCTTTACCCCTGTCGTCAATGCCCGCCCCTCTCCTTTTCATCGCAAAACAACACCTGGGCTGTGCTGGGTCTGCAACCGCCACATCGGCCCGGATCTCTCCTGCCCTTTTTGCGAGGCTCCCCAGCCCTTTCGCTCCACGCAAATCGTATTCCGCCTCATCGCTCTCACCAGCGCCCTCGCCGGCATCGCGGTGCTCCTCACCACCGCCCGTCTCAGTCCCTGCCCTTCCCGAACTCCTATCGCCCGGCTCAATCCCCAGGTGCCTTTCAACGGTGTTCGCATCGAAGGGCAGCTCGTCCGTAAAACCTCATCGTTCATCACCCGCTTGCAGGATGAATCCGGAATCATTCGCATCTTTCTGGACCGCGCGGTCGGGCCCTATCCCGGCGCACATCCCAATGATCTCCAGGCCGGCCAGCCGCTGGCTCTTCTCGGCTCCGCCGCTCTCGATTCCCAGGGGCGGACCGTTTTTTATGGTTTAAAGTGGTCAATCCCGATTTCCGGCAATCGCCCATGAAAGCATCCAGCCATCCCCGTTTTTCCGAACTGATCACCGCCCGCCAAATCCAACGGCGGATTCCACAACTTGCCCGACTGATTCACCCGGCCTTCGCGCGGGATCCCGACTGGGCCATCGTCGCCCTCCTCAATGGAAGCTATGTCTTTGTTGCCGATCTCGGTCGCGCGCTCCATAAACTGGGACTCACTCCCCCGATCGACTTCCTCGCCTTGTCCAGCTACGGGGCCGGCACCCGTTCTTCGGGCAAGGTCAAAGTCGAGCGACATTGTAAAATCGATGTCCGTAACCGGAACATCCTGGTCGTCGACGATATTCTGGATTCCGGCCGAACGCTGGCCCACGCGCGCCGCCTCCTCGAAACCCGGGGCGCTCGCTCGATCCGATTCTGTGTCCTCCTGGATAAACAGGTTCCCCGCGCAATTCCGTTCCAAGCCGATTGGGTCGGGTTTTCCATCCCCGATCGTTTCGTCGCCGGCTATGGGCTCGACCTCGATCACCGGCTTCGAAATCTGCCCCACATCGTCGCCCTGGATACCCAACCATGAAAACCATCACCCCTCCCAAAACGGCCGGCGAGAAAGCCATCCTGGTCCAGTTGATTTGGGGTGAGGCGACACGGGAACAGGCCGCCGATTCACTGGCGGAACTGGAAAACCTCGCCGATACCGCCGGCATTAAGGTTGCCGGATCCATCACCCAGCATCGCGACCGACCGACGGGCCAGTTCTTTATCGGCGAAGGCAAGGTTCAGGAAGTCGGAATGGCCTGTGAAAAGTCCGGCGCTAATCTCATCCTTTTTGACAACGAACTCTCCCCGATCCAGGTCAATAATCTCGATCTCACCCTCGGGGTCAAAGTTCTTGACCGCACCGAATTGATCCTCCAGATTTTTGCCCGGCGCGCGCGTTCCGCCGAAGCCCGTATCCAGGTCGAATTGGCCCAACTCCAGTACCTCGTGTCCCGCTTGCCGACATCGATTAAACAGGCACGCTTCGGCGGTGGCATCGGCATGCGCGGTCCCGGGGAAAGCCCTCTCCAGCTTCGCAATGCCCCCATGCGTCGACGGATCAGCGAACTCAAGGCCAAACTCCGTCTCATTCAAAAACGGCGGGTCGACCAACGCCAACGAACCTGGCCACAGATCAGTCTGGTCGGCTACACCAATGTCGGCAAATCCACCCTGCTCAACGCCCTGACCTCGGCTGAAGCCTATGTCGATGACCGGCTCTTCGCTACGCTGGACACCAAAAGCCGCCTCCTTTACCTGCCATCCGGGCGACAAGCCATGCTCACCGACACCGTCGGCTTCATTCGCAATCTACCCCATGGTCTGGTCGCCTCCTTTCGATCCACCCTCGAGGAAGCCGCCCAGGCGGACCTCCTCCTGCATGTTGCCGATGCCGGCCATCCCTTTGTCACTGAGCACTGCACGGTCGTCTTCGATACGCTGAGGGAAATCCACGCCGATCGAGTTCCCACGCTCCTGGTCCTGAATAAGTGCGATCAACCCGCCGCCCATTTGGCGCTTCCACACCTGCGCACGCTCTTTCCCGATGCCCTGACCATTTCTGCCGCCGCGCGCGACGGACTGACGGAATTAAAACAACGCATCGCCGAACGGATAGGGCCTGCCCAAACCCCCTCCGCCCCCGAGGCGTCCACCCCCGATCCCCAAAATGACCCTGCCTGACCTTTTTCCCGAAAGACCGATTCTCGCCCTGGATTGCGGCTCCACCAATTTCAAAGCAGCCCTTTTCACTCGTGATCTCCACCGGATCGCCGAAGCGTCTGCTCCGCTTCCTTATCTCGCCGAAGAACCCGATCGCACCGAACTCGATCCCCACGCTGTTTGGGAATGCGCCCGGTCGGTTCTCGCCGAAACCCTCCGCCAGGGGGGACTCCTCCCCCGGCATCGCCCCCTCCTCGCCCTGACCAGCCAGGCCCAGACATTTGCCCTGTTCGATGGCGAGTCCCTGGCGAACCTCTCGCCCTTTATCAGTTGGCGGGATGGCCGGGCCCGCGCCGAAACCGAAGAAATTCAAAAACTGATGGGCGACCGTTTCGCGGCTGAAACCGGATTCCCCGATTGCATCCCCTACCTGCTCGCCCCCAAGTTGCTGGCCGTTCTGCGCCAACTCACCCCGCGGCACCGCTCCACCGCGAGCATCATGTCCCTGCCGGGTTTTATCGCCTGGAAATGGGCGGGTCTCAACGCCATCGATCCCAATCTCGCCGCCATGAGTGGACTCTTCTCCATCCCTGCCCACGCCTGGAACCCGAAGCTGCTCCGCCTTCTGGATCTCCGCCCCGCTCAACTTCCCAAACTCGTCCCCCTGGGCCAACCCCAGGCGGGCCCCCTCGCATCCGCCGAAAGCGGACCCGATCCCGAAATCGTTTTTTCCGGCAATGATCAAACCGCAGGGGCCTTCGGCAACGACTGCGACAGTGATCATCCCCTGATCACGCTCGGTACCGCCCTCGTCGCCTATCGCCTCGCCAGCGGCCAACCGGGACCGTATCCCGGAAAAGGCATCTGGGGACCCTATCCTGGACAGCGTTATTACGAACTGGTCAGCTCCAATTACGGTTGTGCGGCACTCGATTGGGCTTGCCGTCAACTGTCCCCGGATAACCCCAAAGCCATCCTCTACACCGCCGAATCCTGGCTCGCGGCCCATCCCCATCCGGAATCCCAATACCCCTTCTTTTTCCCCCATCTCTCGGGCTCACCCCGCGCCTGGAATGTTTCTTTGAATCCGATTGCGGACTTGTGTGCGGTGACGGAAGGCATTGCCTTTGAATTAAAACGCCTGATGGAACTCCATTTCCCGCCCCTCTTGTCAACCGCGCATCTCCGGATCTGTGGTGGAGGCAGCCGGTCCGATGCGTGGCTTCAATTGATCGCATCCCTTTTCAATCGACCGGTGATTCGCGCTTCCGGTGACGCCTTGCTCGGCGCCGCCCGCATGACATCCCTGGTCCCCCTCCCGCCCCCCCCCACAAATCCCCTATTTCTTCCGGACCCCATCAGCCACTCGATCTATACCGATCGTTATATGAAATGGACCTCGTTCCGATCAGAAACCTAGATCCTGCCGGCAGAAATTCGCAAACCGGCATGAAAGGTCTCCGGCCAGCCTATAACCGGCCGAGTGCGCGAAGCAAACCATCTAGAATCGTAATGGGATGCGGCGGACAGCCGGGAATATATACATCGACCGGCACCACACTTGAGGCCCCATTCCGGACTTCGGCTTGATCCACATAGGGCCCCCCCGAAATGGCACAGGCACCCACGGCAATGACCAGCTTCGGGTCGGGTACGGCGGCGTAAGTTTTTTGAAGCGCCAATTCCATGTTCCGGGTCACCGGCCCGGTGATGAGCAATCCGTCGGCATGCCGTGGCGCGGCAACAAATTGAATGCCAAACCGGCCTAAATCAAACACCACGGTCGTCAACACGTTGCAATCCGCTTCGCAGGCATTACATCCCCCCGCGCTGACTTCTCTCAACTTCAATGACCGGCCGAATAACTTTTGCATCTTCGCATCCAGGGCCGCCTTCAAAACCGTCTCGCCGCGGCCGAGCACCAGGGCCTGACGATCCCGGGCGGCCAACTGGTGATCCTTGGAGAACGTAATTGCGCCCTGGGGCAGGGCTTGTTCGCATTCCCCGCAAAAGAGACAGCGCCCGAGATCAAGCGTTACCTGGCCCGATTGATAGGCCAAGGCCGACACGGGACAGCAGGAGACGCGAGTTTCACAGGAGGGATCCACACAGGCCTGATTGATCACGGGGAGCCCGCGAAACCGTTTAGGCAGAACCGGCGGTTTTTTAGGAAAACCGATCGTTCGATACCCTTGCTGTATTCTGGCGGTAATAATGCCTAACATCTGAACCTCACAAATCGTGGCCACAGTAAGAAAGCCCGAAACTCTTGTTGCACAGCGGAAAATCAGAAATCTGTTGATTCCGCATCGACATCGACAACCCCATCCAATTATGGAAGGAGGGATCCACCACCTTGTAGGTCGCAAACCGGCCGGCCGCATCGGTCATCCCCACATGGCAGATCTCACCCCGCCAGCCTTCCACCAGCGACACCACAAAGGAATTGGGGGCGGCGGGTTCAGGCACGTTTCGGATCGCCCCACCCGTCAGCATTTTCAATTGTTCCCGCACAAATTCGCCGGATCGTTGTATTTCCAACCAGCGGACATAGGCGCGCTCAAACACATCGCCCGTCTGGCCGGTCGAGACCGGAATCTGGGAAAACCGGTAAATGCCATAAGGAAAATCATGTCGGATATCGCATTCCATCCCAGAGGCGCGGGCCGCCGGACCCACCAGCCCGATTTCCATCGCCGTCTCCTTCGTCACCCGGCCGGTATCCTCAAAACGGCTCATGACCGAGGGCGAATCCCACAATAGATTTACGGCATTGGTCACATCGCGCAGGGTATTGTCCATGCGTTGCAACAGGTCTGCAAGATCCGCCGCATCGACATCATACGCGACCCCTCCGGGGCGCACCAAACCGCGACCAAACCGATTTCCACACAAAATGGCCGTCATATTAAGAAAATCACCGCGCAGGCGACCGCAATAGGCCGAGGTCGGCAAAAATCCAATATCCCCTGCCAGCGCCCCCAAGTCACCCGTGTGGTTGGCCAGGCGTTCCAGTTCCTGCGCCACTCCGCGCAAGCCCTGGGCTTGCGAGGGCACCTTGCAGGCCGACAACCCTTCCAGAACCCGGCAATACGCCACCGTGTGGCCGATCGTGGTATCGCCCGCCAGGGTCTCGATCACGTGAAGGGTCCGTTTGTCCGGCCCTCCCCGCAACATCCGCTCGACCCCGCGATGTTGATAGCCCAACGAAATCTCCAGATGAAAGACTTGTTCGCCATGACATTGAAAGCGGAAATGGCCCGGCTCGATGATCCCGGCATGAACCGGACCCACGGCCACTTCATGGACCTCTTCGCCTTCTACGCGATAAAAATCAGTCACCCCGATTTGGGGCGGTTCGTTCTCCGCCCGACCCCAGGCATCGTGCCCCGGCCGCAGGGATTTCACAAACCGGACCGGCTTAAGCCAGGGATGTCCTTCCGGACGCAGTCCAAATTGCTCGGCAATTTCCCGCTCAAAAAGATGAACCTGGGGGCAGGCGGACGTCAGGGATGGAAAGCTTTCCCCGGTGATCCGGGTGCGTGCGACACGAAAGTTGCCATCATCGCGACAGGCCACTACCGCCACCAGTTCCACCCCGTCCCCCGCATCCGAAAGTCGGCCGAAAAAGGCTGACACATGGGCTTCATCCGCCACCGCGTCGATCAGAGAACTCCGAAACACCTCCCCATCGAGGCAGGGAATCTCCGCCTGCGGATAACGCACTCCATTATGAATCGGCAACCATTTTAAAATGGAGATCATGGATGTCCTCCCTCAAGATAGGCCACGGCCTGATGGAGTTGGGTTTCCAGCGGAGACGGAATCATCACCCCCAACGACAAGGCCAACACAAAAAAGAGAATGATGGGAATCACCAACTGGGGCCGATCCCGATAGGGCGTCGCCAGGGCTTTGGCCGAGGGGGTGCCCTGCACCACCCGCAACACCGTTGCGCCCATCCCGATGAACACAATGGCCAGCAAGCTCAGAAACAATCCGGCGATCCAATATTTACCGGCATGAATCGTGCCGATCAGGATGGTGAATTCACTGATAAACGGCCCACCGGGAGGAGATCCGGTCACCATCAAAAATCCAGCCAGGAAAAGCGGACCGGAAATCGGCAACCGTCGAATCGCACCGCTCACCTCATCGGTGTTTTTTCGCTCATAGGCCCGGTGGATATTTCCCGCGGATAAAAACAACACGCCTTTCGTCAAGCCGTTGGTGATCATATGCAGCAGGGCGCCAAAAGTGGCCAACCCGCCAATCCCGATGCCCAGCACGAGAATGCCCATATGCTCGACACTCGAATAGGCCAGCATCCGTTTAAAATCCCGTTGCCGGATCACAAATACAGCCGCGACCGCCATGGACAGGAGCCCCATGAAAATCAGGATTTCCCGGGCAAATGCGGCCTCCGGCGCATTGTGACAAATTTGAAAAAAACGGAGAATGGCCAGAAACGCGCAACTCGTCACCCCCGTGGCCAGCAAGGCCCCCACTAATCCCGGGGCTTCGCCATAGGCATCCGGTTTCCAGGTATGCATCGGAGCCAACCCCATCTTGGTCCCATACCCCACCAGCAACAACACAAATGCGGCATGCAACCACGGTGCGGAAAGGCGGGGCGCCAGATGGACCAGATCATCCAACAGCAGGGTGGGCTCCAGCCCCTCGCGAATGGATGAATACGCCAGAAAGAAGGTGCCCAGCAAGGCCAGGGCAATCCCGACGGATCCAATCAGAAGATATTTCCAGGTTGCCTCCAGCGACCGGGAGTTATGGTTGAAAAACAACAGGGGGGCGCTCGTCAAGGTGGTGGCCTCAATGGCCACCCACATCAATCCGAGATGATGGGACAGAATCACCAGAGACATCATGCCTAACATGCCCATCAAACAGGCGCAAAACACCCGATTCGATCGATCCGGGCGGAGCGCCAGGTAGGCGGGGGCATATAATGAACAGATCCAAAACATCAGGCTCACAAACCCCAAAACCAAAGTGCTGAGCGGATCCAGAACCAGCCATCCCCCCAAGGCCGACACCGGCTCGCCGATCAACGCAACCGCCGTCAAACCCAGGTGCGTCAGTCCCCCGATCGGAACCAGCCAGGGGCGCCAGCGATTGGACGGTACGACCAGCGTCACGGCCGCAAACAGCAACGGGACGAGAAACAATAACCACGCCATGTATTACTCCTTTAATTCGGACAGCATCCGGGTACTCACGGAAGAGAATTCCCGGCTGATTTTATGAATGATGATGCCCATGACAAAGATCGCGACAAACAAGTCCAACAACACCCCCAATTCAACCAGGAACGGGATCGCCTCCATCAGGAGCATGCCGAAAATAAACACCCCATTTTCCAAAATCAGATAACCGACGACCTGCGTGATCGCCTTGGTGCGGGTGGTCAGCATGAGAAACCCGGTCAATACCGTGGACAACGCGGCCGGCACGATCAAGGATCCCATGTCCGACCGGGCAATCGGCAGGGTTTGCGAGAAAAGCAGCGCCAACCCGGTTCCCACCGCCCCCAGAAAGAGCGAGGCGATAAACCCGACAAGGGGTTCCACTTCACGCCGGATCACCACGTCACGGATCGCATCAAAAAGCATACGGGGGATCACGACGCCTTTCAGCAGAATGGTGACCAGCGCCATCAGGGCCACCCAAACCATCAAGGATCCATGCGCCAGGGCGATCAGAATACCCAGCAATATCCCCTGCAACGCCACGGCTTGAATCAAGGTGCGCATCCGGCTCGCACCCAACACCACAAAGTTCAGCAGAAGAACCAGAACCAGAATTGGATCGATAAATTTATTCATGTATTACCTCAACAATAGGATCACCCCAAAAGCCGACAGCAAACAGGCCGCCACCAGAAAGGTCGGCACAAAAACCATTCGGAACCGCGCCATCGCAGACTCCACCACCCCAATGACCACCGCCAAAGCCAGCATTCCCAAGATAAACAATCCCCAATCCGCCCAGGCCGAGGGGGCCGCAAACGGAGCCACCACGCGCAACAAAACCGACCCCATGACAAACAGTTTCATCGCCGCGCCGTACTGGATCAGTCCGAGGGCTGGCCCACTGTGATCCAAGACCATCACCTCGTGAATCATGGTCAATTCCAGATGCGTGTTCGGATCGTCAAAAGGAATCCGGGAATTTTCAACCAGCAGAATCACAAACAGGCTGGCCGCCACCAAAACCAATGCCGGAGCCTCCACGCCTGTCCCCAGGGGACAGGTCCCACTCAGCATGGTCGTCAAGGACAGGGACGCCGACAGCTTGGCCAGGACCAGAAAACAGAAAAACAGAGCCGGTTCCGCCAGGCAGGAAAAGGTCACTTCCCGCGCCGCTCCCATTCCTTCAAATGCCGACCCGGTGTCCAACGCCGCCGAGGCCGTAAAAAACCGGCCCAATGCGAATAAATAGGCAAACAGAATCATGTCGCCGGCAAACGAGACCGGCGCGCCATGCCCGCCAAACGGAATCAACATGCCGGCCAGCAACGTCGTGGCCAACCCCACCACCGGCCCGGCTCGAAAAACCCAGGTGGTCGTCGTACTGAATACGGTTCCCTTTTGAAAGAGCCGGATCAGGTCGTAATAGGGCTGCAACAGGGGCGGCCCCTTCCGTCCGCCGAAAAGAGCTTTGGTCTTGCCAATCACCCCCAGCAAAAGGGGAGGCACCAGCAACAGGATGAAAATGTGCATGAAAACTTGACTCATAACGCCTTCCTTAACCTACTTCCACAGCAACAATAGAATCAGAAAAATCACGATGTACGCCAGGTACGCGTGAATGTTCCCCCCTTGAAAATACCGGAACGCGGTGGTGATGCGGACCCCGACCTGATAAAGCGGCCTTAAGATCTCATCCAACACCACATCCATGACGTGACTGCGAAAATGGGCCGGGCCCGGGAAGACCGTCTGCTTGCCCGAGGCATGGACCTGAGGCCGCAAAACCCACACGAAGAAAACGCCCAACATTTGCGCAAAGGACGAGGCCGTGTACTGCATGTGAGGCGACGGTGCTGCATAACCGCAATCCCACGTGCCCGCCGCCCCAACCCGGCTCCGGCGCAATCGAAGCCCCCATAGGGCTCCGATCGCCAGCAATAGCCCGACCAGGGTAAGCCCGACCACACTGATCCAGCCCATGGGGGCCATCATTGCCAGGGAGGGCAATTGACCGTCGTACGAAGGAATCCAAACGGCAACCCCTTGTTGCAACAGGGGACAGACCAGTCGGGGAAACAGACCGATGACGAGACAACAGAGGGCCAAGGCGAACATCGGGCCGGTTATGGCTCGCCCGGACTCATGAGCCTCACGGGCGGAGTCCGACCGGGCGGACCCCAGAAAGATCGCCCCGAACGCCTTGACAAAACAGGCGACGGCCAAGGCCCCAATCATGGCCAACAGGGCGGCGGAGAAGGCTGCCACCCCCCACGAGGGTTCCGTGCCCAACCCCAGCGTCCGGAACAGCCCCAGATAGATCAGGAGTTCACTCACAAACCCATTCAGGGGGGGCAATCCGCAAATGGCCACCGCCCCGATGGCAAAAAACAAAGCGGTTAAAGGCATCGCCGCCGCCAGCCCCCCCAATTTATCGATGGACCGGGTATGCGTCGAATGAACGACCGACCCTGCGCTCAGAAACAATAGCGACTTGAATAATCCATGATTCCAAACGTGCAATAAGGCCCCCGCCAATCCCAACACGATCCACGTCGACACCTGCAACGACCGACCCACCATCGCCAGCCCCAGCCCCATGACGATGATGCCGATATTCTCAATGCTGTGGTAGGCCAACAGCCGCTTCAGATCATGCTGCCCCAAAGCAAACACCACCCCCAGGATCCCGGATACCGTGCCCAGCACCAACAGCAAGCCCCCCCACCAGACCGGCGGATCGGGCAACCATGACACCATGCGCGCCAGTCCATAAATACCGATTTTAATCAGCACCCCGGACATCAGCGCCGACACATGACTCGGAGCAGCGGCATGGGCGCCCGGCAACCAGACATGAAACGGCATCAAGCCTGCCTTGATCCCAAACGCCACGAGCAGCAGGATAAATATGACCGTGGCCATCGTGGGCGTCACCGCCCCTGGGGGCAAAGGGCCCAGCGCAAACGTACCGGTCACCAGATGCCAGATTGCAAACAAGGCAAAAAGACAGAGGGTTGAAAAATGAGTCGAGACAAGATAGAGAATCCCCGCATCCCGCACCTCCCGTTCATGGTCCTCGGTGGTAACCAGGAAAAACGCCCCGAGCGCCATGACTTCCCAGAAAAAAAGGAACAGTATCGAATTCGCGGACACCGCTATCCCGGCCAATCCGGCGGTAACCAAACCATAGAACAAACGCAATTTCCGACCATTCTCCGGATACTTCATCTGGGGCCAATATTCCAACCCGTAAATAGAGCCGAGGGCTGATACCCAGAAGATGGGGATCAGGAAAATGGCCGCCAGCGCATCCAGCCGGATAAACGCTATCGACTGGGTCGGCGCCCAGAATGCGGCGAGGGCGACTGCCATGCCGAGCGCAGACCCCAGCACGGAAAGGCCCAACGCCAGTCGCTGTCCTCCCGCCGTATCGCGTCGCATAAACAGCCCCGGCACACCACTGAAGGCATGACACGCGATTCCCGCTATGACCAGCCATTCATTCATAATGTAACCAGTGTCGAACCACCTGCCAGGCAAAAGCAAACAACAACACAACGACAAAATACAGCATATAAAACTGAATCTTCCCCTGCTGTAACCAGCGCATCCTCGCAAAATGGCCGGCGAGCCAGGTAAACATCGGTTGATATACCACGCGACTCACCGTATCGGGATAACTGGTGGTCATTTTGCCCGCCACCGGAAATACCGCTTGCGTTGCCACGACGCGCATTTTCGGGCGAAAGGATCTTAAGAACAACCGCGAGACCATCATTTCGGAAAAAGACTGGCCGGTATATTGCATGCTCGACAACGGCGCCAGGTAGCCGCAACTCCAGGTGGAATCCTCCGCCACTCCCCCACGGCGTCGGGCCCGGATAGAAAAGAGGGCCACCAATCCCAGCAACGCCCAAATCACGGCATTCACCCCGCTCAGCACCGTCAAAGCGGAAGAATCCGTCATCGCCTGTTGAAGGGGTTCCAGGGAAAATCCAAAAACCTCATTAATCACACCCGCGAAAGACGTGACGAGCACACCCGGAAAAAGTGCCGTCAGGACACAGAGTCCGGCCAACACCGCCAGAGGGAGGGTCATCCAGCGCGAGGACTCATGTGCGTGGCGGGCTTCCTCACTGCGCGGCTCGCCCAAAAGCACGATGCCAACCCATCGCACGAAACACAACAACGCCATGGCACCCACCAGCGCCAATACGCCCACGCCCAACAGCATCACGACACTCCCCCCGCCGGAAAACTCCAACCCCCCGTATAATAGCGCCATGTAAATCAACCATTCACTGACAAATCCATTCAAGGGGGGCAGGGCCGAAATGGCCACCGCGCCCAGCACGATCGCTCCGCCCGTGTGTGGCATGCGTTTCATCAATCCGCCCAACCGCTCCATATCCCGTCCGCCGGCCCCATGCATCACCGACCCTGCCCCGAGAAACATCAGGCTTTTCATCAGGGAATGATTCCAAATATGCAAAAAGGCTCCGGAAAAGCCCAATGCCGCAACGATCGGATGGTGCCCGGTCAAACCCCATATTCCAAGCCCGAGCGCCAGCACAATCAGCCCCATATTTTCAATACTGGAGTAGGCCAGCGCTCGTTTCAGATCGCGTTGGCATAAGGCAAAGGAGATGCCCAGCACCGCGCCGGAAAACCCGATGACCACCAGCATCGGGCCCCACCAGGCCGCGGGGGGCCCCAGAAATATCAGGACCCGAAGCAACCCATACAGTCCCAGCTTGATCATCACCCCGGACATCAGCGCCGACACATGACTGGGAGCCGCCGGATGCGCCTCCGGCAACCAGACATGCAAAGGCACCAAGCCGGCCTTGGTCCCAAAACCGATCAGCGCCAGCAGAAAAATAACGGCACCGGCGATTGAGCCGGGGACTGGAAACGTATCGAAATCGAGGGAACCCGAGGCGCGGCCTAAAAGGAGAAACATCGCCAGCAAAAAGGCGGCGCCCAGGTGCGACGCGATCAGGTAAATCCAACCGGCGACGCGGACGTCCTTTTTTTCATGTTCAAACGTGACGAGAAAAAATGCCGCCAACGACATGATTTCCCACGCCACCATAAAGAGAACTGCCTGCCGGGCCACCACTACCAAAGCCATCGACGCCACAAAAAAATTGAAGAAAAACCAGGACGCCCCCAGTCGCTTCCGGTCCCGATAGGCCAGTAGATAATTACCTCCGAAAACCGAAGCCAAAGCAGAAAGCCCAAAAACGGGGATTAAGAAAAAACCGGATAAGGCATCCAGTCGGATATAAAACTCGCCGCCGGGCACCGCCCAAGGCATGCGAAAGGAATAAACCCCTCCCCCCAGCAACCCTTGAAATGCCGGCCATAGCCCCACCAAACATCCCACCACCGCCGAGCCGGCGCCCAGGATGGTCGCCCATCGCGAAGACCGGTTGAACACCAGCGCAAGCACCCCTCCGCAAAAAAGGGTCACCAAGGCTATCAATATCATATTCATCGAAAGACAGGGGGGCTTACACGCCCGTCCCTTGGGTCTCCTTATTAAGCGCCCGCACTGCGGCTAGAATATCTTCCCGGGGCGCCTGACGCTTCAGCACCGCCTTGAACTCGGGATTCAACAGCGCGGAAGCCAATCTCGAAAGCAAATAGAGATGAACCCTGACCGTAGGGGTCACTAACGTGAACAAGGTATGCACCGGCTGATTGTCAATCGCGCCGAATTCCACCGGTCGCTCGAGAAAACACAGGCAGATCGCCGGATGATTTACCGAAAGCACAATCGGGTTGCGCACATGGGGAATTGCCACCCCTTCGCCGATTCCGGTGGAGGCCATCGCCTCGCGCGCCAGCAAGACGCGGAACAAGTAATCCCGATCCATACCCGGGGGCAATTTGATCACCTCAACGACCGAACGCAACACCGATTCCTTGTCATTCCCTGAAATCCGATAGTAAATTCCACCCGCCTCGATGGATTCCTCCAGACTGGGCATCAATTCAACCGACGTATCCGGCTCTTGAAAGATTTCAGTCGAAACATTGATTTTCTGGGCATTGGCCCACTCCAATAGCTCCGCACGGTTAAACCGGTATTGATCATTAACCTTATACGCCGGAAGCTGCCCCTGCTGAATCCACCGGTAGATGGATTTTTCAGAAACATTCAAAATTCTCGCGACATCACGAACGCCTAATTGCATATTTCCACCCAAAGTACGGATTGGACATTTGAGGACATAATTACACCCGTGTCGCCTAAAAGTCAAACAGCCGATTCAATTCGGGCGCATCTGCGATTCGGTGCAAATTCGCCTATTTCAAACCGCCAGGTGGGGCTTCGCCCACAACCCGATTCCCCGTTTTTGTGGGCCGGGCCTCTGCGCCCGGCGTCCGCGAATCCAGCCCCCTCCCTCTCCAGATGCCCGCCATAGAAGGGCGGGCCAACATCGATTGAAAACGGTGGGTGTAAACGCCCCTTAGGAGGGTTCTGTGCACCGAATCGCAGATGGGCCCATTCAATTCTGGCCACTAACAGGAGGTTTGATGAATTCCCCAGAAGGAAACGGCACGCGATTCGCAGGGACTCACGGGAGACGGAAGCGAAATCAGACGCCCCGTATCCACCGGATAGGCGGCATCGGCGACACAAAAAATAACGTGTATGCGGTCTCAAAATCATCTAATGTGCCGTCTGGGTTTGGACGAAAACATGCACGCAAAACAGCTAGTCATACCACTTATTCTGGGCGTCCTGCTTTTGCAGGGATCACCCGCTATCGCCGCCGGGGATCCGATATTGATCGAGGCCGAATCCCTTACGGTGACCTCGCCCGGGTGGTCCATCTGCCCTTGGGGTTCCAATTATTTCGCGGCCGTCCACTCCAACTCATTCCTTAGCCGTCAAGCAGCCCTCTCCCTCCCCGCCCAAAACCCCGAAAGCCGGGCCAGTCGCGAGTTTTCCATCAATCAACCCGGTCGGTATGCCCTCCTCGTTCGGTATGAGGCACCCTTCCGCTGTGAAACCCAGTTCGAGATCACGCTCGAACAGGCGGGAACTGAAATCTTTCGGCATTCCTACGGCATCCGGAACAACCCCAGGATATGGGCTTTCAGACGGGGTGTCACCGAGGAAGTCTCCTGGCCTTGGGGGGCCAATGAGAATTTGGTCTGGGAAGGACAAGATACCTCCTTCGACCTCTCCAATGGGGTGGTCCGGCTTACCCTGATCGCCGGCCTGCAACCCAATCCCTCCGCCCAACGCAATATCGATGCCTTCCTCCTGACCACTAATTTGCAGGAGATGGCCTATCGGATACACCACGAAAACGCGCTCCCGCTCGATGGATGGCTGACCCAGGCCGGCGACCTCTATCTCCGTCTCAAGCGCGCCGTTCCCGGCCCCCTCGTCACACTCACGGTTCCTCCTGGAATCGATCGGTCCCCCGGCCCCGTCCATCTTCGCACCTGGGAACCCCTCCTCCTCAACTGCGATCAAACCGATTTCGGCCCCTGGATCGAAGTCGGGCACCTTCTGGATACCCTCTCCTCCGGCCCCTGGATCTGGTCTTTGCCGCCGGCGACCAATGATCCCCATCCCCGCCTCATCGTCGAATGTGGACAACCCGATGCCAATCAACAGATTCGACCTTTCGCCGAATTTACCGTCGAGCCCCCCGGCGTGTCCCTCGCCTATGACGGGAATCTCGCCCAATCTCGTCGACTGCTCACCCTCTCCGACTGCCTCCAGTCCTTCCAGCCACCGGGTCCCCCCTCCGATTTACTCCCCCGCCATTTTCCCATCCACCCCCTGCGGTCCATTGCCCTGCCAGCCGAAACTGCGCTTTCAAATAATGACGCCCTCGAACACCTCGCAGCGGATGAGGGAAAACTGGCCTATCCCGATCTCGACTGCATTCTCCGAGCCCGATCAAAAGGACACTCCATCCGCGTCGGTCCAATCACCCATCTCTCGCCCATCGGCTCACCTCAAATGCTTTCTTCGGCTTTCGATCTGGCGGATCTCGCTCGAACCGATCAGCCGGATTTCAAGCTGATCGCCGACATTCCCGCCTTCTCGCCGGGGACCACGCCGGGGATCTGGCGGCGACTCGTCTACGCCGCCCTCGCCCAGGGTGTCCAGGGCCTCGATTTCGGCGATGCGGTCCCGGCCCCTTTGACCGATTCGGCATACCCTTTGAATGACGCTCAATTCCTGACCGTCATCCATCAAACCTTGCGGGACATCGCCGTCGCTGAGGATATTTTGTTGCAAGGCCAACCCGATCCCGCCTGGGCCGCTTTCTGGATCAGTGAAACCGGACAACACCGGAACGATGGACGCCCCCCCTTCGCAGCCCATCGCCGCGCCCTCTACCTGGCGCTTTCCCACGCTCAAATACCGCTCACCTACCTCGACGAAGCCTCCGCGCCAACCCGCCTCGATACCTGCCGGGTTCTGGTCGTCACGGACGAACATGTCTCATCCAACGCCACTCGCATCATCGCCGATTGGGTTGACCGCGGCGGAGCCCTGCTGACCACCGCTGGAGCGGGATGGTGGGATGAATTCGATAAAGCCAATCTCCCGTTCCGACAATTGATCGGTTTGACCCCGCGCCGAAACGAAACGCCCCTTCCCGATCGAATCGATTTTGAAAAACAGGATTTACCCTGGGCAAAACCGGTGGGGCGCATCAAGTGGATCGATGACAAAGGAATGTCATCCGCTTTCGCCGCCCGGGCGTATACCACACTCCGCGACGGCGATCTCCTCGCCCTTTTCGCCGATGGTTCGCCGGCTGTCGTATTTCGAACCCAGGGCCGAGGAACGGTCTTGACCTGCAATTTTCTTCCCGGTTTCACCTATCTAAAACCAGCCCTGGCCGCCCTTCCGCCCGATCGGAATTCAGACCCCAATAGCGCTCTCAACCACCGGCTGTCGGGGTATGATAATCGCATTTTGAATCTGCTCCGCATGCCCGCGGCAGGAATCGAACGAGCCGTCGTATCCGACCATCCGGACGTCGAAGTCCATCGGATCCGCGCCCCCCAAGGCTGGGTCATTTCAGTGATCAATTGGTCGGAGGCGGCATCCGTCGACGCCCACCTCTCGCTCCCGCATTATACGAATGATTTCACCCGCATTTCCCGCGCCTCGGGCGAACCCTTGACGGTTCAAACCAATGCCGGAAGTCTGAATCTTAGCTTGAACGTGAAGGATGCCGACTTGATCATTTTCCGGTAAAATCATCCGGAATCACGGCCACAGGAACCGACCCAATACCCTTAGGCGGGCCCCCGTTATGGTTTGGCCATTGTTTTCAGTTCTTTTTCCACCTGGCTTCGCACCAGGGAAATCGCGATATTCATTTTTCGATGGCGCCACAATCCAACGGCAATGGTTATGGCACCCGCCGGAAGACAGGCAATGCCAACCGCCCAGAACCAGCCTTCCCGGGAAAAATGAATGATGGAGACACCCGCGATGAATAGCGCAACACCTGAACGCAAGTAGGCTAAAAGGGTTCGTTCATTCGCCAATAGCGTCCGGTCGATCGCTAATTCATCCCGTAAAATCAGCTCATCGCTGACGAATTTCGAATAGGGTGAGTTGTCCATGAAACCATCCTTTCCGCGGCCATCATAAAGCGTTCCAACTCGTCGTCAACTTCATTCGCTATTCGAGGGCAGGGCCGGTGCGATCGAAAATCTGCTGGTCCTTGATCTCAAATATCCGCGTGGCCAGGGATCCGATCAAGCGATGATCATGGGAGACAAAAATGACGGTCCCTTCCGCTTGGGACAGGGCGAAGTTCAGGGCTTCGATCGATTCCAGATCCAGGTGATTGGTGGGTTCATCCAGCACCATCACATTCCCGCCCACGAGCATCATTTTAGCCAGAATCAGCCGGGCTTTTTCACCGCCGCTGAGAACCTGGATCTTTTTGAACACATCGTCCTTGCTGAAAAGCATTCGGCCCATGAACGAGCGAAGTTCGGTTTCGCTGCGGTCTTTTTCGTCTGCAAATTGACCCAGCCAATCGAGCGCCTGGGCGGTGGGATCAAGGATTTCCTCCGGCTCCTGGGGAAAGCAATTGAATTGAACGGTTTCCCCGAAAACGACCGCCCCGGCATCCGGGGTCAGTAACCCGCTGAGGATTTTCAGCAGGGTCGTCTTGCCCGTCCCATTTTTGCCAATGATGGCAATTTTCTCATTCGGTCCGATCGTGCACGAAAAGTCTTTAAAAAGCTCGGACGCATAGCTCTTTGATATCCGGTCGACATCAATCACCTTATCGCCCAACCGTCGCTTGACATTAAACCGAAGGTAGGGCGAAACCCGCGAACTGGGCTTCATCTCCTTGAGTTCGATTTTACCCAACAACTTCTGCCGGGAGGTGGCCTGCTTGGATTTGGAGGCATTGGCGCTGAAACGGGAGATAAAGGTCTTCAGATCATGGATCTGCTTCTCCATCTTCTCATTCGCCTTGGCCTGTAATTCGCGCAGTTCCAAACTCGCAATCGTAAAATCATCGTAATTTCCCGGAAACATCCGGATTTCATGGTAATCCAGATCCGCAATATGGGTACAGACCTGGTTCAGGAAAAACCGATCATGAGAAATGACAATCACCGTCCCTTCATACCGGGCCAATAACTCCACCAACCATTCGATGGACTCCAAGTCCAGATGGTTGGTGGGTTCATCCAGGAGCAGGACGTCGGGATGGGCAAACAGCACCTGTGCCAGTAAAACCCGGAGTTTAAACCCGCCTTTCAAGGTCCGCATTTGCTGGGTAAAAACATCTTCCGTGAAGCCGAGCCCGGCCAGCAATTTGGCGGCATCGGCCTCCATGGTGTAGCCGCCGGCCTCCCCGAATTCATGTTCGATCACCCCACTGCGGTCATGCTCGGCATCGGACAGATCGGACTTGGCATAAAACCCTTCCCGTTCCTGATGGAGTTTCCAGAGTTTCTGATTGCCCATGAAAACGGTTTCAAGGATGGGAATATCATCGAATTCGGCGTGGTCCTGACGCAGGTAGCCGAGGGTGCAGTCCTTTCCAATGGTCACCTCCCCGCGGGTGGCCGGCATCAGACCGGCGAGGATCTTCACAAAAGTGGATTTACCGGACCCATTGGCCCCGACCAGGCCATAGCAGTTGCCAGGGGTAAATTTGACGCTGACATCCTCAAACAGAATATCCGCCCCGAACCGCTTAGTAAGCATCGACGTTGAAATCACAAACTCGCTCCCCTCCAAATGCTAAAGAACCACAAAGGGCGGGGATATTGGGTTTTATTTCAAAAAGAAGCAATCTTCGATTCAATCAGGGCGCCGGCTTATATGAACGAGGGCAACGTGTTCCGGATACCTGCGCGGAAAGGATAAAGCGGGCAGTAGCAATAACCCCAGTCCTTTAAAACACAAAAGGCCGGTCGGACCGGCCTCTTGCGTTGTCAGAACTATTTCGCCTGCTCTGCTGGCACTCCATTCGACCAGAAGGAACGGTTTAAAAGACTTGTGGCCTTTGCCGTTTTATCCAACCAATCTTAGGACAATGGAGAGCATACCACAGTCGGGCAAAAAGGTTGTCAAGTTGATGTCGGGTTATTGTCTTTGAAATGTTAATTTCAGGCAGTAATGAAGGGGGCGAGCAGAGCAGTTATATAGCCCCTCTTCTCCCATCATCCACCCGGCAGGATCGCATCCTTGGCGGCCTTGGCAATCTTGAACTTCAGAACGGTCTTGGCCGGAATCTGGAGCGTTTCGCCCGTGGCAGGATTTCGACCCGTGCGGGCGGCGCGTTCGACCTTGACGAGTTTGCCCAGCCCCGGAATGGTGAACCCTTCAGAAGCGTCCCGGACCGCCATCGCAACCAGGGTTTCCAACATCGTCGCCGCCTGTGCCTTTTCCACCCCGGCCGTTTCAGCCAACTCAGCAATAATTTCGCTTTTGGTCTTCATGATGTCTCTCCTTTGTTAATTGTTAACCACAGGGAACTTTATGCCCTGCGGCGGCGCGGAACAAGCGGATAATGTCGGATGACCGGCGATCGGGCGCATGGAAGTTCTGTGGGTACTGGTCTGGGACAATCAAAAAGACGAAGTGAAGATCTTTTAACGCAAAGTCAGCCAAGCGGAAAGCACAAAGTGAGATTAGCAAACCGTCATTCACGCAAAGCCGCAGAGTACGCAAAGATCTCAGAGAGCCGCGCGACGAGTCCCGCCAGGAGGGCGGGATGCCTCGCGCGGCTACTGCTCTTGAAAGATCCTACGAAACGGGAACCGGACGCGCGGTGCACGATCAC
>CAIJXV010000063.1 GCA_903824675.1 uncultured bacterium
CGGTCCGAATCCAGCCTGGCAGGCCTGCGCCGCGCGCTTCCTCGATGGCTTGGCGACCACAGAAGGCGAACGGTACTACGGCCTCTACGTGCGGCCCTTCACCACCGGTCTGGCCTGGCTGTCGGCGTGTGAGGCCGTGGGTGGGCGCGAAGGCGAAGGGACTGTAAGGCGGAATTGACCGTAAACCGGATGTGAAGAAAAATGACCTCGTGACGCCGGAAGTTCCTGCGGCCCGGCGGCACCAAGTCCCGAAGTCAAAGAAAAGTGGAGACAAACCATGAGCAAGATCTACAACCCGAGCGGGGGATACCGCAAGTTGCACTCGTTCAACTTTGCCACCCTGATTCATCTGGGTACGATCAGCTTCTGCAAACGCTACCTACCCTGGAAAGACGACCCTCTAGGCAAGACGCTCGGCCAGATGATCGGCGCCTCGCGTTCCGGTAAGCAGAACATCATCGAGGGCAGTGAGCGGGCCAAGACCTCGTCCGAGACCGAAATCAAGTTGACGGACGTTGCCAAGGCCAGCCTGAGCGAATTGCAGGGTGACCTGGAGGATTACCTTGTTCAGAAGGGCAGCATCCCCTGGAGCATTCACAATCCCGACCACAAGGCCGTTCTTTCGATTATGCTGGATGAGTTCGACTACTCGGATGACCTATTGCACGACTACTGGACCTATCTGATTCGGCAAAAGAAGAAGTTCGACCCATGGCTGGAGAACCGGGACGACGTCGCCGCCGCCAATGCGCTGATAATCCTGATCCAACGAGCCACCGGTTTGCTCGGTCGGCAACTGACCCAGTTGGAAAGCGCCTTCGTCGCGGGCGGGGGCATCCGGGAGAAGATGACGAGCGCCCGCTTGGAAGCACGCGCCGAACCCGGTGCCCCGCGATGCCCGGAATGTGGAACCGAGATGAAGAAGCGCACCTCCAAGCGCGGTCCATTCTGGGGTTGCGGCGTTTTCCCCAAGTGCAAGGGCGTGCGGAAGATTGAGGAGACCAAGGAAATGACGCCGTGACTCCGGGCGTCACGGAGTCACCCGGTCACGAAGTCAACAAGACAGGGCAGGACAAGCCATGAGCAAGATGATCGATTGTGGCCGCCGCGGTGCCCTACGCGCGCTGGCGGGCGAGGCTATTTCGCCTATGCCGGTGGCGCTGTTCACCTGGGAATTCGATTATCTTTGGAGAGTCGCCGGACTCCAACCCTGGCAACTGGTCTGTGGCGACCCTGAGACCTGGCATCGGTCGCATCTCGCCCTGCTGGATCGGCACCAGCCCGACCTCATCTGGTATTCCGGCGCCGGCGCGAGCGCCACACCGCCACGGCTGATCGAAGAGGATCGGGAGAAATGGGCGGTGGAGGATGGCAATGGCCATCGGTCCGGATTGCTCAAGGGTTGGCTAATAATCAACGGCGTATTAAAGATGGGTTTTTCAGGGGGCGAATACCCACAGATCGCACCGGGACCAGATGAGAATAGAGGTCCCGATGCCGGGGATATCCATGACGGTGCGGTTGTAGTAATCCCCCCAGTCGCCATACCATAAATTTTCCTGGGACATTTTGTAGTCAGTGATCCGCGGTAACTGTTGTGGAATATCGAATACCGCCATCACACGGCCCAGGCCATCCATGATGAAGGGCCTTGAATCCGGAACCTGGGCCCCGTGGTACGCGGCCAGCATCGCCTCCGGCCCAACCGCCGTCTTCCACGGAATCGTCTTGGCGTAAATATCTTCGGCAAAGGTTTGGATGACGTTTCCCCGGCAATCCAGCAATTCACTGCCGGCCAGGGCTGGGTCATGCGGCAAGCCGAACCGTTCGTTGTTGATGAGAATCTGGAGGCCCGGCACATCCGCCAAAAATTTTCCCACACGCGCTTCGCCGCAATGATTGGGAACCGCCTTGCGCCAGAGGATGTTGCCCTTGAGGTCGCTCACCAGCACGCCGAAGTTTTCAAGCGCCAGGATTTGCTCGGGCTGTCCATCGCCATCGATATCAGCCACCGTTCGCCGGTCATCGTGCCCCAGAAGATAGGACGGCTTCTCGTCCGGCATGTCGGGTGCCGTGATCGTCCAGCGCACGGTTCCATCGGGATTGACGCAATCCAAACCGATCAACAATTCATCCCGGCCGTCACCGTCGATGTCATATCCCTTGGGCTCATGGCCGGCCCGGGTGAAGTCATGCCGTCCCCACACCTGCTCCAGATTGCAATCGTATAGGAGATTGGGGCAGCCGTGCGGGTGGCCATCCAAGCCATCTCCAATGGGGCGCACCAGAATGTGTTGTTGATTTCCCTTGCCTGATTTGATCGTCACCAGCTGTGAATAGCCGTCGTTATCGAGGGGGATGGTTTTGATTGGCCGACCTGTTTTACCGGAAATGAGCTGAAGTTGATTGCCGCGCAATCCGATCAATTCGGCGCGACCGTCGCCATTGACATCCGCGGCCAACAGCATGTCGTGCCCGCCGTGTGTGCGGAACGGAAATTCTCGTTTCCAGGGTTCGCCCGTCTGCCAACGGACCCGCCCGTCGAAATCGATCGCCGTCATGCAGTTGAGCGCCTGATCCGCCGCTGTGGTGTGTTTGCCGTAGGGCCCTGAGGCGCCGGGCTGAAAAGGGGCGGCCGCCAGCATGCCCGGTCCTTGGTAAAACACGAATTCAAACCGGCCGTCGCCATCGATATCCGCCGCCTTCATGATCTCACTGCCGTATCGGCTGATGTCGATGTGTTTGACCAGCCGGACCAACGGCACGCCCTTTTCGGGAATGACAATGGGTGTATACATGGTTGTAACCTTAGGTGGGAATCGGGTGGCCCGGAGTCATCGGCATGCCTACTTCATTTCGGGCAGACGAAACACCTCCGGAAGATCGACCGGCGATACCGTGGAATCCGCGAGGGGTTTCATCAAGGCCATGAACTCCAGGCACACCGGGTGATGGTTCAGCCACTGTTCCCGGGAGGGATAGAGGGATTCATCGCGCACGGAATAGATCAACAGGGTGGTCTGGTGGAGAAAGCAACTGATCTGGAGAATCCCCGCCTGGCGGAAAACATCCAGTAATTCCGGCTTGATCTCGTCATGTCGGCGAATGTATTCGGGAATGGCCTCGTGCTTTAATGTCGCCATCGACAGCAGGCGTTTTTCCCGGGCAATGGGTCTGCCCGGCGTCAAGGACGGCATGTGGAAAACCTCCTTGAAATCAATGGACTTGGCGCCCGGTTCAACCAGGGGGAGCATGCTTTTGCCGAATTCCTGGGAGGCTTTGTTCTGCGCCAGTTCCTCTTTCCCTTTTTCAAACCCATCCGAATGCGCCTCGGAATAAACGGCCAGATCCACACCGGCGAGAAAGCAACTGATGGTGGTCATTCCGGCGCCGCGGAGGGCATTGACGAAATCCGGATGGATCTCGTTATGCGCTTTCAGATAGCCTGCGATTCCCTCCGGTTTTAGCCGGCCCATATTCATCGCTCGTTTGATCATGGTCATCCTTTACCTGGGACGTTCGTGCCGTTGTAATGAGCCGCCGATCATAATCCTTCGGCCTATCTCGGTCAAGGTGCAGAGCCGGACCCTGATCATCGCGTAATCTCCGCGTAGTGGCGGTTCCCGACCTCATCGGGCCGTGGACAGACGGCTCGCCAGAGTCTCGCCCTCCAAAGGTCAATCTATACAAGATGGATAACTCTCCCCTGGAGGGTGAGACTCTGGCGAGCCGTGAGCGCAAGGGGTGATACATGCGGCGGCCATTGACCTGTCCGCGGAAGGTCTGAAGGCTTAGGCGAGGATTTGGGCCTTCCGGGTCATCTTGACGTCCCGACCCCGGATCTGCTACCGTTTTTTTCATGAAAACCAAACAAGATATGACTGTACTTCAGGAGGCCATCACCGACTGGTGGCTGCGCAACGACCTGTTCGATCCCGCTGGGGTCTTTGGCAACACCGCCATATTCATCGAGTCCTACCCCATTCGCGGTGGGCTGGCGCGCGCCCGCCAACTGGGCACCTCGTCGCCACTGGCGGTGGCAGAGGCCACGCGTTCCGAGGGGCGACCGCGCACCGACGGTCTGGCGGAGGACGCCTTGGTGCGCCGCGATGTGAAGACCGACGACGAACGCGAGCGCCTGCTGGCCGGCGCGTATGCTTTCTGCGACCGCGTGGTTGCCCACCAGGGTGTGCAGGGTCCACCCGAGGCGTTGATGATGGGCTACGGACTACAGATGCGTGACGGGGTGGTGCAC
>CAIJXV010000064.1 GCA_903824675.1 uncultured bacterium
CAAGGATATCCACGACGACATCGGTGCTTCCCTGACCCGCATCCTGTTGCACAGCAAAGCGGCCCGGAGCGAGATGAGCGGCCAGCCCGCCCGCCTGCCCGAACGGCTTGAGGCGATCGAGACCACCGCGGTAGACATGACTCGCGTGATGGACGAGATCGTGTGGGCCGTCAATCCCCGTAACGACACCTTTGACGGGCTGGTGACCTATCTGGGCCGGTATGCTGAAGAGTTCCTGAAGTTGGCGGGCCTCCGCTGCCGTCTCGATCTGCCGCTGGACATGCCGGCTTCGTCGGTGGGGGCCAAGGTCAGGCACGGACTGTTCCTGGCCTTTAAGGAGGCCCTGAGCAATGTGGCCAAACATGCGGCAGCCAGCACGGTACGGGTTTCCGTCCGAATGGTAACCGACGGGTTTGAGCTGTCGATCGAGGATGACGGCAAGGGTTTTAAAGTCGGACCGGGCGAACGGGCTGACAGAAATGGGTTGGATAACATGCGTAGCCGGCTGGCGGAAATCGGAGGGGCGTGTGTGATTGAGAGTGAGCCGGGAAGGGGAACCTGTGTCCGGTTCCGGATGGCGGAAAGGCTTTTATGAAGATTCGGGTTGCGATGGTGGAGGATGACGCCGAGCTGCGGCAACTGGTGGCCGAATGGCTTGGACGGGAGAGCGACATGCGGGTGGTGGCGGAGTTCGGAGACACCGAAACTGCCGTGGCCCGGATGGCTTCACACAAGCCGGACGTGGTGCTGGTCGACATCAACCTTCCCCATCAAAACGGGATCGAGTGCGTGCGCCAGCTCAAGCCGCTTTTGCCTGCGGCACAGTTCGTGATGGTCACGGTGTATGAAGACACGGACCTGATTTTTCAAGCCTTGACAGCAGGAGCTACCGGGTACCTGCTCAAGCGCTCCGTGGGGGACGACTTGGCGCCGGCCATCCGGGAGGTTCATGCGGGCGGCTCGCCCATGAGCGGGCAAATCGCCCGCAAGGTGGTGCGGTGTTTCCACTCCCCGATTTCGACGGTTCCGGTCACCGCCTTGCTGACCGAGCGCGAGAAGCAAGTGCTGAAACTGCTGGTGGAAGGGCAACTTTACAAAGAGATCGCCGAAGCCATGGGGTGTGGCCTGGGCTCCGTCAACACGTATATCCGGCGAATCTACGAGAAACTTCACATCCACTCACGCAAAGAGGCCATCGATAAATTTCGGATGGATGAGGATCGTGCAAAATCCTAATAGTGTTTTCGTCCCCTAACGCCACTGTCTCTTACCCCCCGTGGTCGTTACCCGGCTCGACCAGGTCGAGTTGCAGGATTTCTTTGAGTCGATCGCGTACGCCAAGGGATGTTGTGTGCATAAGGCCTCATGGGATGGTTTTACGGGCATGCTCAGGGGCCGAGTCGTTCAACGTCCGGACAAGACGATCAACTTCGGTAGAGGGATTGGCGGGGTCAGGTGTGGCAGCATCGAAATGGTAGCTGCGTACTCGCCCCGCACGCTGCACCGCCGTCGGCCAGTGCGGCATAAAAAGTGGCATGGCTTGGCGAGCTGTTTCCTCGTTGGTCGAGTAATCTCGGCCAAGTTCTTCCTTAACCACATGCTTCGCCGCGTCCCCATTTACCAAATTTCCACGCGTGGTGTCTTGCAGATGCAACAACAGCCAATACTCGAAACAGGGTGTCGAATGGGCGAGTTTCACTTTTCGCCCCGCGGCGAGTTGCTTCACGTCATTCCAAAACCCCATCCGCACCGCAACATCAGTGTCGATGACCGCCCACACATGATCGAACTTCGCAGGTTCCGTTAACGCGAGCCGACCTCTCTTGAATTCTTCTTGCTGCTTCTGCGCCTGTTCCGCTGCGTCTCTGACGACATGGCGCGGATCGGATGCAAAGCCCGGTATCACCTTCACGCGCACGGCGTACAGTTGGAGATCCGCCAGCAGAAACTCAAAATACACCGGCTCCGTCACTTGGCCTTCGGTCACAATTAAGAAGGCATCACCCGGTTTGGCGGTGGCGCTCGGCAAGGCGGCCCGCCGCTTCCGTTCAAGACTTGCGGCCTTAGGTGCTTTCCACCAATTTGGATCGTAACCACAATCCTCAGTCATGGGAGCCCTTCGTTCTTGTGTCGTCTGCCTCAGCAAAAGACGACAGCCCAAGCAGCCCCGTCGGGATGAAAGGCACCGCACCGTATCGACCGGATAGATAACCTCGAACCAGAGACTCTCCTTTCCGCGGACTGTAATCGGTCAAGGGATAAAGATGCGCCGCACCCTTGTCATCCTTGTCGGTGAACCATATTTGGTCACGCCTCATGAGCGTCGTATCAAGCAATAACGGGTTGTGCGTGGTGAATATGAGTTGCGCGCCCTTGACATTCACCTCCGTACTCATGAACAGGCGTAACAACTCCCTCACCATCAACGGGTGCATACTGGTCTCCAATTCGTCGACGCAGACCGTCAAACCTTGACTCAGAATATCGAGCCACGGTCCTGCCAGCGCGAAAAGCCGATGCGTTCCCGCCGACTCAGTATCCCACGGCAATGGGATCGCAGAGGCCCCCACGCCAGTGTGCGTCAGTTCAGGTTTCAACCACTTCTCCTTGCGTAGTCGCTCTTGCATTTTTGCCGGTGCGCTGTTTATGTACTTCTCTAACTCTTCGTCTCCGGGACGATTATCAACCGAACCCGCCCCGGTCACGCCAATGTCAGCATGGCGCAGAAGTTCTACGATCTGTTCGAAGTACATTGATCGCTCATCCACCTGCTTTAGCGTGAAAGCAAGAGACATGCGCCCATGGGCGCTCAAATCCAGGAAGCGCAGCCGCTCTTTGAACCAGCGGAAAACGGGTTCCAGCTCTGTGCGGTTGTTAGCTACGGCCTTGGAGAGGAACAACACATTACTCAGTGTGTATCCTTCAAGCTGAGGGTCTCGCCGAAATCCGACCGACCGCTCTGGCGTCCAGGCATAAGTCGAGGTTTGCGGATCCCAGTCGCGTGCATACCACAACTGTTCGCGCGCGCTGGGAAACGCCCGCAGGGACTCATGCCATATACGCTCGCGGGTCGCGGCAACCCTGTACTCGTAACGAACACCATCCGCGACGAAAACAACGGCAAAACCAGTTGGGGGTACGGGTTGCCCCGGACACAGCGCGAAAGGCTCGATCTGACTGATCGGCTCCTTCGCGTCTGTGGCCTTTGCTGAATTGACAACAAGACGCATGATTGCCCTAAGCGCATCGAGGACCGTTGACTTGCCGCTGGCATTGGCACCGTAGATACCAACACCCTTCAGCCAGCGCTTTCCTGTTAGGCCAGGAAGGTCCATATCGATACAGTTAGAGGACAAAGATCTGTCGCTGCTGGCCGCCAGATTCAGCGTTTGAAGCCCGCTGAAACACCTAAAGTTTGATACAGAAAATTGAACAATCATGCCGTTAGTCTACCAAACTATCGCAGTTACGCAAATTATTTTGCACATTTTTGTCAATTTATCAATCCAAACTGACTACAATAGCACTCCTTGGTCCTGCTGACTCACGACCGACTCTGCCTTCTTCTTGCGAGGTTTTGTCTCGCCCCGGATGGTTCCAAGCGGGATCGCATTGACGCCATTGAGCAAAAACTGAATACACGGCAGACCACAGCTTCTGATTGTCGCAAGACGGAGTTGGAGAAGCTCCAAAAAACCTTGGGCATGTAGTGAACCAGAACCATTTCACGTGCACCGGCAATATCATTCTGACTCCTGACTTCTGAATTCTGACTTCTCTCTTGCAAACAACCCGGAAGGGGTTTTGCAAGCGCCTCATATGATTTGTCATATGCTGGCATACTGGCCTTTTTCTCCTGCGCTGTGATAATCTTAAGACAGATTTGAAGACGGGGGAATAATCGGGAATGAAAATTTGGTTACCGATATCATTGTTTTTCGCTATGGTAAGTGCCGTTGCATTTGCCGATTCGTCGACTACCAATGACCTGTATCATGGCGGCAGTTACGATGGTTTCGACACGTCGGGAGCGTCCAACACTCTGGCCAATCCGCTTCCCGGGGTCATTGCGCTGTCATCCGCATCGCTCAGTTTCGCGACTGCCTATGGGGTCACTCCCGCCTATCAGGTCTTTAGCGTAAGCAACAGTGGCGCGCAGGCCTACGGGTACACCAATAGTATCACCTACGGCGCCGGCGCCTCGGGCTGGCTCACCGTGAACGCGTCGACGGGCTCTCTTGCGGGCGCAATTTCTCAAACTCATACCGCAACGGTCAGTATTGCCGGATTGAATCCGGGGATCTACTACGCCACCAATACCGTGACCGTGTTATCCGGCAGCGCCACCAACAGTCCGCAGACGTTGGTCGTGTCGCTTGCCGTGAATCCGACAATCAGCGTCACGGCGGGCGGTAATGGAAGCATCACGCCCAGTGGCACGGTGACTGTGCCTTACGGCGGGACGACGAATTTTGTCGTGACCAGTACAGCCCTCTATCGGATCTGCTCGATTGTGACGAATGGAGTGGTGGTTCCCGATGCTTTAGGGCTTCAGACATTCACCTCGCAGTGGCAGAATGTCTCCGCCACCGGCAGTATTGCCGTCGCCTTCGAACTTATTGGTCCGTATCACACGGGCGGCGGTTACGACGGTTTCGACACGTCGGGAGCGTCCGACACTCTGGCTAATCCGCTTCCCGGGGTCATTGCGCTGTCATCCGCATCGCTCAGTTTCGCGACCGCCTATGGGGTCACTCCCGCCTATCAGGTCTTTAGCGTAAGCAACAGTGGCGCGCAGGCCTACGGGTACACCAATAGTATCACCTACGGCGCCGGCGCCTCGGGCTGGCTCACCGTGAACGCGGCGACGGG
>CAIJXV010000065.1 GCA_903824675.1 uncultured bacterium
CAGGCTGTCCGCTTTTGCTCGCTCCACGCTTTGTCCGCTTTTGCTCGCTCCAGCCGTTCGCTTTTGAAAATCCCCCGACAGGAGAAACGAGGTGCGCCCGAAGCGCGGTGGATTGCAAAATTAAATGCCGCAGAAGTTTTCCTGTTCTTCGACCGTTTTCACTCGATGTCGGCCCGCCCTTCTGTGGCGGGCGTCTGGTGATGGAGGGGATTGGATCAGCGGACGCCGGGCGCAGAGGCCCGGCCTACAACCCCATGAGATCCCTCGACTTCGCCTGCCCTGAGAATATCGAAGGGCTCGGGATGACAATGGGTAGGGCGAGATCTTCCAGCCTTCGTAGTCACCCCTTGGCGTGACGGAGTAGGCCCGAGCGAGCCGGCATTTCACATTACAATTCTCTTCGCAGGGTCTCCATAAAACTGGACGGCTGGGATGCCCCGCCTTATAGTTGAAAGTGACGAAAACATCACCTGACAGTCGGGGACTTGCAAATATTCGACGGAGACAAAATGAAGGTTACCGCATTCAATGGAAGCCCGCGGAAGGACGGAAATACCGCGCATTTAATCAACCATGTTTTCGATGCCCTCCAGGCGGAAGGGATCGAAACCGAAATGGTTCAAGTTGGGGACAACCTGATTCACGGCTGCAGAGCTTGTTACCAATGTTTTGAAAATAAAAATGGCCGCTGTGTCATTGACAACGATATCGTCAACGAGTGCATCGGAAAAATGCGCCAATCGGATGGCATCATCCTGGCCTCGCCCACCTACTTTGCCGATATCACCCCCGAATTGAAGGCGTTGATCGATCGGGCCGGTTTTGTTTCCAAGGCCAACGAAGGGTTTCTGAAACGGAAAGTGGGGGCCGCGGTGATCGCCGTCCGGCGCGGGGGAGAAATTCATGCCTTTGACACCATTAACCATCTTTTCCTGATTTGCGAAATGATCATTCCCGGCTCCTGCTATTGGAATATGGGATTCGGCCGGAATAAAGGCGAAGTCGAGAACGATGAAGAAGGGATCCGGACCATGAAGGTTTTAGGGGAGAACATGGCCTGGTTGCTCAAACGCATCACCTCCTGAACGCCCCCACCCGCAGAAAAAAAATGCATCCCCGTCACTCCGGAGAAAAATGGCATGGGTATCAACCACACTGGGAATCATTCATGAAGAAAATCGGGGTCATCCTGTTGGGTTTATACTTTGTCTGCACCGGTTCAGGATCGGCTCAATCGCCCCCTGTTTTCGCCTACACGGCGGCGACCTCCACCCATTCCTATACCATTCAACAATCAGGTGCGCCGCCGACCTACATCCGTTCGTCACCCGGCGGGGGTGCCACCATCCGCACGCCGGGACAGCCTCCGACTTATGTGCGGCCGACCCCGGGCGGGGGCGCCACCATCAACATTCCCGGTCAGGCGCCCCAATACGTCCGCACGGCTCCGGGTGGCGGTGCAACGGTGACCTCCCCGGGAAAACCGCCCATTTACATCCGCCCCACTCCCGGCGGAGGATCAACGATCCAGTCACCCGGTGAGTTACCGACTTATGTTCGTCCCCTTCCCGGCGGGGGGTTCATCGTTCAAAAACCGGGTGAAATGCCGATCTACATTCGGGAAACACCTTGAACACGGAGGATCCATGATTGAGAAGTTATTGGAGAAACTTCAGAATCTGGCGGGCACCCGGAGCGCATTCGACCCGTCGCAATTGGGTGATCCCCTTGCCCTGCAGACGAACTGGACACCCGCAAAAGGCGGAGGATCAAGTTTTCGAACCCATAAACTGGTTGAGGTGAATCCCAACCGTCTGGAATTCCGGGCATCCGCGGGCGCCCTGTTGTTCTATTTGATTTTTCTTCTGGTTGGCGTCGGCGTGTCGTTCGGTATTACCTACTCCAAGCTTTCTTCGGGCCGGTTTTCTTGGAATATGGAAACGATCATGCCGTTGTTATTGGGCCTTGTTTTCGCAAGTATCGGCGGCGGCATGTTTTTCTTCGGCACGACGCCCATCGTTTTCGACAAGCGGGAAGGCTATTTCTGGAAAGGACGTAAAGACCCCGCTGAGCTCTTTGACAAAACAACACTCAAGAACCTGGCGAAATTGGACGAGATTCACGCTTTGCAACTCATTGCTGAATATTGCAGAGGAAATAAAAGTTCATTCTATAGTTATGAATTGAATCTCGTCCTGAAAGATGGCCAGCGGATCAATGTCGTCGATCACGGCAATCCGGCAAAACTGCAGGAGGATGCGGCGGCGCTTTCTGCTTTTCTGAAGAAACCGATCTGGGATGCGATCGGATGATCCGGCCCTTCGCGGAGGGCTTCCTGGCCACCAGGGCATTCAGCCTTCACCCTGCGCCTTACTTAACCCCGGTCGCCTTCAACACGGCCTGGTAACCCCACTCGTCCCATTCGGGTTTGACGCCGATCCCTGGCAGGTCGGGATAGTTCTTCATGATCAGGCAACCTTTAAAGGTCCGGACCATCCGCTCGGCCTCGGATTCGATCAAGGCCCGATCGCCGGTCGGCAATACCTTTTGAATATCGATCGGCGACCAAAGGGCCACTTTTTTCTCACGCAATTTGGCGACCAGGGCCGGCAGATCATAGGCCGCCGGTTGATCGAACTGGAAACAATCGATCCCGGCGGCGATCAGATCGTCGACCAGCAACCAGTTATAGCCACAGGAATGCATAAAGACCCGCAGCCCGTTCTCGTGCGCCGCCCCGGTCAGCTTCAAATAATGCTTACGGAACACATCCCGCCACATGTCCGGACTCATTAATAATCGATCCTGCACCCCCAGATCCTCGCAATAAAAAATGCCTTCCGCACCGCTTTCCGCCGCCAGGCGGATCACCCGGACCAGTAAATCACTCACCTTTTCATGCAAGCACTCGATCTCGTCGCGATATTCGATCAAATCCATGAAATAGATTTCCATTTTGCGCAAATAACGGCTGGTGGCAAAAATCCAACCGGGGACGAAAAACATTTTGAATTTATCCGTCGGTTCGGCAAATCGTCGGCGCACCTCGACATAGCGGCGCGGATCATCGTAATCCGGAAGTTTAAGATTCGGCAGAACGGACCAATCCGGAATCGCCGGCTGGAAAACCTCCCCGCTCTGGCATCCCTCCCGCATCCGCCGCCAGACATTGCCCCATTCATCGTTGTAATATTCCATCTCGCCCTCAACCCAACGTTTCTCCTTGAACGTCAGAGAGGGCCCGATTCCGCCGCCCAGAAAATCGTCACGCCGGTTCCTGTCAAAATTCAGTCCGCACCGGTCCGGTGAAGAATGGGTCAGATTGGCCAAAATGATTTCGCGCGATGTCATGCTCATAGTCCTGTGCGCCTCTCTTATTTTGCACCGCGTATTTTAAAAAGTGCCGGGATACCGAAGCTCCATCATTTTGATGATTGTTTCGTAATTTCGCAAGGTCAGATCCGATACCTCCCGACCATAGGGACAGGACGAGGGCTGGAGAACAAATCCCCGGCCTTCTCCAGCGGTTCCCTCATCCAGTGCCCGGCTGACTTTTTGTCGGAACAGGTCCGTCGGCAGGGTCTCGATATCGCTGATCTCCAGGTTTCCAAAAAGCACCCATTCCCGACCCCTTGCCTGCCGGACCTCCGCCAGGGACACGTCGCCCTGGGGAGGGGGCTCGATCGGATCCAGACCATCGCAGCCCGTCAGCGCAATCAGATCCAAAATCGCCCGCAATCGGCCATGACAATGAATCCGCGCAAAGCCGCCTTTTTGTTGAATCGCAGCCACCATGGGCTTTACGTAATCCACCACGTAGGCCTTGAACAAGGCGGGAGGCAAATAGGGCGGCGCGGCATATTCGGGTCCGTAAATCCGCCAAAGCCGGCCGGGAAGGGCTTCCGCAACGGCCGCCGTGGCCGGTAACACCCAACTGGCGTAGTGATCCAATAACCGCCGGAATAACGCCGGCTCGGTTAACGCGATCACCGTATAGGTCCCCATCTCGAATTGTGAAGCGGCCAGACAGAGCGGATCAAACGTATCCAACATCACGGCCCCCGTGTCGCCCAAGGCCGCCTCGGTTCGGAGGACGGACTCCGTCGAAACGGTTCCCACCGGAGAGGGCGGAGGGATCTCAAGCAAAGCCTTCAAATCATCCGGGTCTTTCAATAAGTGCTCGGTGGTCCACCAGGTATTCACCGCCGCATCCCGGCGACTCTGGCTGGTCAGCGTCCGGCCCGGCAAGCGAAGGGTACGGGTAACCACCCGACTCGCGCCCTCTTCCCGGATCGTCTCGGTCGTTCGCTCGGCCAGGGGATCGGCATCCCGCGGGATAAAAGGAGCACCGCGCATCACCAGGCGATCGGTTTTTTCCCGTGCCAGATCCAGCAGGGGTTTCCAGCTCGCATGGTTGTAAATATTATAGGCATCGGGATTGGACGGATTCTCATCCAACCCGTTGATCTCATAAAAATTAACCGGGGGCCGATCCGTCGGTTCGCCCCGCAGCGTTTTATAAATCCGTTCGCGGCGCGTCATTGAAACCCCCCGTGGATCGGCGGCGGCGCGGTGGCGTTCAGATATTCACGCTCCAGTCCGGATCCCGACCGGACCTCCAGAATCCCGCACCCCGCCGTGACCAGGAGGGGCAGGATCGTTCCATTCACCCGGGCCGGTGTCCACTCGTCCGGGAACACCAGCGTCAATTCGGACCGCGCTGAATCATAGGTCCATTGAACGCCGGGAACCGCCTCGGTCAAGGCTGCGCCCGACAAGGTCATCGGTCCATCCAAAACCATTACCAGGGAATGCCGGCGGCGAATCACGGCTTCGAGGCTGTCCTGACGAATCCGCCGGCCCAAGTCCACAAAGGCAACCTGATCACACAGGGCCTCCAGTTCGTGGAGATTATGCGAACTGATCAACAAGGTCTGCCGACCCCGGCGCAATCGGAGCATTTCACGAATCCGCACCTGCTCACGCGGATCCAACCCGCTCAGGGGCTCATCCAACAAAATCAAATCGGGCTCGCCCAGAAAAGCCTGGGCAATCGTCACCCGCCGCATCATGCCGTGCGACAGCGTCCGCACCGGCGAATTCCGGCGGTCCTGCAAATGGGTCCAGTCCAAAACCTCATCCACCGCCCGTTTCAGTCGCGGACCGGCCACCCCTTGCAACCGCCCGTAATAGCCGAGCAATTCGTCCACCCGGGCATGCAGGGGAAGCCGCGAATCCTGCGGCAACAAAGTCACCCGCCCCCCCTGCCGTCCCGGATGAAATGCGCCCTGCCCCAAAACGTCGATCGTCCCCGAATCCATCCGCAAGAGTCCAACCGCCAGAGCCATCGCGGTCGTCTTACCCGCACCGTTACTGCCCACTAATCCAAAAATCGAGCCGGTCGGAACACTTAAATCCAACCCGTTCAACGCCGTCCGTCGTCCATACCGCTTGGTCACTCCCTGGAATTCAAGCGCGATCATCAGAGATCCCTCCGTCGGAAGACGAGATGACCCAGGAAGAGATACCCGAAGGCTAAAACGACGAGGTAAACCAGTGCCGGAACCAGATGGGCTGCATCCGGCCGCCACAAATCCAACCGATGCCCGGCCGGCGTCAATAGATCCAGAATTTCCAGCGTCGGCCGCCAAGCCGCGGCTTTTACAAAGGTGGCCGCGCCATGGATCATCCCCACGACCATCAGCACTCCGAAACTCAGGGCGGACGCCACATTGGGCGAAGCGAACATCTGCGAGACCGCGGTCGCCAAGCCCAAATAGGCCAGCCCGTAAACCCAGGCCTTCAGGGCAAAGGCCAGCAGGGCCAGCGCCGTCGGCAGGGGTTCGAACGAATTCATCCGCACCGCACCCACCACCCAGGCGCCCAAGGCGCTCAACAGGAACGCCAGCAAGAGTTGTACCGCCTGACCGCAGAATTTACCCGTCACCCAGGATAACCGGGTCGTCCGAAACAACACGAACCGCACGGACCCGCTCCAAACTTCCTCGGCGATTCGAACGGATGCGGTCAAGGTCACCAACAGCGGCCCAAAGGTCAGGCACAGCCACCCCCAGAAGAGGGCCAACGGGGGAATCGACAACAACGACTCGGCCAGTTTGCGATCCCCGATCAATTGGGTCATCATCCGTTGGAAGGCATCTGACTTCCATAACGTCGCCGTCACCCCGCCGGGCTCGGTAGCCGGATTGAGCCCCAGGGTCGAGACCAGGTGGGTCTCCATTTTCTGCAGAATGTTCAAAAAAAGAATCGTCGCCGCCACGGACCCGGCCAGATATAACAGAAGAAACACCCAGACTCGCCGACTACGGATCGAATCGGCGAGTTCCTGGAATGCCACCCGGCCCACGCTTCCGCCAAGCGTCATTTTTTAAAACTCCGCGTGATGACTTCATCCGGCTCCGGCATGACCAGGGTGTCATAAAACTTCACATAATTGTCGCGCTCGGCCGAATCCCGGAAAGCGATCGCAATCCGGGGATGCTCGTTGAGCATGCCGGTGATCATGTAGGGGATGATATAGCCCCACTCGATCTTTTCGCGCAACGGGATATACCGTTCCTGGATCAGCCGCAGAAGAGGCCGTAAGTTGAACTTGGGATTTTGCAAAAAACTCAGCAGCAATTCCAGACAGCAATTGCCGGGCCCGCGCCCGATGCCGAACACCGAGGCGTCCAGCATATTGGCCCCATCGACAATCGCCTGGATCGTGTTCCCAAAGGCCAGTTGACGATTGTTGTGCGTGTGCACGCCGATCGTTTTACCCGGCAGGGCTTCGCGGTATTTCTTCACCAGGAAGGTCACGTCCTCGCAATACATGGCGCCGTAGGAATCAACCACATACACCGTTGGGATCCGGGTTTCGGCCAGGTCGGTCAGCGCTTCGTCGATCTCCCGATCGAGGTTGGTCGAGACCGCCATGATATTCACGGTCGTCTCGTACCCCTTATCCATAATCATGTTGCACAAGGCGATCGCCTTATCGATCTCTTTGATGTAACACGCCACCCGGATCATCGAAAACGGGGAGTCCCGGCGCGGACAAATATCCTTTTCGCTGACCCGTCCGATATCCACCATGCAGGCCAGTTGGGTCATTGGCTCAATCCCATCCATGAGGCGCTTGACATCCTCATCCCGACAAAAACGCCACTTTCCAAAATCCTTGGGGTCAAACAGCTCCGGCGAAGCCTTGTAACCCAGCTCCATGTAATCCACCCCGGCCTCATTCAACGCCTGGTACGTCGCACGCACAAATTCGTCGTCGAACTGCCATTTATTGATCAATCCGCCGTCGCGAATGGAACAATCCAAAACCTTGATCTCCGGTCTGAACATTTTGTCCTCCAACGTTTGCGGTATATGCCCTAAAACCTTACTTTATCGCATTTCGGCACCGGACACACGTTATTTTGATCATACCGCGAGAGAAAATTGCATGGGTCCCGCGAGTTGCCGCTCTTAAGTATAACCCATATCTCTTTGTTGTTGACGGTACAACCCCGATCCTTGGTATCATCTTTCTCATGGCACCCTCGGCCTAAGGACTTTATGAGTAGCTATGTTCCCCGATATCCCGGAATCCGCTGGAAAATCGTTTATGGTCGGTATACCGGCATCCAAAAGTTCGCCGTTGCCCTCTTTGCCGAAACCGTCTGGAACCCCCACTGCCCGCTTGAGGAATTATCCCAACGGGCTCTAAGTCCTTATTACCAGGGACAGTACTGAGGAGCCGCCCATGCCTGATTCGGTCGACTGGACAGCGATATCCCAAACCTACCGCTCGGCTTTACTGCAGGATGTCATCCCGTTCTGGGAAAAATTCTCTCCGGACCGGGAAACCGGCGGATACCTGACCTGCCTGGATCGTCAGGGGCGGGTCTACGACACGGATAAATTCATGTGGCTCCAGGGCCGCCAGGTCTGGATGTTCAGCAAGCTGTATAATACCCTCGAAAAGCGGCCTGCCTGGCTCGATCTCGCCCGGCACGGCAAAGATTTCATGCAACAACAGGGTCGGGATTCCGAAGGTAACTGGTATTTTTCCCTGAACCGACAGGGAACCCCTTTGATCCAACCTTACAATATTTTTTCAGACTGTTTTGCCGCGATGGCCTTCAGCCAATACGCGCTGGCTTCCGGTGATGACGAGGCACGCACCATCGCCCGCCAAACCCTCGCCAACATTCTTCGGCGTCAAGCCAACCCCAAGGGCCCTTATAACAAGGGCTTTCCCGGTACCCGCCCCCTCACGTCACTCGTGTTGCCGATGATCCTCTGCAACTTGGCCTTGGAAATGGAGTGGATGCTGGACAGTGCTACGCTGGATCAAATTTTGGACTCCTCATTGGCCGTCATCCTCGGCAAATGCCTCGACCGGAAACACCTCCGGTTTCATGAAGCGGTCAATCCCGATGGCTCCCCGGCGGATTGCTTTGAAGGCCGGATGATTTCACCCGGTCATGGCATCGAAGCCGCCTGGTTCGTCATGGATGTCGCCGCCCGACGGGGGGACAAGGTCCTGATCAACCAATGCATCGACATCGCCCTGAGCCTTCTCCAGTACGGCTGGGACCCCGTTCATGGCGGATTGTTTTATTTCCGGGATTGCAAAGACCGACCCCAGGACCGGCTCGATTGGGATCAGAAACTTTGGTGGGTCCACCTCGAGAGTCTGGTGGCGTTCGCCAAGGGCTATGCGTTGACCGGCCGCCCCGATTGCGCCGAAGCCTTCACCCGGATTCACGACTATGCCTGGAAGCGCTTCCCCGATCCTCAATACGGCGAATGGTTCGGTTATCTCAACCGCCAGGGCGAAGTGCTCATCGACGCCAAGGGCGGCAAATGGAAAGGGTGTTTTCATGTGCCCCGCGCCCTTTGGCTGGTTTCCCAGGCCGCTCAAATCCGAAGCCAAGGTGAATGAAGATGCAAAAGCAAACCCCGATCCCCCAAGCACTCGAACGCAAATATCCCGAACCGGTCGTGCTGATCACCACCGCAGATGGACGGGGTCGAACCAATATCATGTCAGTCGGATGGTATTCCATTGTCTCAAGCGAGCCCTGGATGTTCCTGGTCGCCATCGATTCGGGCGCTTTCACCTATGACCTGATCCGCAAAACCCGCGAATTCAATGTCGCCTTCCCCGATGAGACCATGGCCGGCGCAGTCCTGCTTGCCGGAACGGTTCATGGCCATCAACGCGACAAACTCCAGGAAACCGGATTGCGCACCCAACCGGCGATTCAAATCAAGCCCCCCTTGATTATGGACGCGGTCGCCAATTTTGAATGCCGTCTGGTCAAAATTCTAAAACCGGGGGATTGTCCTCTCTTGATCGGAGAAATTGTCGCCGCGCATGTTCGCCGCAAAGCTGGCGCGCACCGTCTCTACACCATCGCCCCAAATTACCGGCTCGAAGGGGTCCGCCCGCATCGACCGGGAAAGGTCGCCAGGGGGTAGGTTGAATCGGGTCGTAGGGATACCGCACCCAAAGAATCAGTGCATCATCCACTTCAGCAACGACGGCGGCTTCTGCCGGCGCCGATCGATTAACATCTCGTTCGCATGCAACTCATTTCGGGCCAACCAGGCGTTATCCGCCAGAATCTTCACCGAGCCATGGATCACTTCCAATACCCCTTGATCCACCACCACCATCTGTTCAGGGCCCGCCACCGCTTTAAGCGTCACCAAGCCCAAACTCAGACTGCAAATCATCGGCGCATGCCCGGTCAGGATCCCCAGATATCCCAGACCCGCAGGAGCCGTCAAGCCCTCGACTTCCGATTTTAAAATCGGACCGTCCGGTGTCAGGATTTCCACATTAAAACTCATGCTTTTCCATCCAGCAACCGTTTCGCCTTCTGCTGCACTTCCTCGATCGAGCCCACCATGTAAAACGCCTGCTCAGGCAGATCGTCATACTTGCCTTCAAGAAGGGACTGGAAGGACCGGATGGTTTCCTTCAAGGGGACATAGGCCCCGGGAATTCCTGTAAATTGTTCCGCCACATGGAATGGCTGGGAGAGAAACCGTTGCGCCTTTCGCGCCCGGGTCACCACCTGCCGATCCTCGAATGCCAGTTCATCCATCCCCAGAATCGCAATAATATCCTGCAGTTCCTTGTATCGCTGGAGCAATTCCATGACGTCTCGCGCCGTCTGATAATGCTCGGCCCCGACAATTTCGGGGGCGAGCATGCTGGAGGAGGACGCCAGGGGATCCACTGCGGGATAAATTCCCAACTCGGAGATCGACCGCGACAATTCCGTTGTGGCATCCAAATGCGCAAACGTGGTCGCCGGCGCCGGATCGGTATAGTCGTCAGCCGGCACATAAATTGCCTGGATGGAGGTGATCGAACCGTTGCGCGTGGAGGTGATGCGTTCCTGCAGTTCCCCCATGTCGGTCCCCAGCGTCGGTTGATACCCCACCGCCGAAGGAATCCGACCCAGCAAGGCGGACACTTCCGAGCCGGCCTGGGTGTAACGAAAGATATTATCGATGAACAGCAAGACATCCTGATGCAGTTCTTCCCGGAAAAACTCGGCCACGGTTAAGGCCGACAAAGCCACGCGCGCCCGCGCACCGGGCGGCTCGTTCATCTGGCCGAAAATCATCGCCGTCTTGGTGATAACCCCGGATTCCTTCATCTCCCGATATAACGCGGTTCCTTCCCGGGTTCGTTCCCCCACTCCGGCAAAAACCGAATACCCCCCATGCTCGGTGGCAATGTTGCGGATCAACTCCTGAATCAACACCGTTTTGCCCACCCCCGCCCCCCCAAACAGACCGATTTTTCCGCCTTTGCGATAAGGCGCCATCAGGTCGATGACCTTGATCCCGGTCTCCAAAATCTTATCGCCGGTGTCCTGCTGTTCAATGGATGGCGCAGCCCGATGGATCGGCATCCGCCGCACGCAGTCCACGGGTCCCAAGCCATCAATCGGGGCGCCCAGAAGATTTAACACGCGGCCCAAGGTGCCCGGGCCGACGGGCATCAGCATCCCGCTCCCCGTATTGCGCACTTCGGCGCCCCGCACCAGCCCCTCCGTCGCATCCATCGCAATCGTGCGCACATCGTTGTCACCCAAATGCTGGGCCACTTCCAACGTCAAATTCCACGGCTGGTCGTTCAGCAGGACATTGGTCACCTGAAGCGCCGTCTGGATGGGCGGCAACCCGCCTTCAGGAAAACCGACATCCACCACTGCGCCCAATACTTGAGTAATTTTCCCATCCGGCCATACTCTCGGGGTTGTATTCATTTCCATCTGCTCCCGCCGGCGCCGTAACGCCGGCTGTTAGGATTTTAAGGCCTCGGCCCCGGCCACAATTTCAATCAGTTCACGCGTGATCGTCGACTGCCGCGCCCGGTTCCTCAATAATTGGGTTTCCTCGATCACCTGATCCGCATTCCGCGTCGCGCTGTCCATTGCCCGCATCCGGGCCGCATGTTCACCCGCCGCCGTGTTCAGCATCGCCGCCTGAATCCGCAAATTCAAAAATCGCGACAACATCGGCCACATCAACTCTTCCGCCGCCGGTTCAAAGATCAGATCCGATCCCGTCGTCCCCCCATTCGGCCCCACCGGATCCATCGGCAACAACCGTTTCACGGTCGGCACCTGGCGCAGGGGTGTCTCAAACTCATTGTAGGCTACATAGACGTCATCGGCGACCCCCTCCAGAAAAGCAGACTGCAAATCATGCCCAATCTGGAGGGCATCGGCGAACATCGGGCGCGGGCCGGACTCGGGATAAACCTTAGACCCCGGGAATCGATCCTGGAAATACACCACCCCGCGCCGGCCCCAAAAAGACAACCGGGGCGGCTCTGTTCGTCTGGGAATTTCCGTTTCCAACCAATTCAGCAGAAACCGGCACAACCCGTTATTAAACCCCCCGCAGAGCCCCCGGTCCGACGTGCAGACCACGACCCACGTGGATCGAATTTCGGGCCGGACCCGCAACAAGGGATGCTCGGCCACATCCGCCTTGCCCAGCAGTCGCCCCAATATTTTCCGATATTCCTCACCATAGCGGTCAGCCTGTTGTTGCGCCGCCTGGGCTTTTCGGAACTTATTGGCGGAGACCATTTTCATGGTCTGGGTCAGTTTGCGGGTATTCCGCAACCGCGCCAACTTGAGATTATATTCCTTGTAAGTCAGCATGGGAACTTATCGCGCCGGTTCCCCTGTGGCTTTGATGCCGGTCATCATCTCCAGCACTCGCACCAGGGATTTACGCGCCGCATCGGTCAGCGTTTTATCGGTTTCAATCGTCCTCAGAAATTCGGGGGCTTCCCGCTCCAGCGAATCCAGCAGTTGATCTTCAAAAATCTTCAGCCGCGCCAGGGGCACGCCATCCAGGTAACCTTGGGTTCCGGCAAAGATAATCGCAATCTGGTGACTCACCGGAAGGGTCGCGCGGATGGCCTGCTTCATCAAGGCCATCAACCGTTTGCCCCGTTCCAGTTGTCGGCGGGTGGCCGGATCCAGATCGGAAGCGAATTGGGCAAAACCCGCCAGTTCCCGGTATTGCGCCAAATCCAACCGCAGGGAACCGGCCACTTGCTTCATCGCCTTGATCTGAGCGTCACCCCCCACCCGGGACACCGATATTCCAGGATTGATCGCGGGGCGCTGCCCGGCATTGAACAGGTCGGTTTCAAGGAAGATCTGTCCATCCGTAATCGAAATCACGTTCGTGGGAATATAGGCCGCGATATCGTTTGCCTGCGTCTCCACGATCGGCAGTGCCGTCAGGCTCCCGCCCCCGCGTTCGGGACTCATCTTCGCCGCCCGTTCCAGCAGCCGGCTATGCAAATAAAAGATGTCGCCCGGAAACGCTTCGCGGCCCGGCGGTCGCCGCAACAACAGGGATAACTGGCGATAGGCCTGGGCATGTTTGGTCAAATCGTCATACACGATCAGGGCGTGCTCTCCCCGATCACGAAAATATTCCGCCATCGAACACCCGGTATACGGCGCAAGGAATTGCATCGGCGCCGGATCGGAAGCCGTCGCGGCGATCACCGTTGTATACTCCAGGGCGCCCTGTTTTTTCAGCGTCTCAAAGATCTGCACCACGGTCGATCGTTTCTGGCCGATCGCCACATAAAAACAGCGCACGCCGGTTCCGCGTTGGTTCAAAATCGCATCCAATGCCAGGGAGGTCTTGCCCGTCTTGCGATCCCCGATGATCAGTTCCCGCTGCCCCCGCCCAATCGGCGTCAGGGCGTCGATCATTTTGATCCCCGTCTGCAAAGGTTCCCGCACATCCGCCCGGTCGATAATCCCCGGGGCCTTCACCTCCACCGGCCGCATTTCACCCGGGGTGAAAGCCGCACCGCCATCCACCGGAACCCCCAGGGCATCAACAATTCGCCCCAGCGACTGCGGCCCGACCGGCACCGAGGCAATCCGGTTGGTACGACGAACCTGATCGCCTTCGCTCACCCGGAAATCATCACCAAAAATCGCCACCCCGACGTTGTCTGACTCCAGGTTCAGGGCAATCCCGGGAATCTCGCCGGGAAACTCCAGCATCTCACCCGCCATGACCCGACCGAGCCCATGGACATGGGCTATTCCATCGCCGACGCTGAGAACCGTCCCCACCTCTTCCGGTTCCATGCTCGGACTGTAATTTTCCAACTGCCGGCGCAGGATCGCCGTAATCTCTTCAGGCCGTAAATCGATTTTCATGCTCATCCTTTAGCCGGCAGGGGACTTTCCATCCTCCGGCGAATCCGGTGCAGGCCCCCGGCCACACTGCCATCCCAAAATAAATCAGCTACCCGGATCGTCAAACCACCGATCAAGGCCGCATCCACCCGGCTTTCGAGCCGGAGTTCCTTTACGGGAATCCGCATCGCGACCCACGACTCGACCTGTCGCTCAACCGCCGGATCCACCGGCTGTGCAAACACAACCCGTCCACGCACCACGCCGCGAAGATGCTCATCCTTCTGTTGAAAGCTTCGTAGAATTTGGGGCAGAAGACCCAATCTTTTTTTAAACTCCACAAAATAAATCAGACGCAGAAGGGCCGGATGCACCCGTCCCTCGAACAGCGTTACCAGCGTGGTCTGGCGCATTGCCTGCGGAATCAGATGATTTCCCAAAAACCGCCGCAGATCAGGAGTGTTCTCGATCAGCCGCAGCAACTGGTCAACCTCCTCGCGAATCACATCGAGAACACCTTGTCGGTGAGCCCAATCCGCAAACGCCTGGGCGTAACGGCTGGCCGGCTTGGAAAGGATTTCCATGCCTAGGGCTCCCGGGTTTCCAATTGTTTTGCAATCAACTCTCGATTTCGGGATGAGTTCATGTTTTCGCCGATCACCTGTTCCGCCAGCACCAGCACCAGGTCGGCGGTTTCACGCCGTAACCCTTCACGGGCCTTGACCATCGCCGTCTCGAGTTCACGCCGGGTCTCTTCAACCAGACTCCGGGCCTGTGCATGGGCCCGCTCTTCGATCATCCGGGCGTTGTCAGCCGCCAGTTGACGGGCGGCCTCGACTATTTTGCGGGATTCGTCCCGCGTTTTCTCAAGGAGTATCGCATTCTGACTCTGCATATCGGCGGCTGTTTTTTCAGCCTTCGCCGCTTCGTCCAAGGCCCGGCGAATCCGGTTTTCACGCAACTCCAGGGCATTTAGAATCGGCTTCCAGGTGGTTCGGTGAAGAATCCACACCACCATAAAAAAAGCAACCCACGTCAGAATCACCATCTTAGGAGAGATGGCCATCACGCCCTCATTTGCCGACGCAGTTTCCACCGCGTCTCCCAGTAATATCAGGCCGGTTGGGATAACCCCCGACATAGGCAACTGCTTTCTCTACAACCGTGAATTATTTGGCGCCGATCAGGCAAATAACGGCGCAAAAAAGGGAAACCCCTTCAACCAAGGCGGCGGCAATCAACATGCTGACTTGAATTCTTTGAGCCATTTCCGGCTGACGCGACATGGCGGTCATCGCACTGCTTCCGATCAACCCGATCCCCAGGCCCGTCCCAAGGGCCACCATTCCCACACCCAATGCACCGAGTGAACCTGTAATCATTGTACGCCACCTTTCATTAACACCGGCAAGGTATCGGTCGTGGAATCCCGCCTAGAACCGGACTAATGAATCAATGATACGGCTTCGCGTCAACCGTTTCAATCGGAATATTACGGGAAAGCGACGGCTGATCTTTGGATGTACCCACAGGCAAAAAACAGGGCTTTCCTCAATTTGCCCGAAATTTATCTTACGCCCTACCGGGAAGCCGTCCACGACACCACCTGCGTTACAATCGCCTGGATGACCTCGTCGATCGCCCGGTGGGTCGTGTCGATCACTTGGGCGCCGGGCGCCACTTTTAAAGGGGCCTCGGCCCTGCCGCTATCCCGCGTGTCCCGCCGGCGGAGCGACTCCAATACCTGGGCCACATCCCGCCCTTCTTCCCGGGCAATCGATTCGGCATGACGCCGTCGCGCCCGTTCCGCAGGATCCGCATCGAGATAAAATTTATACGGGGTATCCGGGAACACCACACTGCCGATATCACGCCCCTCCATCACAATCGGGCCCAGTTCGCGGGTCTCCCGCAACCAGCGGTTCACCTGGTTGCGCACCTCGGGCATCGCCGCGATTTCACTGACCCGTTCGGCCACTGCCTCTCCGCGAATCGCCGTTCCCGGATCTTCGCCATCCACCCGGTAACGCACCGCCTGTTCGCTTAAATATTTTTCAAACCGCAGGCCGGCCAACCCGCGAATCACCGCGGCCCGGTCGCCCGCCGGAATTCCGGCTCGTAAAACCCACCAGGTCACCCCCCGGTAAAAGGAGCCGGAATCGACATAAATCGACTTCAGAGCCTGGGCCACGCCCCGCGCAACGGTCGACTTTCCCGACGCTGCCGGCCCGTCAATTGCCACTACGGTGTTCAACCGAACCTCCCAATCTTTGCAAATCGTCCCAGTAGTGGGGATAGGATTTGGCCACGCACCCCACATCCGTAAAGGTCACCGGCCCGTCCGCCGCCAGGGCCAGCAGGCTGAAGGCCATCGGAATCCGATGGTCCCCGTGACTATCGATCTGACCTCCGCCCCGTAAAACAGAACTCCCGGAAATTTCCATGCCGTCGGGTTGGGTCGTCACCTCGACGCCCATCGCGCGCAGCCCCGTCGCCACGCTTTCGATCCGGTCGCTTTCCTTAACGCGCAATTCCGCCGCACCGGTGATCACCGTGGTTCCTTCCGCCCGGGCGCCGGCCATCGCCACCAGGGGTAATTCATCGATCATATCGGGAACTTCATTTTCCAGCACCCGGGTCCCCCGCAAGGCCCCCCCCCGAACGCGGAGCGTCCCCATCGTCTCACAGGCGGAGGCATTGTCGTCGGGCACGATCTCGATGTCTGCCCCCATCCGGCGTAAAACGCCGAGCAAGGCGGTCCGGCGGGGATTCAACCCGACGCCCCGGATTTCAATATCGCTGCCGGGCAGACACGCCGCCGCGGTGAGCCAGAAGGCCGCCGCTGAAAAATCGCCGGGCACCACCCAGCTTCGCGCCGGGAGCACCGGGCCGGCCGAACCTGAACCCCGGATCGTCACCCGTAACCCATCCGTTTCCACCGGAACGCCCATCGCCTGCAATAACCGTTCGGTGTGATCCCGCGTGGGCCGCTTTTCCACCACCGTCGTAAGGCCATCCGCAAACAGGCCCGCCAATAGAACACAGGACTTCACCTGGGCCGAGGCAACCGGCAGGACATATTCAACCGGTGAAACCCGGCCGCCGTGAATCACTGCGGGGAGACGGCCGCCCTCACCTTCCAATTCCACCGCCACGCCCATCCGGGTCAATGGATCGCGAATCCGGTTCATCGGCCGGGAACTCAAAGAAGCGTCGCCCGTCAGTCGGCTGGTAAACGGCTGGCCGGCCAACAGGCCGGCCAGCAGGCGGATGCCGGTTCCGGAATTGCCCAGATCGAGATCGCCTTCGGGAGCCCGCCATTGCGGTCCCCGACCCAGTATATACAGCGTATCCCCCGCCAGGGTCCACTCCACCCCCAACCGGCCCAATACCCGTAATACCGTCCGAGAGTCATCGCTGACTAACACCTTCTGCGCAATGGTCTCGCCATTCGCCAAGGCGCCCAGGAGGGCAATCCGGTGGGTGATGCTTTTGTCGCCGGGAACCGTCAGGACGCCCCGCAAGGCGGGCGTCGGACTCACCTGGCAACTGGATTTCTCAGGCGCGCTCATGGCCCACTCCATTCCGTCCATCGGACCGGGTTCGGGCGCTGAGCAACTTCTCGCGAAGTACCCGTGCCCCGTCCAGGTAGGCCCGTAAGGATTCGCCATCCCCGGCTTCCAACCGCTTTAAAAAAAGGTCCAATTGATCGCGCAGGGCGCGTAATTCCGCCGCGATCACCGGCCGGTTGGTCTGGACGATATCATGCCACATCTCGGGTGACCCATCCGCCAGGCGGGTGGTATCGCGAAATCCCGGTCCGCATAAATCCCGAACCGATTCCGTCCCGTCGCGCGCCACCGTTTGCACCAGCAGGGCCGACAAAAGATGCGGCAAATGACTCGTCCGCGCCACCAGATCATCGTGAACCCGGGCCGTCATCTGGACCACCCGTCCGCCGACTCCGGTCCATAATTCAACCACCCGCGCCACCGCCGCAGAAGCCGCCGGGCCCGGCGTCGCCGGGGGGACCACGATCACGGTCGCCTTCTCGTACAGATCGGCACGACCCGCCTCCCAACCGGTTTTCTCAGATCCGGCCATGGGATGACTGCCGACAAAACATACCCCTGCCCCGGACAACACCTTTTCTGCGGCCGCGATCACCTCAACCTTGGTACTGCCCACATCGGTGACCACTGCACCCGGTTTCAAGTGAGGGCGAATTTCCGTCAGAAGCTGTTCGAAGGTTAACACGGGAGTACACAGCACCACCAGATCGGCCGGACGGATGGATTCGGCCAGGGTTTCCGCAACCTCCAGACCGGCGGCCCGGGCCAACCGGCGCGTCTCGGCCCGGCGCGCCCATCCGGTCACCCGCGGAAAAACCCGCCGATCCCGGATCGCCTGCCCCAGGGACGCCCCCATCAAGCCCAGTCCGACAATGGAAACCGTGAACGACACGCCGACCTCAGCCTTTCCCGCCGGTTGCGGTTCGTGCCTTCAACACTCGTTCCAGGGCCCGCAAACAGCGCCGGTTTTCAGCGCGGGTTCCCACGGTGATCCGAATATGGTCCGGCAACCCGTAGGGATCCATCGGGCGCACGATCACACCCTCGCGTTCCAGTCCCTGGAATACGTCCCGACCCCGGCCAACTTCGACTAAAATAAAATTCGCCGCCGAGGGCACATATTTCAATTTCAGCCGTTCGAAAGCCGCCGAGAAAAACGCCAGGCCTTCGGCCACCAGACGCCGGGTCCGTCGCACGAACGCGTCATCGTCCAAGGCCGCCTCGGCGGCCGCCAGGGCCATGGCGTTGACATTGAACGGTTGCCGGACCCGGTGCAACAATTGAACGCACGCCTCGGGGGCCACGGCATACCCGACCCGCAATCCGGCCAGCCCGTAGGTTTTCGAAAACGTCCGCAACACCACCACCTTGCGGCGCTCGCGCACCCATTGCAAGGTGTCCGGCTGTTGTTCGGGGGGCAGAAGTTCGATATACGCCTCATCCAGCACCGCAATCACCGTATCGGGCAGACGATCCAAAAAGCGTTCCAAAGCCCGGTTATCGACTACGGTGCCGGTAGGATTGTTGGGATTGGCCACAAAAACAAGGCGGGTATCCGGCCGGATCGCCGCCCGCATCGCATCCAGATCATGGGTATAGTTGCGCATCGGCACGGTGATCGTCCGCGCGCCAAACATCGCCGCAATCAGCTTGTAGACGACGAAGGCCCGGTCGGCCATGACAATCGAGGCGTCGGGATTCAGAAATACATGCCCCAAAAATTCCAGGATCTCATTGCTGCCACTGCCGACCAGGATCTGCGGGGCCGGCACGTCGAGCTTTTTCGCCAGCGCGGTCCGCAGGTAAAAGGCGCCGCCGTCGGGATAAATGTGCATCTGCCCGATCGCGGCCTGCATCGCCTTCATCGCCCGGGGAGAAGGTCCCAGCGCGTTTTCATTAGAGGCCAACTTGACGATCTCGTCGCTGCTCTTGAATCCCAGTTCACGGGCGACCTCTTCGATCGGCCGGCCGGGCTCGTACACGCCCAATCCTTTCACCCAGGGATTGGCCAATTCATCGAACGATTTCATCGTCAGGTTCCTTTCGTCAATACGTCCGGCAAAGCCGGGGCCTCGGGCTGATATTTCATCCGGGGATAGGACCCCAAAACGTTCAGCACCGTGCAATGCTCCGCCAGTTCCACCAAGGCAGTCTTCACCCGATCCTCTTCGGCGTGCCCTTCGATATCCACGAAAAACACATATTCCCAGACCTTGTTGCGGCTCGGACGCGACTCAATGCGCGACATGTTCAGTCCTGTCCGGGCAAACGACTCCAAGGCCTTGAACAGGGCGCCGGCGCGGTGCTGAACCGTGAACAGCAAGGATGTCTTGTCGTCACCGGAAGGCCGTCCATACGCGCGCGCCAGCACCATGAACCGCGTGACATTGCCGCTATAATCCTGGATGCCGGACATCAGGATATTCAGCCCGTACACCTCCGCCGCCAGCCGGCTCGAGAGCGCTCCAGCTTCCGGATCCTGCGCCGCCAGTTCGGCCGCCTTGGCCGTACTCGCCGAGGGAATGATATCGATCCCGGCCATTTCACGCTGGAGCCACTGCCGGCACTGGCCAAGCACCTGCGGATGGCTGTAAATCCGCTTGATCCGATCGCGGAGGCTCTGGGATAGCAGGCACTGTGAAATCGGCAGGTAAATTTCAGCGCACACCTTCAGAGGCGTCTCGCTGAATCGGTCCAGGGTGTGAGTCACCGCGCCTTCGGTGGAATTTTCGACCGGCACCACCCCATAATCCGCCAATCCTTTTTCCACCGTGTCAAAAACATCCGAAATGGTTTCACAAGAAACATATTCCACGCTTCCGCCAAACCGGCTCCTCGCCGCCTGATGGGTGAAGGTTGCCGGCGGACCCAGATAGGCCACTTTTAAACTGCGTTCCAAGGCCAGGGCGGCGGACATGATCTCCCGGTAGATCGCCCGCATCGATTCGGGCAACAGCGGTCCGGGATTCAACTCGCACACCCGGTCCAGCACCGCCTTTTCGCGGGCGGGCACATAAATCTCGCCCCCTTCGCGATTCTTGATCCGGCCGATTTCCAGCGCCATCTGCGTACGCTCGTTCAACAGTCGAACCAGTTCCGCGTCGATCGCATCGATCCGATTTCGCCATTCAGACAGGTTCATGGGGTCGGAGCCTCCTCATCGGCCGGCATCGCCTGCTCCGTTTCCGGAACCGGTTCGGCCAGAACTTCGCTTGGGGATTCGGCGGGCAGAGCGACGGGTTCCACGGTGCTTTCATCGGGAGTCGTCGCCTCGGACTCAACCGGAGCCTCAGCCGCACTGGCGGCCTCCTGATTCCTGCGCGCGAGTTCCTGTATCCCCGGCAGGTCCTTGATCTCTTTCAGCCCGAAATGTTCCAGAAAGGCAGACGTGGTCCCGTAGAGCAGCGGTTTTCCAGGCAATTCGCTGCGCCCGGCGATCTTGACCAGTTGTAATTCCATCAGGAGCCGCAGGATATGATCCACCGCCACACCGCGGACGCCTTCGATCTCCGCCCGGGTCACCGGCTGGCGGTAGGCGATGATGGCCAGGGTCTCCAAGGCGGGACGGGACAACCGCTGGGGTTTGCCGATATCCAGCAAATGCCGGACCCACGGGCCGCACTCGGCATCGCTTTCAAACCGGAAGCCGGCCGGGCTCTCCGCCAGGTGGAATCCTTCATGGCGGGTCTCCCATTCGGCACGCATCTCTTCCAGAGCCGCATGGATCTGGCTCTCCTTCAACTTGGTGAATCCCGCCGCCACGGGAAAGGCCTCCGAAGCAGAGGCCACCTCGCTTAGTACTTTGCGAATCTGCGCCGCTGTCATCGGTTGTTTCGCGGCGAACACAATCGCACCCAGAACCTGCTTAAGATCCATGTCTGACATAAGAATATTCACTCCTGCTGCTCATTCGCGGTAGCAACGTCCTCATCCGGCGCTAATGCCGGCTCGCCCTCCGCCTTGAAAATTACGATCTCGCCGAATTCTCCCGACTGCCGTGCGCCCAACTGGTGGAGCCGGATCAATTCCAGTAACGCCAGGAAGGTACAAACCACCTCGCCCCGGGTCGCTAGTTCCCCAAACAGGAGCGAAAACGAAACTTCCTGCTTTTCCCGGACCACGCCCAACAAACTTTCGATCTTGTCGGCCACCGTGAATTGTTCGGCGAAAATCTGGCCCAATTCCTCGGTTTTGGCATTCTTCAAAACCTTGTTCAAGGCGGCGATCAAATCAAAGAGACTGACCTCGCCCACCCCCAACCCGGCTTCGGGTTCAGACGGCAACTCGGGATCGGCCCCGCGGGTGAACATGTTCAATTGGCGCAGTTCACAGGACTGCAAATGCCCGGCCACATCCTTGAATTTTTTATACTCCAATAACTGGCGCACCAGATCCCAGCGCGGATCGGCTTCCTCCTCATCGTCGGTCTCGGGCCGTTCCTCCACCGGCAACAACATCCGGCTCTTGATCATCAGGAGCGTCGCCGCCATCACGATGAATTCACCGGCGATGTTCAAGTCCAGCATCTTCAACAGGCTTAAATATTCGAGGTATTGCGAGGTGATCCGCTCGATCGGGATATCGTAGATGTCGATCTCCTCCCGTTTGATCAAATACAGGAGCAGATCGAGCGGCCCCTCGAATACTTCGAGCCGGACCTTATATTCTTCTGTGGCCAATAAAGGCATGTTGATACCTGACTGCGCCGCAGGGGCGCTTCCCGGGTTACGTCAAGCCCACCGCGTGGCGGGCATCATCCAATGTTTTTCGCGCCGCGGCACGCGCTTTCTCCGCGCCAGCCAGCAGGACTTGTTCGACAAAATCGAGATTCCGCTCCAGCTCTTCGCGCCGCGCCCGGAACGGCGCCAGGGTGTCCCATAGAATCTCAAAGAGCGCCTTCTTGGCTTCTCCATAGCCCATCCCGCCCGCCCGGTATCGTGCGTCCATCGCGCTCAACTGGTCGGGCGAGGCAAACAAACGGTAAAGCTGAAAGACATTGCAGGTCGCCGGATCCTTCGGATCCGCCATCCCTTTGCTGTCCGTCACCACCCGCATCACCCGGGCCCGGGTCTCTTTCTCGCTGCCGAAGAGCTCGATCGTGTTGTTATAGGACTTGGACATCTTTTGCCCGTCCAACCCCGGAACGACCGCCACCGAGTCGCGAATCTCCGGCGTCGGCACCTTGAACACTTCGCCGAATTCCAGGTTGAACTTGATCGCAATGTCACGCGCCACCTCGACATGCTGTTTCTGGTCACGCCCCACCGGTACCAGATCCGCCTGGACCGACAGGATGTCCGCCGCCATCAGCACCGGGTAGGCGAATAATCCGTGGGTCGCCGCGATCCCCTTGGCCGTCTTGTCCTTATAGGAATGACACCGTTCCAGCAACCCCATCGGGGTGACCACCGACAAGAGCCAGGTCAACTCGGTGACTTCGGGCACATCGCTCTGCCGGAAAAAAATGGTGCAGGCCGGGTCCAAACCGCAAGCCAGAAAATCGAGCGCCACATTCAGGGTGTTGGCCCGGAGCGTCGCCGCATCGTGCAACGAGGTCAGGGCATGGTAATTGGCGATAAAATAGAAGGCTTGTCCCCGCTCCTGCAGTTCAAGGGCCGGCCGCATCATCCCGAAATAATTGCCCAGGTGCAACTTGCCCGAGGGCTGGATTCCCGACAGAATTCTCATCGCGCTGATCTCCCGCCGCACCCGGTATCGCTTACCTGGAACGGAAGGTCGTAAATTACCCCAATTCGAGGGATGTTAAAAGCAAAAATCACAGGAGCAGAGGACGGTTCGATCCATCCATATCTTCAACCACGAAGCAACGCCCCGGGTTTTCTCATTTATTAGAAAGGTAGTGATAAGATGCCACTTGCCCGTGATCGGGAAGCGTGCCGCAGAGGGACCTGCGGCGGCACCTTTTAGTTTTGTGCCGCGGCCGTGCGAAAATAACAACCGCAAACAAGTAGCATCCCATAGGATGCACCGGCGATAGGTTATTAGGCAGTAAGCTCTTAGAAAAGCCCCAGAAATCACCAAATTCGACCCACCTAAAGCTGCGTGCCATTCTGATTTCGTACGCGCCTCATTTTGTTCTTTGACCTAACAGCCTAAAGACTAAGCCCCTATAGCCTTGGAGTCCCATGGATGCCAGTGACAACCAATCCAACGAATAAAACCGTCTTGGGTTGCCGTTGCTCCTCCCTCTCCCCGGCGAGGGAGAGGGCCGGGGTGAGGGGGTTCCTTATTACAACAAATCCAGCGGACTGGTTACCGGATCTCGTAAATCCTTGACCACATGGGTATAAATCATCGTCGTCTCCACATTCTGATGTCCGAGATATTCCTGGATCTGGCGAATGTCCACCCCATTGAGCAGCAAATGCGATCTTCCAAGGAGACTATTGGTTCAGGAATCGGGCATTCCGTTCCGGCACCAGATGGTTTTGCAGGATGAATTGGCTAAATTTTCCGAGTTCTATCTCATTGCTTGCGTTGTCGTTATGCATATCACACCCCTTGTTCCCTTGATAGACAAAGCCTTGTCTATCCAAGGAAATAACGGGCAATTGCAAAGTTATCCCCTGTTTTCCCAATGGTGAGACCTGCAATATCCAGACCCATTTGCTAAGAGTATCGACCGGAAAAAATATACAAGATGAAATTCATGAACCGTTTAAGTTTTAAAAGTTATAAGGAATTCATATTGACGGACATAATGTACTGTTTATGATTCACGTTGAAAAGGGGCTTGGACAACTCCCTTTTCCCGAAATTACAAAGGTTTGTCCATTATATGTTGGCATTAAAAGACAGATTGACACGCCGTAGCAAATGGTATAGTTTTTATACCAGATGAAATTCGAGTTCGACAACCGAAAGAGTCATGCAAACAAGACAAAACACGGCATTGACTTTGTCGACGCCCAAATCTTATGGGCCGATCCCGATTTCATCGAGATTCCAGCTCGCACAGACGATGAGCCAAGGTTCATGGTTGTCGGCAGGATTGGCGATCGAGTATGGTCAGGCGTAATAACCTACCGTGGCGAGATCGTCAGACTTATTTCTGTACGACCTGCAAGCCGAAAGGAGGTTGAGATTTATGAAGGCTAAGGAATTTGATGCCAAGTTCGATAGAGGAGAAGACCTTTCTCGCGCTCTCGATCTGTCAAAGGCGCGTCGCCCTGGACAGGAACCAAAGCGTGTCAACGTTGACTTCCCAGAGTGGATGGTCGAATCCCTCGACAGAGAGGCAAAACGTTTAGGCGTTACTCGACAATCCATTATCAAAGTCTGGGTTGCTCAACGTCTCGAAAAAGCCACTGCATAAGATGCGAACCAACAGATTCATGCGATTCTCAGCCCTGCGTGTTTCGAGCGCATGATCCTTGTCGTTCGGTGAGAAATTGGAATATGTGGGACGTGATCACAAACTACTACGGCATTGACTGGACGGCCATGGTGTTGAATGCCGCTGCCATCTACCTGCTGGGCAAGAAGCGAAAACTCGGTTTTGTACTCGGCGTCGTGGCCAACATCGCATGGATCGCGTTTGCCGTGCTCGCGCACAGTGTGGCGACCGTGGTCGCTTGCAGCATCTTCGTATTCTTGAATGCCAGGGGCTGGTGGAACTGGACAAGGGAATTGACACCGAACCAGCGAGTGGAGCCTATAGAATGACCCGCGCGGCCGCGGCTCATTCTGCGGCTCACTCGTCACGTTCGCCGACGAGATCAATTCAACCAAAGGTACTGCACTATGAGATGGACACAATCATTGCCACTCCTGTTGGCTACTTCGTTGGAGTGCCTGCTTCCCGATCCAGCAACCGCAGGGACCACCGTGTTTTTCGCCCCTTCTCAAATCGCCACACTCGTCGCAACCAACACGACTTCTGACACAATTAGCAGCGAAGGCTACTTGTTTGAGTACACTCGGGACAAACTCTTCACGGGGGGAGTTGGGCTTACCAACCCTGTTGGGCGAGCGGTTCGGATACCATGGCCTGACGGTGTCGAGGCCCAGTACGTTACGACCAGCACGAATAACGCCAAGATCATAGTCCGGCGGGTGGATGGCGCCGTCTTTGACCTGACCTCTTTCACCGCGCATTTGCTCGCCAACGCGGGAGCCGGTCGCGCAATCGAAATCGTTCCGCTCCTGAACGGCGAAGAGCCGTTGAACGATCCACTCTTCTTCGACGTCTCAGGGAATTACGGGAACGAGTTCTCCTACGACACCTCACCTAACCACCTCGGCTCGACGGCTGCTCTTACAAACTACGACGCCTACGTGATCAACCTGACCCTTGATTACGCCCTCACCGCCCTGACACTGGAATCGGCTGTACCGAACGTGAATCATGCGCCAACGGAGATCGTTGCCTCCAACGTATCCGTGATGGAGAATGAACCCATCGGAACCCTAGTCGGAACCTTCTCGACGATCGATCCGGACGCTGGCGACACCTTTACCTATACTCTCGTCGCGGGAGCGGGTAGCGAGGATAACGCATTGTTCTCCTGGAACGGGAGCGATCTTATGACTGAGGCCTCGTTCAACTACGAGGTCAAGAGTAACTACAGCATCCGCGTCCAGTCAACGGATCAAGACTTACTATTCACACAAATGGTCCTTGCCGTTACTATTTCGGATATGAACGAGACGCCCGCCTTTCTCGGTCTGGAGGCATCAAGCGGAAGCAATGTGGTGTTGAGATGGAGCAGCGTCACGAATCACCTCTACGCCCTTCGCTCTTCCACGAATCTGCTGACTGGTTTTTCCGTGCTGAAAAGCAACATCACGGCGACACCAGTGATGAACACGTATACGGATTCCGTGCATGGTCTGCCAATGAAGTTCTGGCAGATCACAACAGAACCGTAACCGAAAAAAATGCGATCGGGATAGGGAGCCCCATTACTGAGGCCCCCTCCCTGACCACCGTACGTACGGATCGCGTATACGGCGGTTCGGCTGTTTCTAACCAGTCGCTATCCGAGGAGTAACAAGCCGAGTTTCTGCGTGAAGTAGTTTTCCGGTAGGGCCGCCATGACGGGGCTTTGTTTGCTGATCCGCCACGGTCCCTTGCGCGAGTTGCCCAGTGCCTTGGCCCAGTTGGGATGAACGCCGCGGGCAAGCAAATTACGCACTTTCGTGCGCGGCAGCTTCCATTGAATCCAGACGTAGGCGCGGAGCCTGCGTAGAATCCAATCGTTCAGCGGTCGGGTCAGGTTTTGTGAATTTCCCGTGCGGAAATACGCCCACCATCCCCGGATGTATTCGTTCAGTTCCCGCACCAAAGCTTCGACACTGCGCCCACGGTCGCGGGCCGTAATGCCCCGCACTTTCTGACGAAAGCGCCGCAGGCTCTTCTCGTGTAAACCGATGCGCGTAGCCCCGAAGATTCGCGTGATGCGAAATCCCAGGTATCGGACCTTCCACGGGCGGCTCACGCTGCTTTTGGCCTCGTTGACCGCCAGTTTCAGTTTCCGGACCACCCACCGGCTGACACTTTGCATGACTCGTTCTCCCGCTAACCGACTGCGCACATAAATCATGCAGTCATCGGCGTAGCGAACGAAGCGCAGCCCCCTCTTTTCGAGCTCCTGATCGAGCTCATCGAGCACAATGTTTGACAGCAGTGGGGACAGCGGGTCGCCCTGTGGCGTTCCCTCGCCGGGTTCCTCAAGGAGGTCTCCGACCAGAATCCCGCTGGTGAGAAAGGCCCGTATCAGACGCAGCACGCGCTTGTCTTGAATCCGTTGAGCCAGCCGGCTCATCAACCGGTCATGATTGACCCGGTCGAAAAACTTGGCTAAATCAATATCCACCACATGGGTGTAGCCTTCCTCCACGTAACACCGTGCTTGCTGGATCGCCATTTGTTGCGACCGTTTCGGTCGGAACCCATAGCTGAACTCCGAAAACGTATGCTCCCAGAGTTCTTGCAGCACTTGTGCCACGGCTTGTTGGATCAGGCGGTCGAGCACCGTTGGGATGCCGAGTTGCCGGACGCCGCCGTCCGGTTTCTCGATTTCCTTTCGTCGCACCGGAAAGGGCTTGTAGGTCCCATCCAGCAAACTCGCCTTGATCTTTTCCCAATGCCGTCGAAGGTATCCGCGCAGTTGAGTGGTTTTCATCCCATCAACCCCCGGAGCACCTTCGTTGTGCTCGACCCGATGCAGGGCCTTGCGCATGTTCTCCCGCTCACAGATCGATTCCATGAGCCAGATCTCTCCTGTTGGACTTTCGGCCAGCCGTTTCGCTACAAACGCGGGATTTCCCTTGTCGAACCGGCCTTGGGCCAGTTCCCCGAGGTCCATCTGCAACTGCCATGCGCTCATAAGATTTGGCCCCTACCTGGTCCTTTACCATTTACTCCTGCCTTTCGACCGGAGCACCGTTCGGGCCTTCATCCGATGGCGTTGCGGCTCCGGCCTATCCGTTGCTCCCGCTTTCGCGGGAGTGCCTCACTAGCCTTGCCTGCCCTCGAATTACTATGCCCTCTGCTGACTGCCCCGACGCGCTGGGCCTTCCTTGCGGTGGGCTCACCTCGCTTGCGCGAGGAGCGTCAGGGCTCTCCCGGGGTTATCCCTGTTGCTTTCAATACGTGACCGTCGAATCTACGAAATGCGCTTGGCAACCAGAGGACTTCGGATTGTGTGGTCAAAGGACAAAGTGAATTAGACTTTGGCAGGGTAAATGCGCCGGGGTCTCGTTTAGTCTATCCGAAACCGGGCATTGATGCGGTGGTTTTGGGTATAGGAAGCCGGTTGAGGCGAGTTCCACCTGTGAAGGGGGCAG
>CAIJXV010000066.1 GCA_903824675.1 uncultured bacterium
CAGAATTTTTACGGGCCGAAGGCTTTGATCCCGCGGCCTTGCTGCTCGATCCCCTTGACCTCGACGCCCATTTCCGTACTATCTCTTCCGCCCCGCCTTCCCCCAGCCGGGTGGGTCAGGAGGTACCTGCCTTGCCCGAAATTAGCCTTGCATTTGGATTATAGCGCTCAATATCAGTTTTGTTTTATTTAGATCATTTTTTACACCTTGGTCGCGATGCCCCAATATGCTAGAATACAGGAAAATTCAGCGTGATCCGCTGATAAATACCATAAAAGAAATTTAAGATGACATCCTCCAATCGTATTACCCACGTTATGGAACCCGTCCTGCCGGATACCTGCGCGGTTTTGACCGTTGCCGGCGCGGACGAGCAGACCCGGCTTTACGCCTTTCCTCTCGCCGATCGGCGCGCAGGGCTCCCCGGCCATTCGAGAGCGCCGGGCGTAAAGCCTTTTGCGCTGCCGATCCTTCAGCGTAGCGGCGAGTGCCTGACGGTTGCCATACCGAAACGCAAGGAACACGCATGGGCTTTTCAAACGTCTCCCGACTTCAATGCGGACGAAGCCTGGATCGTCAACCGACCACGCATTGACTGGCATTTGGCCTACCGCTGTAATCCCGGCGGCGAGCTGGTGCTGATCGGACGCAATTTGGTTGCGGTGTGCCATTATCCGCGCCCGGATCGGGAACATCCGGTGAGTTTCGGCGGTTTGCTGACGGGAAAGACAAAAGTCGTTGCGTGTCGAAAAGGGACAAAGCGCTTCATTCCGCTTAGGGCGAAGAGTTCCAGCGCCTACGAAGCGCATGTCGTCCTGCCGTCGGATCTGTTGCCGGGGACGTACGCGGTATACGCACACAGCGGTGTGGGCGGCTCCCAGGGTTGGTCGGATCCCCTGATGGTCGAGGTCAAACCGGCGGATGTGTGGCCGGATACCGTTTTCGACGCGGATCGCTACATTAAGAAATGTCGCGGGGATATTGACGCGGGCATTGCCCTGGCGCTGACGGCCATGATCCGGAACAAGGGCGGAATCCTGCGATTTTCGGCACGGGTTTACGGCATAGGAAAAACCATTGTCATGCCGCCGCGCAGCGTATTGCGCGGCGCCGGGAAAGACCGGACCCTGCTCCGCCTTCCCGCGGGGGAAGGTCCTAAACCGCCGTTTGTGGCGGTCACGGGCGACCGTGATTTCGCGGTGGAGGATCTGAGGATCATCGGCGTGCATGCGCCCACGCTGATCTGCGCGCCGCGGTTTGTCGCCGATAATTTTGACGAAGCATTCCTCATGAAGCGGGTCTGGCATGAATGCCGCGCCTCCGGCATCCGTATCAGCCGTTGTCATCTGGAGCAGATCCCCTTCCAGCACGAAATGCGCCGGAAGGATAAAGATCATCTGTCCCGCCTGGCGAAAAGCCTGTACATGGGGCCCCAGGGGCTGGGCGTGGAGATGTATCAGGCCGTGATGATTCACGGCGACGACTGCCTGATCGAAGACAATACCATCCTGGGCGGTGGACACGCGGTCTGCCTCGACCGTTCGCAGAACATCCGGGTCAGCGGTAATGTGCTCAAGGCCGGGCCGGCCGGCACGGCGCTCTTCTTTGCGAGCAAGCTGACGTGGCCGGACGATCCCGCCCTGGGCGGGGCGCCCGTTCGCGGCAATTACTGCAACCGGGCCCTGGTGGACGGCAATGAGATAACGACTTATTCCGAGCGCGCCCGCAACCTTCTGAGTTTTATATTCGGAGGAGAACGCCTGCATGTCGCCCGCAACCATATTCACGGGATCCAGCCGACCAACGATGCGGAGGCGCTCCTGACGCACCTGTGGAGCGCGCGTTGGAGTAGCGCCTCGCTGCGCATGACCGGGCCGGTCACGGGCGAGATCCTGGACCCCGAAGGCGAACTGGCCCACGAGTGCCTCGAGGACGGCGCGGTGGACATTGTCGGCGGCCGGGGCGTCGGGCAGATTCGGCGGATCCTGTCACGCCAGGGGAACCGGATTGAAATTGACCATCCCTGGAAAGCGGACCCGGACAATACCAGCCAGGTGGTGTTCACCGCGCCGCCGCCTTTTCATAAGGTGAATCTGGTGGACAACAAAGTCATTTCGCAGGCGGTCAACATCATCGTCTGGGGCGTTTCCAACGATGTCATGATTGACGGTAATTATACGGCGGACGGGCCGGGGATCTCCGTCTGGTCCATCCGCCTGGCCGCAGACCAGAAGGTCTGGGGCGGCGCCGGATTCACGCAAATCATCAACAACACCGTGGATCGCGGTCTCTCGTTCTGCGAACCGGGTGAAAGTCTGAAGCTGGCCCGGGTCAACGGCATTTTTATTGTCGGGAGCAAGTGGGATTCCGCGCCCTCCCTGGGCTACGATTTTCTGGGGCTGGTGATCCGCGACAACCGGCTGCTAAACAATACCGGCATTTCCCTGCCGATGACGTACACGAGCGAAGCGGCGGATGGACAGCGCCGGCCTTGGCGTGTTGATGAATCCGGAATTGTGGTGGAGCGCAATCATCTGCGCGACTGCCATATCGGGATTGTCGTGGAAGACGGCGCCCGCGCCGTGGTGCGCCGCAACACCTTCAAGAAAGTAGCGTATCCGCTGCTCCGGCCGGCGGGAGATACAGTCCGGGGCCAGCCATAATAATGATACCCGACGACAGCTGGCCTTTCTCATCACGGCGACAAGTTCAGGAGAACATCGTGAAAGATTCAGAGACGGCCACGCATCACCGGCGCTCCATCCGCCTGCCGGGGCACGATTATGCGGCCGGGGGCACTTACTTCGTCACGATCAATACCGACGAGCGTCGGAAACGTTTCGGCACCCTGGTCAATGGACGCATGGCACTCAACGAGGCGGGGCGCATGGCCGCCGCCTGCTGGGGCGCCATCCCCGAACACTTCCCGCATGCCTCCCTCGACGAATGGGTCATCATGCCCGATCACGTCCACGGCATCATCACCATCAGGCCCGGCGGCCGTACCGATGATGGCACGGCATCGCGACCGCTCGCAACACCATCCGCATCCGTACCGACGGGCGCATCCATCACGGGGGACGCATCCAGAGTAAGGGCGAAAGATTTTTCGCCCCTACCATGTGGGACCGGCACCTCGCGGACGCTGGGATCGATCGTGCGCGGCTTCAAAATCGGGGTCACCAAATCACTGGCCTCCCGCACGGGCAACGGCACAGCCCCATCCAGCGTCAACGACTGGCCGGTAGCGCCCGTTTGCGTGATCAGCGGTTTCCTAAGCCCACTGGAACGTGGCGTTTTCGACCAGTGTCTGGCACGCGGCATCCCGATGATCCAGATTCTGGCGCGCGGCCTGCCCACAAGTTTTTCCCCGCGAGTGCAGCGGGCCATCGTGGACGGGCGATTGCTTGTGCTTAGCCCGTTCCCGCCCGAGCAGGCCAGTTTCAGTACAGTGCGTGCCGCATGGAGCAACCAGTACGTGTTGCATCTGGCACACCATATCATCATCGGCCAATTGTCGCCCGACGGCATGCTGGCCTGCCTTCTCGCGGATCTGCCAAACAACAAGCCAATAACATTTTTGTCCAATCGGGAGAACGATCATGTTTGATGTGAAAGAAGTCTTTACCTCTGAAGACCCGGCCGTGATGCGGCTGACCGGAGAGGTTTTCGATCAGTGTATCCTGGGCAAACTTTTCCCGGCCGAGCCGCCGATGCGCCACAATTGGATCTCGCCCGGTGGACATTATCGCGGCCAGTGGATCTGGGACACGATGTTCGTGGTCGATTTATTAAGCATTTTGCCCGGCTATGAGCAGATCATCCGGGATGTTTTTCAAAACTACTGGGACTTTCAGGAACGCTGGAACCGGGCGAAGCCCGATTATGCCCACGACATGATTGCCTGCATGGTCGAGCCGGGGAATAACGACTGGATTCACTACCCGGCCTATTCCCAGATTCCGATTCTGGCCTGGGGCGTTGAGCGGGTTTATCGGCGCACCGGCGACCGGGAACTGGTCCGGCAGTGTCTCGATCCACTGGAACGATTCCACGAGTGGTACTGGCGCGAGCGCGATGTGACGGAAATCGGCCTGATCGCGGTGGGGTCCTACAGCGAAGTGATTCAGCAGGCCCGTTACGAAACCTTCGACAACGAATGCAATCTGGACGATTTAAAGCTGACCCGGCATCCCCGACGGCAAGGCGCGACGGAGGGCTGCTGGTATGGCGATATTTGCGCCGCCGGTAACACGTCCTACCTGATTCAGGGGGAACGAAGTCTCCAGCGGCTGGCGGACCTCATGGGCGACCGGTCGATGGCCCTGCGGCGTCAGGCCCGGATTGACAAGGCGGTCGCGGCCATGCGCGCATACATGTGGGATCAGGAGGCCGGCACGTTCCTATCCATTAACCGGGACACCCTGGGAAAGATCCCCGTGGCCACCATCGGGGGCTGGATCCCGCTGGCCGCCGGGGTGCCGACGGCGGACATGGCGCGGCGGATGTCGGAGGCGCTGCGCACGCCGGGCTGGCAAACCCCGCTGCCGGTTCCCACGGTTCATCGGATGGACCCGCGTTTTGAGTCCAGCGCCTTCTGGCGCGGCGATACCTGGCCGGCAACCAATTATCAGATCGCCAGCGGCCTCGCAGCCTACGGCGATCCTGTGCTGGCGGCGGAGATCGCGGATAAAACCGTTGAGAATGCAATCCGAAACGGCATCAGCGAACGCTACGACTCGATCACCGGTCGGGCGGAAGGGGTTCCCTTTCTGGGGATGACCTGCACGGTCCTCACCCTGATGCTGGATGGCCTCTGCGAAAAATACCCATTATCTCTCCGCGCGGGCGATAGCAGGCGTTCGCAAGCCTAAGCAACCCGATCGACGGTGGCTGAATACTTATGACTGATTTTAAAGGGGTGGAAAACTGGTAGAAGCGCAGGGACTCGAACCCTGGACCCGCTGATTAAGAGTCAGCTGCTCTACCAACTGAGCTACGCTTCCATGAAAGGTGAAGAAATATATCGGGGGGATGGGGGGGAAGTCAATTACTTTCGAGCCATTCAATAATCTCCGGGATGCTACCGGATTCCCAGATCTTCTTGGCCTGGGGATTATTGGCGGGCGCATGTTCACGGACCATCCGGGCGAGGTTGGCGTGTTGAACGGCCTCGAGCAGGGCGTCCCAGGCAGGTGTGGCGACCGGACCCTGGCGCGAAGGCAGAACGAAGACGGAAACGTCCCGGATATGTTCGTAGGCGGTATCCCAAGGATCGCGCCAGGGGTAATAGGGGGCAAAAAAAGCCGTGCCGCGACAATCGGCTGGCTGGCTGAGGACCGAGCGGACCTGATTGTATAATTCAGCCGCCATGCCGGGGGATTTGTCGCTGTAACAGGGCGTTGTGTACCAGATCCAGGGTTTCTTGAGATAATCGCGGCCGCTGGGACCATAGCTTAAGTGGAGCAGGTAGGGATTCCAAAGGTCGGCATAGGGTTCGAGGATCTTGAAGGTGGCGTCCCGGGCCGCCTCTCCCGGATTGATGGTAATACGGACCTTGGGATCCGCCGAGCGGATCATCTTGCCGATGGTAATATAGGGTGCCAGTTCCTTGGCGGTCGTTCCGGTGGGCTCATCCGAAATGGAAAATATCCAGTCGTCATAGCCCAGTCCCAGTTTCCTGGCATCCGCGATCTGACGGATGATTTCATTCGAATTGACGTTACGCTGGCAATAAATCTGGAGCTTCAATCCATACTGGTCCATATCCTTTTTGGAGAAGAACGGGCCCTGCCAGACATTAAAACGTTTAAACCAATCCTGTCGATAGGCTTCGCCCGGCGGCGGGTTGACCCATCCGTGGACGAGGATGGGCCGCTGAGGTTTCACCTGGATATCGGCGATCCGGACGCGGAGGGTTACGGTCCGGGGGGTGAAGGAATGGCCTTCAGAATCAGCGCTTTCCACGACGATCCGGGTTTCATATTTACCGGCGGGGATGCCGGTGGAATCGACCGTAACCCACGCCTGAGCAGGGGCCCGGGGTGGTAATGTTAGGAAGGGGCGACGCAAAAGAAAGAAGGGGGACCATTCTTCGCGGCTATTCCCATAGGGGGCAAACGCCACCGCGCGCCAGGAGACGGCGTGGGGATAGGACCGCATGAGGGATTTCAGAGGGGCGGGTGAAATTTTAAGGGTGATAGGCGCGGACTGGCCATTGCGGAACATCAAGCCTGCCGAACGAATGGTGTCACGGGCCATGACGAGGTCGATGACCGGATTAGGGGGTTCGATCTCCGGCATCCAGGTCTGATTGATCAGGCCGATTCCCGGCTTGGCATTAAGCACATAGCCGCGGTCGGGAGTATAGCCGCACTGTTCCAGTTGCCGTAAAAAGGTTTTGGGCGAGGGCTTGGGCATCAGGTCGCCGACGGGCTGATAGTCGGGATTGTCGGTGATCATCAGGGCATAGACGCCGCGATAGGTTCGGGCATTAATATATTTGTCCATCCATAAGCCGATCTGGAGGGTGCGGCGCAGATTGAGTCCGTCGCCGAGAGGCCCCGAGGTTGAGAACTCATGGATGCGGATGCCGTTGGTGCCGGAGATAAAGCCGAAACGCCCGCCGGGCGGATTGGCCAACGGCAGTTCGACCACCGTTTTCTGGTCGATCTTGACCGTCAGATGATCGCGGGATCGGTTGATTTCCAAGTCGAATGGTTGCTGGGCGGAGATGAGGCCTTCTGTGGAAAACAGGGTCCCTGTCCCGAAAGCTGAACCTTTGGCGGAACCATCGAAACGGATGATATTTTCGTCGACCTGATTGGAGGCGGAGAAAACGAAAGCGGCCTCAGCGGAGGGAATGGCGGGAATGACAGCCGGGCGCGGATGGTGAAATTGCTGGAAAGGGGGAGGGTTCCCGGTGCAAACAGGCGGGATGATGCGCCAGTGCTTTCAAGGAAACCCGCGCCGGCTTGCCAGACCCCTTGGGTGATGGCGCATACCGACGCTCCGCCGGCGATCCAGACGCCTTTATTGACTTTGTCGCGTTGGTCGGCGATTTCAGCATCGGATAGAGGGGGGATTTCGATTTTTCCCACCTTGGCCCAGGCGGCTCGGCCGCCGGGGTAGAGGCGCTCATTCCGTTCCCAACGCGCGGCGCGGCCCCAAAGAGTGTCGGCATAAACACCGAAATACTCGAAGTAATTAATGTTTTTGAATTTCACCCAGAGATGCCATTGACCGGGATGGGGAACCGTGTAAATCCCCGCGGCGAGCCCCCGGGTGGCGGCATGATCCGCCGACAATCCGCCGCCGGATCGTTCCCATTGGCCGGTGACAACCGGGAAATGCCCCGGCATGATCCAGGCATAAGAGGCATCGGGGGCAAGCGGGTCAATGTCGCCTTCCAGAATTTCGCGTTGGGTCCGGATCCGGTAGGAATTGGCGACCATATTCCAAATGGGATCGAAAATAACCTGGCGTCGAGGATCGCGGTAATCCGGCACACCGCCGGCGACAGGATCACGGGGCGGGGCGGCGTAGTCCAATTGGGCAATGGCGTCTGTTTTTTTGCGCCAGAATTCGTAACTGATGGCGAAGAGCCGGGGATTGGCGGCGGCGGATTCCCAGTGAGTGGGGCGGACTTGCCACAAGGCCCAAAGGGCTTTGTCCGTGGGATTGTCAAGGGCGGGATGATCGCGGAACTGGGCCTCCTGTGGGGCGATGCGATTGCGCATTTCGGCGCGCAGTTCATCGGAGGGCGCTTCGCGCCAGAGTTCATCGGTCAAATAGAGACAATCCACTTGATGGTCGCGAAAAGGTGTTTTTTCAGGGACCTGATAGTAGCGAACGACATGACCCAGGGTGAGGGTGTAATCGCCGGGTTGTAAATCGGCCATGAAATCATGCCATAGCGGTGCATTGGTTCCAGCCGGCAATGTATTGAATTCCTCGTACAAGAGGGGCGCCTCATCAGCTTTTCCGGCGTGATGCAGCGTGAGATGGGTGACGGCGGGGCCATCGGCGTACCCTTTATACCGGATCCAACAGCGGTAAACGCCGCCGCGATCGATGTGCAGGGGAATCTTTTTTTCAGGGCCGCGATGCGCCGCCTTGCTCACGATCCAGTCCCCGTTGGTTGCCCATCCGGAAACGGGCAGGAGTTCCGGTTCGATCAGAATACGGCAGAGCGTCGGGGGTGGGGTGGGCGTCGGAACCAGAAGGGACAGCGGATCGATGTTTTGTGTCCGAAGATATTCGTGGAATTGGCCGATCACGGTTGGATTAAGGCTGAAGTGTCGGAGGGTTAGCCCGATGGAATAAAAGGCGCTTTCGGGTTCGTCCACACAGGCGGAGGATCCCCAGAGATTGAACTCAGGCAGGATCGTTGAGGCCTCTTTTTTGGGGGGGGACTCTGGGGCTACGTTTGGGGCGGGGGCCGGTGGAGCGGCGAGACCTGAACTGATATAGCCGAATAGAAGGAAAAGGAATAAACGGGACTGAAGTGGATGGATAGATTTCATAGAGGAGAACTTTTACCGCAATGGGATGTCAGAGGAAAGCGCAAAGTCGATGCGGTTGGGGTCGGGCTGTGGAGACGGTTAGAAGAGAATAAACGCGACGACTTCCGTAAAGATTGTCAAATGCCGGGAAAGCCGATAAGATAATGGCTTTACAAAACGACGCTACAGAGGTGTCGCAAGCGAGGTTTTTGTGTTTAGATTGGCAGATGTACAACTAGTGGATGGCACGCTCTGGCAGTGTTATGCGCCGGGTGAGTTGGCGATTCACGTCAATGATTTATGCGTGGTGGATGACCGTCATGTCCTGGAATACGGCCGAATCACGAAACTGACCGAGGTGCGGCAGGATCATACGCCAAAGGGGACGATGCCGGTGGTTTTGCGGCGGGCGACTTTGCAGGACCAGTCCCGGGCACGTGAGAATGCGGCGGTGGTACGGACGGCACTCGACTCCTGCCGGCGGCGTGTTCTTGAGCTGAAATTGACGATGCGCATTATCCATGTCCGCTATAGCTTTGACCGGTCCGTTTTGACCCTGACCTTTACCGCCGAGGATCGGGTGGATTTCAGGGAACTGGTGAAAGTGTTATCCGGTGATTTAAAGACGCGGGTGGAGATGGAGCAGATCGGGGTGCGGGATGCGGCGCGGTTTTCGTGTGGCATGGCCTCCTGTGGGCGGCCGATGTGCTGCGGCAGTTGGATTAAAAACTTTGAGGCGGTCGGAGTCAAGATGGCCAAGTTGCAGAAGCTGTCATTGAATCCGAATGCGATCAGCGGGATGTGCGGCCGGTTGAAATGTTGTTTACGGTTCGAGTATGATGCCTATCGCCAGATGACCCGGGAATTGCCCCGTGAAAAATCGCGGGTCCAGAGTCCGGAGGGGCCGGGGATCGTGTTGGAGACCTGTCCGCTCAAGCACACGGTCAGGGTGGGGTTGGCCGATCACCGGGTTTTGGAATTTGATGCTGACGAGATCAAAGAGTTGTCCGCGCCCCCGCCGGGCCCGGATTCCGCCGAAGAGGACGAGGTGACGGAATGAAAATCCTGGTAGTGAATGGTCCGAATCTGGGACTGTTGGGTACTCGTGAGCCCCATTTATATGGGCGCGAGACGCTGTCTGAAGTGATGGCCCGCCTGCGCGAAGAAGGGGTTGCGCTGGGGGTGGATGTCGATAGCGTTCAATTCGATGGCGAAGGCGAGCTGGTGACAGCTGTGGGGCGGGCGCGCGGTCGGTACGATGGATTGGTGATCAATCCTGCGGCATTGACGCATACCAGCGTGTCCTTGCGGGATGCGATTCAGGCTTCGGGCCTGCCCTGTGTCGAGGTGCATTTGTCGAATACCCACGCCCGGGAGCCTTTCCGGCATGTCAGTCTGACGGCGCCGGCGTGTGTCGGGCAGATCATGGGATTTGGCGCCGGGAGTTACAGTCTGGGACTACGCGCATTGGTTGAATATCTGAAACGGAGTCCGTAACGGATGCGGCAAAAAACGGCGCTCGTGCGCGCCTACTACAAACGCAGTTTTACTTCAGTTTGTAGTAGCGCCGCGTGAGGCGCGTTCTGGTGAAGGACAGGGGCTGGGGATGCGCTCATAGAGCGCGGCATACAACAAGATGAATACCAAAGGGTTGGGATATGAAGAAACTGGATTTGGTAGTGGTAGGTTCGATCGGGATCGACACCATTGAAACACCCTGGTCGAAGCAGGAAGGCATTTTGGGGGGGTCGGTGAGCTATGCCTGTGCCGGGGCTTCGTTCTTTGCGGGCACCGGGATGGTCGGCGTGGTCGGCGAAGACTTCCCTGCGCAAAATATTGACCTCTACCGGCGCTTTGGAATTGATATCGGAGGCTTGGAACATAAGCCCGGGAAAACTTTTCGCTGGTCCGGAGTTTATTCCGAGGACATGAATCACCGTCAGACGCTGTTGACCGAACTGAATGTTTTTGCGGAGTTTTCGCCTAAATTGCCGGCGGAATACCGGCATGTTCCCTTTTTGTTTCTGGCGAACATTGCGCCCGCTTTGCAATTACACGTGTTATCGCAGATGAAATCCGTTCAATTCGTGGCGATGGACACGATGGATTTGTGGATTAATATCGCACGGGATCAGTTGCTTGAGGTGATTGCCGCGGTTAACCTGGTGACGCTGAATGAATCTGAAGCCCGGTTATTGGCGTCGGAACACAATTTGATCAAGGCGGCGAAGAAGATTCGCGGGTGGGGGCCGACTTATGTTTTGATCAAAAAAGGCGAACATGGGGCGATGTTGTTCGGTCCGGACGGGATCGCATTAATTCCAGCCGTACCGTTGTCTGAAGTGATTGACCCCACGGGTGCCGGGGATGTCTTTGCCGGAGGACTGATGGGTTATCTGGCCCGGCACCAGGAAGTGACGGCGCCGTTATTGAGGCACGCGATGGTGCGTGGCGCGGTCATGGCTTCCTTTGGCGTCGAGGCCTTCGGGTTAAATCAACTTCAACATCTGACCCACCCCGAAATTGAGCGGCGGGTGGCCGATTTTGAGCAGATGATCCGGATTGTTTAATGTAGCCGCCTCCGCATGGGCAGCTTTTAATGCCTGCAATCTTGTTTGGCGTCGAGCATCTCTCGCAGTTTGCGGGCTAGTTGGGCGCGAGGGAACGGCTTTTGCAGGAAACACCAGTTTTTGCTGCCCAGTTCCGCATCGTCCATCACGGTGACCGTGTGCCCCGACATAAACACACACGGGAGCCCTTTGTGATTTACCCACAGTTTCTCGGCCAGTTGCCGTCCATTCATTCCTGGCATGGTCATGTCGGAGAGTAGTAAGTGAATATTATCTTCGTGTCGGGCTGCGACATCCAGGGCTTCAGCCGGCGTTGCCGCCGCCAAAACCAGGTATCCGAGCGTTTCCAGGCCCCGTCCGATGGTCATCAGGAGGGATGGCTCGTCTTCCACCAGGAGGATGGTCTCTCCGAGCCCGTGGGGTTCTTCGTCGGTACTGGCAAGGGGAAGCCGCCTGATGGCTTCTCTATCGACCCGGGGAAGGTGAATCGTGAAAGTTGTTCCACGGCCAAGTTCGCTGCTTGCGTTGATATAGCCGTTGTTCTGTCGGATGATGCCGTAGACGGTGGCTAAACCGAGGCCCGTTCCCTTGTTGATCTCCTTCGTGGTAAAGAATGGTTCAAATATGCTCGACAGGACGTCATGGTCCATACCGCAACCGTTATCGCTAACGGACAGCATCACGTAATCCCCGGGAATGACTCCCTCGTGTCGATTGCAATAGTCCTGATCGAGTCGGCGATTGGCCGTTCGAATGCTGATTTCGTTGCTCTCGGCGTCCCGTGCGTTCAGACAGAGATTCGCCAGAATCTGGTCGATCTGTACCGGGTCGAGCTTGACCGGCCATAAATCCGGATCCGGCCGCCAAGCCATGTGAATATTTTCGCCAATCAGCCGGTGCAACAGCTTCAACATGTTGCTCACGACATCGTTCAGATCCAGAACCTTGGGGACAATGATTTGTTTGCGGGCGAAGGCCAGCAGTTGCCGGGTGAGGTCGACTGATCGCTGTGTGATTTTAGCGATTTCATCCAGATAGCTGCGGATGGGGTGCTCGGCAGGAAGTCCGTCCCGGCTCAGGTCGACATACCCCATGGTGGCCATGAGCATGTTGTTGAAATCGTGCGCTACGCCGCCAGCCAGGCGGCCCACCGCTTCCATCTTCTGTGCCTGAAGAAGTTGTCCTTCGAGTTTGGCTTGCTCGGACTCGGCCTGTTTTCGCTCAGAAATGTCGGCCAGGGCCACGCGGAGCGTCTCCGCATCATCTGGATCCTGATCCAGACTGGCAATCAGTCCCGCCCAAAAGTGCGAACCATCGCTTCGCATCATCTGCAACTCACAGGGCGGCGGCAGGGAGGTCAGTACCCCCTGGGTCTCCAGCAGTCGCTTGCGCCAAAGGTAAAAGGCGTCCTGATGGTCCCGGGAGATGAAGCGGGATAACGGTTGCAGGGTCAGGCTGGACCGGTTTGCACCCAGAAGAGAGGCTAGGACGAGATTGGATTCCCGGATCAGTCCTTTTCCCGAGAGGGTGCAATAACCCACCGGCGCGCGATCGTAGAGGTCAAAATACCGTGCGCGTGATTCCGCGAGTTCCAGATGAGCCTGGCGCAGTTCCTCGTTCTGCATCTCCAGTTCGATCTGGTGTACGCGCAGTTCGTGGAGGATGCGCTCGGTGTCCTCGGAGCCGGTCGACGGTGCCATAGACGACTGTGCCGCGAGCTTTTTCTCCGCATGCTGCCGAATGCGGGTGGATTGATCGTTCATTATGACCTTTATCAGCCTTTCGAATCCTCTATCTTCCGCTCTGTGGTCGCGATGGCATACATCGTCCCGTCCTTATTGACCAAGGCGGTGGAAATAATCGAGACGTCCACGATTGCGCCGCCCTTGGCAATCCGTTGTGTGCGATACGGCGCCAGAATTCCTGGCCGGCTCAACTGGATCAGAGTGGCCAACGCGCTGTCCTGGGACTCCTCGGGAATGCGATCGCGGACGTTCATTGTCAGCGCCTCTGCCTCGCTCCAACCATACAGCCGCTCTGCACCGGGATTCCAGGCGATGATGTGCCCTTCCAGATCCTGTACGGTGAGGGCATCGTGCGCATCGCGCACGACCACCGCCAGGCGGAGCAGGTCATTAGCCTTGCGCAGCGTCTCACGCGCCTTCACGATTTCGGTGATGTCAATAAAGCTGATCACGGCGCCCTCGATCACATTGGTGAGGGTGCGATACGGTTGAATCCGCAGGGTATGCCACTTGCCCGTCGTGGTCTGAACCTCCCTCTCTTTGAGGACCAAGGTGTCCAGCACCGCCTGTGTGTCGGCTACCAGCCGGTCGTAGCCGACCAAATTGGCAACGATGTGAGATACCGATCGGCCCACATCGGACGGGATCAGGTTGATGATTTCGTGCGCGGCCGGAGTAAAACGCAGGATGCGCAGTTGATGATCCACAAAGACGGTGGCGATCCCGGTGCCGGACAACAGGTTGTTCATGTCGTTATTGGCCCGCGTCAAATCCGTCATCTTGGTTTGCAGTTCGGTGTTAACCGTAGAGAGTTCTTCGTTGACCGATTGCAGTTCCTCTTTGGACGTTTCCAGTTCCTCGTTGGTGGATTGCATTTCCTCGTTAACGGACTGCAATTCCTCGTTGGACGATTTAAGCTCTTCGGTGGAGCTCTGCATTTCCTCCAACACGCTCTGGATGTATTCTGTCTTGGTGCGCAATTCCTGTTCGAGTGCTGCAATGCGGGCGTCTCGGGTGGGATTTGTGAAGCCACCGGAGTCATCCGCGGCCGGGGCCGCGCCGGCCTCTTCCGCGGTGGCACGGTTCAGGGTGACCGCCGCTTCTTCCAGAATGACCAGATACCAGGGATTGGCCGGCGATGTTTCTGAACCCGTCGAGACCGGACAAACGGTGAGATTGACCGTGGTAAAGTGGCCGTTGGTTTTGACGTGCAGTCCCGGGTGGCACACCTTCTCTTGGATTTCGGCGACTTTATACAGGGCCATGGTCAGCGGGTCTCGCAATCCCTCCCTGGCCATTTTTAGAATATTGTTGATGGCCGCCTCTCCTGGCGCCGGTTCTAGAAACATGCCGGTGCGGCCATGGAGATAAAGAATGTCACCCTGCCGGTTGACTAACGCACCCGCCGCGAACACCTGCTGTAAAAGCGCTTGTTCGGTCAACTCTTGCAGATGGGGTTTTATGGCGGATAACGATTTCCCGGCGGGTTGCCTGGGAATCGCCACATCGATCGCCGCTATGAGCGGAACAAACGGAGGCATGACTGCGGGATGTCTGCCGATAAAATCATCTTTGCGTTGATAGATCTTGTGTTTGATGTCCAGGGCGGAAAAGAGATGGGCAAAATCGCCCGTTGATTCGGACGTGCCCAGGAAGAGTGTGCCACCCGTATTCAGCGCGTAATGGAATATCGGCATGAGCTTCTTCTGCAAAGTGCTGTTCATATAGATCATGACGTTGCGGCAGCTGATCAGGTCGAGTTTCGAGAACGGCGGGTCTTTGGCCAAGTCCTGCTCGGAAAAAATCAGCATATCGCGGAGACTTTTTTGTATGCGATAGGTAGCGCCGCCGGGTTCGAGGGTGAAAAAGCGGGCCAGTCGTTCGGCGGAGATGTCGGCCGCAATGCTGGCTGGATATATGCCGGCGCGGGCGATGGCAATCGCCTGGTTGTCAATGTCGGTGGCGAAGACCTGAAACGCGAGACTTTGGTTTCGTGCCTCGGCGGCCTCTATCAGCAGGATGGCCAGTGAATAGGCTTCTTCGCCGGTTGAGCAGCCTGCCGACCAGGCGCGGATCACGCCCCGATTGTTCTTGTTGGCTAAAATTTGGGGAACAACGGTTTGTTCCAATAGCCGGAAGGCCTCTGGGTCGCGGAAAAACCGGGTCACGCCGATCAGCAGGTCGCGGAAGAGCGCATTCACCTCGTCCGGCGACTGTTTCAGATGCGTGATATAATTGGCTATCGTTGCGATCTGATGAACCGCCATTCGCCGCTCAATACGCCGGTGGAGGGTGTTGGGCTTGTATTTGGAAAAGTCGTGACCGGTCTGGATTCGCAACAAGACGAAGATCTTTTTTATCATGGTTTCAGGCATGGCATTCGAGCCGCTGCCGATCTGGTAGGTTTGGCCGGAGGCGTGGGCGACATAGGCGAGGAGTCGGGCGGGCATCTGTGCCGGCGGAAGCTCGTAGTCAATCAGCCCGGTGGCGATGGCGCTGGACGGCATGCCGGCGTATTCGGCGGATTCAGGTTTCTGGACCATGACTAGTCCGCCCTCGCTCTTGATGGCCCGTATTCCCGCAGAACCGTCGCTGCCGGTGCCGGAGAGCACGATGCCGATGGCCCGCTCGTGCTGATCTTCAGCCAGAGATTGAAAGAGGAAGTCGATCGGCAGACGCAGACCGCGCGGCGCACTCGGTTCCAACAGTTGAAGCTGTCTGTTGATCAGCGCCATATCGCGGTTGGGCGGAATGATGTAGACGCGGTTGGGCTGAACCAACATTCCGTCCTCAACCTCGATGACCGGCAACCGGGTAAAACGCCGGACGAGCTCGGTGAGGATGCTTTTGTGGGTTGGATCCAGATGCTGAACCAGGATAAAGGCCATGCCGGGGCCCACGGTGTTGTCTGGAATGCCGGAAAAGAACTCCTCGAAAGCGGCCAAACCGCCAGCGGAGGCGCCGATTCCCACAATGGGGAAGCCGGCATCGGGAAGCGGGGTCACGTTCGATTCCACCAAGGGAGTTAACGCGGGTGCAGAGGACGGCGTTGTTTTTTTTCGTTTTGGGGCTGGCTGATGCATAACTTATGGAAGTTTATACCATAAAGGGATTAAGGGAGCAATGGCAAAGAAGAGACAAACCAACATTTTTTGCGCCGAGTCGTCGAGGTCACGTAGGATCGAGGCAGAAAAGAAGGCCGCGCGACGGATCCCGCATCCCGGCGGGACTCATTGCAGGACGATCGGGATCTTTGCGAACTTATAAAAGGGAGAACAAAGCACCTGCCGTCTAAACCCCTGTCTCCACCTATTTCACCAGTCGTAAGATTTCTTTAAAAGCTGGATGTTCTGCCGTTCCCAGAAGTTCAAAGAGCACGCTTTCCACGCAGGTGATGACCGCCGGGGCAGACTTGATCTGATCCAGGCCAATCGCTTTGTCCGCCGGTAGTCGGGAGGAGACCGCGTCTGCGACGACCTCGACCGCGTATCCGGCCGACACGAGGTCAGCGGCGGTCTGGGCGATGCAGACGTGCGTCTCAATTCCGGCCAGCAGAACGCGGTCCCGTCCCAAAGCCTTGAGCGCCGCCGCCCAGGCCGGGTCGCGCCAGCAACTGAAGGTCATTTTAGGGTGGGGCGCCAGGTCGGGGAGAACCTCCCTGAGTTCCGGGATGGTCGGTCCCATGCGTTCGGGATTCTGCTCGGCGAGGAGGATGGGAAGCCCGAGGATTTGACATCCCCGGGCCAGTTGGACCAGTCGCCGGATCAGATCCTCGCGGCGGTCCATGACCGCCGCGAGTTTGACCTGGATATCAACCAGGGCCAGGACCGTATTTTGGGGCGTGACCATGGGGATTCCGGGGCTTAGCAACCGATTGACTTTTCGACATTGGCAATGACGGCGGGCGTCCACTTGACGCCGATTTCGTCGAGCGCGATGAGCGCGGCGCCGACGACCGGCTCAAAGCGCGGCATAACCAATTGGGCTTTGGGGTGGTGGGCCTTCAGGGCCTTGCGGATCATCTTGAAATACATCTCTTTATTGCTGGTCATGAACGCATTGGCCGGCGCGGCAACCCGGTAGGCATCCTTGCCCATCTTGAGATTGTTGGCGCAGGTGGCCAGGAACCAAGCGATCTGATCGGCGCAATCCTTCATGATCTGACAGGCGACCTTGTCGCCCGCAGCCGCCGACTCGGTGACGAGTTTGGCCAGGCTGGCGAAGTCTTTGCGGAGATTCGGGCTGGTGTAGAGCGGCGTGCAGATGTCGCGCATATCTTTTTTGCCGAACATCTTGAGCAGACGGGTGACGATAATGGTCGGACGACCGCGCCCGTCCCAGGCCCAGAAGGCGGCATTGACGCCCCGGCGGGCCATGTCATAGGCGGACCCTTCGTCGCCGATGGGGCCCCAGCAACTGGTCATGCTGGTGGCGCCGCGGGCGTTGCGGCCCCAGCCGACGGAGCCGGTGCCGCAGATCAGGGAGAGGCCGACCTTTTCCACCAGACCGCCGACCATGGAACATTCGCCTTCTTTCCGATGGAGAATGCGCGCACAGCCGGTGAGTTTCCGGATCAGGGGGGCGACGGGGGCAGGATCGGGTTCCGTACCGACCACGACACACTCGATGTTGATCGATTTCAATCGAGCCTGGCGGGCGGCTGAGCGGATGGCATCGGTGAAGGACTTGTTGGCGATGGCCAGGGGGATGAAGTTGGTGTTACCGGATCCGCCGGTTCCGCGGCCCACGACCCGGCCGGTTTCATCCATGATCACACAGGCGGTCTTGGTGCCGCCGACATCGAATCCCATGACTAATTTTTGTTCAGGCATTACACGAACTCCCGTTAAGATTTTAAATTACAGGCCGCGAGCAGCCATTTCGTGGGCGTTATCGATCAGCCAGCTGGCGAAATCGGCGGTGAAATCGAAGGTGGTCCGCCGGGGTTGCCCGCTTTCGTCCTGGATCCCTTCGCCCAGCATGTAGCCGTCGGCGTGCTGGTGATCGAGGATATATTGCATCTGAAGGAGGGCCTTGGTGAGGTATTTCTTCTCGCCGGTGATGCGGAAGAGCTTCATGGCGCCCCATGCGTTTTTGCCGGAGGTGGTGAAGCCGAAGGCATTCGCATGGCAATTCTTCAAGAAACCAAAGATCTTGATCGCGCCGCGCAGGTATTTTTTCTGGCCGGTCAGTTCGTGCATGGCGATTAGAGAGTTCATGGGCCAGGCCCAGATCCAATAGGCCTGCTGGGGTTCGGTTGCGGATACGCGGACATAACGATGGTTCTTGGGGTCGACATCGCTGAGGTCGGTGATCAGCGTGCCATCGGCCCGGCAGCGGGACCAGAGGATGCCGTCATCGGCCTGATTCTTGAGGAGCGTCAACAGGAAGTCGCAGCTTTTCTTGGCCAGTTTGGGCTGATATCCCAGCAGACAGGACCAGGCACCGACGGCGATGGAGTTGGAGTCCATGATGCCGGTGGTGGAATTGACGACGGTGTAATACCCACCCGATGCGGGTTCGCGCTGGGTGTTCATAAACTTGAGCATGCTGTCGGCCAAACCGATCCATTGCAGGCTGGCGGCGCCGCGCATCAGCCAGGCGTTCTGGTAAAGCTGGCAGAAGACCGGACCGTAACTGCCGGAACTGCGCACGGTCGGGGTGTTGAAATAATCGCCTTCCGGGGAACGGAAACGACTGACGACATAGGCCATACATCGCCCGGCGGCGGCGGTTTGGCCGGTGGCGCGCAGGGTGTAGATACTCTTGTAGTAACAGCCGATATCATCGGTGTCAGGGTACACGCCATTGGCGTCCGGCGCTTGCTGTCCCTTGTAGTTGCCGAGGGGGGTCAGTTGGGAGGCGAGCCAGGCGGTGGCTTTTTTGGCGGCGGCTTCGAGTTGTGCGCTGGTCAGTTGCATGGGGTTTTCCTTGGGTGGTTGGTTTAAAATGCGAGCGATTCAAAGGTGTAACGAATCCAACCCTCTTCCGTGGCGCCGGGCGGTACGACCCGCATGCCGGCCACTTCGCCCTTGCCGGCGGAAACCAGATTGGGGGCGTTGGGACAGGTGGTTAGATTTTCAACGCAAATGAAGGACTCGCCCTGGGGCGCGTAGACGATCATGTGCGCAAAATTGTCGGAGGCCGAGATCGTCATTCGCTTGGCAATTTTGCGAAAAACGACTTCGGCAGTGGCACCGGGATTGCGTTTCCAGAAGGCATTATCGACAAAGAGAGATTCGATGTTGCGGAGCGTGCGCAAGTCCAGCGGCGTTCCGGCGACGGCGCCGACATTGCCGGTGGGGACCAAATCCTTGAGCTCGAGGATGTGATCGCAGGGGACGCGGACGGATACATCGCGGCGAGTACCGGGAATTCGCCAGAAAGGATGAACGCCGTATCCGAAGGGAATGTTGACCGTATCGCGATTTTCGACCTTGAAGGCGATTTGCAGGCCGCCATCGACCAGGCTGTGGGTCATGCTGAAGCGGCAGCGGAAGGGGAATCCTTCAAAGACGGGGTGGCCGGGCTGGATATCGATCCGGGAGGTGATGGAATCGGCCTTTTTCTCGAAATCGAACGATTCATCGCGAACCAAACCGTGAATAAAGACCTGCTGGCCGTTTTTGGTCTGGCTGATTTTACGGCCTTCGAACTCATAGGATGAATTGGCGAGGCGGCAGGGGGTGGGAAACATATTGAATGCGCCGGTATGGGTTTTGCCGGCGACAAAGCCGGGCTGATCCCAATAGATCAACTCTTCGCCGTCAACCGAGAGGGAGACGAGGTTGGCGCCCATTCCCGGGGTGACCCCGGCGGTGAAGGCGAATCGGCCCTGGCGTTGGATGAATTCGGTTTTCAAGCGCGCGTTCAGATTGGCTGCGTCCATAAACAACTCCTGATTCCCGCCACGGCGGGGGGTGTAAAACAGGGGGTTACTATATCTAAAAGCAGGATGGAAACAACGCAAATTTAGCCCCCCCAGAGTCAAAGGGCGCCTCTGCGATTCGGTGAAACCCAATTCCCCGTTGTTGTAGGCCGGGCCTCTGCGCCCGGCGTCCGCGGATCCAGCCCGCTCCCTCTCCCGACGCCCGCCACAGAGATACTATGCAGGGCGGGCGACATCGGTTGAAAAACGGTTGGTGTAAACGCCCTTTAGGCGGTTTCTGTGCACCGAATCGCAGATGCGCCCAGAGTCAAACGGGGTAAGCCCCATTTGTTAAAATAATGAATTCCCGGCATCTAAACGGGGCCCTATATGTAACACCCGTCGTGCGATCGACGGCGTGAAAAAAGCAGCGGACGGCGTGGTCGCCGTAAACCGGCCTGTTTTGACCCAATGGAGGGGCGATCTCCGTGTCGTCCGCAAAGCGGGGATTGCGCTGGGGGGGCATTTTTGCCATAGTTCCAAAAACTGATTCCCTAAAAGGACCCATTGACATGCGAATTAAGCCTTTCAAAGCATTGCATCCCTCTTGTGAATTAGCGGCCCAGGTTGCTGCGGTTCCGTATGACGTTGTGGACACCCGGGAGGCTGCCGAACTGGCGCGGGGCAATCCCTGGAGTTTTTTGCATGTGACACGCCCCGAAATCGATTTGCCTCCGGGCACCGATTCCCATGCCGAGGCCGCTTACCGACAGGCGAGCGAGGCTTTTCAGATGTTTCGCCGCCAGATGATTCTCCAGGAAGAACCGCGGCCCTGCTATTACCTCTACCGGTTGATCATGGATGGCCGGATGCAAACCGGATTGGTGGCTTGTTGCGCGGTGGATGATTATCGCGACGAGATCATCAAGACCCATGAAAAAACACGGCAGGATAAGGAAGATGACCGGACCCGGCATATCGACCAGGTGAATGCCCACGACGAACCGATTTTTATCACCTATCGCGACCGCCCGGAAATCAACGCCCAGGTGGCTGCTATTCTGGCCACCCCGCCGCTGTATGATTTCACCCCGTCCGATGGTATTCGCAATACGTTGTGGCGGGTGGATCGGACGGACGCCCTGACCCAGGCATTTGCCTGTGTGCCCGTGGCGTATATCGCCGATGGGCATCACCGGTCGGCCGCTTCCGTGCGCATCGCCGTCGAACGGCGAAAACGCGAATCTCTGCCGGGGTTGGATCGCGAATACAATTGGTTTATGGCGGTTATTTTCCCCGCCGGCCAGCTCAAGATTTTGCCCTATAACCGGTGTGTGCGCGATTTGAACGGGTTGACCTCCACCCAGTTTTTGGAACGCTTACGGGCGGCCGGATTTGCCGTGACACCCCGTGGCAGCGCCAGTCCCGATCAGCCGGGTCATGTGTCCGTCTTCCTGGAGGGAAACTGGATGGATATGGCCTGGCCTCCGGTGGAGAGCCGGGATCCGATCGCCTCCCTGGATGTGACGGTGTTACAGGAACGGTTGCTGGCTCCGATTCTGGGGATCCGCGATCCGCGGACCGATCAGCGGATCGAATTTGTCGGCGGGATTCGTGGGACCGGCGAATTAGAGGAGCGGGTTCGGAGTGGTCGGTCCGCGGTTGCTTTTTCGATGTATCCGACCCTGGTCGAGCAGATGATGGCGATTGCCGATGCGGGGCAGATCATGCCGCCCAAAAGCACCTGGTTTGAACCCAAATTGCGGTCCGGACTCTTCGTTCATTCCTTGGAATAATAATGATTTCGAATTTGATCCTGATCGGCATGCCGGGATCCGGCAAAAGCACGGTGGGGGTTTTACTGGCCAAACGCTTGGCCTGGAGGTTCACGGACACCGATGTGGTGATGCAGGTCCGGGCTGGGGCGCCGTTGCCGGTGATCCAGGAACGGGTGGGGATGGAGGAATTCCGCCGTTTGGAAGATCGATGCCTGTGCGGATTGAAGGGGATCCGGCAAGTGATCGCGACGGGGGGGAGCGCCATTTATTATCCCGAGGCGATGGCCCATCTTCAAACCCTGGGCGTAGTGGTGTTTCTGGATGTACCCTTGGACGAACTCCATCACCGGCTATCCAATTTTGAAGACCGCGGGTTGGTTCGGGCTCCCGGTCAGACCTTGAAATCACTGTGGCGCGAACGTCGTCCGCTCTATCGGCGTTATGCTCAGGTGACTGTGTCCTGGAGAGGGGAAGGGCACGAACAGATGGCCGATAAGATTGTCAACGTATTAGGCCGGATCGGGTTGGACACTTCGACCGCTTCAACGAAAATGGAATCATGCGGAATTTCATAAGCATCCTATTCCTGGCTTTGTTCACGGCCTGCGCTCACCCACCTAAGTACTACCAAGTGCCGGGCACTTCCGTGGAAGCGTGGACCCCTAGTGCAGCCCAGGTCCATTTTGCGCTGACTGCTGCAGAGCAATATTGTAAGGATGAACTAAGCGATCCCGTGCGCGCGATCCAGCTGGCGCAGGTGAATTACGAAGCCGAAGTCACCCTATCGAGCGATGCGATTCAAATCAAATTCGACCCGCCGGTGCTGGATACGAACGCAATTCCAAGGGACTTCAAGGTCTATGGCGTTCCTTATTCCCGATATCGGAAGCAGCTGGGCGCGTTTTTGGAGAACCGAAATGGCACGATGGCGCACTTCATTGCCGTGCAACATTGGCTTGCTACAGATATTCTGAAGTCCGTAAAGGGTTCGATGCCATTTACCGTTTATGTTCTCGTGGACACAGGCGCCGTGGGCTGGAGCACCCGGGTGGGCTCTGAGAGCGAAAGGGATATCCCGGTGTATTCTCCTGGTCCACCCTACTTCATAAGTACAGCCCGATTTTGATCTTCAAAGACGGTCTGGAAAAGCGACGTATTGCGGTGTTTTCCCGAAATCAGACGAGTGATGAAAATCGGTAGCAGAGGAGAAAAGAATGGGAAAGAATCTGATGCTTATGGTGTCCCTGTTCGCGCTGGCGACCCATGGGAGGGCTTCGGATTCGCCATGGGTCAACCGATCGGCGGTGCTTGAGTCCACCCCGCAGGCAGTCAACATAGCGACAACCCGCCTGGCCGCCACTTCTTCCGCTTATTCAGAACCGTTCCCTGTTCCGGACGCCGTGGTTCAATCCGCTTTTGCCGGTGCGACGGGCACTTTTGTCATGATCGATTGCGCATCTGACGCCATCAGTACGTTTCATCCGGAACTGGCTTCGGAAAAACGGCCTCCTTGCTCCACCTTTAAAATCTGGAATACCCTGGTGGGGCTCGAGGCCGGCATTATCGCTTCACCCGACGAGCCCTTTTATCAGTGGGATGGAGAAGCCCGGTTCATTCCGGAATGGAACCAAAATCTGACTCTGAAAGAGGCTTTTCGGGTATCCTGTGTTCCGGCTTTCCAAAATCTTGCCCGAACAATCGGACGCTCGCGAATGCAATTCTGGATCGACCGAATCGGCTATGGCGACCGCGATCTGTCGGCCGGTGTCGATATTTTTTGGCTTCCGGCCCCGGGACGGAAGACTCTCTTAATTTCGCCGGAGGAGCAGGCCCAATTGATCAGCCGGCTGGTCTCAGGGAAGCTCCCTTTTTCGGGAAAAGCCCGGGCGGTTCTCGGACATCTCATGACCACTCAAAAGGCGGATCACAGTGTTCTCTATGGAAAAACGGGATCGGGTACCCTCGTTGCCGGCACATTCGATTTGGGCTGGTTTGTTGGGTATGTGGAAAGCCACGGCAAGACGTATGCCTTTGCGTGTGCCCTCCAGGGAAGGGGTATGACCGGTAAAAAAGCCCGGACAGTGGTTGAAACCATTCTGACAAAGCAGGGTCTTTTATAAGGCCACGGGACTTGTCTTTGACCGGTTCATCCGGCGGATCGATATTCAGAGGTCCCGGCGGCGTGCAGGATTTCTCCGAAATAGAAGCGGTGATAATCGCGCCCGTGATAGTTTTTTTCGATATCGGGCGACAGGAATCGTTGCGGATCCAGATCTCCGCTATAAATCTTGCGGCATTCGAGAATCAAATCGGCTTCATCATAGGCGGGGGCGGCGACCTTGAGGGACGGAATCCGGGTTAGATTGCAGGCCTTGGCTTTATCCCCGGTCCGGCCGGAATGGGTTCCGCAATAATTGAGTGTTTCGCGGAATTCATCGGGGAATGCGGCGAGAGTGAACTCGGGATGTTTTTCGGTAAAGTGGAATGTATGCCGACTGGGTCGGACGAAGATCACGGCGATGGGCTTGTTCCACAACACCCCCAGGGTCCCCCACGAAACGGTCATGCAATTGGAGGTTTCGAGCGTGCCGGCGGTTAACAATAGCCAGCGCTGTTCGATCAATTGGAAAACCTTGAGGTTCAAACTGGCGACGGGAATGGACTCACGGCGGGACATGGGCACCTCGTCTTAGAAAACGATGGGGGCAAAGAGGGGATAGGTGCCGAGTTTTTCGCGGCCCTTCAGGAAGGCGAGTTCGATCAGGAAATCGATGCCGACAACCCGCCCGCCCGCTCTTTCAATCAAGTGGGCTGAAGCGGCGGCGGTGCCTCCGGTGGCCAGCAGGTCGTCCACCAGGAGGACCGGTTCGTTTTTTTCGAAGGCATCGACATGGACTGAAAGGGTGGCGGTCCCATATTCGAGTGCGTAGCTTTCCTCAAAGGTTTTAAAGGGGAGTTTGCCTTTTTTTCGGATCGGGACGAGGCCGGCGTTCATCACCAGGGCCAGCGCGGAACCAAACAGGAACCCGCGGGCATCAATCACGGCGATTTTGGCGATGGATTGCCCCTTGTGGTGGGCGGCGAGAAGGTCGATGGCGCCCCGGAAAAGGGCGGGGTTTTTAAGGATCGGCGTGATATCCTTGAACACAATCCCGGGTTTTGGGAAATCCGGCACATCCCGGATGGCAGACTTAAGAGTATCAGCGGAAATGTTGCCCATGAGATGATTCCTTTCCGGATCGGTGTTGACAACGACTGAACGTTGACACCCTAGGCGACGGGGTGATGAGGGTCAAGATATTTTTGCAGGTTTTGATGACGGGATTTGTATTGTTTCAGCTTTTGCACAACCCCGAATCAGCCTTACGTGACCATTAAAGTTTAGTTTTGACCTTTCAGATGGTCTCAAGGGGTACGAAGAAAGAAACCCTTTCGTCAAGGCTGATAAACCCGCTGCTTGTCGGTCTGCCCGAAAAGATTCCGAGATGGATCGAACTCCAAATTCCGGTCATTCGCGGTAGGGTTAAAGTAGTAGGTGAATCGGATGGCACTGTGATTCTCGTCTGCCCGTCCGTATTCAATTGGGCCATAAATCTTTCCATACTGTGCGCTGACGATATTTCCTTTTTCATCAAGAACCGTTCGTGTGCGAAAGATTAAATATTCCTTATCCCCAATTTCCTCATGCATAATAATCGTGTGTTTAGTCCGATTAATAGTTAGTACCATTTGCTGCTGATATCCATCGATTGGAGCCTCGTAGGTTGAAAGAAGCGAACTCTCGATCTCTTTTCTCGCCCGTTGTAGGCCGTCGAGTTTATTGTTACATGCAATAACCAGTTGATTTGAAAAGTTCAAAATATCTTCAATCTTTGCATGATATATGATCAATAAATCGGCCTTTTTTCCTTTCCCGTAGGGCGCAACCCAGTCGCCAAATTCGAGATCGAAGCCTGAGGGAGTATCTTGGGTTGGAATGAATGCATCAACATTCTTTGCATACATAGGCAGAGGATTACGGTGCTCTTTCAGTACAACCGTATTGGTCGGATTCCACGGTTGCCAGCGATTGTTAAGAAGGCAGTTTTCTTCTTTGCGATAGAACCAATATTTTCCTGTTGTCGCGTAGTGGTTGCTCTTGGTGATAGAGAACGTCAAGTCGCCCACCGTCTTGCCTTCAATGCAGAAGCATCCGTTGGTGTCTGTCTGGCCCGCACGAACATCGGTATCGGCGTAGGAGTCCGAAGGAAAGAATGCCACACTCATCAGTGCATTTTCGACCGGTTTCCCAGTTGAATCCGTAATCCGAAGCGTTACCTGGCCTCGTGCGCCGTATTGCCGTGCTTTCTCGATTTCCGGCGATGCGGCACTCAAATTACAAACGGATAAATAGCACAATATCAAAATGATGGTTCCAGCGACGAAGCGGTTCATTGTAACTCTCCTTTTGTAACGATTTGTTCAAACAGGTCATGCGTGTAGAAATAAGCCATATCCCTTAAGTCGCTATGGAGCCAGCGGTCGTTATAAGGTGCGGCACTTCTTCCCCAGCCATTCGGTTTATGGTCATTAGCGTTGTAGTTCCGATTGAGGTCAGGGAGGAGAATGTTCTGCACTCCAGCTGCGTACGAAAGGGCTGGTACACCTCGCGCAATAATGTCATTGGCGGCCTGCGCGGAGATGTTCGAGGAGAACATGGTCATCGGTTCCTGCCAGAAAACGGCATTCGTTCGCAGAGTGTCGTCGCTGGCGATATTTGCGTCCGCCATTGTGTAATTGTGTACCCAATCATCACCTTCCCAATGTCCTGCAAACCCCCATCCCGCCCAATCCGTGCCTCCGGGGCCGCCGCGTCCCTTGAACATCTCCTGCTTTTGCCAAGCGTGCCTTTCTAAATGGAAAGGGATAATGCCACCGGAAAACGGTGACGGTGTTCCTGGGTATACTTCAAAAACTTCGTCGCCGGAAGAATAGAAGTTGTATGCCACGGATAAAACGGAAGGGAAACGGTCCTGCCACGTTAATTTGATTCGATCATCCGGAGACGAAAACAATTTAAACCAAGTTGAGCACCAAGTGTTTGAGTTGTAATCGGCCCATGCCGAGTGAAGCATATAGTTATCTCGGGTCGTTATATTGAATGCCGTCGGGTCGTAACTTTCTGTCGCTACCGCGGCGTCGAGCATGAAATACTTGTTCACGCTTAGACTGTAGTCTTGAATCGCACCCGACACAACCATGTTGCCTAGGCTGTGTGCCAGGATGATCGTCTCACCCGTAATATCGTGAAGTTGCGCATTGAAATTTGATGCCACGCTCAATGCGTTTGCTGCGTTTTCCTGGTAGTGAAGTGCATTGAGCATGCCGATGTCACCCTCCCATGTCATGCCCCAAAACCTGGACTGTGAGCCGGATTGATAAAGTCGCTTGAAAATCTCTGCGTTCCAGCCACGCGCCGATTCTGCTGTAACATTGAACCCATGCATGAAAAAAACATTCTTACCGTTGGATAGCGAATCTGGATTGTTCACGGGTTCATTTGTCGAGGTTGGCTGTCCACCACTTGGCCGCAAGTTAATCCAACGATACATCTTCTCGATGTCGTCGATGCAAAGCGGCATTTCTTTCTTAAATATCACTGAGCCATCTTTCCAGATTTCCAGAACAAGGGGGGATGTCGTCGGCCCCGAACCTTCCATCAGCAGGATGCCTTTATTTGCGTTATTTCTGATCTTATCGAGAAAATCGTTGGAAAGCAGTGTTCCGGAACGGGTGATTTCAAAAGTGCCCGCTTCGTAAGAGTTCTGATTGAATAACGGGCCGTAGGTCTTGCCTGCGGAAATTAAAAAACTTCCGGCTTGGTCTTTGCTCAGGTCCGTATAGACCGCCCTGACCGCGCTGTTGGACTGGGAAAGTTTGTATTGAACCGTGCGGCTTGGTGGAAGAAGGGTGAGTGCCTGATTGAGATCCAGCCAGATCGGGAAGAAATCCAGCAAATCGCAACGACCGTCAATTCCGTCATTGCTGTAATCGGCGGGTGAGGTGCCCCAGTTCCAGTGTCCCGGCTGATCGCTATCATCCTCGGCTATGTCTCCGACATCGTTGTCGTCGTTGATCCAAAAGCGAAAAGGATTATTGGTTGTGGCCTTGTTCTGGTCTGCGTCGTTGATTGTTCGGTCGTGATTCCAGTCCGGAACCATATCCATTTTTATCATGCACAAATTGATTCGTTCCATCGAGCGCCAGCGAGTGCCGCCATCGGTGGACCAATCGATGCGGATGGAATCTCCGGCGCCGGATCGGATCATTTCCAGATATATTGTCCATTCAAATGAGTCGGGGGTTAGCCCCAGTTCTTGGGCTGAGTAGGTACCCGGTGGCAGATAATCTCCACCGAGGGTGAACGGTAGCCCGTTACGTAAAGCTTGCGCGCTTTTTAGCCACAAGCGCAGGGCGCCGGGGCCGGGTTGGAAGTCGCTACCGGGGGTAGGAAGAATAACATCCAACGGATCGGATGCGGTATAGACGATACGGAAGAGAAAAGTGCCTGGGTCTTCGATAGGAGGGAGCAGAATATTCAAGGCAGGAAAGAAATCGCCCGGGGTTTTGTCATCGGAATTGCCGGCGATTCCGTCGATGTTGAATCCATCGGCGAAATCGGGGATGCAATCCGTATCGGCATCCTGCACATGCGGTAACACCCAACGGGTTTCAACCAGCCGTAGGTAGGCATTAAAATCGGCGCGGAAAAAAGTTTGAGTGGTCAGGCATGTGTGAGGCAGGAGAGGGGGCGGGGCTGGGGACTGGCTATCGCATATTTCGCCGGGTTCGAAATCACCCAGGGACCCAACCAGAACACGCACGATTTCGTTGCTGACGCCTTGTGGGCTATACCAGACCGTTTGGGTCGGCGTTTGGAAAACAATCCGGTTCTGGAGGAACCAATGAAACGCCCCCCATCGATCCGAATTGGTTCGAATGCCGGACATCCAGCCCACCTCATTCTGGATCTGGTTGGTTGAAATCACCCCCCGAGTCTGGGATCCGGTGGCCGCAACCCACGCGGAGAGGGGGTCTGGTTGCTGCCACGCGAGTCCTGTTTGGAGGACACATTCGACCGTATTGGTGATGACCGGGAAGGGGCCCACAATACCGGTCAACTCTTGTGCGCCCCTGCGAATTGAGACGGCAGAAAGCGGCGAGGAGGCCTCGATGGCGACCGGCCGGATGTGTCGGTTAAAGGGATAATAGTTGGTGATTTCGGCTTGAATCATAGGTGCAAAGCCCACCATTGCTCCAAACAGCAACGGGTACAGGAATACCTGGCGAGCGATAAACGGATGGAGGATGATTGTTTTCATGAAGGCCCCTGGATCCCTGCCTTGTTTGTTTAGTGTGTTACTCCTTGATCATGAAAAAAATACCGGATAATTGACGTAATAGATTTTCGAGATCCACCAGATCGGCCGGTGTGCCGGGTTGATTTGTGAATACCGGAGGAGAAGGGTAAATCATCGCCCATTTCGCGAGAATCAGTCGACGGGTGTCTTCGATTGCTTCAATACCGTCCCCGGGTCTGCAGGGATCGGTTTGGGTCAAATTGATCTCTTCGTAATCTGAGAAAAGGTCATGGTCCGTGTCGGACTGAACCGGATCGCTTCCCGTGTTGAACTCGGACCGATTATCGAGGCCGTCTCCGTCGAAGTCTTCAAGCGAGGATTCCCGGATTTTAAAGAACCGAGCGGAGTCCGGGGAGGTGCCGGGGACGGTGGATACGAAGGTTGATCCAGGGCCGGCTTGGATGACGGCTGTATCCTGCCACGTTCCCGGGTTCAAATCAGGACTGGAGACCAACGTATAGGCATGGGAGGGAAGGGCATCAACCAGGATTAAATTCCATCCGTTTGAGGTTGGTTGCGGAGTAATCTGCAAAGACATATCGCCGGAAACGGCAAATTGAAAGGGAGCTGAAATCCCGAGCAAAAAGAAACCCCATACTTTTTGTCGACTGGTAAACCGAAACATGAGCGCCCCCTTTTCCCTGCTCTTTGTTTAGTCCATGCACGACCTTTTACGGAGTCGTCGAGTTATATTGCCCGATAGTCTGCGATTGTCAAAGAAAAATATTTTGATACTTTTTCGGGATGAAAACAAAAGCAGAACCAGTCCAGGCGGTGATATTTGACATGGATGGGGTATTGACCGATTCCGAGCCTCTGATCTGCGAGTCGGCCATGGCCATGTTCCGCGAACTGGGGTTGACGGTGCAGGCTGAGGATTTTGCACCCTTTGTGGGGACGGGTGAAAATCGGTATCTGGGCGGTGTGGCTGAAAAATATGGTCAGGTGATCGATGTAATGGCGGCCAAACACCGGACCTATGAAATTTATCTCAAGCTGGTTCCGCTTCGATTAAAATCGTTTCCCGGCGCAGTGGACCTGGTGAAGGCCTGCCGGTTGGCGGGATTAAAGACTGCGGTGGGATCCAGCGCGGATCGGGTTAAAGTTCATGCCAACCTGGTTCATATCGAACTGCCCCCGGACGGCTGGTCCGCCGTGGTGACGGCCGAGGATGTCACCCTTCGAAAGCCACATCCGGATTTATTTTTAATGGCAGCCGAGCGAATGCGGGTGGACCCTGGGGTGTGTGTTGTGATTGAAGATGCGCCGAGCGGGATCCGTGCGGCACGCGCCGCAGGGATGCGTTGTGTGGCGGTGGCGCAGACGTTTGCTGCCGCTGACTTGACGGAAGCCGACCGGGTCTTTACGCTTATCGCCGAGGTGCAGTGCGCTGATTTAGGTGAAATTCAAGGAGTGCCGATATGTCGATGACATCGCGTGAAGTTGTTCGGCGGACCGTTCGTTTCGAGGGAGCGGACCGAATTCCCTATTATCTGCCCGCCGAATATGGTTCTGATTTCCACGAGGTCAACATGAATCCCTCGCCCGATGCCCGGTATAAGACGGGAGTGGATGAATGGGGGTGTGTTTGGGACAATATCGGGATTTGCTGGTTAGGGGAGGTGAAAGACCATCCGCTGAAAGATTGGGCGGATTGGGATCGTCTTCCGAAGCCGGACATCCGCGACCCCCGCCGATGGGCAGGGATTGAGGATGCCCGGCGTCAGGCTGGAGATAAGTTTCTGATCGGTTATGGGATATCCCTTTATGAGCGGGTTCATTTTTTACGCGGCTTGGAAAATGCCTGGATCGATATTGTCGATTCGCCCGTTGAACTCGAGCGGTTGATCGATTTGCTGGTGGATATGAATCTCTATGTGATCGAGCGGTATGCACAGGCCGGGGTCGATGGCTTGCACTTTTGCGATGACTGGGGTTTACAGAATCAGTTCATGATCGCGCCGGAAGCCTGGCGTCGGATCTGGAAACCGCGGTATGCCCGGATTTACCAGGCGGCGCATGCCGCCGGCCTGTCGACCTGGTTGCATAGTTGTGGCCATATTGTCGATATTCTCGATGACCTGATCGACTGCGGACTCGATGTGATTCAGATGGATCAACAGGAGAACATGGGGCTCGATGAACTCGGAAAGCGGTTCGGGGGCCGGATTACGTTTTGGTGCCCGGTCGATATCCAAACCGTCATGGCCCACGGCACCCTGGACGAGATCCGCGCTTATTGCGGACGAATGGTCCGGGTATTGGGGCGGTCGACCGGCGGATTCATCGCCAAATATTATCCCGATCCGGTTGGGGCCGGGCATCGGCCGGAAGCCGTTCGGGCAATGGCGGAAGAATTTTTGCGTTTGTGTCATTGATAAAAGTAGTTCAAAAATAGATTGACGGTTGTGCGGATAACCAGTAATCATTTATCTGTTCTTTGACAACAGCAGAATGGGAAAAGCGTACGGAAGTCCGTGAAAAACGGACGCGGTCGCGCCGCTGTAACCGGCTACGAACCCCGATACCACTGCGGAATAGTCCGTGGGAAGGTGGGGCCAGGTCTGAAGCCGGAAGCCAGAAGACGTTGTTTTTCCCTTATCGGTCCCGTCACCGTGTGGCGGGACGCTCTTCCGCAGCAGAAGAGGATCCGGGAATGCCTAGAAACCTTCGGTTGCCTTCGGGAAGCCGAAGGTTTTTTGTGCCCCTGTCGGATCTCCACGCTTGGGGAGCCTAGTAAAAAACGACAGGAGGCAAAAAATGAAGCGATGTTATGGCAGATGGACGGCGATCGGATGTTTGGTTTCGAGTTTGGCGATGGCCGCTCCAGGGGAGACCAACGTCCAGGATATTGTGGTTTCGGCTACACGGATTGCCACACCCCTTCAGGAAGTGGCCAGTTCGGTCACCGTTATCGATCGCCAGATCTTGGAGGATCATCAGTCCGAGACCGTTGCCGATATGTTACGGACGGCCATTCCGGGATTAGATATTAACCAGGCCGGCGGGCCAGCCGGTTCAGGATCAGTTTACCTGCGGGGATCGAAGACGGAGCAGGTCCTGGTTTTGCTGGATGGGGTTGAAATCAATGATCCGATTACGCCGGGACGTGCATTTGAGTGGGCACTGCTGTCGGTCGCTGACATTGAACAGATCGAAGTTTTGCGCGGCCCCCAAAGTACCCTTTACGGCTCGGATGCCATCGGCGGGGTCATCAATATTGTCACCCGCAAAGGGTCGGGCGAACCCCAGGTGACCCTGATGGCTGAAGGGGGATCCTACGGGAGTTTCACGGAAAGCGCCGATGTTCGGGGTGGAACGGATAAGGTCAACTATTCGGCGGGGATCCGCCATTTGGAGACCGATGGTATTTCGGCTGCGGATGAGGATGCCGGCAATACCGAAAAAGATGGATATGAAAATACGACCCTGTCCTCCCAATTAGGCTGGACACCGACGTCCGACCATTCCCTCGATTTGATGGTCCGTTATACGGATGTCTCCATGGAATACGACGATTTCTATTCCGGGGTACCGGTGGATGCCAATAGTGTGGGTGACACGAAGAACCTTTTGGCGCGCGCTCAATTCGGACTCAAGACCTTCGACGAACAATGGAATCAAAAAATCGGATTTTCCTGGGTCGATTACGATCGAAACGATGACACGGAAATTTCAAAATCGGTGTTTAACAGCCAATCCCATCAAATTGACTGGCAGAACGATCTGACTTGGGTTGATTGGAATACCCTGACCTTCGGCGCGGATTATCAGGAAGAATCCGGGGAGTCGACCTATGAAAGCGATCTCTGGACCGAAACCTTCAACCAGAAATCAGCCCGGATGACCGGCGTTTACCTGCAGGACGTGATTAAACCGGTGCCCGCCTTTCAGACCGCCCTGGGGGTTCGGTTTGACGATCATAACCAGGCGGGTTCGGAAGTGACCTATCGGGTGGCGCCATTGGTTACTCTGGCGGGAAGCGGAACCCGATTGAAAGGTTCTGTGGGCACCGGGTTCAAGGCCCCCTCCTTGTTCCAGTTGTACTCGATTTATGGCAGTCGCCAACTCGAGCCGGAAACCAGTTTGGGTTGGGATGCCGGTGTGGAACAGGATCTGGTCGACGGTCGGATGACGCTGGGGGTGACCTATTTTGAGAATTCCTGGAAAAACATGATTGATTATGACTACGCTACTTTCAGTTACGCCAATATTGCCGAGGCCAGTGCGCGGGGGGTAGAAAACTTTGTCGTTTTCCGTCCAACCCAGCACCTGGATGTTCGGACGGCCTATACGTATACCGATACCAAGAACGAGACGTCCGGCGAGTCTCTGCTTCGCCGACCCCGGAACAAGGCGGGAGTTGATGTGACCTATTCCGGCATTCCAAGTTTGCGCCTTAACGCGGGTCTCCAGTATGTCGGGGTTCGTAAAGATCAGGATTTTGCGACCTGGCCCGCGAGCCAGGTGAATTTGGATGATTATACCTTGCTGAATCTGGCGGCCGCCTATGATCTGACGAAACACTGGGAAATCTTTGGACGTGTTAACAATGTGTTTGATACCGAGTACCAGGAAGTCTTGGGTTACGGGACGATGGGGTTGGCGGCCTATGGGGGTGTGCGGACGACATTCTAATCACGACGGGCTCGCCTTCGTTTGCCGAGTATGACCGGGCGTGCGACTCGCATGGCCATCATGGAGTGATAGGGGAACAGCGGTGAAAACAATCGGTGTATGGACCGGCCAGATGGATAAATCCGGCGTGCGCTCGCCTCGATGGGGGCGCGCGATGTGGGTGTCGGCTGCAATCCATGTCGTCGGAGTGGCTCTCTTATACCGGATGAGGTGGGGCGATGCCCCGGAGCCTTCGTCGACCCCGGTCACCGTGTTCCCCGTTTCCTGGGTTTCGCCCGCCCCGATAGCCCCGCCGGTGCGGGTTCTGCATACGGAACGCCCGGTCGAATGGACTCCTGAACGGGCCTTGCCAACGCACTCCCCGATTGTAGCGGAGGTGCCCCCGGCGGCGCCGGATACTCCTTTGGCCGAACCTTCGTCGATCCGTCCTGCACCACGATCCATGGACTATTCCCTGGTGATCCCCGATCAGTTTGCGATTTCATCCGGTGAAGAAAGGGGAGGGGGCGTTGCCTCTGAGCTTCCCCAGAGAGCGGAGGGAGAATCGCCCCGGGTCGGATCGGTTGGGGCTCACCCGCTGACGGATATTCGGCCCCTTTATCCACGTAACGCCCGGCGAGAGGGGTTGGAAGGGGTGGTGACAATTCAGGCTAAAATTGGAGAGAAAGGCGACGTCGAAGGGGTCGAAGTGCGCGAATCCAGCGGAGTCACCAGTTTGGATGAGGCTGCGCTGACGGCGGTCCGGAGGGCGTCTTTCAAGCCGGCCATCCAAGGGGGGCGACCGGTCCCGAGTCTGGCCTCCCTCCGATTCCGTTTTCAATTGACGGATCTCCAGTCTTCTAGCCCTGATTTGCCCTGATCCCAGAACCGGATGTCAGACCTATTTGGGAGAAACCGGGGAAAGACATCGATTATTCTTGTAAATTGAGAGGGGCGGGAGTCACCCCGACCCCTCAAAACGTGATAAATATACCGACTTTTACCCAGATGGGGCTTCGCCCACAACCCGATTTCCCGTTGTTGTGGGCCGGGCCTCTGTGCCCGGCGTCCGCGGATCCAGCCCGCTCCCTCTCCAGCCGCCCGCCATAGAAGGGCGGGCCGACATCGATTGAAAACGGTTGGTGTAAATGCCCTTTAGGCGGTTTCTGTGCACCGAATCGCAGATGCGCCCTCCGCAGGAAAAAGTAAAAAAAGATTTGATTTAATAAACTGATATGTTATAAATAGCCCCTCTTTTGTTAAAATTATAGACATTGACAAACGCAATTCACGGATCGGAGAGGGTGTTTACATGGCCAGGGTTAAAACTCAAAAAAAATCGTCGAAAGTTTCACCTCGCCCCCTCAAGCCAGCTGCGAAACCTATAGTACCTGTGCCCAAGGAATCTCCCAAAAAGACGACTCTCCCGACCCGTTCCGTTGCAACCCCCCCGACCAAGCCAGTCGCCCAGATCGGGACCGGTAAGCCCAACCCTTCTGCCTCGGCCAAGTCCACCAAAGAACTGAAGGGTAAAGGCAAGGCTGAACCGGCGGAGACCCTTCCCATTCCGGCTCCGGCTGGAAAGCGGGATGTAACTTCGCCCGCAGCGCACCGCAAAACGCCCTCCGCTCCCCGTGGTGAAGGCGAAGGGGAAGCAACCCCCGCTTTGGGCGAAGAAGATGAAGCCGCGATCGAAGCCGGGGGGATGAACTGGGAAGAACGCAATCAGCGGGTCAAGGATTTGGTCCGGTTGGCAGAAGAGCAGGGGTATCTGACCTACGAGGATATCAATGAGGTGATCCCGACCTCCGTGATTAATCCCGAGGAATTGGAGACCTACCTGGAACTCCTGCGGAGCATGGACATCGACATCATCGATTCGTCCGAAGTTGAAAAATTCCGCAAGGAACCGGTCAAGGTGGTGGCTCCAGCCGCGGCCCGGGCCGATCGTCTGGATATTTTTGATGATCCCATTCGCATGTATTTGCATCAGATGGGACAGGTTCCCCTGTTGAGTCGCGATCAGGAAGTCGAGATTTGCAAGCGGATTGAGATCGCCGAGGTGACCACTCGCGACCTGTTCAATCGCTTCGGTTTGGCGGCTGATCTCTACCTGCAAACGGCCGAGCGATTGGAGGAGGGGAAGGATCGGTTTGACCGCGTCATTGAAGATAAGTACGTTGACAGCCGTGAGAAATATTTCGAAAAGCTGCCCCGGTTAAAGAAGGAACTGCATCGTTTGCATGAGCAGATGCTGAAGTTTTATGCCGTGTCGCAGAAGAGCAAGCTTCGGGACGCCGATCGTCAGCGCAGCCTTCGGGATGTCGAACGGGTTCGCCGGCGACTGGTCGAAAAATATGAGGCCCTCTATTTTAAACAGAAAATTACGGAATCCCTGGCCACGCGGGCCGAGGATGTTTACCGGGAAGTGTTTGCCACCCGGAACCGTATCGAGCAATTGAAGGCCGCCCGGCCGAGTCAGCGCCAGAAGCGGGAGTTGGATGCCGAACGGCGCAAGATGCGCCGGTTCCAGGAGGATCTCTGTCTGGAGCCCGAGGAGTTTTTGGCTAAATTCCGTGAGCTGAAGGATGCGATGCGTAAAGGGATGGCGGCGCGAACTGAAATGGTGGAAGCCAATTTGCGGCTGGTCATCAGCATCGTCAAGAAATACATGAACCGGGGGCTGTCCTTTTTGGATCTTATCCAGGAGGGCAACACGGGCTTGATGAAAGCGGTGGAGAAGTTCGAGTATCGGCGTGGTTATAAGTTCAGTACTTATGCCACCTGGTGGATTCGTCAGGCGGCGACCCGTGCCATCGCGGATCAAGCTCGCACCATTCGTATTCCCGTGCACATGATTGAAACGATCAATAAGTTGATGCGGGTTCAGAAGAAGCTGGTTCAGGAACTGGGCCGCGAGCCCACTCCGGAAGAGGTGGCGGAGGAGATGCAGTTGCCGGTGGACCGGGTACGGGCCGTTTATAAGATGGCCCAACAACCGATCTCCCTGCAAAGCCCGGTGGGCGATGGTGATGACGCTCATTTCGGTGATTTCATTGAGGATAAAAGCGCGGAAAATCCGTCGGAGATGACGTCGTTCAGCCTTCTCAAGGAACGGCTGAAAGAGGTGTTGCACACTCTGACGGAACGCGAGCAGGCGGTGTTAAACCTTCGGTTTGGTCTCTCCGATGGCTACTCCCGCACGCTGGAGGAGGTTGGTAAGCAGTTCACGGTCACCCGTGAGCGCATTCGACAGATAGAGGCCAAGGCGCTGAGAAAGTTGCGCCATCCCACCCGTTTACGCAAGCTGGAAGGGTTCCTGGAGGCCAAGTAACTCAAACGGGGTAACGAACCGGGCGGTGGCCGGGTGCTTTGTCTTGCGATCCTGCACCTGGCTTCATCTCCCAATGGACCGCAGGATCGCGGTCAAGGCCGGTGTCGGGTTCAATCAGCCCGCCGGTGAATCAGATGAGAGGAGTGATAGATGATGTGCCAGTTATTAACGGGTTCAGAAGCGGTATGGATGTTGGCAGGTTTGTTGGTGGGTTTGATTCTGGGGATGCGGGTTCCCCGAAACGTGCGGACGAGTTCGCCTCGGACAGCGGGACGGCGTTCGGAACGCATTACCACGCCGGGCAATGTTGAACTCTACGTTGGGAATCTTCCCTACGACTTGAGCGAAGATGAATTGAACGCGTTGTTCACGAAATACGGCAAGATCGTGGCGGCCCGGATTATTACCAATAAATTCAACAACAAGTCCAAGGGGTATGCTTTTGTGACGATGGCGGATGCCTCCGGCGCCCAGTCGGCTGTCGATGCCTTGAATGGCAAAGATATCAAGGGCCGACAGTTGGTCGTTAATGAGGCCAAGGCGAAATCACGCGAGCACTGAGATTTCTGCCCAATGGGGTATTGGAAAGGCCGGAGCGGTGCTCCGGCCTTTCTGTTTTCGTCTTCAGCCCTTTGCGGGAAATGGACCCTGAGGACCAGTAGTGGCACCGTTCTACAGGAGGCGGATATGATGGGACGAGACAAGATCGAGGCGGCCCTCTCTTCAGAGGGCTCTCGTGAATTTGCTGTTGTGATCCCCTACGAGATGCTGTGTTACCGGGATCATGGGGACGAGTTGACCCCGACGCCTTGGTGGTATCGGTTCGATCCCAACCTGGAGCATCAGTTTGACTGGTATCGCGAGATGTTCACGGCGGTCCCCCAGGATTGGATGGGATTGCCGGCTTCCGCTCCGAAAACTGAACGCGACCAGATCATCCTGGAATGCCGCGGTTCAAAGGTCTTTCGGATGGATCGTTTCAGCGGGAAAGAAACCGAAATTGAACGGCCGCAGGTTGGGGGATGGTCCGCTTCGTCGGCTCAAAATCATTCGGTGGTCCCCGTTGATTTTCCGAGGACGGCGGCAGATGTGGTCCGCTTGATTCCGGATGCGGTGCCCTACGTCGCGGCGCGGGCGAATGCGGATGGAACTCTGGATTTGCCGAAACGGATTCTGGGGGCTTTTCCGGATCGTGTGCCGACGGGATACGTGATATCGCCGCTTTGGCAATGCTACCGGATCTGGGGATTTGAAGGAATGATGACCCAGATCGTCGATCAGCCTCATTTGGTGCGTCTGGCGGCGGAGCGATTTTTGGCCGCCAGCCTTCCGGGTTTGGCGGAGCAAGCAGCCCGTGGGATTCGGGTGGTGTGGATTGAAGAATGCTTTACCGATATGCTTCACCCGCAGGTCTTTACGGCCTTGAATATTCCCCTGATACAGAAGTTGATCGATGCCATTCATCAACTGGGGATGGTGGCCGTCTATTATTATTGCGGGGATCCGAACCAGCGGTTGGAAGCCCTGATTGCCAGTGGTACCGATATCCTGGGGTTGGAAGAAGGCAAAAAAGGCTTTGAAATCGATATTTCCGCGATCGCCGGGCAGGTGGCTGGCCGTTGTGCCCTGTTGGGCAATTTGGACGCCATCGGCTGTCTCGAACAGCAGAATGAGAATGGATTGCGCGATGAAATCAAGCGCCAGGTGGCAGCCGGACGCCGGAATCGAAACCGATTTATCCTGAGCATCGGAAGTCCTGTCACCCCGGGTACGTCCATGGTCAAACTTCGGCGTTATTTTGAAATGGCCCGCGATTTAGGGCGGAATTGATCACTGGAGAAATCATGTCGTCACCCAACGAATTGACGCTGGTTCAACGCCTTTGCGACGGAAAAGAAGACGCATGGACCGAATTGATTCGTGACTACAGCGGATTATTATTAGGGATCGCCGGGCGCACCTTCGGTGCCCATGGTTTTCAATATGCTTCGCAGGATTCCGAGGATGTGGTTGCCGGGGTCTGGCGGAATCTGCTTGAACGGGAAAACCGCCTGCTGGAAAAGTGCCGCATTCGCGGGGGGCTTTTGCCTCTCTTGGTGACTTTGACCCGCAATCGGGCAGTCGATTTGATGCGGCGTCATAAGAATTTTATTGTGCCCTTGAGCGAAAGCCTGCCAGAACCGGAATCCCCCCCCCCTGAAAGCGAATCCCTGCCCGATGCCGCCTTGTTGAATCCGCAGTTGTTTGAGGTTTTGTCTTCCCGTGAACAGACCTGTATCCGCCTTTTTTATCTTCAAGGCAAAAAATATCGCGAGATTGAGAAATTGACAGGGATTTCGACCAATAGCATCGGACCGACTTTAAAACGCGCTTTGGCCAAATTAAAGGATCAACTGGGGGAACGTAGGGGCACATGAAAGTTTGTACGAAATCGAATCGGTCTGCGCTATACCCAATAAGATGAACAAGCGGAATGACAATTTAATCCCCGGTGGAGATTCCCTTTCCGAGTTTTCCGGTCATTTTTCCCTCGATGAGATCAAGGGGTGTGTGGCTGACCGGCAATTGCAAGGCGAGCGGTGGGAAATGCCGTCTCATTTGGCTGAGTGTCCTTTGTGCCTTGAGGTTTTTGATGTGGTTTTATCGGGCGCGGATCAGGTTCCTAATCGCGTCATTCGGCGACTTCTTCAGCAGGTTCGTCCTCCCCGGAAACGCGACCATTTCTGGGGGGCCTTCCTGCTCAAAGCCGCTCTGTTCCTCTTTTTGATCGGTGCCGTGTTTTTTTGGATGAACCGTCATTCCGGGCCCAAATCGATGCTGGTGGTCGAAGGTTCGCTGTCCTTTGCCGATACGACGTCTCCGGTGCCGGTGGATATTAAGCTCCCCCCGAATCGTCTTCTGACCAGTGTGTTGCCGGTTAGGGTCCGGTGTGACGATGGATCCGATCTGGCCATTGCGTCCCACACCCAATTCGAGTTGCCTGCGAATGCTGCCGATGCCGCCATCACGCTTAAGGAAGGCGAGATCGATTTCTCTATTGTGCACCAACCCGGACTTCGCCGTTTTCGGGTCCGAACGCCGCTGGGTGAAATCATTGTAGTGGGCACCCAATTTCGGGTGACCAGTCGATATGAACAGGTGACCCTCTTTCGGAATGATTCAACAGCCGCGGTTCCTGCCGGTGAAACGACGCGATTGGCCACGGTTCGGATTCATGTTTCAGAGGGGAAAGTGCTGGTTCGGAACCGCTATCAGGAAGCCGCGGTTCCCGCCGGGACCACCGCTTTACTTCGCGAAAATCAACCCATGATCGATTTGACCCGGGACTAGAGTGATGTTTTTCCTTCATCGCGTACTCTTTTTGGTTGTCGTGTTTGCGCTACTCGGATCCATTCCCCTGCGGGCGGCCGATTTGGAGCAGGCGCAATACAATGCCGCCGTGGCTTTGTACAATGCCGGCCAATGGTCGGCAGCGGTAACCAAAATTGATGAACGACTAAAGGTGAATAGCACGGAGTCCTGGCAATCGAAATACCTTTTTGCCAAAGGACTCTGTTATGAAAAAGGGGACCGATCCTCCGAGGCCCGTTCCGTTTACCGGGATTTATCGGAACGGTTTCCTTCATCCGCAGAAGCACGCGGGGCCCGCGTGGCCTTGCTGTATTTGGATTACGCCGCCGGCGATTGGACCGTGGTTCGCAAGTCCCTCTCCTCCCTGGATCGACGCGCCCTGGCCGGGGATGACCGGCGGAATGTGGCGGTTATCGCGGGTGAAGCGGCGTATCAAGCCGGAGAGGTGACGAATGCCTGGTCCGCATTTACCGAGGCCCTTGCTGCGGGGGCCGATCGCAACGCCCTGGCCACCAAAATGTTCGACTGTGCCGTTCGAATGCGGCGTCCAGCCGACATTCTCACCTGGTCTACCCAGCCGGTTACCGGTGTATCCTCTGATAAGCTAGCCATGATTCGGGCGGATGCCTGTGTCGTTTTGGGGCGCTGGGCCGAGGCTCAACAGGCGATCGTCGGGATTCAACCGGGCCAGGAGGCCTTCCCCCGTGCCGAGTTTATTCGCGCGCAATATCTGATACAAGCCGGCCAGCTTTCCAATGCGCTGGCCCATTTGGAAACGGCGGTTCGGGATCTTCGGGATCCCTCTCTGCCGCCCTCGGTCTGGTTGGCACTGGCAGAATGCCGTATGGCCGCGGGGGAAGCGGATAAAGCCCTTCAGGCGATTGAGGAAGCGGAACGACGGGCAGGAGCAAGTTCCATGGCCGAACAAGAAACCCTGAAAAAACAGCTTGTCTCCACCCGGTTGCGGATGATTGGACAATCCGGTGATTCCCGAAAAATCATCAAAGCCATTACCGAATCCCGTCAAAATCTTCCTCCGGATCAGGCCTCAGCCATGTTGTATCTCCGACTCTATTCATTAGAACAGGAATCAAAAATTGAGGGGATTCTCGATACGATGGACGCCGACTATCCGATCTTGAAAGTCGGGGCTGACGATGGACCGGCGACCTGGATTTATTTCAAGGCGTTGAAAGCCCGGGGAAGAAATGAGGAAGGGCTGAAACTTCTGGATGAATTCATTAAGCGTAAACCGGTTTCCCCCGAAGCCCTCCCGGTGCGAATTGAACTCGCCCGCGCGGCCTTGGATCGCAAAGATTGGGTTCGGACCCGCGAATTGATTACGATGGTTCTGGCCTCGAGCTCCTTGGAAAATCTGGCTCCCGATCAGATTAGGGATCTTCGCTATAATCTGGCGGTCGCTGCCTATAATTCAGGGCTGGATGATGACGTACTCCGGGTCCTTCAAGCTTGGGATTCCAATGCCAGCAATGATGCCCAGAAAGTGCAACTCCAGCTTTTGGCGGGACAATCCGCCTTTCGTAAAAAAGATTATGCCCAGGCCGTCAAAGTCTGGCAGGCGGCGTTGGCCTCCGGTCTGGCTCCTCAGCCGGGGCGTTTGCACGAGCAAGTGGCCATGGCCGCCCTGGCCCAAAAAGATGCGACAACCGCTTTGATCCATTTTGAAAAAGCGGTCTCTTCCGGAGCCACCTTGACCCGTGAAGCCGAGGAAGGCTGGGCTCGCAGCCTTTACCAGATGGGCCGGTTTGCCGAAGCCGGAGACCGGCTGTCGCATCTCGCCGAGCGATTCAAGGAGGTGCCTGATTATGCCTTTGAAGCGGCCGTGGCGTTGGAAAAAGCCCGTCGCTTCAAAGAGGCGGAATCCTTCTATCAAGTGGCCGGCCGGCAAAAAGATAAATTGGCGACTCTTTATTCGAACGAGGTGGATCGAACCCTGGCCCAATTGCGCTATACCCAAGGACTGGGGGACCGGGGATTGGACTATTGGATGACGGGCTTGGCTGTCGGCTCCTCTGAGATTGTTTTTAGCAGCGCATTGCAATCGCTGGGGGGCCTGCAGACGGATGAGCGGCTGCAGGGGAAGATCCGCACCCTCCTCGCAAAAGTTCAGGACACCTATTCGCCGACGCAGTCGCGCTACTATCTGATCGGCGCCCATCGTTTGTTGAATCCGGCTTCTCCCGCGGATCGGGATCAATTGGCGGGTGCGTTGGTGGCTCGCTTTATTCAGAATGAAAAAGGGTTGGATGCCCAGTCCGCCGGGGCGACACTGGCGCCGGCCATCCTCTTTTATTTCAGGGGCGAAGCCGCCCGACACCGGCAGGACTTTGCGTCTGCCCTGGCCGATTATGAGACGGTCTTATCCGCGTATCCGTGTAATGAATGGCCGGACGCGGCGGCTTATGGCGCGGCGGAATGTTTCGCGGGGTTGGGCGATGTACCCACCGCGCTCGCCCGGTTGGAAGAGATTGCGGGGCAGGCGACCAATACGGTTTCCGGCCCTTGGGTTTTGAAAGCAAGGCAACGGTTAAATGAGTTGAAACAAAAGAAGGGAACACCCTGATGGACTTCCTGAAACTGTGCGTGGATTTGAGTCTCAAAGGCGGATTCTTCATGATTCCGTTGGCGCTCGTGGCGATTGCCGCATTGGTCATGATTGTAGAGCGGTTGTTATATTTGCGGCAAAACCGGATCGATGGGGATCGTTTCCATTTTGAACTCCGATCGGCGCTCAAGGACAACGATTTAAATAAAGCCATTGCGCTGGCGGCCCGAACCAAAGGGGTGGTGGGACGGGTTATTGAAGAAGGTCTCCTGCGGATCCAGGCGGGAGAGACTGACGTGGCGGCCGCGACGGAAAAGGTGATTCACAGCGAGATGTCTCCGATGGAAAAGTCCCGTGGCTGGCTGGTTAATTTTGCGCAGGTCGCCCCGCTTCTGGGAATTTTGGGAACGGTGCAGGGGATGGTGGTGGTTTTTATGAAGATTGAGCAGGTGGGATCCGCGGATCCCAAAGTGCTCGCCGGCGGCATCTATATTGCCTTGATTACCACCGTAGCCGGGTTGGTGATCGCCTTGCCGGTGACCGTCGCCCAGGAATATATCCGGACCGAGACGAATAAAATTCTGCACGGTTTGGATCTTTATCTGATTGAAATCCGGGAATGGGTGGAACGGCGTAAAACCGCAGAATGAGGTTGGATATGTCTCGTCTTCCCAAGCATCAAATTCCTGAGAACAGCTCCATCAACATGACGCCGTTGATCGACGTGGTGTTTCAGCTCCTGCTGTTTTTTATCCTCACCTCCAGCATGATCCGTCCGAATAAAATTGAGCTGGAACTTCCGGAATCCACCAGCGGAGTCCGATCTGATAATCCCCAAACCCTTGAGATTGCCTATCGGCTCGATGGCGGGATTGCCCAGATCACCCTGAATGGGGAACGGGTGCCGGACTTGATGACTTTGGCCACTCGCATGAAAGCCTTGGAACCCGCCGCCCAAGCGACTCCGGAGGTGGTGGTTCGAATCGACAAGCTGGTTCCCTACCAGGATGTCATATCCGTGATGGATACCGTTCGCGACTCGGGATTTCCCAAATTCTCCCTTCATACCTTGGTTCATTCATCCGCCCCGGTCCCTTAATATCGTTATGTGCGCTGCGAACTCTGAAATTACCGCCAAGGTCCGTCTTTCCGGCACCGTTGCCGGTGTTGAGGCGTGCTCCCTGGTATCTGATCAGCACGAGATGCGGGTGGGATCCGGCTTGACGTGTGATCTTTGTGTGTTGGATCCCTTGTTGCCCGAACAAGCCTTCCGGATTTATCAGGATACGAAGGCCGCGGGCGAGTGGCTCCTGGAGTCCCTATCCGGTACTCGCCTTTATCTGAATAACGAGTTGACCGTCCGGGATCATCTGCATTTTGGCGATCAAATCCATGCGGGTTGCCATCGCTTTAAATTTGAACCCAGTCCTGAAGTGGGGCGGAATTACCGGACCAATGCCCAGATTTCAGATGTCTGCCGGTCGCTTCTAACCGAAACCGATATCCCGCTGGGTTACTTGCAAACCACCCCCGGCCATTTGAACCGGCGACGCTACCAACAGGCTCTGACTCTGGGGGGGATGGTCCTCTTGCTTCTTGTCGCCCTGATCGGCTTCACCCCCCGTGAAAAAATATTCGAACAAATCCAACCCCCGATGGAAATCGTCATGGTGTCGCCTCGGGCTTTGACGCCCAAGCCGAATGCGGTCAAATCCCTGAAAAATGTCCAACGCCGGCAAGTCAAGGAACTCACGCAATCTCCGCGTGAACCTGATTTAAAGCCGGCCGCGCAGCCCGTTGCGGAGACGATGGTCGTACCGGACCCCAAACCCTTGACGGCTCCCGTCATGGGGACGGCGCCCAAACCTGAAAGTCCCGCCCCGAAAATGGAATTGAAGGCCTTGGCGGTCAATCCGATCGAACTGAAAGCAGAGCCTCGCAGTGTGGTCAAAAGAACGGTCAGTTCGCTATCCCGATCCGCAGCCGTCCCGCGGCAGAATATCCTCCCGCGTCACGATAAAGGGGCGACGCCCCTGGACCTCTCCGACAAAGTGGTGTCGCTGGAGCCGGTGACCAATTTATTCAAAACGGCCAAGGCCGAGGTTTTGGAAGAGAGTGGGGAGGTGGCCTCCGCCAAACCCGATGTGGCAGCCGGTACCGCCGCGAATGCCGCCCAAGTGGCCGCCCTTTTGAAATACCAGCCCAGTGCGGTATCTTTCGAAAAGTTTGCGGGGTCGCGAATTCCTATTGCCCACTTGCCGGCGGCGCTCAATTCGGTTGAAATAACCGGTTCCGATGCGGCGATCGTTTTGGACGGCGAAGTGAGTGAGACCGAAATCGCCATGACCTGGAAGAGCGGGCAGTTTCGGAAACATGCTCCCGGCAATCCTCCGCCGATGGGCGATCCGCCCACCTATTGTTATGTCGGGAAAGCCGATCTCGACAAGAAACCGCATCTGTACATCTCCTTTATCTGTCTCGATCCCAATGTGGGGCAAATCATCGCCCAGTGGAACGGCGCGTGGGGAAATCCGCCGGGAGTGACTTGGGATGATTCGGTGGAAATCTTCCTGGACACCAATGGCGACCGGAATGATTACCATCAGATGATTGTGAATACGCGAGGTCAATATTGGGCCGCTTATTATCCCAACAGCAAGGCGGATGGCGAACCCCGACCGTGGAATGGGGTCCATCCCAAAATCAAGACGATGATTAATCGGGACGCCAAACGGTGGACCTGCGAGATCTTTATTCCCTTTGATGAACTCGGCGGAGTACCGGGCAAAGGGACCCGATGGATGGTTAACTTTTGCCGCAACTTCCGGGGCCAATATGCGCCCAACAGTAATCTTCAAAACTGGTTTCTGGTTTATAAGGATGAGCAGTATTTCCTGAAGCCGAATCTCTTCGGCGTTTTTGAATGGTGACTCAGGGCCGCCTGCCCGGAATCACGACGATTTCCTCGATTCCCTGATTTCACTCACTTTGCGCTTTCACCAGACCTCGCTTTGCGTTAAAAAGCGTAGGTGAGGTCATCAAGGTGGGGGTGTGGTTCAAGGAGGATCGCTATGCCGGTTGAATTGACAGTTTGCACTGCTGCACGGACGGAATTCCTGAATCTCACGGAACGCATTGAAACGGCGTTGAAAGCAACCCGGATACAGGAGGGGATGGCGCTCCTCTTTGTCCCCCATACGACCGCGGGTTTGACGATCAACGAGAATGCCGATCCGGACGTTTTATCCGACCTGGCGAAAGGACTGGAACGGATGGCACCTGCGAATGCCGGGTACCGGCATCAGGAAGGCAATTCGGATGCTCACCTCAAGTCTTCCCTGATGGGGTGCTCACTCACGGTTCCCATCGTCGGCGGCGCGCTTCGCTTGGGAACCTGGCAGGGAATTTATTTCTGTGAATTTGACGGGCCCCGAACACGTAAGGTTTGGGTCCATTTTTATCCCCAGGCAGGATGAACAATAAGGATATCCATATGACTGACTCACCTGTTTCTTCAAGCCCGGTCCGGCCAGGCATTATTCCCTTCTGGATGCTTAATGATGCGTCGACGGTTGACCAGAAAATCGATTACCTGCGCCGCTGTTATGCGGGAGGGGTCCGCGCGCTGGCGATGCATGCCCGGAGTGGGAATCTGATTCCGTATGCGTCCGATGAATGGTTCCGTATGATTCGAGAATTGGTGGCGGAAGGCGGGCGGTTGGGCATGCAGATGTGGCTGTATGATGAAGATCCGTATCCCAGCGGTGCGGCCGGCGGTTTGGTGATGGCCACCTATCCCGAGTTACGGGCAGAATACCTGGCTTACCATGAGGCGCCATCCCACCTGAAGCGCGGACACATTTGGTTGATTGGAGGGTCCCGTGTCCTGTGGGCTGGTTTGGTTCCCCAGACGGGCGTTGGCGAAGCTGCAGATCTGACCGGTGAGGTCGGCGTATTGCGGGTGGATTGGTTCATGGGCCGATGGGACAGCCGCCATTATTACGAGGGGATGAAGCCGTTTCCCTGTCCCCGGGGCGATGCGGTTCGCCAACGCTATTCTCTGCGCGTGCCGGCTATTCCCGCCGGTTATCGGCTGGTGGCGGTTACGGCGGAAATTGCCGGAGTGGAAGGATCTTGGGGAGCCTTGCCCGATTTGCTCAATCCACACACTTTCGGCGTCTTTCGTCAGTTGATTTTGGACCGTTATGTTCGGACCGTCGGGGAGTATTTCGGAACGACCATCCCGGGGATTTTTACCGATGAGGCCAAACCTCACGGAAATCTGCCGATCACGCGCGATCTCTGGCCGAGCTTTCAAAAAAAGAACCATTATGATCTTCGCGCCGAGGTCTATCGGTTGTTTGGCGATGTTCGGAGCGATCGGGACATCCAGGCCCGATTGGATTATCGGCGATGGGTGCTCGACCGCTTTCTGACAGCGTTTGTTCAGCCTTATCGCAATTTCTGCGATGCGCACAAATTGTGTCTGGTCGGCCATTTTTCGCCCGAGGATGATCCGATTCAGGAAACCGCCTGCCTCGGATCGGCCATGGCGGTCATGAAGAACATGACCTGTCCCGGGACCGATCTGATTGTACCCTTTACCGGCACGGAAGCGGCTCCTACTTTGAATCTGGGCAGTTTGCGGGTGGGTTCCGTGCGCGCCCAGATGGGGGCTCCCTGCGGGATGAGCGAATCGCTGGGTTTGTCGGGTTGGAGCATGACCTCCGCGCAGGCGAGGCAGATTCTCACCTGGCAAAAAGCGCTGGGGATTGACCGGATCTTTCTGCATGGCTTTTACACCTCAAATGAAGGCGTCCAGAATTATGAGGCCCTTCCTGATTTCGGGCCCTATACCTCGATCTTTCAAGGGGTAGGGGCCATGAATGGATGGCTTCAAAAACTGGAGAACCTGCTGGATCAGGATCAGACGTGTCCCGAAGTTGCGGTGGTCAATAGTGTGACCACCTTCTGGCAATGGGGGCCGCACATGAATACGGACCGCCTGGTTCAATGTCGCAATTCCCTTTGGCAAACCCTGTTGGGGTGTCTGCAGGCGCATGTGGGAATTCACTTGGTGGATGAAGCAGATCTGGCGGTCGCCGAATATGGATCCGGCGGCATCCGGGTCGGCGCTTGTGTCTATCGGAAATTGCTGGTTCCCGACCTGGACTTAATGGGCCGCGAGGCCCTGGCGGTTCTGCGGCAAGCTTCGGGTCAGGGCGTTGAGGTGCATGTGTTTGGCGAAGGCCCCCGCAAAGAGGTTGCCGCGGACGGCGCCATCCTTTCGATTTCCAATCCGCTGGGGAAAAAGGCGGGAGTCCCGTTTGCAGATCGACATTGGGTTCAGCGCCATCTTCAGCCGGTGCCCACGGTGGAAGGCGCCGATGCTCATCTGTGCTATATCCGCCGGTTTGTCGGACCCGATCGCCGTCCCCATCTGCTGGCCGTCAATGTCGGGGATCAACCGTTGGATTTGATCGTCAAGGGCAACGTGCCGTCTGGATTGCGCTGGACGCCGGTCGAGGCCGACGGTGATTTTACGGAAACCGGTTCCGATGTTCTCTGGCATGTGCCGGCCCGTGGTTGTGGTTTGTTTGCCGCCGCGGAAACGGTGATTGCGTCAACCCTACGGGCGCCGGGAATGCAGGTTTCCCGGAAGGTGAGTTCGTCCGATCTCCAGTTTCGGCGTGAATCGGCCAACCTCTATCGACTCTCGGCCGTGCAGGTCCTTCGCAAGGGGCGGAAAGAACAAAATCTCGACTACCCCCGTCCCTATTGGCAGATCTTCGATGATTTTAAAATGGTCTCGGGTTTTGAGTCCTATCTGGGAGTGCTCCCCTTGGAAAGCTCGGTTCCTGATCCCGATTTGTGTTATCGGTTTATTTTCAACCTTGCGCCCGGTTTAAAAAAGACCATTACCCTGAGTCTCGATCCGCGTTGCGCCCGGGGCCATTTCGATGTGATCTGTAATGGCCGGATCGCGCTGGCTCATGGCGCTTTTCCGCTGGACGGTATTTCCGCCCGGCGTGTTCCCCTGAAGAATCTTAAGGCGGGCCGCAATGTGTTGGATTGTCGGTTCCAAATCGGCAATGCCATGGAGGGCTTGTTGAGTCAGCTTTTTCTGGAAGGCGACTTCGAAGTGGAAGAGCGGCGCCCGGCGTCCGTGTTGTGTCCGTCGCGCAACCGGATTGATGTGGGCGGTTGGCAGCGGGCGGGGTTGCCGCATTACATGGGGGCTGGCTGCTACCGGTGGACCGAACGAATTTCGGCCGATGAAATCGAACGTTGGCGGCTCTTGGAATTGGACGGGATTTGCGATAACGCCGAACTGAAGATCAATGGGGCCTCCGTGGGCGTTCGGGCCTGGGCTCCTTGGCGATGGAATTTGCCGGTCTTGAAGCCGGGCCGGAATCGGTTTGAACTCCGGGTGCTGGGTACGGCCGGCAATAAACACGAATTGGACTGCCCCCATCAACCGCAGGGATGGCTGGGCGGTGGACGCTTGATTGCGCGCGAGTTGTAAGGAGTATCGCAATGTATGTTCGAACCTCGCTGTCGACCGCCGAATGGGCCATTCCGGGACTGGTTCGGCTTGATTACACCAGTGCGGTGGACGGGGTGGAAGATTGGGCGCTCCTGTATTCGCCCGCCCAGGGAGGCACCGATTGGGTTGTGATGATTCACGGCCATGGATCGGAAGGAAATCAGTTATTTGTTCGTCCGGATTTGCGGGCGAGTTGGCTGCCTTTCCTGGTGGATCAAGGGATGGGGCTGTTGACGGTTAATTTGCGTGGAAATGCCTGGATGTCACCTGCCGCGGCCGCCGATCTGACCTCACTTCTGGTTTGGTTGCGACGGACCCAGGCCGTTGGACGTTTGATTCTGGCCAGCGGCTCGATGGGGGGGACGAGCAATCTGATCTATGCCGCCCTGCATCCGGAGTGGGTGGATGGGGTTATCGCCCTCTGCCCGGCAACGGATTTGGCTGACTATCTGGGGTGGTGTCAGAGCCAAAGCCTGCCGATCCTGGGAGAAATTTCAGCGGCCATTATGCAGGCTTACGGGGGTGATTCTGTGTCCCAATCGGCCCTCTATCGGCGCCACTCGGCGGTACTGAACGCGGCTCGATTACGCATGCCGGTAGTGGTGGTGCATGCGACCGGGGACGACATCATTCCGGTGACCCAGTCCCGGGCATTGGCCGCAGTCATGCCGCCGACGGCTCCCTTCTGTTACCAGGAAATCGCAGGGGGGCACCATGACACACCGCTAATGGCTTTCCACGAGGCGTTTCGGGTGGTCATGTCACGAATGGACGGCCTTGGAAAAACGGTTGAGCCCCGGCGCTAAAACGGCTCAGGCGCGGAGTGCGATCGCATCGATTTCAACCCGGCCCCCGCGGGGTAAGGCGGCGACCTGAATCGTGGATCGGGCCGGCGGACAAGTGGGAAAGTATTCGGCATAAATCGCATTCATCGTTTGGAAATCGCTCAAGTCGACGAGGTAGACAGAGGTCCGGACGACCCGGTCGGTTGAGCTACCGGCCGCGGTCAGGATCGCCTTGAGATTGTCGAGGGCTCGCCGGGTTTCGGCGGCGACTCCACCGGCAACCAGTTGACCGGATGCGGGGTCGAGTCCCAACTGGCCGGAGCAGTAGACGCATTGATCGGTGGCGATGGCCTGAGAGTAGGGGCCAATGGCGGCCGGAGCCAGAGGGGTGAGGACGGCTTGTTTTGAGGGGGGCATGGGCATCCTTTCCGGTACGGGTTGAGTCGTAATTCTACAGAATTAGCCATGATAAAAAAGCTTATTGTTCGGATGATGAACGGTTGGCGCCCGGCACTCATTACATTTCACCAGATGGGTAATAATGGCTTTGGGCGGCTGGGCAATCAGCTTTTTCAATATGCCGCTTTGCGGAGTCTCGCCTGTCGCACGAATCGCCGATTGATTCTGCCGCCTGTGCAGGAACATCGGTTGAGCGCGTTCCGCATTACGGCCTCGTTTTCCCCCGTGCTGGGGGAACCGCGGATGCCCCACGAGTTTCGGGAACGCCAATTCCATTATGACGAATCTTTTTTTAAGGCGCCGCCCAACTGTGATTTCAGCGGTTTTTTTCAGTCGGAGCGCTATTTTGTAAATATTGCCGATCGGATTCGTCGCGAGTTCACCCTCGTTGATCCGACGATTACCCAACGGGCCCGGCAACAGGTGAATGCGGTCCGGGCCCGATATCCGGGACGTCCCGTGGTGGCGTTGCACAATCGGAGAGGCGATAATGTCCCAACGCCCCATATCCGGTTTGATTGCAAATATCGGGGATCTTTCCGGCCGGATAAGGAGCGGTACCACCCCCTCTTGAAACCGGACTATATAGAGGCGGGCCTGCGGTATTTCGAAGGATGCTGTTTTCTGGTTTTCTCGGACACGGTGGAGGATCGGGCTTGGTGCCGGGAACATGTATTCTCGAAGTGGATCACGATTTCAGAAGGGAATGATGATCTGACGGACTTTGAAATGCAGCGACTTTGCGATCACAACATTATCGCGAACAGTTCTTTTAGTTGGTGGGCGGCCTGGCTGAATCCCCATTCCAGCCGAAAGGTCGTTGCCCCGAGCCAATGGTTCGGAGAGATGTATGCCCATTATATTCTGGATGATTTGATCCCGAAAGACTGGGTTCGGTTGTAAAACCGCTGATTCGTTTAGAAGGCGACGAGCGGGCCGAGCCGGACCGAGGTGTCGGTGGTTGAAAATTGTTCCGAATACTCGAAGCGTGCCAGCAAGCCGGTCCGCGGTGAGAACATGGCGCATCCCCAGAATCGCAACACGGGATTGCCTTCGTTTCGTTCGAGATGATCTTCGAGATAATACTTGGCTTTCGCATAGAGCATTCGCCATCGCCAGTAGACCGATAACCCATGTATCACGGATTCGCTGTTTTCGTTTTTACATCGGGATTGTCCGGGCATGGAGAGGGTGGTTTCAGTTTGCGCCAGCCATATCCGAGATAGGGGGTGATGGACAGATGGAGTGCGGGTGCGTTGAACAGCCTCCCCGCTTTAATGATGGGTTCGGTGACCCTGATGTCGACAGGATGGCCGTCGATGTCATGCCACAAATAACTTGCGCCGCAATGCCAGGTGGCTCGCGCGACGGGATCGCCGTAAGCGTTCAGGGTGACGATATTACCCCAGACTTCCGAATGATTGACGTCGGTGTTGAAATGGGTGTCATTGGTGACCAGTCGCGGGTTCGCATACATGACGAAAATGCCGTATTCCTCGCTCTCATCCTTAAGTGTTTGCGCGGGCCTATCGGGCGAGCCGCCTTGAGAGACTTCGTTTCGGAGTCAGCCCATGAGCGGGCTCGCCAACAATACTGAATTCTGGGGATTCGTATCGGCATCTTCAGCCCATAGGACCCGCGGGGCGATAGATAGCATTCCCAGCAGGGTGAGGATAGGATAAAGTGATCGCTTCATGGATGCAGGGACAATAATAATATAATGTTGAAGCGAGATCAAAAAATGGGTTCAATAGGAGGGTGTTGGTCAGGGAAAATGCTAGGATGTCTAGACAATTGAAAGAGAAAGGTGGTTGGCTATGTTTAGTTTCTTGTTGCTGTTGGTCCTCGTCGTTGTCATTGTGTCGATGTGGAAGGTTTTCGAAAAGGCCGGGCATCCGGGATGGGCTGCTTTGATACCCATTTATAATACCTACATTTTTCTAAAAATCGCAGGAAAGCCGGGATGGTGGCTAATTCTTTTCTTTATTCCGATTGTCAATCTGATCTTTGCGATTATCGCCGCGATCGCATTTGCTGCTAATTTTGGCAAAAGCACGGGGTTTGCGATCGGTATCATTTTCCTGCCGTTTATCTTTATCCCCATGCTGGCTTTCGGCGATGCGGTCTATGCGCCGGTTGCCAAGTAAGCCGCGCATCGAAAGAATTTAATGGAGGGTCGTGTGCGGGGCATACGACCCTATCACTCTGTCCCTGTTTTAAATCGCAGGGACGGAGTTTGTGTTTATCTTTGGCGCTCGATCCGACGGATTTTCTTTAAGCCTTCCCTCGAATGACGGGCCGGTGCCTATCGGGCGGTCTTTCAGGATCCGAATTCGGCTTTCATTTTGCACTATAATTCGCTTTAATAATGCCATGTTATTCAACTGGATCTTTCGTTGGAAGCCGACTGGGGCACGCCGATACGGGGTAGGGCTTTCCGCCCTTATCCTGGGGTATGTGTTCTCCGCGGCAGCGCCGGTTCCCCGGACATTTGACCGATATCAGGTCATATTGGACCGGCAACCCTTCGGCAGTGAAACCGCGCCGGTTGCGGCCGGTGCGCCGGGATCACCGGCTTCCGTTGCGGCTGCGGCCGTCAATGCTCTTAAAATGTCGGCGATTATTGAGGATAATTCAGGCGGGATTGTCGTGGGAATCCTCGATCCCCAGCAGAGCACGAGTTATATGCTAAAGGTAGGCGAGACCGAGGACGGCATCGAGTTGCTGGAGGCTGATTATGCCTCCGAGCGGGCACAAATCCGGAAAGATGGGCTTGAGCGTTGGATTTCCATGTCCGGCGACGATTCGCTTGCCGCGTCGCCCACGCCGGCGATCCTGGCCACCCCTCCCCGAACTTCCCCCCGCTCCTCCCGCAGGCCGGCGAAAGTGCTGGGTAAAGGGATGACAAAAGAAGAATATAACAAGATTAAGAAAACATTGCCTCCGCCCCGGTCGGCCAAGAGGGCCCTGATGAATTTACCGGATGAGGACGAAATGACGCCGGATGAGCATGAATCAATGATGCAGGAATACAATATGGAATTGATTCGAGCCGGGGGCGATTTAGGGCCGGCGCTACCGATCGAATTGACGCCGGATCAGGATGCGCAATTGGTTCGGGAAGGCGCCTTACCGCCGGCGCCGTGAGATGATGAACTCTTCGTATAGGCCCTCGTGTCATTGCCCATGGGGATGGGTGGGTGTTCTCCTCGCGGGGCTTGTTCATCTCGCCATAGCCCAATCGTTTGATCCTTCGGTTTATTCCATCGGCACCCCCCTTTTGACGGATGTCTGGATTGATCCGGTCAACGGCAATGATACCCGGTCCGGCTCCAGTCGGGCGCAAGCCCTCCGCACGTTGACCGAGGCATGGAATCGAATTCCCAGCGGTGCGTCGCTCAGCCAGGGCTTTCGTTTGCTTTTAACGGCGGGCACTCACGTCGACACTCCCGGTTGGTATGAGAATCGCCAGGGTAATTATGCGGCCCCGGTGATATTTCAGGCGATAGATGGGGATGGAACGGCCCTTTTGCCGGCAATGGACATTTCCGGTTGCCGGTATCTCTACCTGATCGGGCTCCATCTCCGTGCCGATGGGGGGGATGTTCTTCATTTTGCGGGGTGTCACCATATCCTGGTCCGTAATTGTCAGATTGAAGGGCTGGGTGATATCGACCATTATGGCGGCCCCCAGGAAGGGATGAAAGTCAACCAGACTCAATATTTATATGTTGAAAATTGCGATATTTCGGGCGGATGGGACAATGCATTTGACGCGGTGGGCGTTCAATACGGACATGTGATCGGGTCGCGGATTCATCGCGGGGGCGATTGGGCCATGTATGTCAAGGGCGGTTCGGCCTATTTGAGAATTGACGGCAACGAAATTTTTGATGCGCGAACCGGTGGATTCACCGCCGGACAAGGATCCGGGTTCGAATTCATGGTGTCGCCTTGGATTCATTATGAGGCGGAAAACATCAAGTTTGTCAATAATGTGATTCATCATACCGGGGTTGTGGGGATGGGGGTGAATGGCGGCTATAATATTTTGCTGGCCTACAATACCCTTTACAAGGCGGGGACCAATGATCATGTGATCGAGGTGACCCACGGGGCACGGAGTTGCGATGGCAATGTGGCGCAATGTGATGTGTACCGGGCTGCGGGGGGATGGGGGGCTTCGGTGAACGCCGATGGCCAATACATTCCGTGCCGCAACATTTATATTTTTAACAACCTGATTTACAATCCCACCGGATTCAGTTCCGCCTGGCAGCAGTTTACGGTGCCCGGGCCGGTGATCCCCCCGGCGAGTACCCCCGTTCCATCGCCTTCGGCCGTGGATACGAATTTGCGCATACAAGGCAACTTGATCTGGAACGGGCCGCTGGGCTTTCCCCTGGGACTGGGCGAAGAGGGCCAGGGCGGTCAGGCTGGCAATCCCACTTGCAACCCGACTCTGGTCAATGCCCAAAATCTGATCAATCAGATTGAGCCGCAGTTGATCGATCCGGAAAATGGCGATTTCAGGCCGATTCCCGGAGGAACGGTCTTTTCGTTTGCCGATGTGGTGATTCCTGATTTTCCAGGCGATGACCGCCCTACGCCGCCGTTGGCCCCGGAAGGGAATCGGACCAATCTCGTGCTTCGGGATGCTACGGGGATGACCCGCCCTTGGGGTGGCCCCGTCGGTGCCTTTGGGGTGGTTTCCAATCCTCCTTCAACCGGCTCGCGAACCCGATCTGATTATGATGGCGATGGACTGGCTGATCTGGCGGTTTGGCACTCAGCGAGCGGAAATTGGTATATTCGGTCTGGAACAGGATCCGTCCTGGCATGGGCGGTTCCCTTGGGGAGTTCCAGCTCCCGAGTTCTTTCGGGCGATTACAACGGAGATGGGCGGAATGATTTCGTGGTTTACAATCAGGGACGCTGGTTGATCAGGTCATTGTCGGGTGCCCTGCTGGCGGCGGATATTCAATGGGGATGGGCCGGGGCGATTCCACTTTCCGGCGATTACAATGGCGATCACACCAATGATCTGGTCGTCGTCGATCCGCTCAGCGGGCGTTGGTTTATCCGGACCTTGGGGGGGCGGGTCCTGTGCTGGAACTTCAACTGGGGATTTTCGGGAGGCGAATTTCTGGCGGGGGACTATGACGGGGATGGATGCGCCGATCTGGGCTTTTTTTATCCGGCATCCGGTCGGTGGTATCTCTATTCCCTGGCCCGTAATCGGGTTTTGCTTTGGGATTTTGGCTGGGGGGGCTCATGGGGGGCGGCACGGGTGGGCGATTATGATGGGGATGGAGCGGATGACTTGGTGGCGTTTAATCGCGCGTCCAGCCATTGGTATGTCTATTCGCCCGCCCAGTCGAAAGTGTTGCTCTGGCATGTGCAATGGGGATTTCCCGGCGTTATTCCGGTTCGTGGGGATTTTGATGGCGATGGTCGGGCGGATCCGACCGTTTATGTTCCGACATCCGGCTGGTGGTATCGATTATCCAGTGCCACACCGGGGTCGCAATTTACGCAGTGGGGTTTTCCCGGGGCCAGTCCGGTTCAATAAGGGATTCGCCGACGATTCCCGGGTGTCTTTGGTGTCCAGCGGCGGTCAGGCGCGGGTGATGGTCTGGCGAATGAGGTGGGTCAGGCGCTGGGAATCGGAATGGTCAAGGCGCTCAAGAACTTTTTCCCAACGAAACGCGAAACTCCCTTCGATACTGTGCCGGCGATGCCGGAAGAGGGCGTCGAAGGCGCGATGTCGCTTGCGGTACTCGTCACGGATTTCGTTGAATCGGCGCAAAAAGGCGGCCAGGTACAGATCCGTGAACCGGGCCACATCAATTCCATAGGGAATTCGGGAGAGCACCACCTGGGCATAGGCGGGGACGAATTCCTCCAGCGGCTGCAGGTAATTGGTGAAGGCTCCGACATGATCGGGGACGATCAACTCACCCGGCAAACCGAAGTCATCCTCCTGGATGACCTCGTCGCCGACATCGAAGATCACATGGAACGTTTGGGACATGCGTCCGACGATCAGGTTGGGGGCGGCGGCGGCGCCCATCAGGGCGGCGAGCCGGTCGCAATAGAGCGGATTGGCGTAGCGCGAGAGGGGGATTTTATCGGTGGCAAATCCAGGGATGTAATCGCGCTCGAAATAGGTGGACCAGATGAATTGTCCCGCCACATTTCGATTGAGGCCGTCGTAGCGTTCGTTGAGTTTGCGGGTGGTCACGCGGGCGATGAGATTCATGCCGAGTTGGCGGCACCCGAGGCGGCGATCGAGAATATATTCGGTATAGTCCTCCGCTTCCATGATGGCCGTGAGCAGGTCCTTGTGATTATCGAGATGCTCGCAAATGTTCCATTTCTGCATGCGGATGATTCGGACCATGCGTTTTTCCTGGCCGCCGATCTTGAGTTCCGCGACATAGACGGCGCGGCGCCCGATGGTCTTTTCATGGCGGGACAGCGAGCTGTTGAGGCGACCAATGTTGATGTCCTCGATATCGCCGAATTCACGGATGAAATTGAAGACGAATTCATGGGCGCGCGGGTCGCATAATTCCTGGAGCGCGGCGTCCTCCGGATGGTGTTCCGCCTCGTCGAATAGGGTGTCGAATATCAGTTCGCCGTTTTCGAAGTGCCCGCCGGCCAGCCATTCGATTTGCATGAAAAACTCAGAACCCAATCCCAGTAAAACCTCTTCGGTCACCAGTTCCGATCCCATGCCGATCAGGGCGGCGAACATGCGGGTTCGCCATTCGAGATAATCGGGGTTGTCCATGCGCAGGTCGGGGTGGACTGCGTCAGTGAAGCGATTCCGCAGGTCCTGATACAGGTCGCGGATTCGGACGGGATCTTCATCGGGAGTATCGAGTGGCGAGAGATCGGCATGGGTAAAAATATTGTCGGAGAGAAAGAAGGCGATTTCCGGGTGGCCATGTGCATTGCGGCGTCCGGTAAAATCGCGGATTTCGCGCAAATGGGCGGTGAGTTCCGGATCGGGTAGCTCTCCGAGGCGGCAGAACTCGTCGACGGTCAGCCAGCGGGTACCGGTGGATTTCCCGTAATAATAGATCGCCCGTCCGTTGATCCGGTTGCGGGCCTGACGGATCATGGCCGACATATCGTCGGGAGTCTGGGGGAGTGGGTTGATGCGCCAGAGTTCGCCCCGTTGTTTCAAGGCGGCGCGGACAGCGGGATTCAGCGCGAACAGGAATTGAATTTTTCGTTTCGAGACAATTTCCTGGAGCAATTCATCGGCGCGGAAGGCGAGATCCATCCGATCGGGGTTAGGGCGGATGAAAATCAGTCCGTTATCGATAATCAAGTCGACGGCGCTTTCGAAAAACTCCTGTTGCTCCTCATCGGTCAGCAAGGGAAGTCCGTTGGCGATTTGACGGGCGTTGAGCAGGTTGAGAAATGCAATCTTCTGAGTGGCATGAATGCCCGCCAAGGTGACGAGGGTCCGGTGGTTAAGGAAGAGCGTGCCGATCCGATTAGGAGTTTGCCCCTGTCCGTTGGCCGCCAGGGGCGGTTCGCCGATAATGGTCAGAGTCATTCCGGATGCTCCTCCAGGGAGAGCGTCAAGTCCGGGCGGGTCATGAGTTTACGCGCCATACGACTTGCGAAATTTGGGCTCGGATCCGGCGGGCGTCGTTTCGGAAGAAGCGTCCGGCGTCGGGGTCGGGGGAGTGGCGGTTTCGGGGGCCGGGGGTGGTGGAGACTTTTTGAGACTCGCCGCTGTTTCGACGAAATTCATCTGGAGGCTGGAGAGCGAATCCTTGAGGAGGCGGGCTTCGTCGCGATCGAGGTTGCCGCGGGTTTTGGCGTCGAGCATGACGAGGAGATCAATGCCCTGCTGGGCCGATTCCAGATTGGCGGGTTCAACCTTGCCGTTCATGGGGTTGGCCAGTTTGCCGAGTCCCACCATGGTCGATTGGCTGAACATCATGACGAGATTGACGAACAGGGCCTTGTTGAGTTCTTCGGGTGTGAGGGTGTCGCTCATGGATTTTTTCCTTTGGGGGTTGAGGCCGGAGCTTCCGGCCGAACGATGGATACCGCCTGCCGCTCGGGTTTGAGCAGGGAGGCGGCCGCGGCACGAACGGAGTCGGGGGTCATCGATTCCAGGCGTTGGCGGATGGAGAAATCGTAATTAAACCCGAGACCATACAGCTCATTGAGTCCCGAGCTTAAGGCCAGTCCTAGGTTGTCCTGAAGGCTCATTTCCCAGGCGGCGACGATCTGATTTCGAGCCCGGTCGATTTCGGCCGGGGTCAGCCCTTCGCGAACGATCCGGTTGATCTGGTCATTAATTAAATGTTCGACTTCGTCCAGAGCATCCGCCCGCGTTCCGGCGTAAAAAGAGAGATGGCCGGGGTCGGTCCCGGGACGGAAGGCCGCGCCGGTATAATAAGCCAGTCCGCGTTTTTCGCGAATTTCTTCAAATAGAGGGGAGGACATTCCGCTGAGGGCGGTTTCCAGGATCTGGAGGGCGTCCCGGCGGGAATCCTTGACATCGATGCCGGGATAACCGATCAACAGAATGGCCTGTTCCTTGGGCTCGAGACGGATCTTTCGGTTCGGCAGGACGGGAGCTACGGCCGAATATTCACGGGCCGGATAGGGGCCGCGCGGAATCGCCTTGAAAACCTTTTCGGCTGCCCGGCGAGCCGGGACCGGTTGGATATCCCCGAAAATCGAGACGGCCAGATTGCCGCTGACGACGAGGCGATGGTGATGGGCCCGGAGGGCATCCGGTGTCAAGGTTTTGACCGTTTCCGGCCGCCCCAAAACATTCCAGCGGTAGGGATGGGCGGGGAAAAGGGATTCGAGCAGATTTTGTTGGGCCAGTGCCATGGGTTGTTCGAGCTGTTCGGAGATCGCGGCCAGCTGGATTTGGATTTGTTTATCGACCTCGGTGGCATCAAAAGCGGGTTGTAATAGACATTCTGCAAAGAGGGCGAGAAAAGCCGGTAAATTTTCCTGACGACAATAGCCTTGCAGGCCAAAACTATTTTGTCCGGAAAAGGAACTTAATTCGGAGCCCATCGATTCGATCTGGCGGGCGATTTCGGCCTGGGAATGGTGGGCCGTGCCGCAGGTCAGGAGTTCCGCCATCAGGCGGGAGATGCCGCTATTTGAATCGTTTTCCGCGAGGAGTCCGCCCCGGCAGACCGCGCTGACATACACCAGGGGCAAACGGGAGTCGGGCCGGACCAGAAGCGTCGCGCCGGATTTGAGCTCGAGACGTTGAATTTCCGGAATGACGACATCCTGGGTCGGGGCGGTTTGGGGCGTGGCCGTCTGGGGGGTGAGGATGGCGATCGAACGGTTTTCCAGGGTGAGGTATTTTCGGGCTACCGCCTGTAGGTCGCGCGGGGTCAGGATTTGAAGTTGTTGGAGATAGCGAATGGAGAAGGCCGGATCGCGGGCATAAAATTCGCCGGTCGCGAATTTACCCGCCTGCCCACTGGCGGTTTGCAGGTTGGCGATTTCGCCGGTCAGGAGAAGATTCCGGGCTTTGTCCAATTCGGCAACAGGGAATGGGGATTCAATCCATTCCGCAATCTGGGCCTCAATGGCGCGAATCACTTCGTCCTCTTTTGATGGATCAAAGGTTGCGCTGACCCCGAACAGGCCGGGATCGGCCGGGGTAAACGACCAGCCGTCGATCGAATGGACCAGGCGCTGTTCCTCTTTGATCACGTGATTCAGGCGCGAACTACGACCCCGCCCGACGACCGCGGCGAGCAGATCCAGTGCGGGTGCATCCGGATGCGTCAACGCGACGGTATGATAGGCCAAATGAATGCGCCCGATTTGGTAGGGTCCGGTTTGGCGGAGGACGCGGGGGGCGATTTGCGGGGGTTCCTGCGGCAGGAGGATGGGGGCACGGGCCTGACGGTCGAAATCCCGGGTGAGTTCCCGTATTTTTTCCTCCACGGCGGCTTCGGGAATATCTCCGGCAACCATGATGAGCATGTTGTCCGGCGTATAATGACGCTTGAAGAAAGCAATCAAATCCTCGCGCTGGATGGATTTAAAGATTTCCGGATAACCGATGACCGGAAATCGGAACGGGTGACGAGCATAGGCGAGGCTCCACAGTAACTGGGTATGCAGGCGGTCGGGGTCGTCATTCCCCATGGCCATTTCGCGGAGAATCACCTTTTGTTCGCGGGTACACTCATCGGCGGGGAAATCGGGGTGCTGGAGGGCGTCGAGCAGGACATCGAGGCCCAACTCCCAATGGCGCGAGGGCAGATCGGTGTAAAAGACGGTGCGATCGAGCGAGGTATAGGCGTTGATTTTTCCGCCGGCTTCGTTAATGGCGCGGGAGATGGCGCCGATGGGGCGCTTGGGCGTTCCCTTGAAAATCATATGTTCAACAAAATGGGAGAGGCCGGCGCCCAGATAGTTATCCTCGTGGATGGACCCGGTACCGACCCAGATTTGGACCGAGACGACCGGGGCGCTGTGGTCTGACAGCAGGAGAACCGTCATGCCATTCGGCAGCGTCAGCCGTTTGAGACGGGCGGCGGCGGTTTCGAGGGAGTCAAGAGAGTGGGGGGCTCCGTTGGCCGGGGCGGATGGCATGCCGACGGTCAGGCAGAGCGGCGCAAGCCAGATGCAGGTTCGAAGAAAAGGGTGAGTGGGAATCATAGATCGCTCCGGAAGGGTCAGGTTCAGGGGGGTGTGTGTTTCTTTTCGTGGGGCAAGGTCGGCAGGGGATGTTCGGGCTGAAAAGGAGTGATGAAGGCTGTTTGGAAATCATAGCCCTTCTTGAAATCTTCGATCGAATCCTGTTCGGTTTTTCCGAGAATACCGGCATTGACAAGATTGAAGACGATATGACCGAAATCCTCGGTGCAATGGATTCCCCATGAGCGCAGGACGGTGAAAGCCATGGGGCCGAATTCCTGCAAAGCGAAGAGACGAATGCCGTCGAGCAATTCCTGTCCGGAAATATGGCGGGGCGCTCCTTCGCTGGCCTGAGTTTGCCGGATGGTAAAATCGAGTGTTTCGCGAAGAAAATGATAGGCATCCGCTTCATAGCGGGAATCCTTTTCGAGGATATCCCGCAAGGCATCGGCATAATCGGTCGGCTGCATGATAAAGATTACTCCAAGGCGGCGATCATTCGGTCTGCGAAGGTTTTCATCTCGGCCGGGTCGGTGTATTGCTGGGGAGTCCAATTCCGGTGAGGTCCGTCGCTTTTAAAACGAGGGATGATATGGAAGTGGACATGCGGAATGACCTGCCCGGCGACTTCGCCATTGGCCTGGCTGATATTGATCCCGTCGGTGTTCAGTGCGATGAATTGGGCTTGGGCGATTTTTTGAACAACGCCGATCAGATGCTGGAGCAAGGGCAGGGGCAGGGCGGGGAGGGGATCGAAGTGGGCTTTGGGGATGACGAGGGTGTGTCCTTTGACAACGGGGCCGATATCCAGGAACGCAAGAACCTGGTCGTCTTCGTAAATCCGGGTTGAGGGCAACGTTCCGGCCACGATGCGGCAAAAAATACAGTCAGGATTCATAGGTTGAGTCGTCCTCTAAAACCTTCAATATCATAGCTTTCCCACAGGCGTCCGGCAAGTTGATTCAATCTGTTTTTGACCGATCAATCGGGATTCGGTTGGATGGGGGGCGATGTGTTTGCTTTTGCAGGGCTTATTTGATAACTTCAAACTCAGATAAAGATATTGGTAATGAGCGATTTGAAACAGGATGCATGCATGATCCCTCCCGCAAAAGCCCCTGAACCGCTTAAAAGTGGCCCTTCCCCAGACCGGATTGTGGTCCAAGGGATTGAATTGCAGTGGAATCACAAGGAGGGGACGTGTGTTTTTCAGGGACTGCCGGTGGCCATGTTGTGGGTGGACACGACGCTGGTGGGCCTGATGTCCGGCCTGGCCACCATGGTTGGGCCGGAGCGTTTTTCGCTGGCCCTACAGTCCGAGGGACGCAAAAGCGTGGCCGCCGACTGGCAGTTGATCTCCAGCTACCCCGATTTCCGTGATGGATTCGCCTCTATTCACGTTACGGCCGCAGTCGCCGGGTGGGGGGAATGGCAGTTGATTGAAGATGACCCGGATCATCAGCGATGTCGTTTCCGGGCCTATAACACGTGGGAAGGCTTGTATCAGAAAAAGCTCGGCACCTGCTGGGGAAGCGCCATGCTGGCCGGAAAGTTCGCGGGCTACTGCTCTGCTCGCTTCAAAACCAACTGCTGGGCGACCCAGACCGCGTTCCTGGCCAAGGGGGATCCCTATGACGAGTTTTGGGTCATTCCCTCGTCCCGGGATGTGGAGGCTGAGATTGAACAACTGCTGAATTCCGATCAGGCAAGCCGCGCGGATATGGCGGTCGCCCTCACCCGGCTTCACCAGGTTCAGTCCAAACTCCTTCAACAACAGGGGTCTCTTGAAGAGCAGGTCCGCCAACGGACCGCGGAATTGGCCTTATCGCTCAACCAACTCCATGCGGTCAACGAACAATTGCTTCGTGAAGTGGATGAACATACCCGGGCGGAAGCGGCCCGCAAGGAAAGCGAAGACCGTCTTCACAAGATCATTGAACATGCGCCGATATCCATGGCCATTATCGGTATGGACGGCACCATCGAGTACACCAACCGGAAGTCGATTGAAACGTTTGGTTATCTCCCCGAGGATATTCCGAACATGGACCAATGGTGGGTCAAGGCTTATCCTGATGGTGACTATCGGCGGGTGGTGATTGAACGCTGGACCGGCTATGTCATGGCCGCCCTTGCCCAGGGCCGCGAAATCCAGCGCGATGACTATCGGGTTACCTGTAAAGATGGGACCGTGAAGACGATCAGCATCTTCGGTGTTCCCGTGGCCGGCAAGGTGTTTGTGATGTTCGAGGACATCACCTTGCGGGCGTTCAAGGAAGACCTGATGCGTCAGGCGAATGTGGAATTGGAACGCCGGGTGGAGGAGCGCACCGCCGAACTCGCCGAACGCAACCAGTTGCTGCATCTGGAAATTGCCGAACGCAAGAAAATCCAGGATCAGATGGCGCAGGCGAATCTCTCCCTTGAGCGCACGACTTCCCAGCTTCGCAAGCTCGGGACGAAACTCGTTCGGATCGAGGAGTTTGAGCGAAATCGGTTGGCCCATATTTTACATGATCAACTCCAGCAGATGCTCGTTGCGGCCAGTTTCAATCTCTCCGCTTTGGAGAAAGGTCTTTCCGATAAGAGTTTGCTCGGGTCTGCTCGCGCGGCCAGTCAGGCCATTGAGGAAGCCATTCGTGAATCCAAGTCGCTCGTCCTGGAACTGAGCCCTCCGATCTTGCGTGAGGGTGGACTTATCCAGGCGATCAAATGGATCGGCTTGTGGATGAATGAGAAACACGGTTTGACCGTCAAGATGGTGGCCGATGATCGGGTTGGCGAGGTGGGGGAAGATCTGCGTGTCGCCATTTTCCATTCTGTGCGCGAATTGTTATTCAACGTGGTCAAGCATTCAGGTGTGACCTTCGCCGAAGTTGAAATCACGGTTCGTCCTGATCAGCAGGTGCAAGTGAGGGTCTCGGATCAGGGCCGTGGCTACTCGCCCTCCACGCCCAAATCAGACGATGAGTTGGACGGGGGATTTGGTCAGCTGGCGATTCGGGAGCGCTTCAGTTCGCTCGGCGGCCGCATATCCGTCGAGAGCGCGCCGGGGCAGGGGTGCCGGGTGACGCTGATTGCCCCGATGGCCGTATCCCCCGTGCCCGCCCCGACTCTGCCCCCCGAACGGGCCAAGTCGGCTCCAACCAGCCCGGTCGGGGCTATTCCCCCATCCATCAGTCCCGTCACCGGTTCCCGGATTCGTATTTTGCTGGTGGACGATCATACCATTTTGCGCCAGGGGCTCTCCGAATTATTGGTGCGGGATGCCGGCCTGGCCGTGGTCGGTGAGGCATCCGACGGCGAAGTTGCCGTGGAACTGGCCCGATCTCTGCGTCCGGAGGTCGTCCTGATGGATGTCAATATGCCGCGAATGAATGGGATTGAGGCCACTCGCGCGATTCATGCCGAGTTTCCAGAAATGAGGGTCATCGGTTTGTCCCTCTATGCCGAACCTCATCGGGCGGAGGAGATGCGCCAGGCCGGCGCATCCGCCTACGTTGCCAAGACCGAGGCCGCCGAAGTGCTGGTCGCCACGATCCACACCTGCTGTGGGCGGTGAGGGGGAGGGATAACGGGCAAGGGGAGCTGATGCGTACGGCGGGCTTAACTGTCTTCCGCACTCACAATACGCAGGGTTCTCAAATCCTCGCCTAAGAACCTGTTGGCGAATGGCGACCGCATGCTCATCCCTTGCCCTCGCGGCTCGCCAGAGTCTCGCCCTCCAGAAGAATTCGCTTGGATGTCTCGATGTCGTCTTTTGGAGGGCGAACGTCCTCGTGAGCCTCAGACATGGGTGTGAAACCGGAACAAGCCGATATGGATTTCGCCTTACGCGATGTTCGAGGGCCTTAAGGCGGGATTGACGCGCGGTCTGATCTTTGCCAGAGTGGTAGAGCATGAAAAAACGATCCTTCACTGTTCGAAAAGAATTCCTGGTCGGAGTCCATCTCGATTTCAAGGGAGTTCAGTTCAAGCCGTCGTATCTGCCCCAACTCATGGCCGATCTGGCTGGGCAGGGGATCAATGCCATCCTCGCTGAATATGAGGATATCTTTCCGTTCGATGCCCGGCAGGGGATCGATGTGGCTGAGGATCGATCCGCCGTATGGACCCCGGCCATTCTTCGGCGCTTTCAATCCCTGGCCGCCCAACACGGAATTGAAATCATCCCCCTTCAACAATGCCTGGGGCATCTGGAATATGTTTACCGCTGGAAGCGCTACCGGGGAATGGCCCTGGATCGAAAGTATCCCAGCGTGGTGAATATCGCCTCGCCCCGCGCCCGGGCGATGGTTTTTGAAATGCTCGAACAGGTGATCGCCGCCCATCCCGACAGCCGCCTGATTCATCTCGGCATGGATGAAGCGCATGCGTTGGTGGCCTATGCCAAGGCGCAAAAGCAGGATGTGCTCGAACTTTTTCTCAGTCATCTGGAGGCCCTGTGCACGGTTTGCGAGCGACACGGGAAGACGCCGGTGATCTGGTCCGATATGTGGGAGGATCATATCAGTCCCGCCAATCTCAAGCGGGTGGCGCGGTTCAAAGACCGCGTGATCCTCTGCTCGTGGGATTATGGGAACCGGGGCGAACGAATCGCGAGTGGCCGCATTGCGGGTAACCGCGTCAGCCGCGAGTGGTTACAGGAACCGGAGAATCCCGCAGCGCCGTCCATCGGTCCGGGGCATACTTTCATTGAGGATTTACCCGCTTCCGTTCGCAAGGTGCTGGGTGCCGATCTCCAGGGGCGTTATTTCACCTCCATGTTCCAGGCTGATTTGTGGACCCGGTTGGGTTTTCGGGTTTTGGGTGCGTCCTCGATTCGCTCCAGTTCGCATCTGGCCGTGCTGCCGAATTTTAATCAATTGAATGAAACGATCCAGGCGTGGAGTCGGGCCATCCTCCGGACCCGGCAAATGGGGCAGATCGGCACCTCCTGGGCCCGGGGCACCAGTTGGTGCCCGCCCGGTTACACGATCGATTTGTGCTGGCCCCTGATCGGCGAATTGGCGCGGACCATGGGGCGAAAGCCCCGTCCCTTCTTTTCCGGCATTCCGCAAACCACGGTGGATCGCATTATTCGAACCTTGGGCCGGTGTCGGGTCGATTGGCGACTCGAACGCCGCGTGGCGGACGAGATGGAACGGTTGGCGCCGCGGCTCAAAACCCATCGGTATGAGTGGGATAGCCTGAAGTTGATGGCCCGGATTCTCGAACTTCATCGTCGCGCTGAATACAACGGGTTGGAGGTCGATTTCTTCCACTCCGGTGTCCGGCCGATTCCCGCTGAATGGGATCGCCGTCTGCGGGAGCAACAGAAGACCCTGGCCGATTTCCGTAAATTGCGGAAACAGGTGGAGAGTCATTTCAGTAAGCGCTACTTCGGGCAGGCTTTCGGGGAATGGATCGAGGATCTCTTCGGCGCTCCGATTCGCCGATTCAAACTATTGGCGTCCGAGTGTCGGGCCAAAAAATCGCTGGCTCGCCAGCGGTATGGGGGGTAACCTATGACCATGACGACTCCTCCCCCTATTCAGGCGCCGCCCCGTGTGCTGGATCACATCAATAGTCCCGCTGATCTCCAGGCGTTGGATGCTGCCCAACTCCGCCAGGTGGCCGAGGAAATTCGCGCGTTGATTATCGGTACCGTCAGCCGGACCGGCGGACATCTGGCGGCGAACCTGGGGGTGGTGGAACTGACTCTGGCTTTATTGAGAGTATTTGATCCGCCCCGGGACAAGATCGTTTGGGACGTCAGCCATCAAACCTATGCCTATAAAATTCTGACCGGCCGGCGCGAGCGGTTTTCAACGCTCCGCCAGTACGGCGGCATTTCAGGGTTTCTGCGTCGCGATGAAAGTCCGAGCGATGCGTTTGGGGCCGGCCATTCCGGTACCGCGATTTCAGCGGCGTTGGGGATGGCGGTGGCCCGTGACCGTCTGGGTGGGGATGAGCATGTGGTGGCCGTGGTCGGGGATGGATCGATGGGCTGTGGAATTGTATTCGAGGCTCTGAACAACGCCACGCTGGCCCGCCGCTTGATCGTGATTCTCAATGATAACGAGATGTCCATCTCGGCCAATGTCGGCGCCTTATCCAAATATCTCGGAAAATTGCTGGTCAATCCCCAATACAACCGGTGGAAGCGCTCGATTGAAAGTGTGATGGGCCGGGGCCTGGGCGGGATGAACTGGTTGAAAAAAGCTTATTTGAAAACCGAGGAAACCCTCAAGGGGATGTTCCTGCGCAGCGTTTTATTCGAGGAACTGGGTTTGCGCTATGTCGGGCCCATCGACGGGCACGATATTGAGACTTTGATTTCGGCCCTGACGATTGCGCGCGATGCCAACCAGCCGATTCTCCTGCATGTGTCGACCCAGAAAGGGCGCGGCTATCCCTATGCCGAAGAGGAACCGGAGCGGTGGCATGGGACCAGCGCTTTCGATATTTCGTCTGGCAAGACGTCCGTGCCGGCCACGGGCGGGCCGGTTTATTCACAAGTGTTTGGGACCGTTCTCGGCCGTCTGGCCGAAGCCGACTCACGGGTGGTGGCCATCACAGCCGCGATGCCGGCGGGCACCGGTTTGGGTGATTTTGCCACCCGCTTTCCCACCCGGTTCTTCGATGTCGGAATCGCCGAAGAGCATGCCGTTATTTTTGCCGCGGGTCTGGCCACCCGGGGGATGATCCCGGTCTTTGCGGTCTATTCCACTTTTGCCCAGCGCGCCATCGATTGCGTGATCCATGATGTCGCCCTGCAGAACCTGCCGGTGATCCTGTGCCTGGACCGCGCCGGAATTGTCGGCGATGATGGTCCGACTCACCACGGAATCTTCGATCTGCCGTTATTGCGTTCGGTGCCGAATTTGATCCTGATGCAACCCAAGGACGAGGCCGAATTGGCGTCGATGTTGACTTCGGCCGTGCGCTGGGAACGGCCGGTCGTCATCCGCTACCCCCGTGGGCGCGGACCCGGGACCCCGATTCCGGAAAATCCGCCGGTGCTCGAAATCGGCAAGGCCGAGGTGATCCGGCCGGGGACGACCGTGCAAATCTGGGCGTTGGGCGACCAGATTCCCGTCGCCCTGCAGGCGGCGACCCTGTTGATGGCCCGGGGCCTTTCGGTGGGGGTTGTTAATCCCCGCTTCGTCCGCCCGCTCGACCATGATCTGATGTATGCGCAGGCCCGGGAGGCTAAGATTTGGGTGACCCTGGAAAACGGGGTGGCGGCCGGCGGTTTTGGATCCGCCATGGCCGAGCATCTGGCCAAGGTGGGTTTCAATGGGCCGGTGTTGCGGTTCGGCTGGCCAGATGAATTCATTCCTCATGGCGATCCCGCACTCCTGATCGAACGTTACGGCCTGACCCCCGGCGCGATTGCCGAAAGCATCCTCTCCGAAGCCCGGCGGGTGATTCCGGAATTCGGCGGATGAGCACGATCTATCCGGTTCATGCCCTGACCGAACGGTTGGTCGCGGCTGTCCGCGCCGGTGCGCGGCGTTTAATCATTCAGGCTCCGACCGGTTCCGGCAAATCCACGCAAATTCCCCAGATCCTCCTGGACCATCAACTGGTTTCTCCGGACCGGCAGATCGTCGTCCTGGAGCCCCGCCGGATGGCGGCCCGCCTCCTGGCTCGGCGCGTGGCACAGGAACGGGGCGGGGCACCCGGCGGAGAAGTGGGCTACCAGGTGCGCTTCGAGGATCGGACGGGAACGCGCCTGAATTATGTCACGGAAGGGATTTTGCTCCGTCGTTTTTTTGGCGATCCTTCGTTGAACGATATCGGCGTTGTGATTTTCGATGAATTCCATGAACGGCATTTATATGGCGATGTGTCGCTGGCCTGCGTGCGGCAATTGCAGGAGACGCGTCCCGATCTGGTCCTGCTGGTGATGTCGGCGACCCTGGATGGCGCGGGGTTGGAAAAATACCTGACCCCGTGCGTGCGCTTGCAGGCCGAAGGCCGGATGTTTCCCGTGACGGTCGATTATCTCGAGCGTCCGGTGGATTTTGACCGAACCCCGGCTTGGGAAGTGGCGGCGCAGGAGACGGCCCGCTGGGTGGATCGACACGGGGAAGGGGACGTGCTGGTATTTTTGCCCGGCGCCTATGAGATCAACCGGGCGGTGGCGAAACTGCGAACACTGCCGGAAATCCGGGGAGTGGATGTTTTGCCGTTACATGGTGAATTGCCGGCGGCGGATCAGGATGCGGCCGTCACGCCCGGTCCCCGGCGCAAAATCATCGTGGCGACCAATGTGGCGGAGACCTCGATTACGATTGAGGGCGTTCGTTTGGTGGTGGATAGCGGCCTGGCCCGGATGGCCCGGTTCGATCCCTACCGGGGCATCAACACGCTCCTCATCGAGCGGATCAGCCGGGTTTCGGCGGAACAGCGCACCGGACGGGCCGGTCGGGTGGGGCCGGGTCATTGCCTGCGCCTCTGGACCCCGCGCGAAGATCATGACCGGCCGCCTCGTGAAATTCCGGAAATCCGCCGCGTGGATCTGGCCGAGATTGTATTGACCTTGAAAGCCGCGGGTTTTGCGGATCTTAAGAGCCTGCCCTGGTTCGAACCGCCCGAAGAGCGGGCGCTGGATCGGGCTCTGCTGTGTCTGACCGATCTGGGCGTCCTGGATGAGGCCGGAGCGATTACCGATCTGGGCCGGCGCATGGCGGTCTTTCCCGTTCATCCCCGGTTTGCCCGGATGCTGATTGCCGCCCGGGATTATGATTGTATCCGCACGGTGGCCTTGATCGCCGCGCTCACCCAGGAGCGGACGATCCTGGTCCGGGCCGACCGCGAGGCCGAGGAACGGCGCGAGCGAGCGGCGGGTGACGAGGATCGGTCCGATTATTTCTATCTGTTGAAACTATTACGCGAAGCCGCAGCGCGACAGTTCGATCTCGAATTTTGCCGGAGCCTGGGCGTGCATGGAATGACGGCGCGCCGGGTGGTGCAACTGGCCGATTATTTCTGCGGAATCGCGGGCGTGCGCGCGGCCGACTGGGAAAAGCGTGAACCACCGGTCGAATCGGTCTGCAAGTGCATTCTAACCGGGTTTGCCGATCATGTCGCGCGCCGGGTGGATGGGGGGACCCTGCGTTGCGAATTGACGCATGGCCGCAAAGGACGCCTGGAGCGGAAGGGCGTGGTTCATTCCAGTCCTTTGCTGGTGGCGGCGGAAGTGCGCGAGATCGAGGGGCGCGGCGGAGAGGTGGAGGTCCGGCTCGGTTTGGTGACGGCGGTGGAATCGGAATGGCTGGACGAGATGTTTCCTGGCCAGATTAAAGAGGAAATGGCATACGAGTTGGATTCCGAGACCCGGCGCGTGATGGGCCGGATGAACCGCTCGTTTCGTGGTCTGGTCTTGGCAAGCCGCCGGGTGCATGCGGTTCCGGAGGATGTGGCGGCAACCATCCTGGCGGGGGAATTGAGCAAGGGGAAGATCGAACTGAACCAATGGGACGACACTGTGGAGCAGTGGTTTGTGCGGGTCAATTGTGTGGCTCGCTGGTTTCCCGAAATGGGTATTCCGGCATTGGGCGCGGAGGCGCGGCGGACCGCACTGGAGCGCTTGTGCCAGGGCGCGATGAGTTTGCGGGACGTCCGGGAACGGCCCCTCTGGCCGGCGGTGAAGAGTCTGCTGACCCCGGCGCAACAGTCGCAGGTGGAGCGGCTGGCGCCGGAACGGATTGCACTGCCGGGCGGACATCGCGTTCGCGTGTCCTATGTCGAGAACCAGCCTCCGACCACGGCGATCAAGATTCAGGATTTATATGCCGTGCGGCAGACGTTATGCGTGGGGGGCGGGCGGATCCCGTTGGTGATCCAAATTTTGGCGCCGAATCAGCGACCGGTGCAGGTGACATCCGATTTGCCGCGCTTTTGGACCGAGCATTATCCGGCGATTAAACGCGAACTGCAGCGGAAATATCCGAAGCACGAATGGCGTTAACTATCCAAGGAAATACCGGGCAATTGCAAAGTTAGGGGCATAGACGGTTAGGCTGTTAGGTCGAATTCGAAAGCCAACCACGGATTATACGGATGGCGCGGATGAAGAGGTTGATGCCTTTCAAACCGACCCCGCTCGCACGATTCCCCGTTGTTGTAGGCCGGGCCTCTGCGCCCGGCGTCCGCGGATTCAGCCCGCGTCCTCTC
>CAIJXV010000067.1 GCA_903824675.1 uncultured bacterium
CAGAATTTTTACGGGCCGAAGGCTTTGATCCCGCGGCCTTGCTGCTCGATCCCCTTGACCTCGACGCCCATTTCCGTACTATCTCTTCCGCCCCGCCTTCCCCCAGCCGGGTGGGTCAGGAGGTACCTGCCTTGCCCGAAAAAAGCTTTTTTTAAGTTCCTTTTGAAAAAAAGATTGCGATGCAGGCGACTCCGCCTATGATGCCGGAATGCGTAACATGATTTCAAGCGTCCTGAAGGTGGGGTTATGGTGCACGGGATTGATCGCGGGGCTGGTCGCTTGCAGTCCCCGCGCTCAAACGGTCCCGATTTTAATGTTGCATCGCGTGGCCGACGAAGCGTCCGGTGACATGTGGACCCTCAAAACGGCTGAATTCGAGCGGCTCTTGGGGGAGTTGACGCATGCGGGATTCCACTCCGTTTTTGCCGATGAGATTATTTGGCGGGGATTGGGGCGGAAATCGCCTGTGTCAAAGCCGTTGATTTTAACCTTTGATGATGGTGATTTATCCCTTTTGACGACCGTCGAGCCGATTTTGCGACGGCGGGGATTTAAGGCCATGGTCTATGTGTCCACAGCGAATATCGCGGATACCCCCGACCATCGTATTCACGCTGAAGGGCGGGACTATTTGACGTGGACAGAAATCCGATCCCTGCGCGCCGGTGGTGTCTTTGAATTCGGTGCGCATGGTCACCGACATATACGGGCTGACCAACTGATCGATCCGGATGCTGAAATTCGAGACTGTCTGGCGGCATTCGAAACTCTCGGCGGTTTCCGGCCCACGTCCTATTCCTATCCCTTTGGGGTTTATACCAAACCTTTAGTGGCTGTCCTGCGGCGTGCGGGCTTCACTACGGCGGTGACCTGTACCGAACGAACGGCCCGAATCGCCTTTGGCACCAAACCCCTCAAGCTTCCCCGGATCTGGGTTCGGGGTGTAGGGCCGTCCCTCGATGGGGCGGAGTGGATCAAGGGGGATTCTCCATGAATGTCGTCGAACCGGTTCCACCCCTTCGCCGTATCCAGGATGATTCCCGACTTTGGGTCTGCGTGCTCGGCGGCCTGTGGGCCCTGGGACTCTTTCTGGGGCCGGCCTTCGCCATCGGAAAAACTCCCGTGGGTTTGGCGGAAGGGATGGGATTGCTGCTGCTTCTGGGAGGGTTGTGGGCGGTACGAACGCCCCAACGGGCGGAAGCCGTGGTGGGGCGCATTGAGGATTTTTGGGTTCGGTCTGACGGTGTGGCCTGGCTGATCGGGGTGGGGGTGATGACCCATGGGGTTACCCTGATCTTGCGGCATTGGGCTTTTGAAACATCGGCTTTCGATCTCCGTCTCCATGAGGAACTCATTCGCAATAGCGGCTTTGGGAAACTGTTATATTCGGATTTGTTGGGCCGGCCGTTTTGGGATCACCATGTGGTGCCCCTGTTTGTCCTGCTCGTCCCGTTTTATTGGGTGTGGCCTTCGCCCTATCTCCTGTTCGTTCTGCAATCGGTTTGCGTCGGCGGATCAGCCTGGATGATCTGGCGATTAGCCGGTGTTCGGGGCTTGCGTCCTTTTTGGGCGGGGTTGACGGTTTTTATCTTTCTGACGTATCGCGGAGTGTGGTCTGGATTTTATTTAGGATTCAACCAGGAGGTGATGGCGATTTTTTTTCTGCTGGGCTTCATCGTGGCGGAGGCGACGGGAGCCTATCGTCAGGCCTGGATTTGGGCCCTGTTGAGTCTGATGTGTCGCGAAGATATCTCTGTGTTTTTAGCCATCGCCGGGGTCTGTATGATGGGGCGTCCCGGTCCGGCCCGACGGTGGGGCGCGGTGATCACGGGTGCGGCGCTTCTGTGGGGCGTGATCTGTTATGGGGTTATCCTCCCGGCCTATAGTTCGTCCGGCTTGATGGCGGAGATGAACCGGTGGTCGGCCTGGGGATCTACGCCTGGGGCGGTTGTGTCAGGCTGGCTGACCCATCCTCTGGAGGTGTTGAAGCGAATGATGGCCTGGTCCGCCCTGAAACACCTCGCCCTGCTGGCGTTTTTACCCCTGCTCGAATGGCGGACGGTGGCCATTATCGTCCTGCCCTGGCTGGTAAATACTACGAGCGCATTTACCCTGCAGGCGCGGTTGGGCGGTGCCTATATGGCCCTGTTTGTTCCCTGGCTGATGGACGGATGGATCCGGCAATCGGGTCGGGCGTGGGTTCTGCGGGCGTTGGGTTCTCCCCGTCGGCTGATTCTGGTGGCGGTCATTTTGGGAGTGGTCAATTTGCGGAATCCACCCCATCCCCACTTTCCTTCGGGATGGCGCGCGGCGCACGCGGCCCTGAAGACGATTCGCGCTGGAGGACGGGATGAATTTGTGATTGCCCAGGGCTGTATTCTGCCGCATGTCGGATGGCCCCGTTCCTCCTCCCTCCTGGGGGCGCCCGGCGCGCCGGATCCGACCGAGGGGGGGTATACGCAGGTCCTGCTTGCCCCCACTCTCAATCCCTGGCCCTTACGTCGTGAAGATATCGAACGAATCGACGCCGACCTGGCCCGCAATCCGGCCTGGAAACGTCAGGTGGCGGGGCCTTTGGTGATTTGGCAAAACATCCACGATTAGATGGTCGCGGAAAACATTATGGAAAAATTAGCCTGTTTTGTGACACCCCATGGATTCGGACATGCCGCCCGCTCGACGGCGGTGATGGAGGCGCTATTGCAGCGGGTGCCCCATCTCCATTTTGAAATTTTCACCCAGATCCCGGAGTGGTTTTTCAAGCCGACCTTGGGCACGTCCTTCACCTGTCATCCCGTGGCCTGCGACGTGGGTTTTGTGCAGCCGGATGCCTTGACGGAAGATCTGCCGGCTACGCTGCGAAAATTGTCCGACTTGCTCCCGTTCCGGGCGGAACTCATTGCCGCCCTGGCGCAACAGGTCGAATCCACCGGATGTCGCGGAGTGATTTGCGATATTGCGTCGCTGGGAATCGCCGTGGCCCTGAAGGCGGGGGTTCCTTCGATTTTGCAGGAGAATTTTACCTGGGGCTGGATTTATGCCGGTCATTTCGGGCATTGTCCCGCCTTGCGCCCTTATGCGGAGGCCTTGGATGAATGGTGCGGTCGGGCGACCTGGCGGATCCGGACCGAACCCGCCTGTGATCCGACTGCCCGGGTGGACTTGATCGTCCCCCCCGTTTCCCGGCCTCCCCGCCAGACTCGGGCGCAAATGCGTGCGCAATTGGGGGTCAAGCCTGACCATCCGACGGTTTTATTGACCATGGGCGGAATGAATCATGCCCATGGTTTTTATGGGCGGATGGCGGCCCGGTCAGATGTTCAATTTGTGATTCCCGGCGAGACCGCGGGATTTCCTTGTCCGGACAATTTGTTATTTTTGGAGCGAAACAGCGGGCATTATCATCCCGACTTGGTCGGAGGGATGGATGCGGTGATTGGGAAGGCCGGCTATAGCACCCTGGCAGAGGTCTTTCAGGCCGGACTTCCTTTTGCCTGTGTCCTCCGTCCCGGATTTCGCGAAAGCCGGGTGTTGGAATTCTATGTGGAGACCGCGATGAAAGGGTTTTGTTTGAGCCCTGCGGAGTTTAACGGCGGGCTTTGGTTGGATCGGCTGGATGAACTTCTAGCCCTGCCGCATCATCCTTCTCCATCCGTTAATGGAGCCGATCTGGTCGCCGATTTTATTCTATCAAAAATCAAAATAACCCAGGCCGAATTATGAATTCCATTTACACCACGACCCTGACGACGGAAGCCCGGCGACGCGGATGCCGGATCAAGGTCTGCGATCCGCAACTCCCCATCTTCGAATTGGCGCGCGGGAAAGTGCGGATTCGGTGTTACAACGCATTGACCGACCGGGTGGGGGCGGCGACGTTCTTTCTGGCGCAGAACAAGGGCGCGGCCAATCGGTTTCTTCGAAGCCGGGGTTTCCCGGCGCCGGACCAGATTTTATTCACCGGGCCGGAAACAGCCGAGCGCTTTGTTGCGCGCCATCGAGCGGTGGTGGTCAAACCCGCCAGTCAATGGGGGGGGCGGGGGGTTTCGGTGGATGTGCGAACCCCGGCGGAATTGCGAAAAGCCGTGGCCTTCGCCCATCGCTACGAGGATGAAATCCTGATTGAGCAGAAAGTGACCGGGATCGATTATCGCCTGATTTTTATCGACTATCGGTTTGTCGCCGCCATTCGGCGTGATCCCGCACGGGTCACCGGTAATGGCCGGGATACGATCCGCCAGTTGATTCGCACACAAAACCGGATCGAGACCCGGACCGATCCCAGCCATCGCATCCCGTTGGATCGGGAAACACTTCGGGCCCTGGATGCCCAGGGGTTGGGCTGGGAGACGATTTTGCGGGAGGGGCATGCGGTGGCGGTGCGGCGAACCTCGAATTATCATACCGGCGGGAGTGTGGAGATGGCGACCGACGTTGTGCCGCCAGCCTTGATTCGTCTGGCCCGACAAGTGGTGCGTCTCTTGAAAATTCCGGTGATGGGGATCGATTTCTTGTATGATCCTCGACGGCGTCGGGGGTGGATCATTGAATTGAGCCCGGATTTGGCGATTTCTCCTCCCGAAGGGGATGAGGTGGCCCGGCGGTTTATGGATTATCTTTTTCCGACGGGGAAGCGGCCGGCAGGTGTGCGATCAGGTCGGCAATCGTCGGGCAGATGAGCGCCCCCTGTTTGACCAGATCCTCCAGTCGGCGCGAGGCTGTCCGCCCGGGCGAATAATCCCGGCTTTCGATGCCGGCCAGAGCCAGGACCGGATGGCCGCGACGCAGGGCATCTTCGAGAATATCCAGGTTGGGCAGGTTCCCGGGGCCGAAAGGCACGTCGGTCAACACCACGACCTGGGCCGCTTGGGCCAGGGTCAGGGCTTTTTGAATGGCTTCCGGCCCGATGGGCGAGAACGGTTTCTCGCAGGCGAGTTCGGCGCCGAGCGTTTCGGCAATTTGCGTGTCGCTATCACCCCGATTGAGGACCCCGGCGGAAAAAGAATAACCGGCGAGGGCCAGGTGGCGCATCAATTCTTCCCCGGCTCCGCCGCCGGCGACGACATGCACCCGGATTCCGCGGCCGGCGCGGCTGGTATTCGGACGCCGGGCCGGCTGGATATTCAGCGTGCCGGTTTGAGAATCCTGTCGGACGTGGATGGGACAATGGTAGACCGATTTAAGGAGTTCATCGGTTAATACCGCGGCGGGGACGCCATCGGCGGCGATCCGACCGTGATCGAAAAGCACCAGGCGTCGGCAGAAATCAGCGGCCAAACCGAGATCATGACTGATCATCACGACGGTGACGCCGGATTCCTGATTGAGGCGTTCAACAATCTGCATGACTTCGAAACGATGATTGATATCCAGGTGGGAGGTGGCTTCGTCCATGAGGATCAGGCGGGGTTCCTGGGCCAGGGCCATGGCGATAATGGTGCGTTGTTTTTCTCCGCCGCTCAAATCGGAAAAGGGTCGATCCTTGATCCCGGCGACATCGGTGTAAACCAGCGCGCGGTCAACCACCTGAAAGTCATGGGCGGAAGGCTGGGTCCATCGGGGCAGGATGGCCGTGCGGCCCATGAGGACGATTTCCGCGACCGAAAAGGCGACCGGGGTTTCGACTTCCTGCGGGACCACGGCGATCAAACGGGCGCGCTCTGCGGAACTGAGCCGATTCAGGGGATGTCCAAACAGGCTGATCTCGCCCGCCTGAAGAGGGTGCAGGCCGGTCAGGACTTTAAAGAAGGTGCTTTTCCCTGCGCCGTTGGGGCCGAGGATGGCGAGTAAATCGCCTTCGGGAATCGCCAGGTTGACATCCTCGAGGATCATCTGGCGGCCATACCCGGCCCGGACTCCACGACATTCGATGGCGTATTTCATCCGATCCATCCCGGTCCGCGTTTACGCCGTAAAATAAAAAGGAAGAAGGGTCCCCCCAGGAGAGCGGTGATGACTCCGACGGGGATTTCAACCGGGGCTAGGATCGTTCGCGCCGCAGCGTCGCAAATGACGAGGAACAAGCCTCCGCCGAGGGCCGCGGCGGGGAGCAGGCGGCGATGATCGGGGCCCATCAGGGAACGCATGGCATGCGGGACGATCAGGCCAACGAATCCGATCAAGCCCGATAAGGCCACACAGGACGCGGTCATGAGGGTGGCCAGAACCAGCCCGATCCGAACGATTCGCTGGGTGCGCACGCCGAGATGGTGGGCCATTTCAGTGCCGAGGGTGAGAGCGTTCAGTTGCGGGGCGAGCGACCAAACCGCAAAAAAGGATAAAGTGGTCAGCAGTCCGGCTATCATTAATTGATTGTTGGAGGAGGCCTGGAGATTGCCGAGCATCCACCAGAGAATACTGTGCAAGCCTTCGAGGGGGGCAATTGAAATCATGAACATCAGCAGGCTGGAACAGATCGAGCTGACGATCACTCCGCTTAGGATCAGCCCATAAACTGAAGGTTCATCGGCGCCGCGGCAGGCGAGAAAATAGACGAGCGTCAGGGTCACGCAGGCCATAACAAAGGCGAATAGCGGCAGGGCCAAAACCCCGATGGCGGCTCCCAGTCCGGTCAGGATGGCCAGGGCGGCTCCCAATCCGGCGCCACTGCTGACTCCCAGGACATAGGGCTCGGCGAGGGGATTGCGGAGGAGGGCCTGAAGAACCACCCCGGAACCGGCCAGCCCGGCCCCGACAATGAATCCCGCGAGGACCCGGCCCAGGCGGAGTTTTAAAATCGCCATCCCCGCCGGAGTCTGGAGATCGGGGAGCCCGGCACCGGAAGCGCCCAGGAGCAGACAGACCACCAGGATCGGCAAGGTGCCGGCTACCAGTCCCCAAAAGCACCAGGATTTAAAGCGGGGGGTACTCATGGGGTGGGTGGGGGCTGTTGGCGGGCTTGATCGATGGCTTGGCGCAGGGCCGATACCGCTTCGAGTACCCGGGGGCCGGGGCGCAAAACGACATTGTTATCGAATCCACTGAAAACGCATTTGTTTTTTACCGCGTCGACGCCGTTCCAGCCATCGCGTGTTAATTGAAAGGCACCGGGTTGGTGGTTAGGCGTCATGTAAAAACAGAAGATCACTTCAGGATTACGGGCGATAACCCATTCCGGGGAAACCTGAAAATAGTCCTTGTTCACGTCGTCGGCGATATTGGTGCCACCGGCGAGATTGACCAGTTCGGAAAGGTAGGATCCGGCCCCCGCCGTGTTGAGGGGGTCGTTCCAGATTTCGATGAAAACGCGGGGGCGTTTGGAAAGCGTTCGATTGAATTCCCTTAACCGGTTGATTTCGGTGGTGAGGGATTGGGCCAGAGGCTCGGCGCGTTCCGAGCGGCCGATCAGTGAGCCGATTTGGCGGATAGCTCGGGGAATATCATCCAGATGCAGGCAGGGAACCCGCTGGCGGTTCATTCCCATTTGGGTTAGCCGGGAGCCGACCGTTTCATCAGACAGATCGAGGTCGATGATCAGGGTCGGATGTGTCGTGAGGAGTAATTCCATGGAAGGATCGCCGAAATCGCCGATGATTGGAACAGGGGCGACTTCCGGCGGATAATCGCAAACCCGGGTTCGTCCGACCATCAGGGGAAGTCCGTCGACGGCGCAAATGATTTCCGTAAGGCTGGGGGCCAGGGATACCACCCGGACAGGTGCAGGTCCCGATTTCGACGTTGTGGGTTCGGATTTCCGACAACCCCAGCCGAGACAGAGAATGACGGCCCAGAGAAGTCGCGTAAAGGCTCGGATAGTTAAGTGCATATATTCCTAATGAGTAAGCCCCCGCTATCTACCATCAATTGCGTTCGCTACCAATCATATTTTTAAGAACGGACTCTCTTCACGTGCTCGACAAGAGCGCCAAACAAACCAGACTACTGCCCGAATGCCGCTGAATGGACCGGGAGAAAATCATGAGCGAAAATCGGGTTATACGCGTGGGAATTGCCGGCCAGGGCCGGAGTGGATACAAAATCCATGCGCATTGGCTGCGCCAGGACTTGGAAAAATACCGGATTGTGGCCGTAGCCGATCAGTTGCCAGACCGGCGCCGGGATGCCATCAACGAATTGGGCGCCCGGGTGTTCAAGGACTATCGGGACCTGCTCAGGGCCGGCGGTTTCGATCTATTTATCAATGCTCTGCCGACGCCCCTGCATGTGCCGGGAACTTTGGAGGCTCTTAACGCCGGTTATGATGTGGTGTCGGAGAAGCCGATGGCCGGGACGCTCAAGGATTTTGACCGGATGGTGACCACGGCCCGCCGCGCGCGGCGGATTCTGGCACCCTTCCAAAACAACCGGCTTCAGCCCTTTTTTCTTAAAATGCGCGAGATTCTCGAAAGTGGAATTCTGGGTAAAATCCTTTATATTCGGAGCCAATGGGGGGCTTATGGTCGGCGGTGGGATTGGCAAACTCTTCGGCGCAATATGGGCGGGGTATTGTTCAATACCGGACCCCATGCCATCGATCAGGCCTTGATGCTGTTCGGGGATCAGGAAGATCCGAAGGTGTTTTGTAAAATGATGTGCCATAACCCGTTTGAAGGAGACGCGGATGATTTTTGTGCCTTGAGTTTACATGGCCGGAAATCGCCGTTGATCGAGATTTTGATTTCGCAATATCAGACCTTTCCCCAAGGCGAGATGTATAATGTGAGTGGAACATTGGGCGGCCTGACGGCCAACTGGAATTCAATTCACTGGAAATATTATGATCCCCGCAAGGCGCCCAAACAGAAAATGTGGCGGAAGTGGTCGGTCAACCGGGCCTATCCATCGGAAACCCTGCCCTGGGAAGAGGGGACATGGAGCCTCGACATGGATCAGGCCAAGCATGTGGTGGGCTATACGCTCAAGTCGCTGCCGACCGGAGTCGCACTTTTTTACAGCAACCTGCATGACGCCATCACTACCAATGCGGAATTACTGATCAAGCCGGCTGAAGTTCGTCGCCAGATCGCCATTTTCGAGGAGTGCTTTCGTCAGAATCCCGGCCCCTTGAAATCCAAAGTTCAACGCAGAAATACCAACTGAGTTTGCAGAGAAATGGAGGGTCGCGCTCTGTCGCGACCGTCGGAGGCCCCGCGGCCTTGTTCCGACCTGTTTTTATTGTCTATTGGGCGCCCGCCAGGTGAATCCCAAAGGTTGGTCCGCGAAAGGATCGATATCATACGGGCGGGATAGGGGCGCCCGTCCGAATTGGCCGTCGGTGAAATCGAGAAAAGCCATCCAATCGTCCCAGCCATGGGTGTGATTTCCTTCCCGGAACCAGATGCCGAGTTTTTTTTCAACACCCAGGAAACGGTAGACCTCCCGGGCGGCCAGATGGGTTTTTCGAGTGCCGGTCGGGTTGGCCCATAGATCGCCCAGCGCCTCGCACGTTAACAGCGGGCGGGGGGCGATGAGGGCTTTGAGATAATGTTGGTCAAAGGGCAGGTCGGCTTCGCGCCCGATAAACTCCTTCAGGTGGGGGCCGAACCAGTAATCGATGATACCGGTCAGATCCTTGATGGTTTCGGATTGGGGGCCTTGAAACCGGAAGCATCCCGCGCCGCCGGCGCCGGAGTCGTTGGCGCAGGTCAGGGCGATACGGGGATCCGTGGCTCCGGCGAGGAGCGTTGTTTTCCCCCCCCGCGAATGGCCGACAATGGCGATATGGGCCGCGTCCACGAAATCGAGACCCGAGAGGACATCGACACACCGATGATACCCCCAAGCCCAGGCGGACAGAGCGCCGTAGTCCCGCTCGGGATAAACCGGGTAAAGCCCCGAAGTCCGGTCCGGACGATAGACATCGGTCGCGATTTCGACGCGGTTGAACTGGGCCAGTATATAGCCACGGCGAATGACTTCCAAGGCCACGGCATCTGTGGCGTAGCGCCAACAGGCGTCGCCGGTTAGGATTACCGGGTAAGGTCCTTTACCGGCTGGAACCAGCAGTGTCATAAGGAAAGCAAAGGGGCGATCCGGTCCTGTTTGCACCCGGCAGGTGATGAATTGGGCTTCCTGTGCGGTCTGAATCGTTACCGTGTGGATAATTTCGCAGGTAGTGACTTGCGGGCTGGGGGGCAATCCCCCATATTCGAGCGGGAGGATGGCATTGGCGATTTCAAGCCGGCGTTGCGACCAGTCGGAGATCGAGCGCACGGGGCGTCCAGTATTGAACAGGAAGGGATTGGGCAGTTCGGGCGAATGAAAAGCGGGCATGTTTATGCATCTCCGGTTGGCGGTTCAAATGCTCGCTGAATACTGAACCGCAGACACGCAAAGTCAATTCCAAATCGTCCACATGGGGTCAGGTGTGTCGTCGCCCGCCCGCCTTTTACGGCAGGGCGAGCGCTCCGAGCGAGCCGGGGTGGGGAGAGGAGAAGGAGACGGCTCGCTCGGGCTTACTCCGTCACGCCAAGGCGTGACTCCGAAGGCTGGAAGATTTCGCCCTACCCGTTGTCATCCCGAGCGAAGTCGAGGGAACTATTGGGTTGCACAGTTTCTGGATTTCACGCGAGATCGCCTTGCATTTTCGAAGGGAGCGGGTACGATTTGTGGTGTGTCCATCAACATACACTCCCATTCAGGGATAATTCCGGAAAGGGTCCCGATGATTCGTAAAGCATTTGTCATGCAAGTCAACCCGGATCAATACGACGAATATCAGCGCCGTCATAATCCGATCTGGCCCGAATTGGAAGCGGTATTAAAATCGCACGGAGCGCACAACTATTCGATTTATCTGGATCGCGCTTCAGGGCGGCTGTTGGCCTATGTGGAGATAGAGAGCGTCGAACGATGGAACAGCATCGCGCAGACTGAAATCTGCCGCAAATGGTGGCGCCATATGCGGGACATCATGCCGTCCAATCCAGATAACAGCCCGATGTCTCTGGAGTTGGAAGAAGTCTTTCATATGGTTTAACTGTCGGGGATGCTGTGAAATAATCGGCCGAATGCGGTCGGGGTGACACCCGACCCTCCCAATACTTAATAAAAACCGCCTGTTTTTCACACGGGCAGATTTTATCACACGTTCAAAACTCTGGCTCGCCATAGTCCGACTGATTTCAAAAACACCAATTCTTGACCTTCGTCAAGGCGCTGGATCTCAAGTGGTCGTATTCTCCTCTGCATCATGAGAACCAGATACGGTTCTTAAACGATCGGGAGAATGACGATGAAAGACATAGCAAAAGACCCGCACCGGCAATACAACGAAATTCAGCCGGATACAACGGTCGGCGATCTTGTGGTTCGCCATCCCCTGCTCAGGCCCTACCTGGAGCAGTTGGGACTCGACTACTGCTGTGGCGGCAAAAAGTCACTCCTCGAAGCGGCTCACCAAGCGGGGCAGAATTGGCCGACGGTCATGGCCGTGCTGCAACGCGCGCTGGAGTTGGAACCTGAGGGTAATGTTGGAACGAACTGGAATACGGCACCACTCATCCGGCTCGCCGACCATATCGTGGCGAAACACCACGCTTTCACGAAGGAACAATTGCCCCGACTGGACGGCCTGCTGTCCAAGGTGCAGAACGCGCACGGGGCGCAACAGGGCGAAATGCTCGGCCACCTGCGGCGCGTCTATGGCGCCCTGCGAGCAGAACTCGAGGCGCACTTGATAAAGGAAGAACAGATTCTCTTCCCGGCCATCAAGGGCATTGATGCGTTTATGTCGGGGATCGGGGACCGGCCGGTCTTTCACTGTGGCAGCATCTTCAGCCCGATCCGGCAGATGGAATATGAACACGATAGCGCCGGTAAAGCGCTGGCCGAACTGCGCCAGATAACGGACAACTTTCGACTTCCAGCAGATGCCTGCCCGACCTTTGAGGCCCTGTACGATGGGCTGAAAGATCTGGAGGCCGATTTACATGAGCATATTCATCTGGAAAACAACATTTTCTTCCCCAGGAGCGTGGGACGGGAAGAAGAAATGAACAACAAAGATCGATGACCCGATGAGTTGGAACTGCCCCCATCAACGTGGAAAAGAGCCCTTTTGCGAGCGGCTGAATACATTATGCAAACCGCTCCAGAAGGGCTGTGTACTTGAGGGGAAATTCAAGATGGTCGGTGGATCCCCTCCGATTTCGCAAGGCTCCGGAGAGATCTCGAAGAAACCGGATGCCCGGCGTTGAACGACGTTGTGGAATATGGAAATCGAATCTGGTTCTGATTTGGTCAGGAACGCTTTGCCGGAACCGCTTTTGAGGTAGATCTCGAAAGTAAATGCCGAGATGGTAAACGAAGGCAGGCGTGCCGAGCCGAAGTTCGCTGCGGTGGTGGTAAACGAAGGCTGGCGTGCCGAGCCGTAGCTCGTCGCGTTGGTGGTAAACGAAGGCAGGCGTCCCGCGCCGAAGTTCGCCGCGGTGGTGGTAAACGAAGGCAGGCGTGCCGAGCCGTAGCTCGTCGCGTTGGTGGTAAACGAAGGCTGGCGTGCCGAGCCGTAGCTCGTCGCGGCTGCGACGAGCGAAGGCTGGTCGGGGCGGCGGGATTTGAACCCGCGACTTCCAGCGCCCAAGGCTGGCGCGCTACCAGGCTGCGCTACACCCCGTATTCCGAGCGGGGATACGGTACACCAGCTTTCGCGATTTTGCAAGGATACCTCGTATTTTCGTGTGGCCCCCACGCCAAAATATGCGTATTATTCAACGTTTAACCCCAAAGTTCTTTTGCGCGGTTAGCGGAGAGACCATGAATCAACCCGTGCGTGTGGCTATTATCGGGATGGGCGGCTTTGCCGGATCCCATCATAATGTGGTGATGGAATTGGAAAAGGAAGGGTTGTGCCGTCTGGTCGCCGCCTGTGATCCCGCCTGGGATGCCTTTAGCGACCGCCAGAAGGAATTGGATTTTACCGGGCGAGGGGTGCGGTGTTTTGACGATTACCGCGCGCTGATCGAGACCTGCCGGAATCAATTGGACGTCATCACCATCCCCACGCCGATTCACTTGCATGCGCCCATGCATCGGGATGCCGTTCGGGCCGGGCTGGCGGTCTATCTCGAAAAGCCGCCAACCCTGGATTTCCAGGAACTCCAGGCGATGGAAGCGGTTGATTCCGGGGCGCGTTTCAAAACGAATGTGGCTTTCAATTTTATTGTCGATGCGGATCGACAGGCCCTCAAGGCCCGATTGATGACGGGCGAATTCGGACGATTGCTCCGGGTTTGTTACTGTGGGCTTTCACCGCGATATACCCGGTATTATGAGCGGGCGCCGTGGGCCGGCCGGTTGAAGATCAAAGACTCGCTGGTGCTCGATTCGCCGATCGGCAATGCCATGGCGCACTATGTTCACAATGTCTTATATTGGGCCGGACTTCGGGATCTGCAAGACTGGCCCGAATTGAAAACCCTTTCCGCCGAATGTTACCGGGCCCATGCCATCCAAGGGATGGATACGGTTTTGATCCGGGGCTGGACGGCCTCGGATGTTGAATTACGTCTGGCGGTATCTCACGCCTCGGACACCCCCCGGATCCAGGAGTGGTTTGAATGCGAAAAGGCCCGGGTGGTTTACGGGGTGGATGGCTCGCTGGATATTCACTGGGATGATGGGCGGAGAGAGACCGGGGGACCTCATCAACGAAATTTATTCCAGGATAACTTCCGGGCTTTTTTTGACTATATTCAAGGCCGTCGGACACGGCCAGTGACCACCTTGAAGGATTCCGAACCTTTTGTTCTTTTAAATGATCTGGCGTACATCTCGTCCGGCCAAATCGGAACCATTTCTCCGGGACAGGTTATCCGCACTCCGTTGGCCGAGGGGGGCGAAAAACTGGCGATTGTCGGGTTGGACAAAATGGCGGATGAATTTTTAGGGACCGGTCGATTATTGGGCGAACAGGGGGTCGCTTGGGCGAATCGTTCGATTCGGCCGGTTGGCCCGAACGCGGTTAACGGGTTGAAACAGGTGATTGATCAAATGGCCGGCGGATGAAAAGTGAGAACGTCATCCGGACAAAGCACGGCGCTCTTGCGCGCCTACTACAAACGACTTTTCGATGCGTTGGTAAATGCGCCGCAGGTGGCGCGTTGTTTCGAGACGGGTGCCGGGCTGGCGGGGTGAGGCGCCGCCGCACTATTTTGAATGATGAAGGAGAATGACAATGCGTAAAGTGGCTTTAGTGACGGGTGGAGCGCGGGGCATCGGGTATGGAATTGCCGAATGTCTCGCCCAGGATGGTTGTGATCTGGTGATTGGCGATATCCAGGAGGAGAGTGCGGTGGCGGAGGCCTTGGCCGGTTTGAAAAAGCTGGGCGCCGAGGTTTTGTATTGCCGGGCCGATGTGTCCAATGCCGCGGCACGGGCGCAGATGTTGGAGGCCATCCAGGCGCGATTTGGCCGGTTGAATGTCCTGATCAATAATGCCGGCGTGGCGCCGAAGGTTCGGGCGGACATTTTGGAGGCGACGGAGGAAAGTTTTGAGCGGTTGATCAAGATCAATCTGCAAGGCCCGTATTTTTTAACCCAGGGCGTGGCCAACTGGATGGTGTCACAGAAAAAGTCCGACGCGGCTTTTGTCGGATGCATCGTGAATATTTCATCGATTTCGGCAACCGTCGCCTCGGTCGGACGCGGGGAGTATTGTATTTCCAAGGCCGGGGTCAGTATGGCCACCCAGCTTTGGGCGGCGCGGATGGGCGAGTTCGGCGTGCCCGTTTACGAAATCCGGCCGGGGATCATCAAGACCGATATGACGGCCACGGTTCAGGCTAAATACGATAAAATGATTGCAGAGGGATTATTGGTCCAACCGCGGTGGGGGGTGCCCGAGGATATTGGGCGGGCGGTGGCCATGATGGTCCGGGGCGATATCGCCTATTCGACCGGGCAGGTGATCATGGTGGATGGCGGGTATTCCGTCGCGCGCCTGTAATTTGTATTTTGGGCTGTGCGATACATCTTGCATTCCACAGGTGAAAAGGCTAAAAATACTAAACATTTTGATGAAGAACGAAGTCTTCGGGACGGGGTGAGTTGTGTTTGGCGCAACAAGTCCCCACCGGCGGTATAGCCCGCGACTCCTGCCTGGTGGTAGGATTGACACGATGTGATTTCGTGGCCGACAGTAAAGTCTGGATGGGAGAGGACTGCGACGGGTGACCGTTGCCGTTATGATCTCCGCCGAAGCCTGTTTTTCGGCGGTTTTTTTATGACTGAAAACGAACAGAATCAAGCGAACGATTTCGCGCCGATCGATGAGGTGTTGGACGCCATTCGACGCGGCGAGTTGGTGGTGATCACCGACGATGCCAACCGAGAAAACGAAGGCGATTTGATCGTTGCTGCGGAGTTGGCGACACCGGAAGCGATCAATTTCATGGCCCGATTCGGGCGCGGACTCATTTGTGTAGCCCTGACCCGGGAACGGCTGGCCGCATTGAATATTCAACGCATGCCGCCGCGCGGCGGAGGCGACTCGTTCTCCACCGCGTTTATGGAATCGGTTGATGCCCGGCACGGGGTGACCACCGGGATCAGCGCATTTGACCGGGCGGAAACGATTCGGGTTTTGCTGGCCGAGACCAGTCGTCGCGATGACTTGGTCAGCCCGGGACACACCTTTCCGTTGGAAGCCAAGGAAGGGGGCGTTTTGCGACGGGCCGGTCATACGGAGACGGCGGTGGATTTGGCGCGCTTGGCGGGATTGAAGCCGGCGGGGGTGATATGCGAAATCCTTCGCGACGATGGACAAATGGCCCGGCTTCCCGAACTTCAGCGGTTTGCCCGCGAGCATGGGCTGAAAATGACTACCGTATCGAATCTGATTGCCTATCGGCGTCGCCGTGAAAAGCTGGTGGAGTTCATTAGGACCATTGAAATGCCCACCCGGTTCGGCGCGTTTCAGCTCAAACTTTATCGTTCGCTTCTTGATAACGAAAATCACCTGGCCCTGGTGATGGGCAATCCGGCGCGGGTTCCCGCACCGCTGGTCCGTGTGCATAGCGAATGCCTGACCGGCGATGTATTTGGTTCGTTGCGATGCGATTGCGGTCTCCAACTTCAGTCCGCGCTTGAACAGGTGGCGCAGTCGGGGGCCGGGGTGGTACTCTACATGCGGCAAGAGGGGCGGGGCATAGGACTGGCGAATAAAATCCACGCCTACGAGCTCCAGGAAAAAGGATTAGACACGGTTCAGGCCAATCAGGAATTGGGGTTTGATGCTGATTTGCGCGATTATGGCGTGGGGGCCCAGATTCTTTCCGACTTGGGCTTGACCCGTATCCGGCTGTTGACCAACAATCCTCGCAAGGTGGTGGGGCTTGAGGCCTACGGTTTGACGATCGAGGAACGGGTCCCGTTGATCTGTCCGACGACCCCGCACAGCGCCCGCTATTTAAAAACGAAAAAGGACAAACTCGGCCACCTGCTCTAAAGGCGATGGAAGGTATCCGTCACCGGTGGAGTGGAGAGAGCGAAACCCAGGAGGATCAGATGAGTGCAGTACGCGAATTATCGGGCAATCTAATCGGCAAGGGTTTGCGAGTAGGGATCGCCATCAGTCGGTTCAATGATTTTTTCACCAAGGAACTCAAAGGTGGCGCCTTGGATGGATTAATCCGTCATGGCGTGATGGAAAAAGACATCGTTGTGGCGTGGGTTCCCGGCGCCAACGAATTACCCCTTGTTTTACAAAAAATGGCCGAATCGGGTAAATTTGATGCCTTGATCGGGCTGGGCGTTGTGATTCAAGGGGCGACGGCCCATGCTGATCTGATTAACGGGCAGGTTTCGCGTTCGTTAGCCAAGGTCGCGATGGACACCCATTTGCCGGTGATCAATGGAGTCGTGTGCGCTGGAAATTTGGAACAGGCGATCGAACGGTGTGGGAGCAAAGCCGGAAACAAGGGCTGGAGTGCGGCTGAAGCCGCCGTTGAAATGGCTAATCTCTACCGTGAAATGGGGTCTTGATGTTGATGCAGAGTCGCCGTCAGGCCCGCGAATGGGCGGTCCAGATTCTTTTCCAGCTGGATTTTAATCCCGCGGATCTCCAGCCAACCCTGGACGCCTTCTGGCCGGAGCCTGCACCGAATGACAAAAATCGCGCTTTCACCCGGGAATTAGTGGAAGGCGTATTGGCGCACCGGGCCGAGATTGACGCCCTTATTCGGCGGCAGGCGGAGAATTGGGATCTCGATCGGATGGGAGCGGTTGAGCGTAACGCCTTGCGGTTGGGGGTTTTTGAGATGTTGTACCGAAAAGACATTCCGCCGGTGGTTACCATCAATGAGGCCGTATCGACCGTGAAGGAGTTGTCGGATGAAAACGCGGGTCGTTTCGTGAATGGGATTCTCGACCGGTTCCGCAAGACCCTGAAGCGTCCGGCGCGGACGGCTGCGCCAGCCGATTGAGCCGCGGAGAATTTTCAGGATCGATACGAAGGAACGCTTATGTCAGGTTGGTTGAAAGCATTATCCCGAACCCGGGAGGTACTCCGGGGCGTGACCCGCTTTGTGTTGGGGGGGCGGGCACTGGATGGCGCCACATTGGAGGAATTGGAGATGGCGCTGATTCGGGCCGACGTCGCTCCGCGTCTGGTTGCCGGTTGGGTTGAAGAATTACGGCGCCCGGGGTCTGTGACCGACCCGGCTGTCCGTTTGGAAGAGTTGTTACGCCGTCAGATTCCGGAGCGTCCGGCTTACTCCTGGCCTGATCGCCAGCCGACCGTGATCCTGATTCCGGGCGTAAACGGATCGGGCAAGACGACGACGGCGGCGAAACTGGCCTGGCAGATTCGCCAGGCCGGCAAGGTTCCGTTGTTGGCGGCGGGAGACACCTTTCGTGCCGCCGGGACCGATCAATTACGAATTTGGGCCGGACGCGCGGGATGCGAGATTGTATCCGGAAAGCAGGGATCGGATCCCGCCGCGGTGGCTTTTGACGCGGTACAGGCGGCCGTGGCCCGTCGATGCGATGTGGTCCTGATCGATACCGCCGGGCGTATGCACACCAAGACCCATTTGATGGATGAATTACGCAAGGTCCAACGGGCCATCGCCAAGGCGATGCCCGGAGCACCCCACGAAGCCTGGATCGTGCTGGATGCGATGCTCGGTCACAACGCCGTGGTCCAGGCCCGGATGTTTCAGGAGTGCATTGGGTTGACGGGGGCGGTGATCAGTAAATTGGATGGATCATCGAAGGCAGGTTTCGTGGTGACGATCGAAGCCGAGTTGAAGATTCCGGTTTTATTTGCCGGTTTGGGCGAGGGGTTGGAAGACCTGGAGCCCTTCAATTCCGGTGAATTCATCCGGGCGCTATTGGCCCCTCCGGGTTGAATCGCTGAAGGAGGACAAGGTCGCTGATGAAGCAGATCACCATAGCCGACGCGAAATTTATGCGGGAGGCGCTGTGTCTGGCGAAACGGGGTGAAGGATTGACGCGCCCCAATCCTCCGGTGGGTGCCGTGGTGGTCAAAAACGGACGGACGATCGGGCGGGGTTGGCATCGGAAGGCCGGGGGGCCGCACGCCGAGATTTATGCGCTACGTCAAGCCGGAGTGAAAGCGCGCGGTGCCACTTTATATGTGACCTTGGAACCTTGCAGTACGACCGGTCGGACGGCCCCCTGCACGGGTGCGATTCTCGAAGCCGGAATTCGACGAGTGGTTTTTGCCTTGAAGGATCCCAATCCCCGTCATGCCGGCCGCGCGACCACCCTTTTGAGACGGGCTGGACTCGAAGTTCTGACGGGCGTGGAGCAAGAAGCGGCCGGTGAACTACTGCAACCATTCACGCAATGGATCACCACCGGACATCCCTGGCTGACACTCAAATTGGCGCAAACCCTTGACGGTCGGATCGCAGATGCGACGGGGACCTCCCGGTGGATCAGTTCTCCGGCGGCGAGAACACGGGTTCAGGATTTGCGCCGGCGGAGTGACGGGATTCTGGTCGGAGCCGGAACTGTGCTCGCTGATAATCCCTCGCTGTTGCCGCGACCGAGCCGGGGTCGCCGGCCGTGGCGGATTGTGGTCGATAGCCGCGGACGCTGTCCGCTGGGTTCCCGGATATATTCCGATGAGGTGGCTAACCGGACGATTTTGGCGACCACCCGGCGTTGTTCCCAAAAACATCGATTGGCGTTGGAGGGACGGGGTGTGTCGGTTTGGATACTTCCGGCGACCCATCGGGGCCGGGTGGATTTACGGGCCTTATCCACCCGTTTGGGGCGGGCGGGGATGTTACGGGTCTTGTGTGAAGGCGGCGGAGAATTGGCCGGCGAATGGCTCCGGCTGAATCGGGTGGATGAATTGATTCTCTTTGTCGCCCCTAAAATACTTGGGGGTGCCGGAGTTTCCGGAGTGGCTGGCTCGGGTTGGCGGTTGGCGGCGGCACCGATTTGGCGCTGGTCGATATTGCAACGGGTTGGGGATGATCTGATGGCGCGGCTGGTGCGCGGAAGTTGAGGCAACCTATGTTTACCGGATTGATTGAAACCATGGGGCGGCTTGCGGGCCGCGAACCCCGTGGCGAAAGCATTCGCTTGATTGTGGAGGGAGGACACTGGAGTGCCCCTCTGGTCCTCGGCGAGAGCATTGCGGTCAATGGGGTCTGTCTGACCGTGGCGGAATTTGAGGGTGCGCGATTTGCCGCTGATCTGCTGGATACGACTCTGGCGCGAACGGCTTTGGGGGTGAAGCCGCTGGGGTCGCTTCTGAACCTGGAACGCGCCCTGCGGGTCGGAGACCGGATGGGCGGGCATTTCGTGACCGGGCATGTGGATGGGACGGGAACGATCGAAACCATTCAACCGACTGGTCCTGACTGGTTGATCCGGGTTCGAGCAAGGGCCGCCTTGCTGCGCGAGATGCCGCCCCGGGGTTCTGTGGCGTTGGACGGAATCAGTCTGACGCTGGCAGAAACGGGTTCCGATTTTTTTGAGGTTCACCTGATCCCGCATACCTTGCGGAACACCGCCTTGTCCGATGCGCGACCGGGGGATCCCGTCAATCTGGAAACCGATCTGATCGGAAAATATGTAGCCCATCTATTGGGCGAGGCTTCCGGAAAAACGTCGGTGACCTTGGATTCCTTGCGCCAGGCCGGTTTTGCCGTGAATGGGGTGGCTGAATAGAAGCGATCAACTCAATTCGCATGAACTCTTTTGAGTGGCTTAAACTTAAGAATGGCGAATGGCGTGCGGGGGGCCAATTCGGGCAATTTATCCGGTTTGTTTCAGATGGTCCGGGCACTTATGAAATTCCCTATCTCCAGACCGAACGCACATTGGAATTCGAGGTCTCGCCCTGGCCCGTCGGCGTGATGAGTCTGGAATGGGAATTGGTCAGTCCGACGAAGGGCCTCCACTACTCGGGCCGGATTGAGCCGGATTCGCCCCGGGGACGGATCGACGGATTAGTTCCGTCTGAATATTCCTGGAGAGTGACTCCGGCGGGGAACGGCCCGACCTACGAGTTTTCGCCGATTGGAGTGGGGACCGTCATTGCCGCCTTGGGGGACAGCATTACGGAGGGGTATTGGGGCCGAGGATATGCAAGTAATCCCACCCGTCTGGCAGCTCATTTGTTTCCGATGGAATCGGTTTCACGGGATACCCGGAATTTCCCTCAATATGCGCCGACGACATCGGTGTATGCACCGGGAATCACCTGTTTTGAGAGTTGGATGAGCCGATTAAACGACCAACTGTCGGCAGCCTGGAATTCCCCTGTTTTTATTGCCAACGAAGGATGGGGTGGTTATACGACGGCCGATTATCTGCGCCTGATCGATCGGGATCAGCAATGGCAGGATCGACTCCACCGCCTGGCTCCCCAGATTTGGCTGATTCATCTGGGCGTAAACGACGAGCGCGCCCACCGGTCGTCGACCGAATTCGGCGGGGATTTGCGGACGCTGGTTGACCGGCTGGGTACGAACTATGGCGCGGATCCGAGTCGGATTTTTATCGCCCGTCCCTGTTATGATTATTGGGAACAGGCCACTGAATTTCTGATGGCCTATATCGGTGAAATTGACCGGATTCGGGCTGATTTCGGTCTGCCGGAAGGTCCGGATTTTTATGCCGCGTATGCCGAGGGAAAAGAGCGCTGGTATGGGGCCGACCCGGTTCATCCGAACGTGGCCGGGATGGATTACATGGGAGATCTGTGGGGGCGGGCGATGTTGCGGAGTTTGCCGACAGGAGTGGGCAATTAACTTTTGGTAACGAAGAAAAGGGAAAAATGAACCGTGACCGACAGGTGATGCGCAGGATGATGCGATGGCCTGTCCTGATGGCGGTTTGGGCGTTGTGCCTCTGTGGCCATGCCGAGGCCGAGGATGCGGTCCGGAAGATTGACGCCTTAAATCTATCGCCCCGGGAGATAGACTGGCTTGCCCGGCACCCGGTTGTAAATGTTGCATTTGATCCCGCTTGGACTCCCATCGAGTATTTCGATGCGAAAGGGGAACCATCGGGAATTTCGGCTGAATATCTCAGGCATCTGGAGCGGATACTCAAAGTCCAGTTCAAGCCGCTGCAAAATCTATCCTGGTCGCAGGCGGTGGACGGGTTGAAAGATGGCACCATCGAAATGGCGTCGGCTGTACAAGAGACCGAGCAACGGAGGTCGTTTCTTCTGTTCACCGCGCCGTATATGTCTTTGCCGATCGCGATTTTTACAAAAAATGCAGTTGCCTATGCAGACCTCAGTATGTTGAGGGGCAAGCCGGTTGCCGTAATCCAAGGGTTTGCCGTGCACGACTTTTTGGCGCTTCATCACCCGGAGATTCCCATTGTGCAGGTGAAAAGCATCCAGGATGGCCTTGATTTGGTCAGGCGGGGCAATGTCTTTGCGTTCATCGAGGTGTTCGCAATCGGGAGCCATGGGATCAACGATCTTGGATTCTTTGATTTGCACGCGGCCGGAGCGATCGACTTCCGGTACGCGGTGGCCATGGGCGCCTCGGTCAAGCATCCCGAACTGGCTTCCATCCTGCAGAAGGTCCTGGCCGCGGTTCCGGAGACCGAACGGGCCGGTTATTACCAGCGATGGTTTGCGGTGCCGTTTGTCTATAAAACCGATTACTCGGTCGTGTGGTGGGTCGTGGCGGGAGCCTTGTCGATGCTCCTGTTGGTGCTCTACTGGAATCATCGACTTGAGCAGCGAGTGGTCCAGCGCACAGCCGAACTGGCCCTGGCGAATACGCATCTGAAGACCGAACTGGCCGAACGTCAGCGGGTGGAGCGGGAGTTGTTGGACGTTAATGAACGACTGGAGGGTCGGGTGGCCGAGCGAACGGCCGAACTCAAAAAAGCCTACGATGCCCTGGAACTGCGGGCCCAAAAATTCAGGGCCCTTGCGGCGGAACTCGTTCAGACGGAGAACCGGGAACGTCACCGCATTGCCCAGTTGCTTCACGACAACCCCCAGCAACTTCTCGTGGCCGCCAAGTTCCATATGGCCTCCCTGATAACCCACTTGCAGGATCCGGGGGTGAAGGGTTCGGCCGAACAATTGATGACTATCCTGGATCAATCCATTGATGCCTTGCGCTCACTGACCCTGGAAATCTCTCCGCCCATCCTTCGCGATGTGGATTTCATGGCCGGATTGAATTGGTTGGCGCGGTGGATGGCGGCAAAATATAAACTGACGGTCCATGTGTCGGATACCGTGCTCCAGGCCCCGTTGTCGGATGATTTGCGCATTCTGCTCTTTCTGTCCGTGCGAGAACTGTTGTTCAATGTCGTGAAACATTCGGGGGTACAGGAAGCCTGTGTCGTTGTCGGGCCCCGGAGCGATGGGTTGCGTATTTCGGTCGAGGACAAGGGGAAAGGCTTCGATGCGACTCGCGAGTTGGCGGAAATGCCCATGACTTTCGGTCTGTTCAATATGAAGGAGCGATTGGGATTGATCAATGGACGGCTGGACATTGTCAGCACCCCGGGGCAGGGCACGAAAGCCGTCATAGAGGTTCCCTTGCCCGCTTTGCCCCTTTTCCGGGCAGCGGTGTCGTCCGGACCCAGAGGAGAGACGACGGGTGTCGTCCCGGTCGCGGCATCGGACCGGGGCCGCATCCGCCTCCTGGTGGTGGATGACCATGCGGTGGTGCGCCAGGGAATGGTCGAGTTATTGAGCCGGGAACCTGACTTAGATATCATCGGCCAAGCCGTTGACGGGCTGGATGCGATTGAAAAGGCGCAGACCCTGCGGCCGGACGTGATCCTCATGGATGTATCGATGCCGCGTTTGAACGGCTTGAAGGCAACCCAACGTATTACCGCAGCGATGCCGGAAATTCATATTATCGGGCTTTCCCTGCATGAATCGGAAGTCATGATGTCTCGAATGCAAGCGGTGGGGGCAAAACGGTTTCTTGAGAAGACCCGCCCCATCGATGAAATCATTGCGGCCATCCGGGCGGTGGCCCAGGCAAATGGTCGGGCATAGAGTTCTGCGTGCCCGCCATTTTGGGGATGATAGTCACTAAGGAAGTACCACTTAAAAAAACGTGTATCTTTTGCGGAAACGTTATAAATTTTGAGGATTCAAACGAAAGGATCCGACCATGCCCCTAGTTGATATGCCGTTGAGCCAATTAAAGACCTATGCCGGCCGCAGTCCCAAGCCCAAGGATTTTGATAAATTCTGGGATAACCAACTGGCCGGGATGTGGGCACTGGATCCGCGAGTGGAGTTGAAACCCGCGGAATTCCAGACCTCATTTGCCGACTGTTTTGATCTCTATTTCGACGGCGTGGCGGATTCCCGAATTCATGCCAAGTTTTTGCGTCCGCGGAAGTCAGCCGGGAAGGGGCCGGCGGTGTTGCTGTTTCATGGGTACTCCGGAAATTGCGGGGATTGGCAGGACAAACTCGGGTATGTGGCCGCTGGGTTCACCGTGGCAGCCTTGGACTGCCGGGGACAGGGAGGCCTTTCAGAAGATCGCGGTGGCGTACCGGGGAATACGCTCCGGGGGCATATCATTCGCGGGCTGGATGGTGAAACGCCGGACCAACTTTTGTTTACCCGGATTTTTCTAGACACAGCGCAACTGGCCCGGATCGTGATGGCGATGCCTGGAGTCGATTCCCGTCGGGTGGGCGCAACGGGGGGAAGCCAGGGAGGCGGGTTGACCCTGGCCTGCACAGCCTTGGAGCCCCGGATTGCCCGGTCGGCCCCGGTATTCCCGTTCTTGAGTGATTATCGCCGGGTTTGGGAAATGGATCTGGCCAAGGATGCCTATGATGAATTGCGGACCTATTTCCGACTCTTCGATCCCTTGCACCAACGGGAGGATGAGATCTTTACCCGGCTGGGGTATATCGATGTGCAGAACCTTGCCCGGCGGATCAAGGCACAGATGTTGATGTCCGTCGGCCTGATGGACACAATTTGTCCTCCATCCTCCCAGTTTGCCGCTTACAATAAAATCAAATCTAAAAAAGAGCTGGTACTCTATCCCGATTTCGGACATGAAGGATTGCCTGGCGTGAATGATCGAATCTTTCAATTCATGATGGGTTTGTAGCGCGCGACCATGTATAGCTATCGCAGTTGCTACGTTAATTTCGCCGGGCATTTGCTGAATGCCTATAATCCGAATATGCTCCATCCAAAATTGCGGCATCGATGGTCCGATTCGGATTGGATTCAGTTCGTCGATATGATCGCCGATTTTGGGTATAACGTGTTTGAGTTCTGGCTGGAACCCCAGTTTTTCAGCCGGAACGGGCTGAAATCGGATTATGGGCGGGAATTGGCGAGGCAGATGCAGATCGTGATCGAGCAGGGGCAGCAGCGGGGTGTAGCGGTCAAGCTCCTGGCCGCCTTGTCTACGGTAGGGGCGGATTGGCATACCCACTGTCCGAACGATCCCGCTGAATGGCACGAAGTGCGGACGCTTTGGGGCGAGTGGTTGGGGCGTTTTGAAGGATTGGGGCTGGTCGGAATTTTCCCAGGCGATCCGGGGGGCTGTTCCCGGAACGGATGCACGGCCGAGACGTTCATCGATAAATCACTGGAATTGGCAGAACTCGTGCAGCGTTTTCAACCCCGGGCTGTGTTGGAACTGGGGACGTGGGGCGCCCCCTTTTTCGGGTGGGGCAACATTCAGGGGCCCCCGGGCTGGCGCGGGGAATTTATTCCATCGATTCAAGGTACAGCCTGGCAATTCGATGCCGCGCGGGCGGATCGCGCGATGGGGCATTTGTTAAACCGTCTGCCGGATTTCCCGTCGACGACCCAGGTGGCAATCAACTTGGGATTCAACCCGGACGGGGATCCCGAGGTTCCGGAATGCGCCCAGGATGCGCGACCCTGGGCCCGTGAAATCGCCAAAACTCATCGGATCGTCACCTGGGATTTCAGTCTAACGGAAGGCGAAAATGCGATTTTTCCGCACTACCGGTTCAGCCGTTTATATGCTCAACGCCGGCGGGAACACGAGGCGGCGCCTTATGACGGGGGAATCTGCTTTACGATGACCCCACGGCTCAATCAGCTTTCGCTTTACCAGGCGGCACAGTCAATGATTGCGCCTGAGCGCGATCCGGCAACGGTGACATGCGGCTTTTATACCAAGTTATGGGGTGAGGGGGCCGGCGATCTGGCGGAGGTCTTGCCGGTATTTGAGGTTTATCAGGATTGGGGTAACCACGAAAACATCAAGATTACCAAGACCGATTTTCACCAGGCGATGTTACGGGGGGTGGAGATTCTGAAGAGTTGTTCGTCCAGTGCAACGGCGGACAGGGCATTTTTCCCGGATTCTGAAACATATCGTCAGGAATTAATCTTTTTCTTTAAGCTATTCCGGGACTTGAGTGTGCCCGGGGCTGATTTTGATACCATACGGACAGTTTATTGGAATCGGGTGTATGCGATTTACGATCAACTCGCAGATCATGTCGATCCCCGACCCAAGGCGAATACGGACCGCCTGATACATTTTTTCAGCCGTTCGGATTGGGAGGGAACCCATGAGTAAGCGCCGGTCGATGGTAAACATGCCACCGAAAAGAAAAGTCTTTGAGGTGTCTGAGCCTGAACGGGGACGAGCATTAAGGGCTTGCCGGTCGCAAATGCGGAAATGGCAAATAGCTCTTCCTTCCATAGATCCACTGGTGTTGGATTTCGGTCTGAACGACTTTATGCGGGTCGGCGAGATTGAGTTTTGGATTGCGAATGAAATCCGGGCCGGTTATTGCGGGAAATACATGTTCGTGTTTGATGGCCAGACGTGTCCCCTGCATTCACACCGACGCAAACACGAGACGTTCTTTGTGGTCAAGGGGCGGATTTGTTTGAGGGCCGGGAGAAAGACCTTGCGGCTGAGCGAGGGATCAGTTGTTCCGGTTGCCCCGGGCGTGGTGCATTCTTTCATGGGGGAGGGCAACGCCCTGTTGCTGGAATTGTCGACGCCCTGTCAGATCGCGGACAACGTGTTTGTTGAACCGCGAACGGATCGATGGTTAAAGAAATTTGCCGGTTAATCGATGTGCGATGTCGGTTCGGAAGTCTGAACATCATTGGACAAGAGTTCTGGTTTTGGGGCGCGTCGGCGAGGGGGCAGACGCTGGGGATCTATCAGGCCGTCGAAATCATAACCGAACGCCTCGATGTCGCGTTTCCAATGGTGGGCGACTTTCTCCCGGGTTTCATCGGTGTAATAAGATCGATAATCGGCATGGGGCCGTTGAGTTTTAGCGTGAAGAAGTTCCATCGGGGCGATGCCAATGGTTAGGCAGAGCCGGTTGAAGTCATTATGTAAGTTTTCAAACCGGCCGATGAAATCCACCATCAGTCGGCCGTCGGGATCGGTGACAAAACGGGAAATCGATCTTTTGTTGCGCCGGATTTCCCAGTCGACATATTCCGGAAAACCGGACATACAGGCAACGCGGGATTGGTGACGGTGTCCTTCCGATTTTTGGATGGCATTATAGAGCGCGACGATCCAACTGAAGGGGTTTCGGACAAATGCGGCGGAGAGATATTCATCAAAAAGCCCCCGGGGGAGTCTGGTTTCAAGCATTCGGGCGGTGAGATGGGGTGGAAAATTGGCTCGTTCGAGATGTCGAATGATGTGGTAGCGAGTCAGGAAACGGGTCCAGGCCGACCGGACGGGTTGGGTTCCGAAGGGGCGAAGGGTTTCGGAAATACTGCCGCCGCCGGTGCGGTTGATATGGAGAAAAATGAAGCGGTACCGGGTTGAAATAATCATGTTTGCCAATCGGAGCGGGTAAGATTCATAAGATCAATGGATAAAATCTCGAATTTCATCAAGGGTGGAAGCGGCCCATACTTGCATCGCCGGGGACGATAGATGGGTTAATTTGATGCCCGCGAGGAAGGTTCCGGGGTCCTGTCCGGGTTTGGACCACATCACTTCTCCGCGAAGGATGAGGTTGTAAACTTTTGACTGGTATTCCACTTGCACCCAGATTTTTAAAGATGCGCCCTGGGGGATGGGCTGTTTGAGCGTCAATTGCATGCCTTGAACAGAAATGTCGGACAAGGAACCGGAAAATTCAGGGCGAAGCAGAAACAACCAGAACGGTTTTTTGCTGATCGCCACTTTAACGGGAGCCTGGGTGTGGATGCGTTGGCCGATTCTTCGATTATCCGGTGCGTGAAAATGAAGCATATGGCCTATCCTCTTAATTCCGAAGTTGTCCCGGATATCGGATTTCCGGGGACCCTCTTATTCCTCGTTGCCTTCCATTTGCTTGCCTTTACGATAGGATGGAGAGGGTTGGTTTTCAAGCGGCAAATAGAGGTGTGAATAGAGGTGTAACCTCCGCGGCATGGGGGATGTCTGCCTGTTTCGATCGACTTGCTTTGGGCCGTGGCGATTGGTAGAAGAGGGTTATGCAATTCGGATCCTGTTATGTTCATGTTGAGAATGACGTACTCACGCTAGGTAATTCGCGGATTGAGCGGGCATGGTCCATCACCCCTCAGGGGTTGGTGTCTCTGACCTTGGTCAATCGGGAAAGCGGCCGTGTGTGGTCTGTCCGGCCGGCCACCCAGCCGGCATTGGATATCACTGCCGCCGGCATCGGGGCGCCCGTGGTGACGTGTCATGTCGCCGCCCAGAGTCCGGTTGAAGAACCCGCCTTGATCGTCGAATTACGCAGTCCCGCCGATGGGGGGGTGTCGGTTACCCGCCGACTGTGGATTTACGAGCACGCGTCGAGTATCACCCTGCAGGTTGTCGTATCCGGGGCGACGGAGATCCCGGCCGTAACCCCTGACGGGGTGGTTGGTCCCACGGGAGTCGAGACGACGGCTGCGTCCACGGCCCCCGGCATTCCACGGGGTGACGTGGTGGATCTGCTTGAACTTTGCACGTTACACCATCGCTTGACCGCAGTGGAACTGGTCGACCAGACGGATGTTCATGACACTCTGGTATTTGAACGATCCTGGATGCTCCAGCCCGCGGAGCCCTGTATCTCTGCGGTTGGAAACGTTTTTTTTATCGAAGACCCGCTGACGGGTCAGGGCGTGCTTTGGCTGAAACAAGCGCCCTTGCCTCACTCCCGTCCCGTCCGTACCGCTGTTGATATGTGGGTGGAGGGGGAGACGTGTGCGGTGGTCGGGCACGGCTTGGATGCGAAGGGGGGAGGGGGCTACCCGGTGGCCTGCATGGTTTACGCCGGAGGTCGTGCGGGACGCATTGCCGCCTTACAGCAACACCAACGCCAGTTTCGGGCTTACGTGCCCGGGCGCGACGGTTTGTTCCTCTCCAATACCTGGGGGGATCGTTCGCGCGATGAACGGGTCAACGAGTCCTTCATGTTGCAGGAGGTCGAGGCGGGCGCGGGGATCGGCGTCGATGTGATCCAGATCGATGATGGCTGGCAGCGTGGGCACACCGCCAACTCTGCGGCACCCGGCGGCGTGTGGAATGGTTTTTGGGCTGCCGATAGTCATTTCTGGGCGCCGCATCCGCAGCGATTTCCCCAGGGGCTGACGCCCATCCTCCTGTCCGCCCAGGCCAAAGGGTTGCGTTTGGGGCTGTGGTTCGCACCGGACTCGTCCGACAACTTTTCCAACTGGGCGCGCGATGCCGCGCAAATCCTCAAACTCCACCGCGAGTGGGGCGTCGATTACATTAAGATTGATGGCGTCAAGATGCACACTCGTACCGGTGAAGCCAATCTGCAATCCTTTTTTGCCCGTGTTCTTGCGGAAAGCGAGGGGCGGGTGGTGTTCGACCAGGATGTCACCGCGGAGATTCGACCGGGATATTTCGGGCTCATGGGCGCGGGGCCGATTTTTGTTGAGAACCGCTATACCGACTGGCATCGTTACTGGCCGCACGCCACCTTGCGGAATCTGTGGATGTTGGCGTCGTATGTGGATCCGGTCCGGTTGCGGATGGAGTTTCTCAATCTCGCCCGTCATCCCGAGAACTATCTGAATGACCCGCTGGCGCCGATCCATTATACCCCGGGCTATTTATTTGCGACGGTGATGATGGCCAATCCGCTGGGATGGTTTGAAGTGTCGAATCTGCCGGAGACCTATCGCGCGGAATTGCCGGACTTGGTGCGAACGTGGAAGACCCATCGGGCGGCTTTGCATGCCGGCCCGATCCTGCCCGTGGGAATGGAGCCGAGTGGCCGGAGTTGGGCGGGCTTTATTTCCGGCGCGGCGGAGGGGGCTTGGTATGCGCTGGTCTTCCGCGAACTGAACGAAGTGGAGACGTTTCATTTTGAGGCGCCCATGGCCCGTGCCGGCCAGCGAGCGACATTGCTCGCCGGTGCAGGAACCGTGCAGGTGGGGGATGGAGGGTTCGATGTTACGTTGCCGGCGGCACGGAGTTTTGCCCTGGTACGGGTTGAAGCCGGAATATCGGATTTTAGGTGATTGGAGCGGTGTCACAGTGAGAGATCTGCATTAGATTAGCAGGAGTCATAACCATGAAGTATCCCTCGATCCCCGATTTGAAATCACTCAGCGAACAACTCGCACTCTATGCCCAGCTTAAGCATGAGAAAGGCGCATCCGGCATTGAGCCCATTTTCAGGCAGGCCCAAAAAGCTCTTGAGACCTGCATCCGTCAGGTGAGAGCCCTTCCCGAAAGTTCAATCCGATCGGCCCGTGAACCCGATTCCCTTCATAAAATCCGGTTGCTCCGTCCGTCGGGCCCGCGCCAGATCTGGAAAACGTTCGACAAGGCCGCCTATGCCGATCGAATTCAGGGGGCTTTGCTCGGTCGATTCGCCGGATGTACTCTGGGGGCGCCTGTTGAGTTTTGGACGGTTGACCAGATGGAGAAATGGGCGGCTGAAATCGGCGAAGTTTTTCCTCCCGTTGATTATTGGCGAGCGATTCCCCATCCGCATCAGATTCGATATAATACCGCCCGATGTGATGCCTATACCCGTTCCAAAATGAAGGGTGTCCCGGTTGATGATGATATCACCTATACGTTGCTGGGCCTCCTTATTCTGGAAGATTACGGACCGGATTTCACGGTGGATGAGGTCGGGAAAGCCTGGATCAAATACCTGCCCATGGCCTGTACGGCCGAAGATATAGCCCTCAAGAATCTCAAAAAGGGGATTCCGGCTGCAAAAGCCGGCGCCATCGATAATCCGTACTGCGAGTGGATTGGCGCCGACATTCGCGCCGATCCGTGGGGATATCTCGCCGCCGGCTGGCCCGAGCGTGCCGCCGAGATGGCCTGGCGTGACGCCTATCTCAGTCACCGCCGGCAGGGGATTTATGGCGAAATGTTTTTTGCCGCCGCCATCGCGGCCGCCTTTACCGTTAAACACCCCGTGGACGCCCTTAAAATTGCCCTTACCGAAATTCCAAAAGAATGCGCTCTGGCCCAAGCCGTCCGCTGGGCACTTCACATCGCTCCGCGCATTCGCAATTACCGGCAAGCGCGCGCAGCCGTGGATCGGCATTTCGCCGGCATGAGTCCGATTCACACCATCAATAATGCCTGTCTGTCCATCTGGGGCTTGACCATCGGTGGAACGGATTTCACCAAGGTTATCTCGGAAACGGTTGCCATGGGGCTCGACAACGATTGTACCGCCGCCACGGCCGGCAGTATCTGTGGAGTGGTCGTTGGGAAAAAGGGGATTCCCGCCCGCTGGACCCGTTCATTCAACAACACGGTCTATAGTTATATGATTCGCCGGGAGAAATTCGCGATCGACAATCTCTTTGCCCGGTTCACAAAACAAGCCCAGCGCGTATTCCAGGGCCGATAAATAACGACGATACGGTTTAAGTCGGATCGATGGGCTGGATCGGTTGGGAATTTTCGGGATCCTCCCCCGGTTTACCCTTTGAGCCGGCGGCATAAAAGATGAAAATCAGGCCGCCGCACAAGCCCCAGAACAGCATGCCCAGATAGGGCAGATCCATGATGAAAAAGGCCTTGCCTTGGGGAATGCCCAGAAGCGCGAACAGATGGATGGACAGTCCTTCCCGGATACCCAGCCCGCCCGGGGTCAGGGGAATCGATCCGGCGATGGAGATAATCGGAACCAGCGAGATGAAATCGATATACGGCAAATTCACCTCCAGCGCCCGCGCTGCACAGTAGGCCGAACTGATGATGAGGAAGTGGTTGAAAGCGGAAATCGTCACCGTGCGAAGGAGCAGGCCGGGGTTTTGGCGGCAGGTGTAGAAGGTGGTATATGCCCGGGCGAGGATATCCAGGGGTTTCGATAATCGGGAATTCTGACGCCAGCGTGACCAGCAGGTTCCGTCCCGGAATAAATCCTTGCTGAACAATAAGATCAAACCCACCCCGGCGGCGAGGCAAATGCCGCCGGCAATTCCCGCCGCCCACTGGGTTAAACGGTAGGAAAGAAAAAAGCGGCATCGGATCAGAATCGTGGCGAGGACGATGACGATCAAGGCCACCAAGCCGGTGGTTCGGTCGATGAAAATAGTCGCGACCGCCTCGGTTTTGCGATGGTGGGTTTCGCGGGCGGTATAATAGGCTTTGATCAAATCTCCGCCCGTACCCCCGGGCATAAAGCTGTTGAAAAAATGACCGATAAAAAAAACGGCCGTGGTACGGGGCCAGGAGAGGTGCTGGTCCATCGCCTCAAGAACCAGTTTCCAGCGAATGATACAGAGGATGAGGGCGGTCAGGAGGATCGCCAGGCCGGCTACCAACCAGGGCCAATGCGAAGCCGCCAGATGGAGCTCATTCAATAACGAATGGGGGTCGATGCGCGACAGGAGCCATGCCAGAATGCCGATGCCAATTCCCAGCCGGATCAAAATACCCGCGATTTTTTTTAATCGGTCGACAGGCTTTGCCATAAGTCCTGCAAGGTGGTGTCGAGTTCGATTTCAGGTGTCCACCCGGTTTCCTGGCGGATGCGCTGGGTGCTGACCCGGATGCTACTGTCGGTCGGTCGAATCAGATCCGGATTGGTTTCGCGTTTGAAGTTGATCTTGGCGAGGAGGGTCAGTCGATCGATGATGTCACCCATCCGGACGAGTTGGCCGGAGGCGATATTATAGGCCTGGCCCGGCCGACCTCCCTCGAGCAGGAGGGCATAGGCTTTAACGATATCTCGGACATCGGTGAAATCGCGGAGGCTATCGGGATTTCCGGTCCGCAGGACGGCAGGAATTTCGCCGCGGACCATCCGGTGGATTTGATGGGCAAATGCGGGGACGGCGAATGCCGGCGATTGGCCGGGACCGGTGTGATTGTGGGGCCGGGCGGTTAGAACCTGAAGGTGGAATTGGCGGGCATACAGGAGCGCTGTCTCATCGGCTGCGGCCTTGGCGATGGTATAGAGGGAGTCCGGACGGAGAGGGGCGTCCTCCTCAACCGGGGTTTCACGCCCCATCTGGCCGGGCCCATAAATTTGGGCGGTGGTCACCACCAGGATGCGCAGGTCGGGTGCGCCTTGACGAGCGGCTTCAAGGAGATTCAGAACTCCGAGGGTGTTAAGTTCGAAGTTAACCCGGGGTTGGGCAACGCCTTGGGGCACGAACGCGAGCCCGGCGAGGTGCAGACAGGCGTCCGGTTTGGCATCACGGAGGCATTCGATGAAAATTTCAGGGCGGGTGAGATCGCCGATAAACCGGAGGGTTAACGGGAGATCGGTGGGCGCGGGAATGCGGTCCAGTCCGATGACTTCATGTCCCCGCCGGACCAATTCGCGAGTCGCGTACCGTCCTGCAAAGCCTGCGACACCTGTGACGAGGACGCGCATGAATTCAGCCCGCCTTGCCATCGAGGCGGTTGAGATCGGCGTCGACCATCATGCGGACCAAGTGGGGAAAATCGACGGCGGGTTGCCAGCCGAGCGTTTTTTTAGCCTTGGTCGGATCCGCCAGAAGGTGATCGACTTCGGCCGGGCGGAAGAGTGCGGGATCGGTGACGACGTATTTACGCCAATCGAGACCGGCATGTTCAAAGGCGATCTCGACAAATTCCTGAACCGAATGCGCGACCCCGGTGCCGATGACAAAGTCGTCGGCCTGGGGTTGCTGGAGCATCAGCCACATGGCGCGGACATAGTCGCCGGCAAACCCCCAATCGCGCTTGGATTCAAGATTGCCGAGACGCAATTCCCGGTCGAGTCCCTTTTTGATGCGGGCGACCGCATGCGTGATTTTTCGGGTCACAAATTCGATGCCGCGCCGGGGGCTTTCATGGTTGAAGAGGATGCCGGAGACGGCGAAAAGATTGTAGCTTTCACGGCAGTTGACGGTGATGTAATGGCCATAGGCCTTGGCGACGCCGTAGGGGCTCCGCGGGTAGAAAGGCGTGAGCTCGGATTGGGGCATTTCCCGGACCTTGCCGAACATCTCACTGCTGGACGCCTGGTAGAAGCGCGCCTCGGGGCAAACCTGGCGCATGGCTTCGAGCATGCGGGTGACGCCCAGGCCGGTGAACTCACCGGTGAGGACGGGTTGTTTCCAGGATGTGGGGACAAAAGACATGGCGGCCAGATTGTAAATTTCCTCGGGTCGGACATCCTTGATAACCTCGACCAGAGAGAGTTGGTCGAGCAGGTCGGCCTGATGAAGGATCAGCCGGTCTTTAAATGAGGCGATCCGATCGAATGTCTCGGTGCTGGACCGACGGACGACCCCATGGACGGCGTATCCCTGTTCGAGTAAAAGCTCCGCGAGGTAGGATCCATCCTGTCCGGTGATGCCGGTAATCAATGCTTTTTTCATGAGTTTCATCTGCCTTTACTGCGATACTTTCCGTTCCATCGAAGGAGTTTCCCAGGCGAGCCGAATGGCTTGAAGCCCGGCCGCAACTTCTTCGCGGGGAATCCGGGGACTGGGCTCCAAAACTTTGACACTATGCCCATTTACGAAGGGTTTTAACAAGCCGAAATTTACCCGGCCAAAAGAGGGCATGCGATGATCTTCCGCAGGGGGATTGACGTCATGGATATGAAAGCCCGCCAGGAAAGGGGAAAGCCTTTGGAGCCAGCGGCGATGGTTGCTGAATCCCAGGGTTTCGCGAATGGCGGCATGCCCGATATCATGCCAGTAGCGGAGATGGGGGCTGTTGAAATGGAGCAGAAGCGTTTCCATTTCCAATTCTGTCGGCAGGGCTTCCCAGGTGGGGAGGTTTTCGAGGGCGAGGGTTATGGAAAGGCGCTCCAGAACCGGGAGCAGATCTTCGAGTTCCTGCTGGAGAAGTTCGATTTGGGCGGGCGCATTTTTTTCGCGGGTGGTCAACAGGGTTTGTCGGATCTTCTCATAGGTTCGGCCGAAGGCCTCGCCCTGCTCATAGAGGGCGATCAGTTCCCGGGTCAGGGAGGGCATCGCCACATTCCCGGAATGGACCACCACGCATCGGGCTCCGAGGTCGGCGGCGAACCGGAGGGTTTCCTCGGTATATTTTCGGGCCAGGGCGCGAATCTGGGGTTCCAGATGTCCCAAGGTGAAAATTTCGGGGTGGGGCGTCTCGGTCAGGGGCGGGGGGCAAAAATTGTGCACACTATTGACCGTGATTTCCCCGGCGGCGATGGCCGCCCGGATTCCGGGAATCAGGTCCGAAGTCAGGTCGTAGCCCAATTCCAGATGGGTGAACCCCAATTCACGGATTTCAGCGACCAAAGCTTCGCCGGAAGAATGTCGATGTGCATTCCAACGGGTTGAAAGAGCAAAATCCATATAAAAAAGAACTCCCCGGTCAGCCGGGGAGTTGGATGGTCAATTGAGCGAACCGGATCAAACCGACAACGAGAGCGCGCGACTGCGAGCCCGGGCGGCTTTGCGGCGGCGTTTCTCGCTGGGCTTTTCGAAGTAACGATGGGCTCGAATCTCCTTCATCGTACCTTCTTTGTCCAGAATCTTCTTGAGACGCCGCAAGGCGCGGTCAATGGTCTCACCCCGACGAATTTTAACCTGTGCCACCGAATATCACCTGCCCTTTCCGGATTCGGGCCTGTAGGAATTAACTGGCCCTGCGATCACTTTGTCGGTTATACATAAGGCGGCTTCGGGTGTCAAGCCCGGACAAGGCGAGCCGGGGCGGCCGGACATAAGAATCGGGGAATGAGGACGTATATGATTTTGGAAACGATGCTGACCGACTGGATGCGAAAGGTGTTTTCCGGAGTGCTGGAGGGGACGCCGATCGAACCCGGTCGGGTGGTGGTGGTGGCGACTGCGGATGGGGCTTTTGGTGATTATCAGTGCAATGCGGCGATGGGGTTGGCCCGGGTGGCCCGACGGAAGCCGGTGGAGATTGCGTCCCTGGTGAAAGAGCGGATTGACGCGGCCCGTTCCGATTTTCTGGAGCGGGTGGAAGTCGCCGGCCCGGGCTTCTTGAATTTATATTTACGCACCGACTGGTTGGTGGAGATCCTGGATCAAATCGCGGTTGATGTCCGGCATGGGGTTCCCCGGGTGGGAGAAGGACGGACAGTGCTGATCGATTATTCCAGTCCCAACGTTGCCAAGCCGATGCACATCGGACATATTCGGTCCACCGTGATCGGCAATGCCCTGGACCGGTGTTACCGGTATTTGGGATACCGGGTGATTGCGGACAACCATATCGGTGATTGGGGGACGCAGTTCGGGATCCTGATCCTCGGCTACCGAAACTTTCTCGATCGTGATGCCTTGCGCGATCATCCGATTGAAGAATTGGAGCGGCTTTACGTCAAGAGCTACGAACAAGCCCGCCAATCGACCGAATGGATGGATCAGGCGCGGCAGGAGTTGGTGAAACTCCAGGCGGGTGATCCCGAAAACCGGCGGTTATGGGCGGAATTCATCCAGTTAAGCCTGGCCGAATTCGAGACGATTTATCGGCGGTTGGATGTTAAATTTGACCTCATTCGCGGTGAAAGTTATTATCACGATCAACTGGCTCCGATGCTGGCGCGCGTGATGGAGGCCGGCATCGCGCGTGAAAGCGAGGGAGCCTTGGTTGCCTTTTTGGAGGAGGAGAAACTGCCGCCGGCGATCGTCCGCAAAAGTGACGGGGCCTTCAATTATGCCGCGACGGATGTGGCGACGGTGCTGAGCCGGGTGGCGGAATTCAATCCCGACCGGATTGTCTACGTCACGGACGAGCGCCAGCAATTGCATTTCAAGCAGTTTTTTGCGATTTGTCGCCGGCTGGGGGTGACCGTTCAACTGGAGCATGTCTGGTTTGGCCTGATGCGTTTGCCGGAAGGCACCTTTTCGACCCGGCAGGGGAATGTCATCAAGCTGGATCGACTGTTGGATGAGGCCGAAGCGCGGGCAGCGGCTCTGGTCAAGGAATTGACGCCCGAGATGGAGCCGGAACGGCAGACGCAGGTGGCGCGCGCGGTGGGGATCGGAGCGGTAAAATACGCCGATTTAAGCCAGAATCCGCAGAGTCTGGTGACTTTTTCATGGGACAAGGCGTTGTCGATGAATGGCAATTCAGCGCCTTATCTCCAGTATGCCTATGCCCGGATGGCCAGTCTCCGGGACAAATACCGGGAACGGTTTCCCACGGGTAAACCGGAGACCTTTCCGCTGCAAATGACCGAACCCGTGGAGCGCGTATTGGCGTTGGCGCTGGTCCGGTTTCCCGAGACCCTGATTCGGGCGGTGGAGAGTAGCAAGCCGAGCCTGCTGGCGGATTACCTTTACAATCTGGCGGGGACTTACAGCACGTTTTATCAGAATGTACCGGTATTGAAGGCGGCGGAAGGGGTTCGGGAGAGCCGGGTACGCTTGGGCGGAGCGGTTGCGGATGTACTTCGGACGGGGCTGAATCTGCTCGGTATCGAGGCACCGGAACGGATCTGATTGTTTATGGCCACCCTCAGACTCCGCAGACGATCCCTGACTGTCGACGGCCTTTTACGGGTTTTATTACTGATCACCATCCTTGCGGTGTTTGTTCCATTTTTACCCCAAATGCCAGGGGTCAATCTGGATCAGTCATGGGTGTTTGGACTGAATCAAGCGACGGCGCAAGGGCTTTCGTTTGGTAGAGACATTATTTTTACGTATGGTCCCTACGCCTCGATTTTTACAAAAACATATCATCCCTCTACCGATTTTAGGATGGTCGGTGGAAGTCTTTATCTAGCCTTCTCCTATTGGGCCTGCCTGGTTTTGTTGATGCGAGGAGTGCCGCGGCGTTGGATTCTGTTGTTTGGATTGTTCATTGCGGGCGCCGTTATTTCGCGCGATACCCTGTTCTTATCGTTCCCGCTCGTTGTCGGATTGGCCAGTTTTAAAATCATCGATCCACAAAAGGCCGCGCCGGATTCGCGCCAATCAGCCCTCTTTTGTGGGGCATTGATATTTGCCCCCTTCGGGTTATTGGTCTTGGTCAAGGGCTCTCTCTTCATCCCGTGCTTCGCCATTGCGGCCCTGGTGGCCCTGTTCTGTGCGCTGAACAAGAGGCTGCTGTATGCCCTCCTTTGCCTGATTGTACCCGTGATTTCGATGCTCCTGTTTTGGATCGCTTCAGGACAAGCAGCGGTGAATCTGCCGGACTATTTAACGAGCATGGCACCCATGATTTTGGGCTACACGGAAGCCATGGCTCTGAATGGCAACCGCGGGGAAGTGATATTATATCTTGTCACGTCAGCCGTTTTGGTTTTGGCCATCTTGCGCCCAAAGGCGCAAGCCCTGAATTCCAGGCTTTTTCTGGCCGGCACTTTCTCAGTGTTTTTATTCATCGCCTTTAAGAATGGATTGGTCCGGCATGATGCGCATGCCCTTATTGCCGGCACGTCCATTTTACTAGCCGCTTTCCTTCTCCCCTTCGTTGTTAATTCGCGGTTTCTGCTGTTGGTCATTGCGTTGTCCCTCGTTTCCTGGGGTGTCATCGAGCGCCATTATATGCCCCAAACGATGGGGCAAAGGGTTCGTCGTGTGGTGTCGACCTTTTCATCGGCGGGGAAGGGGTTTAACAAAAGAATCGCCTCCGTGGATGGGCTTAAGGCGGACTATGATTCAGCCCTCCGCTCGTTGCGCGATCAGGCGTCTTTCCCGGTTTTGCAGGGCCCAACGGACATCTACTCTTTCAATCAGTCACTTTTGATCGCTTCCGGAAATACCTGGGATCCACGTCCGATATTTCAAAGTTATTCGGCCTATACCCCTCTGCTGGCCGAGAAAAATAAAATGCATCTGTTGGGGCCACAAGCGCCGGAAAATGTGATTATTCGGGTCGAGCCGATCGACGGACGGATTCCGGCTCTTGATGATGGCGCCAGCTGGCCTGTTCTTCTGGTGGGTTACCGGCCGACCGGGTTGCGGAACGATTTCTTGTTTCTCAAGACTCGATCCAAACGCATTGAACCATGGGAGTCGGCGCCGGTGACGGTTGCCAAGCATCGCCTGGGGGAAGTGGTCAGCATACCACCCTCGGATCGCCCCTTATTCGCTGAAATTGATATTGCGCCCACCTGGCTGGGCCGTTTTGCAAATACGGTTTTCAAACCCAGCCAGTTACAGGCTACATTCAAACTTAACAATGGAGATTCCAAACAGTATCGCCTGATCGCGGGTATGGCAAAATCGGGTTTTTTGATTTCGCCCCTGATCGAAAATACCACTGAATTCGGGAGGCTGTATGGAACCCTGGCCGATTTGCAGGGGAAAATGGTCCGGTCGATATCGATTGCCCCGCTAGGCGGAAAAAACCGGTGTTGGAAGGATGAATATACGATTGCTTTCAGACCCCTTCTCCGGGCCGTTTCGCAATCAGGGCATCAGGATACTGACATAAGCTTGCCAGAGGGTCTGGCCCCACAATAGCCAAATCAGGGCGGCCAGCGCGAGGTAGGGGCCGTAGGGGATCCGGCTTTGCATTTTTTTCTTGCGGGAGAGGACCAGGGATAGGCCGACGAGGGATCCGGCGAACGATGAGATCATGACCGTGAAGAGGACGGCCTGCCAGCCGAGAAAGGCGCCGATCGCGCCCAGTAGTTTGACATCCCCGAAGCCCATGGCATCCCGTTTAAAGATCATGCGCCCGATGATGGCGACCGCCCAGAGCAGTCCGAAACCGAGTGCCGCGCCTTCAAGGGAACGGAGCAGTCCCAACCCGATCGGGAAGGAGTTCGGGAAAGAGGGTGGGGCATGCAATTCCGGCCATACTCCGCTGAGGACCAAGCCCACGGCCATTCCTCCCCACGTAATGCGGTCCGGAAGGATCATGCGTTCGAGGTCGATGAAAGTGCCGATGATCAGGCCGCTGACCACCAACCACAGTGAGAAGATGACGCCCAGAGATGCAACGGGAGCCAATCCGAGAGGGCGGGGGTCCAAAGGGCGGCCGAATTTGAGCCAGACCAACAGGAACAGCACGGCGGTCAGTAGTTCGACCAGAACATAGCGGCAGGAGATTTTTGTGCCGCATTGACGGCAACGGGCGCGCAGGATGAGAAAGCTGAGGATCGGCAGGTTGTCATACCAGGCGATGGGTTTTTGACATCGGGGGCAATGGGAGCGGGGATGAACGACCGATAAATTGCGCGGGATGCGATAGATACAGACGTTAAAAAAACTCCCCCAACAGGCGCCCCAGGCGAAAACGACTGCGGAAAAATAGATCTGCCACGGGATGGCCATGTTGGACATCAAGATAAACAACGGCTGATCCATGGGTTGAATTGACTCCTTTGTCGCCGGTTTCGGGAGCGGGTAAAACCGCCGACCGAAGAACATTGCGGGAAATATGATACCTTGGCAAGCCCATTTTAAGGGAAACGCTTGGGAATTCCAGGGCTAGAGAAAAAACGGCCATCTGCGGTCATCTGATGACTGGGAATTGACCGAAGTCCGGCCGTTATGGGTTGGACATAAGGCCAGTCCTCGACGGTACCCATATAGACGCCAGGTGTCGCAAACGGTTCGGTGCATTATCCCCGATGGCTTGGCGGGCATATCAATCGCCTCGCACTTTCACCCACTGACCACTGGTCTCGCGGGATTGTCGGGCCGCTTCACCGACCCTTAGCGTTGCCAATGCATCGTCCAATCCGCAGGTTGGCAGCGTCCCTGTTCTGACGCAATGGGCGAATTCACTGAGTTCAGGCACGTACCCGCGCAGATAGAGCTGCTGATTTCGCCCATACGGGATGGAAAAGGTAGTTTGGTAAAAGTCGCCTGATGCGTTCTCGAAAGAGAGTTTCATGGGATGTACGGCCTGAGCGCGAGGGGTTCGGTGAAACCGTAAGGTTCGCCCATCCTCGGCGATCAGCCATCCACTTTTATGCACGATCTCCACCTGTTCATAAGGTGGCGTCCAGTTGTTGAATCCGCAGTCTCGAATGCTCCCGATGTCGCCATTGGCAAACCGGAGAAGGGAGATCGTCCCCGCGCCCTCGGCCGCCGTCAGGTGGAGCACGCTGTCGATAGGCCCGCCCAAGTACAACATCAGGTTGTGAAAATGCCCGCCAGCGAAATAGTAGGAGGCGTTAAGTACCCGCGCTCCGGGCTCTTCTTCGCGCCACTGCCCCAGGAGCAACCGCATCTTCTGATACACTGGAGCGTAGCGGAGGCACGAGCCGACGAGGTAGGTTAGCTTATTTTTTGCCACGAGGTGTCGGATCCGCTCGGCCCCCGTTTCCGTGCGAATGGCAGGGGTTTCATTGAAAACGGGCTTGCCGGCTTCCAGTCCGGCGATGGCCACTGCTTCATGATCGCCATTGCTGGCAATGATCACCGCTTCCACGTTAGGATCGGCGATCAGCCGGTCATGACCGACATGGCAGGGGAGCCGGTAGAAGTCGTGGGCGACCTGTGCGGTTTCCGCATGTGCGGTAGCCAGCGCCACCAGTCGCATGGCATCGGGGATCTGCTCGATCGCCGGGATCAGCACCTGGCGGGCGTGTGTCCCCACACCGATCAGACCGACTCTCAGCGGTGACTCAGAAGGTGTCATTGGTGTCTCCATTCGGATGTATAGGTGACGTGATCGACGCGTCCGCTTGCTGTTCCCCCCACCGGCGCACGACAACCCTGGCATGGCCTTCTTGCCGGTTGCCAGCTAATGATCCGGAATACCGGATGTTGAACTCGGTGTTAGACCCGGCTACATCGCCCGAAGGCGATGGAGAAAGGGAGAGCACATAGCCCCGAACAACTGGTTGGGGGGAAGTTATCATCTCATCCAGATCCTGTAACCGTTTTTATCTCACCCTTTTCGCGAAGCGTTGGAGGGCGCCCCGCTGTCGGCGCCTCATGAGGATAGAATAACGGCGGCAACAGCGTGCCGCGCTCCAGAAGAAATTGTTCTAATAGCCTACAGCCTAACAACCTATGGCCTGTGCGTCCCTATTCTTTATTATAAAGCGCGTTTTCCAGGGCTCGACGCATGACGTCGATCGGCGCTTCTCGTTCCGTCCAGATCGTAAAGGATTCCGCGCCCTGATGTAATAACATCCCGAGCCCGTTGGCTGTTTTAGCACCCGCTTGGGCTGCAGCCGCCATCCAGGGAGTTTCTGCGACATGATAGATCAGGTCATAGGCCCATTGGCCACGATGAAAAGCCGAAGAGGGGAGGAGCGATGGATCGCCGGGTTTGAGGCCGACAGACGTGGCCTGGATGGCGAGTTGCGCGGAATGGCAGGCTTGGGGCGCATCGGTCAGCGTACTGGTCGAGACGGAGATCTGGGGGGCGAGCAAGCGGATTTCTTCGGCTACTCGTAGTGCGCGGGCAGGGGTCCGATCGGCGAGGCGAATTTGACTCGCGCCTTCGACTGCACACATCAGGGCCACGGCCCGCCCGGCGCCACCACAGCCGAGGATGAAGACATCACAACCCCGGAGTTGCAGGTCAAAGGATTCCCGCAAGGCCCGCAGGATGCCCTGCCCATCGGTGTTGAAACCTTGAAACCCATCGGGAGTGAAACGGACGGTATTCACGGCGCGGAACCGCCGTGCGGTGTCGTCCACATCGGTCAAGCCGGCGAACGCTGTTTCCTTGAGCGGGATGGTCAGATTAACACCGCCAAACCCAAGACTCTTCAGTGCCGTCAGTGTGTCCATCAGACGTTCCGGCGGCACATCAAAGGCGAGATAGATCGCATCCATCCCGAGCGCCTCGAAGGCGGCGTTATGCATCACGGGCGAGAGCGAATGACCGATGGGGTGGCCCAGCACAGCGTAAGGGCGGGTCTGTCCGGAAATTCGCATGCGCAATTTACCTCGTCGAAGTCAATCAGGCTTGCTTCTTCTTTTTGGGGGGAGGGGTTTGCCGGCTGATGAGCCGGTTTACACAGGCAAGATACGCCTTGGCGGCGGCGTCCACGATGTCCGTGCTGGCGGCCTTGGAACTGATCGTTTCCTTGCCGAATTCAACGCGGATCGACACTTCCCCCATGGCGTCCTGGCCGACTGATACCGCCTGCAGGCTGAAATCGAGCAGGCGCCCGGGCCGCTGTGTGATCCGATCGATCGTTTTCAAGGCGGCATCGACCGGGCCATCACCGCAGGCGGCGTCTTGGAGGACCTGGCCCTCGTGACGCAGGCGGACCGTAGCCGTCGGAACGGTTCCAGTCCCGGCAGAAACGCAAAGATAGTCGAGCGTATAGCTGGTGTCGGTAACCTCGGACATTTCATCCCGGGCGATCGACATCAGGTCGTCGTCATAAATCAGTTTTTTCTTGTCGGCTAATTCGACGAATTTTTGATACGCCCGCTCGGCCTCTTCATCGGAGAGGATCAGGCCCATCTTGGTCAGTTTGTCGCGGAAGGCATGCCGACCGGAATGTTTGCCGAGAACCAGGTCGGAGCCTTCAATGCCGATATCTTCGGGACGCATGATTTCATAAGTAGTGCGTTCTTTGAGGATCCCGTCCTGATGAACACCCGACTCATGGGCGAAGGCGTTGGCCCCGACGATGGCCTTATTCCGTTGAACCTGCATACCGGTCAGGCGGCTGACCAAACGGCTGATCCGGAAGATTTCCCGGGTTTCCACATGGGTGCACAGGTTAAAGTAGTCTGCGCGGGTGCGCAGGGCCATGACGACTTCCTCCAGCGAGGTGTTGCCGGCCCGTTCACCCAGCCCGTTGATCGAGCATTCGATCTGGCGGGCGCCCGCTTTGACGGCGGACAGCGAATTCGCCACCGCCATGCCGAGATCATTGTGGCAATGAACCGAAATGATAACGCCGGGAACACGGGCTTTTACGCGTTCGCCGACATACCCGATCATGCTGCCATATTCCGCCGGAATGGCATACCCGACGGTGTCCGGGATGTTGAGTGTGGTGGCCCCGGCTTCGGCCACGGCCGTGTAGAGATCCACCAGGTATTCCCGGTCCGCCCGGGTGGTGTCCTGGGCGGAATACTCCACATCATCCGTGAAGGTGCGGGCGAATTTGACCGCCTTGACGGAACGCTCGATATTTTGAGCGCGGGTCATCTTCAGGATCTTCTCCAGATGAATGTCACTACCCGAACTAAAGGTGTGAATGCGTTTCCGGGGGGCCGGTGCAATGGCCATGCCCGCGCGCTCGATATCTTTTTCAATGGTGCGGGCGAGGGCCGCGATGGTCGGACCCTTGACGTTTTCGGCTATGGTGTGTACCGCTTCGAAATCGTCCGGCGAGGCGATCGGAAAGCCGGCCTCAATCACGTCGACTTTCAGCACCGCCAGGGCATGGGCGATCTCGAGTTTTTCGCGGCGATTCAGGCTGCAACCGGGCGCCTGCTCGCCATCCCGCAGCGTGGTGTCAAAAATGATGACCTGATCTTTTTTTTCAGCATTCATAATTCGTATTCTCCGAGAAACAGGGATGGGTACCGATCAGGCTGCTCCACTACGGGCGAGCACGATGATGCCGGATCGCGCGAGGTCGAGAATGGAGTACGGCTTCATTTGTTCGATAAAAGCGGCGACGTCCGCCTGTTCTCCGATGATTTGGAGCGTCACGGCTGCCGATTCCTCCGCGACCACGGTGGCCCCCGCGGTTTGGGCGGTTTTGATCAGAGCGGCACGTTCCGCCGGTGGGGCCGCCACCTTGAGCAGGACCAGTTCGCGATGTAAGAGGGGGGCCGTGGTAAGGTCATTGACTTGAATGACATCGACGAGGCGATTCAACTGCTTGGTGACCTGTGCGAGCACCCGGTCATCGCCGGGGACCTGCATAGTGATCCGGGAGATGCCGGTTTCGTGGGTGGGTCCCACGCTCAGGCTTTCAATGTTGTACCCGCGGCCGGAGATCAGGCCCACCACGCGGGCGAGCACTCCCGGCTGATTTTCCACCAGTGCTGTAATAATATGTTTCATTGTCATCTAGTCCTTACTTGAAGAGCCGGCAAACGCGTCGGCGGTCACCGAATCACGCCATGTTTTGCACCATTTCCGTCAGCGAGGCGCCCGGCGGCACCATCGGGTAGACGTTTTCCTCGGGCTTCACAATGCACTCCAGCACCACCGGTCCCGGCTGAGCCAGCATCTTTTTCAATGCGGGGCCCACCTCCCGTTTGGAGTCGACCCGCAGGCCGGTGGCGCCATGGGCTTCGGCGAGCTTGACGAAATCAGGCAGGTACCCCTTTCGGCGGGTCGTATCGATTTGTTCGTTGGCGGCGCGGTCATCCTGGCGCAGGCGCACGGCGGAATATTCGCGTTTATAGAACATCTCCTGCCATTGCCGCACCATGCCGAGATGGCCGTTATTGAGGATCACGACCTTGATCGGCAGGTCGTGCTCCACGGCCACCACCAGTTCCTGGAAGTTCATCTGGACGCTGCCGTCGCCGGCGATGGTGACGACGGTTCGATCCCGGCAGGCGGCCTGCACCCCGATGGCGGCCGGGAGGCCGAAGCCCATCGTGCCCAGCCCGCCGGAGGAGATGAACGTACGGGGGTGGGTGTACTTATAGAAATGAGCGGCCCACATCTGGTGTTGGCCCACTTCCGTGGTGATGATGGCTTCGCCGCGGGTGGCGAGGTACACCTGTTCGATCACTTCCTGGGGAAGCAGTTCCTGGTCATCCCGGTTGAAGGTCAGCGGGAATTCCCGGGCCCAGGCCGAGACCTGGTTGAGCCAGTCCGTCCGTTTACGCGGTTCGACCTGCGGGATGAGGGCCTGCAGGACGGCTTTCACGTGGCCGATCACGGGGATATCGATGGCCACGCTTTTGGAGATCGCGGAGGGATCGATATCGATGTGGGCCTTAATCGCGTTGGGGGCGAAGAGCGCAATCTTGCCGGTCACCCGGTCATCGAATCGGGCCCCGATGGACACCAGTAGATCGCATTCGCTGACCGCGCGGTTGGCGGCGACAGAGCCGTGCATGCCCAGCATGCGCAGGGCGAGGGGATCGGTCTCCGGGAAGGCCCCGAGTCCGAGCAGGGTGGTGGTGACCGGGATTTGAGCCTTGCGGGCGAGGGTTGTCACCTCCGCGGCGGCCTCTCCGGCAATGACTCCGCCGCCCACGAGGAAGAGCGGTTTTTGCGCCTTGTTGATGGCTTCCGCGAGCGTTGCGATGTCGCGCGGCGAGGCTTCCGGGGTGGGCTTATATCCACGGATTTTCACGGGGCCGGAAAAGGTGGCCGAGGTTTTGGCCTGCTGGATGTCCTTGGGCACATCGACCAGGACCGGGCCGGGTCGTCCGGTTCGGGCGATTTCGAAGGCTTCGGCCAGAATGCGAGGCAGATCATCGACATTTTTGACCAGGTAATTATGTTTGGTCACGGCGCGAGTAATGCCGGTGGTGTCGGCTTCCTGGAAGGCATCGTTGCCGATCATGTGTGTGGGCACCTGCCCGGAGACACAGACCATCGGGATGCCGTCCATATTGGCGGTGGCGAGGCCGGTCACGGCGTTCGTCGCGCCTGGACCGGAGGTCACGATGCAGACGCCCACCCGGCCGGACGCGCGGGCGTAGCCGTCGGCCATGTGCGTGGCGCCCTGTTCATGCCGCACCAGGAAAAATTCCAGGGGGGCATGGTACAGTTTGGCGAAAATATCGAGGACCGTTCCTCCGGGCAGGCCAAACACGGTCGTCGTGCCGGCTTGCAGTAATCCATCAATGATACAATCAGCCCCGGTTCTCATTTCCATATTCCTCCGTTTCAATCGTTTCGCATTATAGGGATAATCAACAAAAAACCCACCGCTTTTTTGCGGTGGGTTGATGAAGACGCGACAGGACTAATTTCGACTACGCCTGTACCTCCACCGCCACCGCGCGAGGGCCGGGTACAAGGTACAACCCGACTACCCCTACGACGAGGGTGACGATGACGAGTACAAGCATGTTCAGATCGAAACTCATTCTATCCATCCTTTGAACTTCTAAAACTATGCCACAGGGGGCTGAAGATGTAAAGGGATTTTTCAAATGGATGGAAAACTTGCCGGAAACTAGTCGATTTGCAACTTGATGTGAATTACATTTGAAACCCCGTCGGCAATTGGTAGATTAATAGAAATGAAAAACGAATTCGGAACCTGCGCGGGGCCGCAAGGGAGAAAGGAACCATGAAAGTATCAGGCAAGCTGGTTGAAATTTTCAAGACTGTTCAGATCACCGACAAATTCTCGAAACGCGAATTTGTTTTGGAATATGCGCCCAATCCGAAATATCCGGAACTGGTGAAGTTTGAAATTGTTCAGGACAAGTGTGCCCTGTTGGATGACTTCAAGGTGGGGGATGCGGTGGAGGTTGACTTCGATCTCCGCGGGCGTAAATGGACTGACAAACAGGGCGAAGTCCGCTATTTCACCACCGTCCAGGCGTGGCGATTGAGTTCGGCCGAGGGCGGGGCCGGCAATGCGCCTTCGAAGTCTTCGGGGCCGTCATCCGATGAGGATTCGACGGACTACGGTGGCGGCAAAGAGAGCGATGATCCGTTTTGATCCAGCGGGCTTCGAACTCTCCGATTCACCAAACACCCGGTTCTCCGATTGTCATCCCGAGCGAAGTCGAGGGATCTCAGACGTGCCGGATAGGGATCCCTCGACTACGCTCGGGATGACAACATGCCTGAAAGGCACAAAAGACACGAAAGGCGAAGTATTTCGCCGATCAGGGCATTTCTCCCGCTGTCATGTCGAGCGAAGTCGAGACATCTCAACGCGCCCGACCGGGATCCCTCGACTTCGCCCGGACTTTCATGCAACCGAGCGCCATGAATTTTGACCGCCAGAGTAAGACTTCGGCCCGGCCCAGAATTTGATAGAGCAGGCGCCGCCCTATGGGAACCCCGGCCAGGCGCTGGTTATCCCAGAACAGGCGCGGAATCCAACGAAAATTCGTTTCGTAACATTCCCGGAATAATGACAAATGGTCCCGGGTCATTTGGGCAAGAGTGAAGGGGGGATCTGCCGGTAGGGGGCCGGGCGGTTCGTGAAAGATGGGAAAGACCGTAAGGGGCCGGTGGCGCCAACGACGCAGCCAATCCCGGGCTTTGCGCGGATCGTCGGATGTTTCTCCCGGTAATCCCAGGATCAGGCTGACAACCGGGAAAAAGCCCGCTTCCAATAAGCGATTCACCGCTTCATCGACCATGTGGGGCCATTCCTCGGCGGCGGGCGAACCGATTTTCCCGGGACAGATCTGATTCAGCAGCGGGCCATTCAATGTTTCCACACCCAAGTTGACCCAAAGATATTTTGAGGACTCGGCGCCGGGAAGTTGTCGGCGGATGGTAGCCAGGTCTTTCGGGCTGAATTGGAGTACGGATCGGACATTGGCGTGATCGATCTGCATGAAATCTAAATTCGGTATTTGGCGCATGCGCCCGACCAGATCCAGTACCGCCTCGGGGTTGACGCGCGGTCCCTGTCCCCTATACCGAAAGAAATCTTCGCTGGTGCTGAGTGCTGCGGGCTGTCCGCTGGCGACATTGGTCCGGAGATCGGCAAGAATCAGGTCGGGTTCGAAATGGAACATGGGGATATCGGCCATTACACAGAATCCACAACCAAACCCGCACCCTCGCGAGCATTCCACGGCGCCCAGAGTGGCAGGACCCAGCAGGGGCCGGACATCTGGACCGGCCGATCCTTCGGCACGGACCCGGCGGGGCCGGGATCGGCCATTGAGGAGATCTTGAAAAAAAGCGGGACCTTCCGCTTCGAAATAACCTTCAAAAAAATGATCGATCCGGTCGGCAAAGGGATCTTGCGGTTCGCGGAACCATTGCCAGGCACCGGGCCCGCCAAAGACGATTTTGAATCCCCAGCGTTCACGCGCGGGGGTGAGGCTGGCGAGTAATTCGCGGGTGAAGAGGCGGGGATAGAGTTGGCCGGGATTGAACGCGGACGTGGTGGTGTTGCTCATGGCGAAACCGAGCGGGTCGCCGGATGAGATCGCGACGATTTTCACCCAAGGTCCGAGCAGGCGGGGAAGGGCTTCAGGGGTTGTGCAGACGACCTCGTCGGAACCCAGCCCGCCGGGCGAACGCAAGGCGGTCTCGATTCGGCGCAGACCCAGGGGGGCACGTAGCGCCCGTCCCTCCGGACTGACCGGGAGCGGAGGGGCAAGGAGGCGGGTTTCGATCAGGCGGGGAATGAAGGACGTCTGCATCCCGGCAAGGATGCCCTCGAAAACACAGGCATAGTCGGCGGAGAGCGACCGCTCTGCAACCAGGATGACCGGCGGGTGCAATGCGGAAGTCATGGATGGGGAGGGCTTTCGGGAAGGGAAGAGTGGCGTCGGCGTTTCAATAAGTCGGCAATCCGGTTTTCGCCGGATCGGGTTGCCTGAATGTCGCGAAGGGCCTCGTCGGGATGATGGTCGCTGAAATTGACATCGCCGTTAATCGGCCCGGTGGGATGGCGGGGGAAGATGATGGCGGCGGACGGACAGAGCCGTGCGCAGGCGGGACAACGGTTTTTGCAATTCCAGGGTTGGACTACTTTAGGGATTTGTCCGGTCTCGCCGGCATAGACGCCGAAGAGGCAGAAATTAACACACTGGCCGCATTTTTTGCACCGGACCGGATCGAGCGTCGGAAACCAGGGATCCCACGGATGGGCGACTCCTGAAGCCCCGGGTTCCGGTTGGGCGACGACCTCCAGGCTGACCGGGGCCGGGGTGGGTGAAAGATTCGCCAGCAGGCTGGGCCATTGGTTCATCAACTCGGTTTCTGACAGGGAACGCAAATCCACGAAGGACCATTGGGCGAGTGTCTGGGCTGTCAGGTCAGGGATTCGTTGGAGGAGTGACTGGACCGCGCGAGGGTGGCAAGCCAGAACGAGGACGCGTTCCCAACCCGCGAGATCGGTCAGAAGATCCGGCGCGACCGCGCTGATTCCACACAGCGAGGCCAGGGCACGGTAGGGGATGTGATCGGCTTGGAGACGAGCTTCAATGGTCTGCCATCGGGCGGGAGGAATGACCTCTGAATCGGGGCAGCGGCAGATCAGGACGCCTGTGAAGGGAGATGTCATGGATGGGTTTTATCGTATTTCAGCATCACACACACGTTTTTTTAACCCAGGGAAACGCGCCTCACACGGCGCTACTACGAACCGGAGCGAAACGCTGTTTGTTGTGGGCACGCGCGAGTGCCATTCTTTCCCCCGGGGAAACGCGCCTCACTCGGCGCTACTACGAACTGGAGCGAAAGGGAGTTTGTAGTAGGCACGCGCGAGTGCCGTTCTTTCCCCCCAGGGAAACGCGCCTCACACGGCGCTACTACAAACTGGAGCGAGAAGGTGTTTGGAGTAGGCATGCAAGAGTGCCGGTAACGTCTCAAGGAGTGGCTGGCGTAGCGGACACGGAAATAGCCAGGAGGCGGCCGGCGTCATTCCGGCAATAGATCAAGCCGTTGGCCAGGATCGGCACGGTCCAGCAGGTTCCTTTAAGGATGGCGCGTTTGGCGAGTTCCTGGTATCCATCGGGCGAGGCCAGGGCGATGGCCAGTTCGCCGCGTTCGCTTTGGATGATCAGTTTGCCGTCGGCCATCGTCAGGGAGCCGAATCCGAAACCGGCATATTCCCACTTGACGGTTCCAGTGGCCCAATCGATGCATTTCAGAGTGCCGCCTCCGGCATTGCCATCGAACCCATAGACAAAGCCTTTCCACAGGACCGGGGTTCCGAAATGACTGCGGAGGGCCTTGTTGTTCCAAATCACCACGGGTTTTTCCCCGTCGATTTTGAGTAATGTGGCGCCGACGCCGTAACCGGAGGAAATCAGCATGCGACCGCCTTCAATCAAGGGGTCGGCGGCGTTGACATCATAGGAGGTTTTCCAAGGGAATTGCCAGTGGGACGCGCCGGTTTTGAGATCCACGCCGACCACGTTCTGGGCGGAGAATAAGGCGACGATGGAGCGTCCGCCGACTTCGCTCACGACGGGGGTGGAATAGCCACTTTTTCCGGTGCCGGAGGACCAGATCGTCGCGCCGGTTACTTTGTCGAGAGCGAGTCCCTTCTCGCCGACATTGAGCAGAAGCAGATTGCCCTGGATGCGAGGAGACCCGGCGAAACCCCAGCCCGGAAGGTCGGCCTTGAGTTCATGGGCGACGGAGCGGCTCCAGATTTCCGCGCCGGAATCGGCTTTGAGGCAAATGACACGGCCTTCGCGGCTGATCAGGTAGACCCGGTTATCGCTGACGGCGGGGGTCGCCCGGGGGCCCGGATAACTGCCGGCGGAACAGGGGTAGGAGAATTTCCAGACTTCCGTGCCAGATCGGGCATTCAAGCATTGAACGATGTCCTGATTGTTTTTATTCCCGGCGGTATACAGCTTTTCTCCGACGACGGCGACGGAGGAATATCCCTGCCCGACAGCGGCTTCCCAAACGGTTTCGAGCGTGGATCCGGTCTTGAACCAGTTGGTTTCGAGGGAAATGCCGTTATAATCCGGCCCCCGCCAATTAGGCCAGTCGGCGGCGAATGTATGGGGCGCAGTCCCGATGGTAAGGAACAGGAATAGGGGGATGAATAGGCGGCAACGAACGGATAAATTCATGATGTCGACCTCCTGATTGAATGGGGCCGGATTATAAGGGGTTATTCCGGGTATTTCAAGAAAGGGTTGAGTATCCATCGAATGATCTGGTACCTTTGGACTATGAACTCCCCAATTCACACCCGGCTTAATGGGCGCGCGAGCCATCCTTCCCGGAGGCAAGTCGGGCTCGTGCTGTGGTGGTTGGCGATTACGATGCTGGCAACCGTTGCGAATGCCCAGGTTGGAGATTTCAGATACAAATCAAAAGCCGGCACGATTACCATCACCAAATACATTGGCACCAACACGGTGGTGAATATACCCGCCGAGATTGATGGGTTGCCGGTCACCACCATCGGGAGCCTCGCGTTTGATGGCCAGACGACTCTAACCAGCATCACAATTCCCGATAGCGTTACCCGCATCAAGGAAAAAGCGTTCTATCGGTGCAGCAGCCTGACCAGCCTCGCGATCCCCCAGGGCGTCACCAGCATTGAGGATCATGCGTTTTCCGCCTGTAGAAGCCTGACTCAAATTACGCTTCCTGATTATGCTACCCATATGGGGGTTTCCGTGTTCTTCGCCTGTGACAGTCTGACCAACATTGCCCTTCCTAATGGCATTACCAGCATTGAGGATTGGTCGTTCCTGGATTGCTCCCGGCTGGCTAGCATCACCATTCCTGATAGCGTCACTAACATTGGAAGTTTGGCCTTCTGGGGGTGTTGCAGTTTGTTCAGCCTGATCATTCCGGAAGGCGTTGCCAGGGTCCAGGATTATGCCTTCGAGGGCTGTAGCAGTTTGGAAAGCCTCTATTTTAAAGGTGATGCACACATCCTTGGCACCTCCGTGTTCGCCCGGGCTAATGCTGCAACTGTTTATTATATGCCATCGACCCGGGGATGGACTAATGCATGGGGTGGGCGTCCGGCCGTGTTATGGAACCCACTAGCACAGCCTAACGATGGGAATTTTGGGCCAAAATCACAAGGGTTTGGGTTCACTGTAACCGGTTCCAGCAACCTGGTTATTGTCGTTGAAGCCGCCACGAATCTGGCAAATCCGGTCTGGGTTCCCGTTTCAACCCTTACCCTTACCAACGGCTTCTCGTTTTATAACGATACCCTCTGGACGAATTATCCGTCCCGATTCTACCGATTTCGCGCACCGTAATGCAGGGTGCATCCTTCGTTCCTGAAAGGTTCCCTTTTTTCGCGATCCCAACGCCCATGGGGGGTACGACAAATTCCGGAGAAACAAGAGGAGCCTCGTTTTTTGTTTGTGAGGAAAGATATATTATAGATCAGTCACGTCTCTCTCCGGGCTGATCGCCCCGGAAGCCATCCCATAGGTCTGGCTTTACTGGCTGCCGCCTCCCCCCGTACAGCCACGCGTATCGCGTGGCTGCTCTTGCAGGCGCAAGCAGCCTCAGAAGTCTTTCCGGGTTTCTCCAAAATTTCCCTTACCCCAGGCCCGTACTGGACGCCGTATTTTCGCTTTCACCTGCCGCCCGTTCCCGCTATCCTTGGTCTCATGAACCCATTGATGATATCCATTCTGTGTGGCCTTTTCATTGGCGCCCTTCCCACTTTAGGGGCCGATACCCAACCCCCCCCAAAAAAACAAACGACCACCTCGGGCAAAGAAATATCCTTTGACCTTGGAGGCGGGGTCAAGCTGGAGATGGTGTGGATCGCGCCGGGAGAGTTTGCGATGGGAAGTCCGGAAAACGAGTATGGCCGCTTCGACAATGAAGGTCCACAGCACCGGGTGCGGATCAGTCGAGGGTATTGGATGGGGAAGTACGAGGTGACTCAGGCGCAGTGGGAGCAGGTCATGGGACGCAACCCGGCAAAGTTCAAGGGTCCCCGGAATCCGGTGCATCAGGTGAGTTGGAACGATTGCCAGCAATTTGTGGTGAAGCTCAATCAGAAGACAGCGGACCAAAGGCCGGCCGGAACTGGCTCATTCGGGTTGCCCACAGAGGCGGAGTGGGAGTATGCGTGTCGCGCGGGGACGACCACGCGATTTAACTTGGGGGATGCGGATGCAGACCTTGAGCGGGCAGGATGGATTAATTCGAATAGCGGCAGAACGACACACCCGGTAGGCGAAAAGCAGCCGAATGCGTGGGGTCTTTTCGACATGCACGGGAACGTGCTGGAGTGGTGCCAGGACTGGTATGGGAGTTATGATGGCGAAATGGAGACCGACCCGACCGGTCCCACGTCGGAGACGTATCGAGTGCTTCGTGACGGGGACTGGAACCATAAGCACAGGTGTTGTCGTTCGGCGGTCCGGATCAACGGCGGCCCGGCCTTCGCGGGCGAAATCTTCGGCCTTCGCGTTGTTTGTCGCTGAAAAGAGGGGATCAATAATGAGAAGCGTAATGGCCATACTTGTTTTTGCCGTTATTCCAGGAATGGTCTTCTGCAGTGATATGCGTGACTTCGTTGCTTCCGATAGCGCTCCGTTTAAATCGGTCGTCATCGATCCCGACCAGGATGTTTATGGAATCCCTTGGGGCTCAACGGAAACAACTTTTACAAACAGGGTCGGAAGTCCATCCGGATATTTCCGCCTGCGGCAGGGTCGGACCGCAATGATGTACGGGCGTGACCATTTATTCACTTTTACCGATGGCAAACTGAGCGGGTTGCGAATCAGTGGAGACCTCGTTGATACCGAGTTGAAGAAGGAATTGCCCCCAAACCAAGTGTTTGACGACCTCAAATGGCGACTCGTTAATGGAATCCTGCCGGAAATGAGTCTGCCGGATATCAAGAAAATCGTCGGCGAATCTCTCCGTAAAGGAGATAACCAATGGTATTCCTATAGGACTCAGCACGCCCGCGTGGAATTGCAATTTAACCGTTGGGGAAACAAAGGGACCGGGGACGATGCCTATTGGTTGCGGAATATTGTTATTGAGCGATACTAACCCAAAACAAGCCCGTTTAAAAATAACCGGTCCAAAAAAAGCTTTACGAATGGGGCCGAATGGGGTATATATGTCGGTTCAATTTCGTTTTAAGGAGAAAAGGCGATGAAAGCCACTGGTCACCCTGCTTATGCGGAAACAACGATTGTCTGCGCTTGCGGATCGTCTGTTCAAGTCCGCTCGACGGCGAAAAATCTGCATGTGAACGCCTGCTCGGCCTGCCATCCGTTCTACACGGGCAAAGCGGCCTTGGCTGATGCCAAGGGGCGCGTGGAGCAGTTCCGCAAGCGTTATCAGCAGCCCGCCAAGTAGTTTTTTCGCGAACAGGCCAGGTTGGGGTTCTTCCCGCCTGGCCTTTTTGTGTCCACCGCCGGCGCGGCCCGCCGCCCCGACGGACCGGGAGGATCCATGATCGACCGGGCCTATCTTGAACGTTTGGCGGACAAAATCCAGTCCGTCGAGCACGATATTTCCAATCCCCAACTCGCCGGTAATCCCCGTAAATACCGTGACGTTGTCCGGGAACATACCCGGTTACGCCGAATTTTCGAGCAGGCGGAATCTCTGGAACGCATCGAGCGCGAACTGGCCGAGAGCCGTCAATTGGTTCTGGCCGAGGGGCTGGACCCCGAGATGCGCGCCCTGGCGAAGGCCGAGATCCTGGAACTTGAAGCTCAGCTTCCGGTGGTTGAACACGACCTGCACCTGGCGATGGTGCCCCCCGATCCCAATGACGAGCGCAATGTCATCATGGAAATCCGCGCCGGTACCGGCGGGGAGGAAGCCGCCCTTTTTGCCGGCGATCTGTTCCGGATGTACAGTCGCTATATCGAGCGACAGGGATGGAAATTGGGCCTGATCGATGCGAGTTCCTCGTCGGCCGGCGGCTTTAAGGACATCGTTTTCACCGTCGAAGGCGCGGATGTTTATCGCGGGCTTAAGTATGAGAGCGGATGCCACCGGGTCCAACGGGTGCCGGTGACCGAATCGTCCGGGCGCATCCATACCTCGGCGGCGACGGTCGCCGTTTTGCCTCAAGCTGATGAGGTGGATGATTTGAAGATTCCCCCGGACGAGGTCCGGATTGATATATTTTGTTCGTCGGGCCCGGGAGGGCAGAGCGTTAACACCACGTATTCGGCGATCCGGGTTACCCATTTGCCGACGGGAATCGTGGCGCAGAGTCAGGATGAACGGTCCCAGGCGCGAAATAAGGAAAAGGCGATGGCCGTCTTAAAGGCTCGCCTCTTGGACGTGCGGCGACAGGCGGACGAGGAACGATCCGGTCAGACGCGGCGCTCCCAGATCGGGACCGGTGATCGCAGTGAGAAGATCCGCACCTATAATTTCCCCCAGAACCGGCTGACCGATCATCGGATCAATTTTACCCTCTACAGCCTGAACCGGGTCATGGAAGGCGAATTGGATGAGGTGATCCGGGCCCTTTACGAAAACGATATCGGGGAACAGGTCAAACAGATCATGACCTCAGGCTGAGAGGACACATGACCGAGTCAACCGCCGGCGGATCCCACAAGCTGACTTTGTTGGAGATTCTTAAGAAATCGACCGAATATCTGGCCGCCCGCGGGGTGGATCAGCCGCGTTTGGCGGCCGAACTACTGGCGGCGCAAGCGCTGGAGTGCCGCCGCTTGGAGCTTTACCTTCGCTTTGACCGGGTTCCGGCCGAGCCCGAGGTGGCCCGGATCCGGGCAGGTTTGACCCGGTTGGGCAGCGGTGAACCGGTCCAGTATGTTTTGGGCACGGCTGATTTCATGCGTGAACACCTGGTGATTGATCGGCGGGTACTGATTCCACGACCGGAGACCGAACAATTGGTGGAAAAAGTTTTGGAGACGACCGAACTGGGCGCCTTGAGTTCGCCGGCGATCGCCGATGTGGGGACGGGGAGCGGGTGCATTGCGTTGGCGCTAGCCCGGGCCTGGCCCACCGCCCGGATTTGGGCGGTGGATCGCAGTCCGGAGGCCATCGCGGTGGCGTCGGACAACATCCGTCGGGCCGGGGCGGTCGGCGTGCTGCCGACGGTAGGCGATCTGCTGTCCTCTTTTCAGCCCGACACCTTCGATGTGGTCATCGGCAACCTGCCCTATATTCCCAGCGCGGAATGCGAGACGTTGCCGCGCCACGTTCGGGATTTTGAGCCTCGGTCAGCCTTGGATGGAGGGGCTGACGGCCTGGATTTAATTCGCCGATTGGTCGAAGAGGCGCGGGGGGTTTTGTGTCCCGGGGGCTGGCTGTTTCTGGAGATTGGCACCGGGCAAGGGGAGGCTGTGCGGGTGATCCTGTCTGGGTATGAAGCCGTGGAAATATTCCAGGATTATGCCGGGCATGAACGAATGGTTCGGGCCCGGCGCGGGGGAAAACCGGCCTGAGGGGAAGACCTTTTACCTGGTGTTAGGCACTTGGCTGTTAGGGAGTCTCCCGAAAAATAAACTTGAAGAACCGGTGGGAAACGTAAGAATGCAGGATTATTCACGGGCGCGGGTGGGTTGACCGCGAGTCCCGTTCGAAAGGGCGCATGATCATTTTTTTGGAAGGCATCCTGGTTGAAAAGCAACCGACATCCGTCGTGATGAATGTCGCGGGCGTCGGCTACCTGGTGCATATTCCCCTGAGCAGTTACGATGCCCTGCCGGCTGAAGGTGGCGCGTTTCGGATTTGGATTTACGATTGTGTGCGTGAGGATGACCACCAATTGTATGGGTTCATGAATGCGGCCGAACGGCGCATGTTCCTGATGTTGATGACCGTGAGCGGCATCGGCCCCAAACTCGCCCTGACGGCACTCAGCGGATTGACGGTTCGCGAGTTGACCCTGGCGATTTCCGGCAAAGACGCCAAACGCTTGAGTTCGATTTCCGGGATCGGCCGCAAGACGGCTGAACGCATGATCGTGGAGCTCCAGGATAAGATCAGCACGGGAGATGCCCTGGAAGCCTCGACCTCGGGGGGCGCGTTGACGGAAGTGGAAATTCGTACGCGGGACGCCATTCTCGCTCTGATTTCACTGGGTTACAAGCGCACCGAAGCCGAGACGCTGGTGCGGAAGGTGCTGGAGACCGCCGTCGCCGATGATACCGTGGAAACCCTTGTCCGAAAGGCGCTGGCCGGATGACTGAACATTTCGTCACTGATACCCTGAATCGCCCCCCGACTGATTTCGACATTCGTTTGCGGCCTTCGCGGTTTGTTGACTTTATCGGACAGGAAAAGATTCGCGAGCGGATCGAACTTTTTGTCGAAGCCGCCAAACAGCGCAAGGATGTGCTTGAACATGTCCTGTTTTCCGGACCGCCGGGGCTGGGCAAGACCACGCTGGCCTTTATCCTGGCCGATTCCATGGGCGTGAACATCAAGGTCACATCCGGACCCGTGATCGATAAACCAGCCGACCTGGCGGGATTGTTGACCAGCCTGGAGCGCGGGGATGTCCTGTTCATTGACGAGATCCACCGGATGCAGAAATCGGTGGAGGAATACCTCTATTCGGCGATGGAGGATTTCGTGATCGACATCATGATCGACCAGGGGCCGAATGCCCGCTCGGTCCGTTTGAATTTAAAGCCGTTCACCCTGGTGGGCGCAACCACCCGTAGCGGCTTGATTTCGGCACCCATGCGGTCGCGATTCGGCATGGTGAGCCGGCTTGATTATTATCCCGCCGCCGAACTTCAGCGGATTGTCCATCGTTCGTCCCGGATTCTCGATGTGACCATCGACGACGAGGGGGCGTTGGAGATTGCGCGCCGGTCGCGCGGCACGCCGCGTATCGCCAATAATCTGCTCCGTCGCGTGCGCGATTATGCCCAGGTTAAGGCGGATAACCGGATTACCCGTGAAATCGCGGGCAAAGCTTTGGAATTGCTGGATATCGACAAGTATGGGTTGGACGAGATGGACAAGCGCATCCTCGAAACAATTTTGGATAAGTTCCATGGCGGTCCCGTCGGCGTGAGCAGTCTGGCGGTTGCGGTGGCCGAGGAATCGGATACGATCGAAGAAGTTTACGAACCGTTCCTGATTCAGGAAGGTTATCTCAAGCGCACTGCCCAGGGACGAATGATCACCGATCTGTGTCGGGAACGGCTGGGCCGGACCCTGCCCGACCGTCTGTTGTAATCAAGTTCATCGCGAGAAGTAAAGCCAGACCTACGGGCTGGCTTGGGAGAGAAGGATCAGCCGTACGATACGCCCGGCTGTACTACGGGCTGGCTTGGGAGAGAAGGATCAGCCGTGCGATACGCCCGGCTGTACTACGGGCTGGCTTGGGAGAGAAGGATCAGCCGTGCGATACGCCCGGCTGTACTACGGGCTGGCCTGGGAGAGAGGGATCAGCCGTGCGATACGCCCGGCTGTACTACGGGCTGGCTTGGGAGAGAAGGACCAGCCG
>CAIJXV010000068.1 GCA_903824675.1 uncultured bacterium
GGGCTGGCTTGTACGCGGCGAGTTCGGTCTGTTTGGCGGCTGCAGTTGGAAATGGATACCCGGTGCCAGCGCCTGGCTCCTGCAAAACAGCTATGACCACTACCGGTTTACCGGTGACAAGGACTACCTGCGCAACCGGGCCTACCCGGCCATGAAAGAAGTGTGCGACTATTGGCTGGCCAGTCTTATTGCCCAACCCGACGGCACCCTGGTTACCCCTGAAGGCATCAGTCCTGAACATGGCCCGGTTGAAATGGGAATCTCCTTTGATCAACAGCAAGTGTGGGAGCTTTTCAACAACACCATTGAAGCTTCTACGGTGTTGGGCGTGGATGCCGAACTGAGGAAGGTGTTGATCGAGAAACAAGCGCAACTTTTGCCCCCTAAAATCGGCAAATGGGGGCAGTTACGGGAGTGGATGATCACCCAGGATGACCCGTCGAATAAACACCGCCACCTTTCACACATGATAGCCCTTTTCCCCGGTCGGCAAATTTCCCCGGCCAAAACTCCGCAACTGGCTGAAGCGGCAAGGGTTTCGATGAACGCCCGCGGCGATGTGGCCACCGGTTGGAGCACCGCCAACAAGATCAACCTGTGGGCCCGGCTCCAGGATGGGGATCGCGCTTATAAACTTATTGTCAATTTGCTGAATTTGATCAAATCCCCAAAGCCGAGCATGAGCGATGGCGGCGTTTATCAAAACCTGCTCTGTGCTCACCCGCCGTTCCAGATCGATGGCAACTTCGGTTACACCGCCGGGGTGTGCGAGATGCTCATTCAAAGCCATCTCGATGAAATCCACCTGCTCCCGGCCCTGCCCAAAGTCTGGGCCAATGGCAGCGTCAAAGGTCTTCGTGCCCGTGGCGGATTCACGGTGGATATCGAATGGACGGATGGAAGAGTCACCCGTTATCACATCACGTCTGCAGAATCCAAAGAAGTCAGGGTTCGGGTTAATGGCGAAGTGAAAGTGGTGAAGGCCATTGAGTCCGAGTCGGATCGATTGACCGGAGATAAACCGATGGTGGATGAACCGGCCAACACGGCCGTCGTCCCCGTCTCAAAGCTGGAGGAAAACGGCTACGACTGGTTGGGTCGGCATAATGAAATCATCAAGCTCGGAAAGCAGGTCAATCCCGAGGTGGTCTTCATCGGTGATTCGATTACCCATGGTTGGAGAGGGCAACCCATCGCCAGTTTCAGGCATGCCAGAACCAATACGATGGATAAGGTGTTTGGCAGTATCAGAACGCTCAATCTGGGTTTTGGCTGGGATCGTACGCAGAATGTCCTGTGGCGCATTGATCATGGTGAACTTGACGGCATCAAGCCTCGTGCCGTGGTGCTGCACATCGGTACCAATAACACCTCTGGAACGAAGAAGGCGCGTCAGAATACCGCTGCGGAAATTACGGAGGGCATTCAGGCCTGTGTGATGCGTATCAGGGCAAAGCTGCCGGACGCCCGTATTATCCTGATGTCGGTCTTTCCCCGCGAAGCGAAACCGGATCATCCGCGTCGCAAACTGATCAATGAGGTCAATAAGCTGCTTGCGGTCGAATTCGGGAACGTTCCGGGTATTATCGTTATTGATCTGGGTCCCAAATTGTGCAATCCCGATGGTACGCTTTCGCGCGATGTTTCGTTTGATTTCTGCCACTTGACGGACAAAGGCTATCAAGTATGGGCTGATGCGCTGTCGCCGATCTTGGCGCAGAAGCAATAAGGTCGCAGGCACTGGAGCCGGCCGTCCCCGGCCGGTAGAGCCTGTTACCGGCTGAGACCGCCGGCTCCAGCGACAGCCAGTCCTCAGCGGTTGCCTGTTGTCCTGTAAAATGAGGATGGGCGCGCTTGGGCGGGAATGGTATTTTCTCAAGAGAACGTCGTGCTCAGGGAGAAAGGGTTGCACATGAGAAATTGTATGACGGGAAGTTTGATTCGTCTGCTTTCGTTGGCCTGTGTGGTCGTCACCAGCCTTGCCGCTGGCTTGACAGGCCAGGACGCGCTTGCCGCGCCGGGCGCCACGGTGCGCCTCGTTCAGCCGCTGACGGCAGACTGGCGTTTCATTCGCCAGAATGCCGACATCGCCGATTCGAGCTCCGGCTGGGGTTCAATCACCGTGCCGCACACCTGGAACGCGCAAGATGGTCAGTCCGGTCCGACGGACATCAGTCCCATCCCCGAGAGCCCGGAGGAGGCCCTGCGTGCCTTTCGTGAGCGTACCTATGGCCTGCCTAAGCAGCTCGATCCGCACCTGAAAAACAACTACTACCGGGGCGCTTGCTGGTATGAGCGAACCCTCGCTATCCCCGCCGACTGGAAGGGCACGAAACGGGTGTTCCTTCGCGTTGGCGCCGCCAGCACTGTGGCCCGCACCTATGTTAACAAAAAGCTGCTCGGCGAGCATCGCGGCGGATTCACCGCCTTCGCCTACGAACTTACCGACTACCTTAACTATGGCGAGGCGAACGAGCTCCGGATCCAGGTGGATAACACCCATCGCGAGGATCTTCCGCCGCTCAAGGGGGATTTCAACCTCTTCGGCGGCCTCTATCGTCAGGTGGAGCTGATCGTCACTGATCGGGTCTGCGTGTCGCCTCTCGATTACGCCTCTCCCGGCGTTTACCTGACCACGACCGCGCTCGACGATCAGGCGGCCACCGTTGCGGTGCGGACTGTCGTCTCTAACGGGAACCGTCATGGAAAGAAAGGTGAGTCGACGCCAGTCACCCTGAAGACAGAGATCACGGACGCGGCCGGCCTGTCGGTGGCTCAGTCAACCGAGACGTTTGCCGTTCCGCTTTCGCGCACGGAGTCCGTGACCCAAACGCTCACGATTGCCTCTCCGCGGCGCTGGCAGGGTCGTAAAGATCCGTACCTTTACACTGTCACGGTGAATGTGCATGTGAAGGGGCGGCAGGTTGATCAGATGGTGCAGTCCCTCGGCCTGCGCACCGCCGCCATCACCGAGGAGCAGGGGTTTCTGCTGAACGGCAAGCCTTATCCCGTCTACGGAGTGAATCGCCATCAGGACAAGCGCAACCAGGGCTGGGCGCTGTCCGTTGCCGACGAGGAGCTCGACGCCAGCTTCATGCGTGAGATGGGTGTTACGGCCGTCCGCAATGCTCACTACCCGCAGAGCGAATCCTGGCACCGGATCACCGACCGCGAAGGCTTTCTCGTGTGGGACGAGATTTCGCTGGTGGACGAACTGCGCGCCGCCCGCGAGTTCTGGGCCAACAGCGAGAACTATCTGCGCGAGATGGTGCATCAGCTCTACAACCACCCGAGCGTCATCTGGTGGGGGATGTTTAACGAAATCGGCAATTCCCCGGCCTTCCTCCCGCCCAGCGACCCCGAGCTGGTCCGCCTGCATGCCATCATCCGAGAACTCGATCCGCGCCGCATCGTGGTCGGCGCCTCCGACCGGGCCGGCAGTTTTAACAAAATCCCCGATCACATCGCCTATAACATGTACCCGGGCTGGTACGCCAAAGTGGATCCGGCCAATCCGGTGGATCTGAAGGCCATCCTCGACAAGCGCTATGAAGAGGTCGGCAAGCGCGTCGGCATCAGTGAATACGGGGCGGGCGGCAACATCGCCCACCACGAAGAGGGCGTACCGAACAAGCCCTCCCCGACGTCCGCCCCCTTCCACTCCGAGGAATGGCAGACCTTTGTGCATGAAAAGGATTGGGCTCAGATCAAGGCCAACCCAAAGCAGCTCTGGGGCACCTTTGTCTGGCTGATGTTCGACTTTGCGGTGACCGGCCGTGATGAGGGCAATATCCGCTTTCTTAATGACAAGGGCCTGGTCACTCATGATCGCCGGTTCCGCAAGGATGCCTTTTTCTTCTACAAGGCTAACTGGACGACTGAGCCGATGGTGTACCTGACCTCCCGCCGGGCCACGCTCCGCACCCGGGCCACCACTGACATCAAGGTGTTCAGTAATTGCCCCGAGGTCGAGTTGAAGGTTAACGGAAAGGTCATCGGCAAATCCAAGCCGGATACCCACGCTACAGTGATCTGGCCGGCCGTCGCCCTCAAGCCCGGTGACAATCGCATCGAAGTCACCGGACTCGCTGCCGCCAGTTCGGCGACCGTCACAGATTCCTGTGTCTGGAATCTTCAAAAGTAGTCGCATTAGAGAAAGCCGAATCTGTTCTGCATGGAGGTACTAAAATGAATACAAAATCTGTTAGCCAAATTATTCTCCCGGTTCTGTTTGCGACCAATCTTCTCTTCGGCGCCGGGGAATCCCTGCCTCCGCTGGTGGATGGCAAGGCTCCGCAAACGTTCGAGGCTCTGTGGGCCGGCTATGACCCCCGCAAAGAACCCCTGGAAACTGAGATTTTAAAGGAGTGGGAGGAGGACGGGGTGGTGCTCCGCATCGTCCGTTATCAGGTTGGGATTTTTAAAGGCCACAAAGTCATGATGGCCGCCATTTACGGCTTTCCCAAGGGCGGCAAACACCTTCCCGCTCTGGTGCAGATTCATGGCGGTGGCCAATACGCGGATTATAAGGCGCCGCTCACCAACGCGAAGCGGGGCTATGCCACGATCTCCCTCGCGTGGGCCGGACGGATAAGCGCCCCGGGATACGGAGTGGACAGCGATATCGTCAACCTTTTCATCGAGGGGAAAACGAATGATCCCGCCTACAAGCTGACGACCGACTGGAAAGGATTCATAGGGTATCATGCTGTGGAACGCAAAAATCGCCCCCCTGCGGTCTATCCGGAATGGACGCTGGATGACGGCGCCGACTCGCCGCGTAACTCCTCCTGGTTCATGTGGGAAATTGGTGCCCGCCGGGCGTTGACCTTTCTTGAGCAGCAACCTGAAGTTGACGGGTCGAAGCTGGGCGTTTACGGCCATTCCATGGGCGGCAAGCTCACCGTCATGACGGCCGCCGCCGATCCCCGGGTGAAAGCCGCCGCCCCCTCGTGTGGCGGGGTGAGTGCGCGGTCGGAGCCCTCCGTTCCTCCCTCGCCCATCGATGATGGCGTTTCCCTGTCCCACATTACCTGTCCGATTATTTTCCTGAGTCCAGCCAACGATTTCCACGGGCAAATCGATGACCTGCAAACGGCGCTCACCGAAATCCACAGCAAGGATTGGCGGGTTACCTGTTCAGCCCACGGCAACCATCAGGACCGGGCAGAATTTGAGGTCGCGACCCAGCTGTGGTTCGACAAGTACCTGAAAGGAAATTTCCAATGGCCCGCGACGCCGACCACGAAATTGGAATTAAAGACGACCAACGCTGTGCCGTGCTTTACCGTGACGCCGGATGCGTCCAGAGCGATTCAATCGGTGGATATCTACTATACCCAGCAAGGGCGTATGCAGGGACTCAAGCACGGCATGAATCACACGATGAACCGGTTCTGGCATTGTGCCAAGGCGATTCGGAACGGAAATACCTGGAGCGCGGAATTACCCCTGCTGACCCTCGACAAGCCGCTCTGGGTCTATGCGAATGTCCTTTATACTTTGGATCAACCGGTGACGGGCGCGGGGTATTATTATGGCAAGTATACAACGCAGGTATTTAATCTTTCCTCGCGCATGGCCATCGTTTCCCCCGACGAACTTAAAGTCGCCGGAGTCCGGGCGACGGCGCAACCGTCCCTCTTGATCGAA
>CAIJXV010000069.1 GCA_903824675.1 uncultured bacterium
AATGTACCGACTGGCAATCCGTCCTCCCCCACTCTCCCCTCCGACCAAACCAATTGGCAGACTGAATGCGCCCTACACCCTTGGCAAACTAAATGCGCCCCTTCCGCCCATAGGGGGTCGCAGTTAGTTTGTCAATTCACCACGCTTATTTTTCTTGTGAACGAATTTGAACATTAAGGGTTTGATTTGTACAATTGTGAACTAATGCTGGCAGAGTGATGAAACCACGACGACGAATTGTTATTACGGGTCTGGGTATTGTTGCGGCTAACGGTATTGGCAAGCAGGCGTTCTGGAATTCTTTACTCGCAGGCGAAAGCGCCATTGATTTCATCACCCATTTTGACACCCAAGAGTATTCCGTCAAAATTGCCGGCGTGGTCAAAGACTTTAATTTTACAGATTATTTTCAAAATCAGTTCAAACCGAGCCGACTGGCACGCCAGACACAACTGGCTTTGGTCGCCGCCAATGTGCGCTGGTCAATGTTCACGGCTTGGGAGGCGCCAACAGTTCCCTGGTGGTTGAAACGGCGGCCGACTCATGAATGAGTTTTCCCTTCTAATCGTCTTCGCCTTCATCGTTAACCTGTTCTTTGGTGTGCTGGTTTATTTTGTGCAACGTCGCCGCCTGGTCAATCAATGCTTCCTGTTGTTTTCCATTTCGATGGGTGCCTGGCTGGCCTGCCTGGGCATGGGGTCGCGACCGAGCAGTGTGGAAGCGGCCATGTTCTGGATCCGACAGGCTTCGGCGATTGCCGCTTCCGTGCCGGTTGCCGCCAATCTGCTCCGTCTGGCCATCATCCATCCGGAGGCGCCCTGGAGCCGGATCATGACCAAATCCCGGTGGTGGATCATCGGGTTCCTGTTCAACCTCGGGCTTTGCCAGACGCCGTTCTTTTTAAAAACAGCGGTTTTGGCGGTAGCCCCACATCATGTCGCGTTGCCGGTTTATGGTCCGGGTTTCGGTTTCTACGCCGTCTCTATTTTATTCATGCTCATGTGGCTGGTCGGTCTCTCAGTTTTTTATTCCCGTAAATTGCTGGGCATTCAACGCACGGAATTGCAATTTACCTGCCTCGGGTACAGTGTCGGTATTTTTTGTACACTGGTGGTCATTGTGATCCCGCTGTTCGGCGCCAGTTTTGAAATCATGGCCTTCATGCCGGTGTCGGTCATTTTGTTCGATGGGGTGGTGGCCTATGGCATCGCCACCCGCCGGATCATGGATATGCCGCATTTCCTGACCCGGATGATTTCGTCCTGCCTGTTGATCCTGTATCTCGTCCTCCTGTATTCTCTGGTCTGGTTTTTTGCCAAGACGGTGTTAGCGCACGTGACCTCCCGGGCGCTGATGCTGGCCCATCTTCTGGCGGCCCTGGCGATGACGTTTTCGCTGACCCCGGTGTATGGGTTTCTGCGGAAGGTGTCCACGCGCATGTTGTTGAATGTGCAGACGATGGATACCCAGGTCGTCGTCGAACACGCGAACCGGCTGTTGAGTTCCATCAGTACGCTGGATGATTTATTGCGCGGTTTTGCCGATCTGGTGAGCCAATCGATGGGCACCGTCCGGGTCGTGATCGTGCTGGCCGAAGGGGATCATTTTATTCAGCGCTATCCCCAGGGGGAGTCTGGAGACAGCCTCCGGATTCCGGCCGACGATTCCATCATCACGGTGTTGCAGGAAAGCAAGGACCCGCTGGTGGTGCAACTGATTCAACGGTATATCCCGCGCCCGGCCCTGGTCAATGCCCGTGCCCGCCTGGAAAATTTACATGCCGAAATCGCCGTGGGGATCCACTCTAAGAACCGGGTTGAGGGCGTGATGTTACTTGCCCCGCGCTTTGGGGGAAGGATCTATGGCATCCTGGAGCAGCGGACCCTGCAGTTGCTGTGCGATCAATTGGCGATTGCCCTGGAAAATTCCCGTCTTTATACCCAGGTGCAAAATGGAAAGATTTACAATGACATCCTGCTGGATCATCTGGCCAGTGGCGTCGTCGCGGTCGATAATGACCGGAATATCACCGTGCTCAATCGGGAAGGCCAGCAGATCACCGGGATTTCGGTGGAGGAAGCCAAAGACGGATCCATTAAGATCCTGCCGCCGCCGTTGGTCGCCATCATCGAAGAGACCTTCAACACTGGACGCGAACAGCGCAATCGCGAATTGGATGTGCAATTTCCCCAGGTCGCCCGAAGTATCCGGGTCGACAGTTCCCTGTTTCACAGCCACGCCGGACAACCCCTGGGCGTGTTGGTTGTTTTTCATGACATTACGGCGCTCCATGAATTGGAACAACAATTGCGCCGGGCCGATCGGCTGGCGGCGCTCGGAACGATTTCGGCCGGCATGGCGCATGAAATCAAAAACCCGCTCGTCACGATCAAAACGTTCACTCAGCTCCTGCCCGAACGCTACCAGGATAGTGACTTCCGTGAAAACTTTCTGGAACTGGTGAATCAGGAAGTGCAACGCATCGATCGGATTGTCAACCAACTGCTCAATTTTGCGCGGCCCGTTAAGACGGACCTGGCTCCCATCCATTTGCATGACGTCATTCGTAATTCAGTGAAACTGGTTTACCAAAGATTGGAACAAGGACATGTGGCCGTGACGACGGATCTGTCCGCCGGGCACGACCTGATTAACGGCGATGCCGGCTTGTTGAGCCAGGCATTTGTTAATTTTTATCTCAATGCCTTGGAAGCCATGACGATCGGCGGCGGGCGCCTGTCGATTGTTTCCCGCCTCGTGCCCCACCACCTGCGGGTGGAGATTCGCGACACCGGGATCGGTATCAAAGCCGAGGATATCTCCCGGATTTTTGACCCGTTCTTCACCACGAAAAGCCACGGATCCGGACTGGGGCTTTCGGTGGCGCATGGCATCATCCAGGAGCACCATTGCATCATTAATGTCGACAGCAAGGTGGGGAACGGGACCGCGATGATCATCGATTTTCCTCTATTGCCGAAAGAAGGTCCCCCATGACGCCGAAGATCCCCTGCCTTCTCTTGACGCGGGATGACGAGTTGGTGCAACGGGTGAAAGCGTATGTGGGAACCCTGACCGGATTGCAGGTCTTGCGAAAGACGAATGAGCTGGATACCCAACTGGCGGTCTCGGATCCGGCGTTGATCCTCCTGGATGTGCGCGGCATTGATCTTCATGACTTGGTGCCCCGGCTCCATACTGACTGGCCGCGGACTTTGATCCTGGCCTTGGGCGTGTCCCGATCCGATCCCCTCCTTGAGGCCGAGGCGCTCGGGGTGTATGCCGTCGAAGATCTCGAATTTGACGGTCGACGATTGCAGGCAATGATCCAACGCAGCCTGGACTATATCCGGCTGACCGAGGAGATCCGCCTGCTGCGTGACACCCGGGCCGAATCCGGGAGACTGCAAGATTCCCTGACCCCGGCCCGGGCCCCTGCAACGGCGACGATGCGCCTGCAACTCCCCGCCTTGCGTCATTCCGGCCGGGCAGATGATCTCATCGCGGATATTGTGGACAGCGTGGTCCGGTCCGGCATGGTCTTGCGGGCCGGACTCTTCGCCCGGGGGACGGAGCGTGGGGTGTTCAAACTAAAAATCGCGTTTGGGGTTCGAGATGAAGTCCGCGCACTGGAATTCGAACCGGATGCGTCGCTGGTCCGGTGGCTGGAGCAAAACGCGCATCTGGTGGCCCGCTCCGGTCTGTCGCAACTGCGCACGAGCGAAGATCAGATGATGCTCCGGCGGGCCTTGGATTCGATGGGGGCGGAATTGATCGTGCCCTTGCAAGGTCGCCGGATGTTCATGGGCTGGCTGTTTATCGGGCAGCGGTCCACCGGTCTGGCCTTTGATGCGGCGGATCTGTTGGATATCATGGTGTTTGCCGAGCAAGCCGCCGTGGCGATTGAAAATGCCACGCTCTATGACGATCTCGCGTTCCAGCACACGCTGACGGAAACCTTGCTCCATTCCCTTTCTGCGGGAATTATCCTGACCAGCGCGGATGGGCAGATCCGATGGGTGAATGACAGCGCGGAAAAAATACTCGGGCTGGAACTCACTCAAGTCATGAGCCAGCCGGTGGAGAAATTGGGGAGCCGCCTGGCGGATATGCTTCACCGGACTCTGAACAGCGAGATGGAACCCGCCCCGCAGGAATGGACCGATCAACCCACCCAGCAGTGTTTCTCGGCCCGGACCAAGCGACTGATGAACGGCGCCACCGGCCTGGGGGCGGTGGCCTTTATTCATGACCTGACCCGGGAACGGATCCTGAATGAAAAACAGGAGGAACTGGAGCGCACCGTTTTCTGGAACGAGTTGGCGGCCGCTCTTTCCCATGAAATTCGCAATCCTCTGGTCGCGATCAAAACCTTCGCTCAATTACTACCGGAGCGGTATCAGGATCCCGAATTTCAAAACGAATTCCGAACCTTGGTATCCGGCGAGGTGGATCGCCTCAATGCCATCATCGATCAGATCAATGACTTTGCCCATCGTCCCGAATTACAATTCAAGGCCCTGGCCCTCGCTCCACTGGTGGCCAAAAGCGTGGCTCTTGTTCTGCCGCCCGCCGAGCCCTCCCCGATTCAAATCATTCTCGAAATCCCCGACGAACTGCCTCCGCTCTGGGGAGATGAAAAAACCCTGGTTGAAAGTTTTGCCCACCTCCTCCGGAATGCCGTTGAAGCCCTGGATGGCCAATCGGCCCCCCAAATCCGAATCAATGCCAGCGTCGTGCATGAAGCCACGATCCATGCCCGGTTAGTCATTGCGGTCACGGATAACGGACACGGGATACCGCAACCCCTGGTGGACAAGGTGTTTTCGCCCTTCTGTACGACCAAGGCCCGCGGATTGGGTCTGGGGTTGCCGATCGTCAAGCGGACCCTGGTCGATCATAACGGGCGGGTGGAGATCCGGTCTGATACGACGGGCACCACCATCACGCTCCAAATTCCGTTGCGCGCCACCGGGGTGGGGCAACCATGAAAAAGATCTTGATCGTGGATGACGAGGTGGGGAGTCGGGAATCGCTCAAAATGGTGTTCTCCAAGGATTACCAGGTGATTCTGGCCGAGAGTGCCGCCGTGGCGATAACGATGTTGGCCACCCAACGGATCGATGTCGTTTTGCTGGATGTGATCATGCCTGAAAAGGACGGGTTGACCCTGTTAAAAGAGGTCCAGAATCTTTATCAGGACATCCCGTTTATCATGATCAGTGCCTCCATGTCCCTGCGGCCAGTGGTCGAGGCCATCAAGGCCGGCGCGAGTGATTATGTGACCAAGCCCTTTGATGTGGCTGAAATCCGGCGCATTGTCGCCCGGGCCCTCGAAAACAGCGTGTTGCGCCGGAAAGTCGAACTGTTGCAAAACGATGTGGCCCGTGAATTCCCGGTGGACGGCATGGTGGGCCAGTCGGATCTTTTTGAAAAAGCTTTGGAGGATATTCAGCGTGCGGCTAAAACGGATGCCACGGTTTTGATCTGCGGCGCCAGCGGTACCGGCAAGGAATTGATGGCCCGCCGATTGCATAAACTCAGTGCCCGGCACGAAGAACCGTTTGTGGCGGTTCATTGTGCCGCCCTGCCGGAATCGCTGATTGAAAGTGAATTATTCGGTTATGAAAAAGGCGCCTTCACTCATGCGGAGTCGCGTCATTTGGGCCGCTTTGACTTGGCGGGGGCCGGCACCCTGTTCTTTGATGAAGTCAGCGAGATGTCGTTGGCCATTCAAGTCAAGCTCCTGCGCGTTCTACAGGAACGGGAATATATGCGCATTGGCGGCACCCAGGTGATCCATACCGAGGCGCGGATCATCGCCGCCACCACCCGGGATCTGGCTGCGGAAGTCAAGGCACGGCGCTTTCGGGACGATTTGTTTTACCGGTTGAATGTGGTCCCGGTCTTTCTCCCCCCTTTGCGCGAACGCGCGGATGACATTCCCGCCCTGGCGCACTACTTCCTTCAATTTTTTAAACGGACCATGCATGTGGAGGCGGAGGATTTTGCGCCGGAAACCATGGACTTGCTCGTCCGCTATGCCTGGCCCGGCAATGTGCGTGAATTGCGGAATATCGTCGAGCGCATGCTGGTGTTGCATGGCCTTCAACGCCGGATCGGCAGTGAAGCCCTGCCGGAAGAGTTTCACTCCGGTGCGTCGGTCGCCCCTGAACCGGAACGGCCGGCGCCCGCCGAAAAACCATCCGGAGCCGGCCGGTCTTTGCAGGAGATCGTTCACGCCCAGGAACGCGAATTGATTCTCGAGGCCTTGACCGAGGCGGGCGGGGTTCAAACGCGGGCGGCCGAAAGACTGGGCACGACTCGCCGGATTTTAAAATACAGAATGGACAAACTCAATATCCGTCCGGGCCGATCCCCGTTGGTGTCAGGTTAAGGGACCGCGGTCGGCATTCGCTTTGCTCGCCATTTCGGCGGTCAATCTCTGGTAGCATCCCGGGCACACCCCGTGGGTAAAATCCGCGCTGCTGTGGTCGACCACGAACTGTTCAATTTGCGTCCAGGCATTTTCGTCGATTCTCACCTTGCGGCAATAGGAACAGATGGTGAGCAGTCCATGCAGGGCTTTTCGTTCCTGGAGATAACTATGGGCGACGATGATGATTCCGCCCAGGATCAAGACCAGGGTCAGCAAGGCGGCGCGTTTGAAATCAGGGGGGCCATCGTGTAGAAGTCCAAACTCCTCGCACGCCCACACGGCACAGATCAACATGAAAAAGGTCATGGCCTGCCAGAAGGCGATGTAATTCAACGGAAGTCGAATTACGGCATGCTCTGGCACCGGTTCTTTCTTATTCATGTCTATATTTTAACCAAACGATCCCAAAATACAATATCTGTCTGATTCATTATAGCGCCAAGGGGAGGGTGAAGCGGATGGCTGTGCCCTGAATGCCCGGCTTCTCCTGCTTCCACAATTCCGCCGGGCTCTCGACGCTGATCCGTCCCCCATGCGCTTCCACCGCCAATTTACAAAACGTCAGACCCAGCCCGGTCGAATACCGTTTCGCCTCGATTACGGCAAAACGTTCGAAAACGCGTTGCTGGTGCTGTTGCGGAATACCCGGTCCGGCATCGATGACTTCGACGGTTGCGAATCCGTCCTTGCGCCCCAGTCGCACGCGGACGTCACCGCCGGGCGGGGTGAACTTTAACGCGTTGTCGAGGAGGTTGACCAGCACTCGCCGAATGATCTCGGCGTCACAGGCGGCCACCACGGGAAGTGCGTCAGGGGTCAGGGTTACGGTTGCCCCCTGCAGATCCAACCGCACCATGCGCTCGGCCTCCCGGACGAGATTCTCCAGGTTGCACGGCGCCATGGCGATGGACAATTGGCCCTGTTCCAGCCGTCCGACATCCAGCACCGATAGGGTCATGTCTTGAAGCCGCCGGATCAGCAACGCGCATTCGGCGAGGTAGTTCTTCTGGTCGACATCCAGCTTTTCGGTTACCTGTTCACCCAGAATGGAGAGCAGCCCGCCCACGGTCGCCAGTGGCGACTTGAGGTCATGGACGATCATATAGGTGAGGTTGTCGCGCAGTTCTTCCAACTCCTGTAACTTGCGGAAGTTCTCTTCCAATTGCGTCAAGGCCCGGCTTTTGGCCTGATTGGCCTGCTTGGCTTCATCGCGCGTGCGGACCAACTGCTCCTCCATGCGCTTTCGCTCGGTGATATCGCGCAACAGCACCACGGCGCCAGGTCCACCCCGAAGGTTGCCGGTGATGATTTCCAGCGGAAAAATTTCGCCGTCGCGTCGCCGGCCCCGCGCCGTGCCGATGTGAAAACCGATGCGTTGCAGGCTGTCGTGGATTTCGGTGGGGTTGTTGCCCACCCGGCGATCGAAGTAGAGCAGATCGGTGGTCTGGCCGATGACCTCGGCTGGTTCGTAGCCGAACATGTTCTTTACGCCCACGTTGCACAATGAAACACGGCGGTCGGGCGAGACGACAATCAGGACGTCGGGGCTGATGCTTGAAATGACGATCTCCAACGCGCGTCCGCGGAGGAGGGAACGGTGCCATTGCCGATAGGCAAAAAACATAAGAATGAGCAACCAGATAAATAGCCCGTTCGTCAAAATTTCAGCCACCGGGAAGTTGGTGTAGGGCTGAAAGGCCACATGTAACTGGTCGAGAAACTCGGCCGAAACCCAATACGCCAAAAGGGTTATCGCAATGGTTACCGCCATCCAAATGTGGCGAGCTTCGGCTCGTAAAAAGAAATTTCTTTTTGCAGGTTTCATAAGGGGCACCTATCGGTGTCTTTCTGGAAAGCATGGTCATCGTAATATATGGGGGGGGGGAGACTCAAGCCCTAATTGTCGGCGCAAAAAAGTGAACTCGAGCGCCCGCATGAAGGCCCTCTGGCGATGGTCGGCCGCCCCGCCATGTCCCCCCTCCAGATTCTCATAATAAAGAATCACATGGCCCTGTTCCCGCATTCGGGCTGCCATTTTTCGTGCATGCCCCGGATGGACGCGGTCATCGCGGGTAGAGGTTGTAAACAGAACCTGCGGATAGTTCCGGCCGGCTTGCACGTTGTGATAGGGGGAGTACCTCTGTAAGAAGGCCCAATCCTCCGGCCGGTCAGGGTCGCCGTATTCCCCCATCCAACTGGCGCCGGCCAACAGGTGCGGATAACGCTTCATATCCAGCAGGGGGACGGCACAGACAACGGCGTTCAAAAGGTCTGGACGTTGGATGAGGATATTTCCCACCAGCAGTCCCCCGTTTGATGCGCCCAGGATGCCCAGGTGGTCCGGGGACGTGACGCGCCGGCGGATAAGGTCTTCCGCCACGGCGATGAAATCGTCATATGCGGTCTGTCGGTTTTGTTTGAGGGCCGCCTGATGCCAGAGGGGGCCAAACTCACCCCCGCCGCGAATGTTGGCCTGGACATAGACTCCCCCATATTCGAGCCAAGCCGCACCGACCGTGGGATCGTAGGTTGAAAGTAAAGACACTTCAAATCCGCCGTATCCATACAGCAGGGTGGCATTTTGTCCCTCCAGTGCCAGATGTTTGCGGCTGATCTGGAAATAGGGGATGCGGGTCCCGTCGCGGGAAACCGCTTCGAACTGCTCGATCCGGAGACCCTGTGCGTTAAAGAACGGAGGCAAGCTTTTCAGTCCGGTCGCCGGCCCTTCCCCCACGGTGCCCAGATAAAGACCGGAAGGCAGCAGAAAGTCCGTCGCAACCAACCAGTAGTGATTAGATTCATCCGGGTCGACACCCCAGGCGGCCACGGTTCCCGGTCCAGGCGTTTGCAGGAGTTGACGATGCCATTCGCGGCCGGTTCGGGTCAGCACATAAATCCGGTTGCGCACATTTTCCAATTCGTTCACGAAAAGGTGGTTCCGCGTCCCGGTAACAGCGACCAGTGACTTGCGTTCGGAGGGTTCGAACAAGCGCACGAAGCCCCTATTTCCTTTAAGGAATTCGTCTGCAGGGACGGACAAAAGGGCTCCGGCTGGATGCGTCTGGCCGCCGACGGTCCAATCCGAGCGCAGGGTGAAGAGCCATTGATCGCCAAACGTGCCGAGCGTCGCATCCAAAGGTTTGTCGATTTTCTCCCAGCGCCCGGCGCTCAGCAGGTAAATCTCGCTGGTGAAAAATGTCAGCGAACGGTCGATTCGCGCGTAGGTGTAACCCCGGTCGTGGATCACCGACGCCCGGACGGCGACGTCCTCGGGTTGGCCTTCAAAAAGGAGTGTGGCTTCGGAGAGCGGGGTCCCGCGGGTCCACTCCTTGACCTGGCGGGGATAGCCGGAATGGGTCAGCGAGCCGGGTCCAAAATCCGTTCCCACATAGAGGGTGTCGCGGTCCCGCCAGGTGACGGACGTCTTGGCCTCCGGGAGCCGGAATCCGCCGTCGACAAACGTCTTCAAAACCAGGTCGAACTCCCGGACTTCAGTCGCATCGGCGCCCCCGCGCGAGAGCGAAATCAAGCAGCGATCATACGTCGGGAACAAGGGCTGGTACCCTTTCCAAACCCAGTTTTCTTTTTCATCGGCCGAGAGTTGATCCAGATCGAGTACGGGTTCCCAGTGGGGATGGGCTGAACGGTACTCTTCGAGCGAGGTCCGGCGGAAAAGACCCCGGACCTGTCGGTCATCCTGCCAGAAGTTGTAGAGGTGGGAACCGATCCGGGTGACGTAGGGGATTTGCTCTTTCGAATCATAAATTTGGAGCAGGCGCTGGCGAAGCGATTCGAACCCCGGGCGGGGCGTGAGTTCACCTGTGGATTCGGCGTTTCGGGCTCGCACCCAGGCGAGGGATTTTTCGCCGAGCACGTCCTCCAGCCAAAGATGGGGATCGGAGAGATTTAAAGTCACAGGAGATTCCATCGGGCTCCTTTTATCGATAGGTCCTTGGAGGGACGAGCGCTTGATGAAATTCACTCCCGCACAGGAAGTTGATCCGGGGTCCAGATTTCCGGGGGGCGTCCGGGCCGACGGCGGATGACGACGATTTCGGCGGCGGTTTTGAGGCCGGGAATCCGGATGAACCGATGATCGCCCGCCACGAGCACTTGATCCTCGAAATGGGGATGACGAATCCGGATATTGAACGTGCGATAGGCCGGTTCTGGGATGATTTCGAGGGCGGGTTCGCCGAGCCGCCGGGGAGTGATGACGGAGAGCAGGAGACACCCGGGCCCCGAATTTTCGGCGACCAGGCGGGGATTGGTTTCGGCTTGGCCGGAGATAACCTGCCGATGCGGATGCGCATCCGTGAAAAGTTTGAGGGAATGGGGGCGGTTGGAAAATCGCCGGGCTGGGGAATAAAGAAGCGGCAATCCAATCGGGCTTTTTGGCCCGATACACAGGCGGAATCGGGGCCGGTGACGGCGATGGAACACTGGAGATTGGCCTGGAGTTGCCATTGAAAGGCGTGGCTGGCATGATCGCGGTTGATATTATCGAACATCAACAGACAGGCCTCATCCTCTTCGCCCCGGAGGAAGAGGAGATGTCGATCGGCCCAGATACAGCCTTTGGCCGCGGCGGCATCGACGCGCAGGTAGTCGATCCATCCGGGCTGGGAGACGACAGCCGAAAACCGGGCCGCGGGATAGATGCTGTGGGCATTCTTGATAAGAGGTTGGTGGTCGACCAAAACGACGCTATGGGTGGTTTCATTCATATTGAAATAACCGGTGTCATACGCGAGATATTCGCCATAGGCAAAGATCGAAAAATGGCCGGCGTCGCCATGGGTATGATCGAGAATTTGGTGGGATCGGCCCTGGGCCTGAACTTGCACGCAGACGGCGTCAGGCGAGGACGAGGTGCGCATGAGAGCCACGCCGCAACCCTGGCCGATGAAGAGCGGCAAGGGCGGGTTATCGGTGGGTTTCAGAGGGGAGGGTTGCCCATCCCACCAGAGCAGATCGAGGAGGCCGGGGGCCAGAATATCGGCATCCTTATCGCTGAATTTCATGGCCGGATCCGTCTGGGCCGGGCCGGCGTCCCGGGAAAACAGAAGACCATACGCCTGTTGCCAGAAAAGCCGATCCTGGGGACGATTGAAATGGCGGTCGGTCAGCAGGAGCCAGGGCATGCGGATTTGGGTGATGAGTTGGCGACAATCGTTGAATCCGATGAGGCCGATGTCGCCGGGCAACTGGAGGTTGCGGAAGGCATGGGGGAGAACGGCGAGTTCAGGGAGGGACTTAAAGAGATCTTCGCCCCCGTGCCGGCGCAAGAGGTCGGCATACAGGAAGACCCATTCCAACGTGACGAGGGAATACATGGGCCCTTCGAACGAAGCGCCTTGGGCATCGAATCCCAGGCGCAGATGCATTTCGCAGGCGTCACGTCCCCATTCGATGACACTATCCGTCAGCGGATGGCCCGATTCCGCGCCTAGGACGAGGGCGGTGATGGCGGCGGAGATCGTGTGGGTGACAATGGCGTTATGGGCGGCGTTGAAGTGGGTGAAAAAATAGGGGGGATTTCCACGGTCTTCGAGAAAACCGATCCGGACCAGGGTGAGGAAGCGGGCGAACAGGGCGGGGTCGAGGGCCGGGCGGCAGAGTTGCACCGCGAGAGCGGTATGGACATAGGAAAAATAGGCCGAGGGTTTGCCGTGAAAATCCTTGATTTCACGGGTGAACGAATGCGGGGGGTCGGCATAAACCCGTTCAAGTTTGGCGACCTGCCGGGCGACGTGCGCGGCGGCCCAGGCTTCGCCGGTCAGGGCGTAAATGAATCCGGCTTCCAGAACGCTGGGAGTAAAATACAGGCTGTGACACCACCCCCGGCAGGGCAGTTCATCGGTCGACAGGTCGGCCGCCGCTTCCGCGCGGGTGGCCTGGTAAAGGCGCTGGTAAAATGGTTGCACGCCTGGAAGTTGAATACGTGACTGGAGTTCCTTCAAATCATAGCCGCACAGCAATCCTCTATCGGTGATCGTCATGGGGGCAGATTCTTTGTGAAGCGGGCTTTGAAAATCAGGGTTCAGCTAGTTTCGTTCTTTGTAAACCGTATCCACGGCCAACCCGGCCGCGAGCAGGAGAAGGGCGACGGCGGGCGCCGGTTCCCCATTCAGGGCAATGATGTAATTGTCGGCGGTGGTGAATAATTCCTTGCCGATCCCGGCCCATTTCTTGGTGATGGCCCCGATTTCATTTTCGGTCTTGTCGAGCAGACGGAAATTCCAGCCTTTCCAGTCGCCCTTGACGAGCGCCACCTCGTTGCCGGCGGCGTCGAAGACCCGGAAAGCGCCGCCGAGCGAAAAGATCTTGCTTTGGAACCAGCCGATGACTTTTCCGGAAGGGTCGCAAATATCGACCCGGGATCGAAAGAGAGAGTAGCCCCTCCGGATGGCAAAGAGCAGTTTGCTGTCGTCCTCGGGATGGATGCCGGCATAGACATTGATGCGGGTGGGCAATATGGATTTGCTGATGAGCAGGCGAAGGAAAAGGACGAACACCCCGGGTTTTTCCTGGGCGATTCCCAAGGCGGCCCCGGTGGTGGGATCGAGAATGTCATAGGTATCCGTCAATTTCAAAAAACCGACCCGTTCGCGGATGAAATATGTTTTTCGATTTAACATAAGAAGAGGCTCCCTGGGTGTACCGATTTTTTAACGACGCGCTACTTCAGGATTCGATTACAATTTAGCCGCCGTTGATTTGGAATGGGCGAGCACTTCCTGGGCGGTGACCTCACGGCCGAGTCGGTCGGACAGATAGATGCCTTCACTGATCAACTGGGTCAACAACGCGAGCTGGGCTGTCGGGAGGAGGTCGACCACGCCCTGTTGGGCCGCGATCCAATGTTGCTGGGGGGAATCGTAGGCGTATTCTTTATCGCGAAGCTGATGCCAACGCCAATCGCTGGAGCCGAGATCGAAGGTTGAGTCGGAAACGACATCCTCACAGGTGGTGTGATAACTGAAGGGGGAGAGTCGAATGCCGCCCTGGGAGCCGGCGATGAAACTGCCGTCAAAGGGGTTCATATGGATGGCCCAGGATTCAAGGATGTCGAGGGTCAGTCCGTCGGCGCACTTGACGAAGCCGAGTCCCAATTCTTCCACATCATAGCCGCTGGTCTTTCGGCGTTGGGGGTCCATATCAGTTTCCTGGTAGGTCTTTCCGCTGATCCGTTCGACTTTTGGGAGATTGAGCAGGAAAAGGATCTGGGCGATATGGTAGACGCCCATGTCATAGAGGGCGCCGCCAGCAGCAGTCTTTTTTTGCACGAACGAGGCGGTGCCGTATCCATCCACAAAGGGGCGGCCGCGCCGACGGAAACCGGTGGATCGGGCGTGGTAGAGTCGGCCGAGCCGGCCTTGGGCGATGAGATGGCGCGCGATTTTGGTTTCCGGAGAGAACAGGGTGGCGAGCTGGATACTTAACAGGCGTTTCTGTTTACGCGCTTCATCGAACATGGCCTTGGCATCGACGTAAGCCCCGGCCATCGGTTTTTCGCAATACACATTTTTCCCTGCGCGCAGAGCAGCCAGGGTTACCGGAGCGTGAAAATTATTGTGCAGGCAGACATCGACGCAATCGATATCCTCCCGGGCCAGCAGTTGGCGGAAATCGGTGAAGGTATGGGGGATCTTGTATTCGGCGGCGACGCTTTTGACCTCGGCCGCGTTCACATCCGCCGCCGCTACGATCTGCGCGCCGACGATTTGCGAATAACTTTTGATATGGCTCTTGCCGATTTGACCGACGCCGATGATACCGATGCGAATGTCTTTCATGAGCAATCCTTTCCCGGGTAAGATTAAGCCGGATGGTTGAAACGAACGAGTTGGCGTTGGACCATGGCCACCTGCCAGGCCACCTCGGTATATTCATTTTTGGCTGAATGATGTTCAATGCCCCAGTAGCCCGAATAACCGGCATCCCGCAGGATTTCCATTTTTTCTTCAAGGCTGGTGGCGGTGATGCGGGCATCCACATGGGTATGGAAGGTCCAGGGCGCCAATAGCCGATCTCCCTGGTCTTCCCGGGCGGTGCCGCCGTTCCAGTGGCCGATATGGAGGAGGATGCCATAGCCGGGATGATTGACCGCCTTTCGCACCGCATCCTGAACCTCGACGGTCAACGAAGGGCCCCAGTGGGTTTCCGGTCCCACGCGGTAGCCCTGGTCATGGGCGCGTTGGGCATACTCGCGGTAGCGTTTGACAATATAATCAAACTGTTCCGGAGTGAGTTGTTCGCCTTGGCCCCCCATATCGATGCGGACGGTCTTTGCGCCGAGAATCTCGGCCGCCTTAAGATGGGACAGGGCATTTTGATAATTCTTTTCCCGTTCCGCGGGATCATTTTCCCACAGGTGCGCGCCATCGACGCAGAAGTTGGCCAGAATCAATTCGCGCTCATCGAGCGCCTGGCGAACCTTGCGGAGATGGGCTTCGTCGAGGCCGGCGGAACCCAGCGTACCATTCCAGATATCGGCGGCATCCAATCCATATCGATATTTGCAGGTTTCGAGATACCCGAAGATGTCCATTTTGCCTTCCGCGAGCAGACCGTGAAAGGCATACGAAGCGATTGAGATTTTCATCGGCAGAGATCCTCGAGGGGTTTATCCGCATTCGGATCGGAATCATGAATGAAACGCCGGGTCCCTGTCAATGACCGGTTCGTCCGCAAAAAGCCATGTCATTTATCTTGCGGAGCCTAAAAGGGAAAGGATATGTTGAAATCTAATTGGAGGTTGACCACCCATGACTCGAAAACGCCCGATTTCCAAGGTAGTTACCCCGGCCATCGATATTGCGTTTCACGACGCTGGCCAGCGGCCTACGGCTCGTTATGTTTCGGCGGCTGCGGTGTGTGAGGAAGCCCTCGAGCACGGTCGTTGGATCGGTCTCTATTGGTCGGCCACCGGCCATGTGCATAGCGAGAATGTTGTTCCCGGCCTGCCGGGGTTGGATTCCCTCCGCCGTCCCCTGCACGCTTTTGAACTGGAGCTTGACGGGCAGTCCCTGCACAACCGCTGGGACCTGGTTGGGACAACCCGGCGTCCGGGGCAGCGCACTGGCACACAGGAGGCCGTGGTTGAACTGAAACATCAGGTTCGGGCGGTGAACGTCAAGGTCGTCACGCGGGTTGATGGATCGCCGGTGTTTGCCCGTTATCTGGAAATCACCAATACGGGCGTGGCACCCGCCGCGCTTGGCAGCATTTCGCCTTGGTCCGGTGTGCTCTGGAATACGAATACCGCCCTGCCATATCATTATACCAACGCCAATCCAGCATTCGAGGAGCGTGGCCGGTCAAAATTTTCGCTCGGCTATCTGGTGAGCGAGGATTCGGGCCATGAGGGCGATTTCGTTTGGCAACCCCTGCCACAGGAGAACTTCCGCATCGAACGCAAGCAGTCGGGCCGGTGCTGGGGATCGCCGTATTACATTCTGCGAAATGAAGTCACCGGCGAACTTTTCTTTTTGGGGCTGGCATGGGGCGGAAACTTCTTTGCCGAGTTTGCCTACCGCCATGAATCCCTGCTCTCATTCCGCATCGGGCCGCTGGCGCCCGCGCCCTTGCGCATGATCGCCGGCGGCGAAACCGTCACCAGCCCGGAAGTCCATCTCGGCGCCATGCACGGCTCGTTCGATGAGGCGGTCGGTCTCTGGCACGGGCATCTTCGGGCCAGCGTGATTCCACCCCGTCCCCCAGGCCGGGAAATGTATACCGTTGCCGCCCGCGTGGTGGAGCAAACCGGCGATTGGATCAAGACCGAAATCGATATTGCCGCAGAGATGGGGGTTGAAGCCTTTATGGTGGATGCCGGATGGTATGGCGACAGTTTTGCCCGCTGGTGGGAACGTCGCGGCGACTGGTTCGAGGGCGACTGGCTTCCCGGCGGCATCAAGGGGCTTCGCGAGCATACGCACCGGAAGGGCATGCTGTTCGGCTTGTGGCATGAGGCGGAAGCCATGACCAAAAAGACGCAGTTGTATGCGAAACATCCGGACTGGATATTGAAGACGGACGATGAGCGGCCCTGCGCCGAGACACTGGACCTTGCCAATCCCGGCGCGGTGAAATATTTCGAAGATTCGATCCTCAAAATTGTCAGGGATTTCAAACTCGATTTCTACAAGCTTGATTACAATGTGAATACCGGCGAAGGCGGCCAAACCATCCGGGACGGGTACGCCGAAAGCGAAGCCTGGCGGCACAACGAGGCGGTTCACGCGGCCTACGATCGCGTGCTCAAGGAGTGCCCGAATGTGTGCCTCGAAAATTGCGCGTGTGGTGGCGGCCGCAACGATCTGGGCATGCTTTCTCGCTTCCATTATCACTGCGAATCAGACTGGAGCGTGATGCCTTATAGTATTCGTGCCATCAACGGATTAAGCCTGTTCATTCCGCCGGAAGCGATCGTCTACTATCATAACCACCTCCAGCATGCGCATCAGGTTGCCGATCTCGATACCCACCTGCGTGTCACGCTGTTTGCCGTGCCGATTTATGTGGGCTTCGGTTCACAAGACGCTGATCGGGCCACTGCGTATTTTGAAAAAACCCGTCGCTATATTGGTCTACACAAGGGGTTCTGCCGGCCCGTGTTGGCAGGGCATCCCGTGGTCTATCACCACACCCCCGATATCGGCCTTTTCAAACCGGCCGATTGGTGTGTTTTGGAATACGCCACGCCCGATCGGTCCCGGGGATATGCGGGGTTGTTCAAACTCACCGGTGGCCGTTCCCTGTACCGATTCCACCCCCGGGGGGTTGATAGTTCCGCGACCTATAAGGTCACCCTCGACAACCGGTGCCAAGAGATGCGCCTGTCCGGGCAGGACCTCCTCCTCCACGGTCTTCCCGTGGAACTCGACACGGCCCTCACCAGTGAATTGGTGATGTACGAAAAAATGTGAACCGGTGTGTGGTTCGCAACGAACTCACACCGGTGCGAAACGGACTGCGAGCCGGTCAGGTGTCCAGATTTCAGGCGCTTGTCCGGGCCGGCGCCGGATTACGACGATTTCGGCGGCGGTTTTAAGGCCGGGAATCCGGATGAACCGATGGTCGCCCGCAATGAGAATCTGATCCTCGTAGTGCGGATGACGAATCCGGACATTGAACGTGCGGTAGGCCGGCTCGCGGATGATTTCAAGCGCGGGCTCGCCGATCCGCCGGGGAACGATGACGGAGAGCAGGAGACAGCCCGGCCCCGAATCCTCGGCCACGAGCCGGGGATTGGTTTCGGGCTGGCCGGTGATGACCTGGCGATGCGGGTGGGCATCGGCGAAGACTTTGAGGGCATGGGGTGCGGTGGGGAAATCTTCGGGCGACGGAATAAAGAACCGGCAATCCAACCGGTTTTTTTTGCCGGACACACAGGCGGCATCCGGGCCGGTGACCTCGATGGTGCAGTGCAGGTTGGCTTGGAGCTGCCATTGAAAAGCATGGTTGGCATTGTCGCGGTTGATATTGTCGAACACCAGGAGGCAGGATTCCTCATCCCCTTCGCCCCGCAGAAACAGAAGATGGCGGTCGGCCCAGATACAGCCCTTGGCCGAGGCGGCATCGACGCGCAGGTAATCGATCCAGCCGGGTTGGGAGACCACGGCCGAAAAGCGGGCCGCGGGATAGATACTGTGGCCGTTATTTAAAGGGGGTTGGTTATCGACCAGAACGACGCTATGGGTGGTTTCATCCATATTGAAGTAACCGGTATCATAGGCGAGATATTCGCCGTGGGCAAAGATCGAGAAGTGCCCGGCATCGCCATGGGTATGATCGAGGATGTGGTGGGAGCGGCCCTGGGCCTGGACCTGGACGCAGACGGCGTCGGGGGAAGCGGACGTGCGGGCAATGGCCACGCCGCAATCGTGACCGACGAAGAAGGGCCGGGGCGGATCGGCATCGGGTGCGGCGCCGGAGGGGCGGCCACCCCCGGCAGGGCAGTTCATCGGTTAACAGGTCGGCTTCGCGGCCTGACGGGTAATCCGGTAAAGCCGTTGATAAAAAGGTTGAATGGTGGGAAGTTGAAGACGGGCCTTGAGTTCATTCAGATCATAGCCGCAAAGCAGGCCGGGTTCAGTGAGGGGCAGGGTTGATCCTTCGCAAACGGGTTGATCGGGGTAAATGCCGTAAATTAATAAGATATCGCTTCATGGCGAAAAGGGTGCCGGGATAGAGATTGAAAGTCAAGATCAGGTTAAACCCCCTCTGAAACATGTCTGAATGAACCGGTTGCCGGCCAATAAAACCGCTTTTGGTTAATGGATAAATGCATAGACTGTCGGCAAATTTGCCGTTACTATACTCAGATTATTGGCGTATCGTTGATTGCGAAGAGAAGCTTGGGAATGGGATTCGGGGTGTATGCCGGCACCATCGAACTCACGGATGGACCCCTGCGCATTTTGCCGGTGAAAAGGTTTCTCCAGGAATTATCTTCCGGTCCTATTTTTCCGGCCGATGTGACGACATCGGAAAATTTCGTATAGCATAAAGGAAACACGATGAACTCTATTTCCGTAAAACGCGCGGTCCATTTGAAGGCGAGTCCCGGCGACTCTCTATATGCCCTGCCCCAATATGTTTCACGGGTGGGGCTGACCTTGATTGATAACGTTCGGGCCGAGGCCTTGCATTTCGATGAACAGGGCAGGAAGCATTACTATTCGCGGCAATTGATTCAGCGACAGGCGGAGGATAATGGGCGGTCCTGGAGGGTCGTGAAGGAGTGGACCTCGGCGCCCGGCGGAATGCGTCAAGCCGGTGAGCACCAGTTTCCCTTGGGGCTTTTTCTTCTCCCGGGGCCGGATGTTCTGGTCGAGTTGAATTCCATTTACACCTATCGGCCGGACGAGCCAATGTTCGGCTTGGGTAACTCGATTTCGCGGACGTATCGCACCCTCTGCCGGCATTCGCGGGATAGCGGACGGACCTGGTCGGAGTGGCGACAAATCATCGATCACCGGCCGGGATATGATGCGCGGCGTTGGGCGCCCGGTGTGGAGGTGGGGGTGCAGGGCGGGGTGGGGGATGGGCAGGCGGTGCTGATGGACGACGCCACGATCTTGATGAGCTTTATGATCCAACATCCCCAGGCGCCGTCGGAGGATGTATCCGCACGGGCGAAAGAGTTATATTCAACGGAACTCTGTGCCCAAGCCCATTGGGACGCCGAACGGTCCGAGTTGATCTGGACCTTTGGCGAAAAGATCGAGGTCTCTTTTCCCGAGGTGTGCGGCGGGTGTTGCGAGGCGGCGTTGGCTCGATTGACGAAGGATCGATGGATGTTGACGATGCGCTGTCAGGGCGATCCGGCGCTGAAAATCCCTTCCCGACGGATGACGACCATTTCAGCCGACGGCGGGATGACCTGGAGCCGACCGGTTCCCCTGGCGTATGAAGATGGCTCACCGGTTTGGACCCCGGCGTCCGTGCATCGATTTTTCGTTTCGAGCCGGACCGGAAAGACTTACCTGATCGCCAATATTCTGCCCGGTCCGGTATTCGGACAAACTCCCCGCTATCCCCTGAGTATCGCCGAATTCGACGTCGATCGGGCGGTGGTATTGAAGGGGAGCATACAAGTCATTCAGGATCGACCGGCGGGTGCGCCGGAGGATCGACGCTACACGAATTTCGGGGAATATGAGGATCGGGAAACGGGCGAGTTGGTGCTACTTCTGCCCGAACATCCCCAGCATAAGAATTATGCGGATCTGACCGAGCCGGGCGATTATACCGGGGACTGTCTGATTTATCGGATCAGGCTGACCTGATTTCAACCGATTGATTAAAATACGATGTCTCCAGTTATGGGGGCGGCCGCCGGCCGCCCCAAAATTCTCGCCTACGAGCGCATCGGCGAATGGCGACCGCATGTATCACCCCTTGCGCTCACGGCTCGCCAGAGTCTCGCCCTCCAGGGGAGAGTTATCCATCTTGTATAGATTGACCTTTGGAGGGCGAGACT
>CAIJXV010000070.1 GCA_903824675.1 uncultured bacterium
GGGGCGATCCTATTCCTGCTTCCCCTCACAACCCTCTCCCTATCAACGCCTTCTCCTTGTCAGGCTGTCCGCTTTTGCTCGCTCCACGCTTTGTCCGCTTTTGCTCGCTCCAGCCGTTCGCTTTTGAAAATCCCCCGACAAGGAAAACTTAACCGTTGACAGAGACCGGGCCAAATTCCAAGATATCGACCGTTTTTTCACGCACAAGGGGGCTCTCCAATGAAAATCGGCGTCATGGTTGAATCGTTCCGACTCGGCTGGCTTGAAGGCCTTAAAGCGGCGGCACAAGTGGGCGCCGACGGCGTGCAGATTTATGCCACCACGGGCGACACCCACTTTTCCAAACTGGTCGGGCCGCGACGCGCCCAGCTTAAAACCGCCCTGGCCGATCACGGTCTGGTCATTTCCGCGCTCTGCGCCGATTTTGGCGGCCACGGCTTCCAAATCGAGGCGGAAAATTCAAAACGGATCGAGGATTCAAAACGGGTCATGGAACTCGGATTGGAACTCGGAACCCGGGTCGTCACCACTCATATCGGCGTTATTCCAGCCCAACGCGCCCACCCACGACATGCGGTCCTTGCCCGCGCCTGCGAAAAACTCGGCGCCTTCGGCGATTCCATCGGCGCCACCTTCGCCATTGAGACCGGGCCGGAACCGGCCGCAGTCCTCGCCGCTTTCCTGGCCGATATCGGCCTGCCGAAAGGCATCGGCGTCAATTTCGATCCCGCCAATCTGAAGATGGTCCTCAGCGAAAACATCCCCCAGGCGGTCGCCACCCTCGCCCCCTATATCGTCCATACCCACGCCAAGGACGGCCTCAACCTCAAGCCGTTCGAGGCGGAACTCCTCTATAATCCCCCCGCCGACAACCAGGGCGTTCCCGCTAATTGGGGTGATTATTTCCGCGAAGTTCCCCTCGGCGAAGGACAGGTTGATTTCCCCGTCTACCTGGAGGCCATCAAAAAAGCCAAACTCCAAAATCTTTTCTTCACCATCGAACGCGAGGTCGGCACCGACCCTGTTAATGACATTCGTAAAGCAGTCGATTTCTTGCGAAAAAACGCCGGCTTACTTAACTGAAAGGAATAGATCTCACCATGTCTAAAAAAGTTAAAATCGGTATCGTCGGATTAGGCGCCATCGGCAATGTCCACGTTAATGCATTCCAGGCCCTCGGCCCGGATGTTGAAATCGCCGCCCTCAGTGACATCGACCCCGCAAAAACCAATGCCCTGGCGGCCCGTTTTCCGAAAGCCGCCCATTTCAGCGATTACCGCGACCTCGTCAAAAGCGATGTCGACGGCGTCGTCGTCGCCGTTGGCAATGTCCTGCACAAAGAGGTCGCCATCGCCGCCCTCCAGGCGAAAAAAGCCGCCCTGCTCGAAAAACCCATGGCCATGAAGTCCCGCGAGGCGGAAGCCATCCAGAACGCCTCGCGCAAATCCGGAGCCGTCCTCCAGGTCGGCATGGTCCGCCGCCAGATGCCCGCCGCCCGCATCGTCAAGGAATATGTCGATAAAAACTATTTCGGTTCGATCTACCACATCCGCGCCGTCCTCATCCGGCGTCGCGGCATCCCCGGACTCGGCGGTTGGTTCACGACCAAGTCGGCCTCCGGCGGTGGCCCCATGATCGATCTCGGGGTCCACTTTTTTGATCAGGTCATGTGGATGAGCGGTCTCTGGAAACCCACGCATGTCAGCGCGCGGACCTATGCGAAATTCGGCCCCCGCATGGGCGATTATCGCTATGTCGGCATGTGGGCCGGCCCCGCCAAGCTGGACGGCAAGTTCGACGTCGAGGACTATTCGACCGGATTCGTCCGCTTCGGAAAGACGGCCACCATGAGTTTCGAAATCGCCTGGGCCGCCAATGTCGAGGACCAGAGCTATGTTGAACTGCTCGGCGACAAAGCCGGGACGCGCATCACGGAGGGGAAAACGGTCACGCTCTTTACCGAGCATGAAAATCGCCCGGCGGACATCTCCCCGCAATTCGATTCCAATGCCAACCTTTTCGAGTGCCAGGCCCGGGCCTTTGTCGCCGCCATCCGCGGCGAACAACCGCCCGCAGCCACCGGCCCCGAAGGCGTCACGGTGATGAAGCTGATCGACTCGATCTATGCCTCGAGCGAACGTGGATGCGAAATCAAGTTCGGCGACCTGGGTCCTGAAGGCCGCTGAAAAAGAGTTCGCCTTGTGAGCTCCGTTTTTTTAAGCTGGGGATCATGAGTTCATCGATTCCCGAACATCTGGTCTTGATCGCCGGTCGCGGCGCGTACCCCTTGGAATTGGCGGCTTCCGCCAAACATCAGGGGGTGCGCCGGCTCTCCGTCATCGCCTTTAAAAAAGAGTCCGATTCCGAATTGGACCGGCTCGCCGACGACATCGCATGGATCCATCTGGGCCAATACGGCGCCATGCTCCAGGCGCTCGCCGCCTCCGGCGCCTGTCACGCCGTCATGGCCGGACAAATCACGCCCACCCACCTGTTCACGGTCCGGATGGATAAACCCCTGCTCGACCTGCTCGCCCGACTTCCCGTCCGGAATGCCGACACGATTTTCAGCGCGGTCGGCGAGGACCTTAGAAAAATCGGGATTGAACTATTGCCGGCCTCCCAGTTCATGGAACAATCAATGCCGGCCGCCGGACTCCTCACCCGCCGGGCCCCGACCCTGGAAGAAACCCAGGATATCACATTGGGCCTGAAAATCGCCAAAACCACCAGTCGCCTCGAAATCGGACAGACCGTGGTCCTCAAACGGGGCACCATCCTGGCGGTCGAAGCCTTCGAGGGGACGGATGCGTGTATTGAGCGGGCCGGCGATCTCGGCGGACCGGGGGCGGTCATCGTCAAGGTGGCCCGCGAAAATCACGATATGCGTTTCGATATCCCCGTTATCGGGCCCCGCACCCTTAAAGGGTTGAAGCACATCAAGGCCGCAGTTCTCGCAATCGAAGCCGGCCGGGCCATCTTATTGGAACGAGACAAAACAATTCAAGCCGCCGACGCCATGAATCTGGCCCTGGTGGTGCTGGAAACGGGAGCGCATCATGCCGGAACGTAACATCAAGGTCGGAGTCGCCGGTGTGGGCAGTCTGGGCCAATGGCATGCGCGCGTTTATTCCGAGCTCGCCGGGGCCGACCTCGTCGGCGTCTACGATGCCGACCGCGCCCGGGCGGAGGAAATCGCTCAACGGTATAAGACCCGCCCCTTTGATTCGCTAGAAGCCCTCGCCGATGCGGTCGAGGCCGTCAGTATCGTGGTCCCCACCGACCATCATCTGGCCGTGGCCCGGCTCTTCCTCGAACGCGATCGGCACGTGCTCGTTGAAAAACCCATCGCCGATACCACCGATAATGCCGAACAGATGGTGGCTCTGGCCCGGGACCGCAAGCTCATTCTCCAGGTCGGCCATGTCGAGCGGTTCAACCCGGTCCTCTCGCACCTGGAAGCCCTCTTGAACCGCCCGCGCTTCATCGAGGCGGTCCGCCTGGCCCCCTACCCTCCCCCCCGGGAAGGATTACATCCCCGAGGGACTGAGGTCAGCGTCGTCCTGGACCTGATGATTCATGACCTTGAAATCATCCTCCACCTCGTCAAGGCACCCCTGAAGGAATTTCATGCCGTCGGGGTCCCCGTTCTCAGCCCCTCGGAAGACATTGCCAATGTGCGCCTGGTTTTCGAGGGGGGATGTGTCGCCAATATCAGCGCCAGCCGCATCAGTATGGAACGGGTCCGAAAAATACGGGTTTTCCAAACCGATGCTTATCTTTCGCTCGACTACCAGGCCCAGACGGGAATCATGCACCGTAAAACTGAAACCGGGATTAAGACGGAAGAGATTCCCATCGACAAGGGCGAACCCCTGCTCAACGAACTCAGTTCGTTCGTCGATTGCGTCCGGACCCGTCATGAGCCGGTGGTCTCGGGCGTTCAAGCCTCTCAAGCCCTGCAGTTGGCGGTGGCCATCTGCCGCCATATCCGCGAAGGGGGCTCATGACCGGCCGCCCGCTCCGCCTCCTGATTGTCGCCGGCGAGGTCTCGGGGGATCTCCAGGCCGCCCGCCTGATCCGGGCTCTGAAGCAACATCACCCGGACGTCGAGTGTTTCGGCATCGGGGGGGATGCGCTCCGCGCCGAGGGGATGGAGATTCTCACCGATGCGCGACACATGGCCGTCATGGGCTTGACCGAAGTTCTCAAACGCCTGTTCTTTTTCCGGCGGGTCTTTTTCAACCTCCTGGCTGAAGCCCGTAAGCGCCGTCCCGATGCCGTCCTGCTGGTCGATTATCCCGGCTTTAACCTGCGCTTCGCCGAACGGGCCCACCGGCTGGGCTTAAAGGTCATCTATTATATCTGTCCCCAGGTGTGGGCCTGGAACCGGCGTCGGATTCCCCACATGGCGCAAATCGTCGACCGTCTGATTTCTATTTTCCCTTTTGAACCGGACGTTTTCAAAGACACGAACTTGAAGGTGAATTACGTCGGGCATCCTTTCTATGACGAAGCCCGGGCCGGTCTGGCCCAGCCGCCACCCGAACTTCCTTGGGCGGGGTCCCCCCATCTGGCGCTCCTGCCGGGCAGTCGCAGGCATGAAATCCAACGCCTCCTGCCGCCCTTGCTCGAAACCGCCCGCCGTCTCCTGCCGATCCAACCTCAATTAGGGGTCTTGATCGCTGCACCCTCCCGGGAAATCGGCGATTGGGTGCAAACTATCGCCAACCGGCATGGAGGCCTCCCGCCCCGTACGGAAATCGTCTGCAATCGGACCCGCGACATCTTGCGTACGGCGACCGCCGCCCTCGTCGCCTCGGGGACCGCCACCCTGGAATCCGGATTGATGGGTTGCCCCACCGTCATTCTTTATAAAATGTCCTGGCCGACCTACTGGCTGGGTCGACGCCTGGTTCACATTCGCCATATCGGCATGCTCAACATTATCGCCGACCGCCGGATCTGTCCTGAATTTCTTCAGGCCGAAGCCCATCCGGATAATCTCCTGACGGCTATCCGCCCTTTGCTCGAGGATAGCCCTGCCCGCCGGGAGATGATCGCAGGACTCACTGCCGTCCGCGAAATGCTCGGCCCCAGCGGGGCCTCCGAGCGCGCCGCTGAAGTCCTTCTGGAAGAATTGACGCCGCAGGATTAAGGGAATCCATTCCTGGCGGCCCCACCCTCCCGCGTTCACCGGATCAATAACACAAATCCCGTTCACCGGCGCGAATCTGTTCCATCGCAGAGATCAACCGATCCTTGGGTGCCCCCGGGGGAATGCGTGCCAATTCCCGATCGATCTGGACAAAACCAGCCTGGCGGGTTTCCGGCCCGGCATAATCCAACAGGTACTCCAGAAACGTCAAGACGGCGTTGGGCGTGCAGAACTGCTTGACGAAACCCGGAACAGCAAATTCCATGAAATGCTGGCCTGTCCGCCCCATCCGGTAGCAACTGGTGCAAAACGAGGGAATCATTTCCGCCCGGCATAATTCGGCAATCACTTCATCCAGCGTCCGCTGGTCGCCCAGCTTGAATTGACTGCGGACAAAGGCATCCCCACCGGCTTCGGCCGCATAAGCGCCAATCCCGATGTTCGAGCCGCCGTCGATCTGGGAAACCCCGAATTCAAGCATTGCATTGCGCATTTCAATCGATTCGCGGCACGTCAAAATCAGGCCCGTGTAGGGCACCGCCAGACGGAGAATCGCGACCAGTTTCATGAAATCGGCGTCAGGAACCCGCTGCGGCGGGCGATCCGCAAAAACCGTTCCCACCGCCGGTTCGATCCGGGGAAAGGAAATCGTATGCGGCCCCACCCCAAAACGCTCTTCCAAATGCAGGGTGTGACTCAACAGACCCAACACCTCAAAGCGCCAGTCATAGAGCCCCATCAAAGCGCCGATCCCCACATCATCGATCCCCGCCTCCATCGCCCGGTCTAATCCATAAAGGCGCCACAGGAAATCCGATTTGGGCCCCCGCGGATGGACCGACCGGTAGGTCGCCTCATGATAGGATTCCTGAAAGATCTGATAGGTTCCGATCCCGGACGCCTTGACGGTCCGATAGCCTGCGACATCCATCGGTGCCGCATTGATATTCACCCGGCGGATATTGCCATTCCCGACTCGACGGGCGTAAACCTGGCGAACGGTATCGGCGATAAAATCGGGGTTGTAGCGAGGATGCTCGCCGAAAACCAGAATCAGGCGTTTGTGCCCTTTAGCCAACAAGGCATCCACTTCACCGGTCAACAACTCCGGCGTCAAGGTCGCGCGTTCGACCGCGGGATTTGAAGATCTGAATCCGCAATAGGAACAGTCATTGATACAGTCGTTCCCGACATATAACGGGGCAAACAGCACGATCCGATTACCGTAAACGGCCTGTTTCAAAGCCCGCGCCGTATCGAAGATCGCCGCCGTTTGCTCGGGATCCTGAATCCGGATCAAGGCCGCCGCCTCTCGCAGTTCCAATCGTTGTTTCCCCCGCGCCTTGGCCAGGATATCGCGGATCATCGATGGATCCGGGGCCTGAGTCTCGGCCAATAGATGGCCGATCTCCGCCGCAGGAATGAAGGAGGCGTGCCCACCGGCCGTGGGATCAGGCTTAAGGGTTGTTTTCATACGGTTCTCGTTTCCGCCCGCGCAAGGGCTTTTTCATAGGCTGACAGGGCAAAAGGAAAAGGCGACAAGACCCTGCGCAAAACGCCCTGGGTTTTGGCGATGCAAACTCCATAATTGGTGATCGGCACCCCGGCCGCCCGGCATTGTTCAATCCGGGTCAGCATCGTGCGCCGGTTATGCATACACCCGCCACATTGAACCACCAATCGGTAACGGGGAAGATCGTCCGGGAAATCCCGTCCCGCACAACTGTCCACCTCCACGGCGACTCCGGCATACTGCCGGATCCAACGGGGAATTTTAACCCGCCCGATATCATCCTCCAATGCGTGATGGCTACAGGATTCGGCTATCAAAATCCGGTCGCCCGACTGCAAATGATCCAGTGCCGCCGCCCCCTCCGCCAACTGGGCCAAGTCGCCTTTCATCCGGGCCATGAGAATTGAGAAGGTGGTACAAGGCACTGCCGCCGGCGTGTCGGCCACCATCTTCAACACCACTTGGGAATCGCAAACCACCAGGGAAGGCGCCTCCTTTAACCGGTCCAATGCGGATGCATATTCCCTTTCCTTGACCACCAGGATGGCGGCATCATGGTCCAGAGCGTCCCGCAAGGCTTGAACTTGCGGCAATATCAACCGGCCCTTGGGAGCCTGTAAATCGATCGGCACCACCAATACCATTAACCCTCCTGCCGGCAACAAATCGCCGACTAGGGCGGGCGGATCTAAAAAGGATTCCGGGCAAACGGCCAGCACGGCGGTCTTGAGGTGGGACAGGAAGGATTCGCGCGATTTCGTATCCAGCGAGGAACACACCAACGCATCAATTCCCGTCGGTGGCGGATTCAAGTCGACCTTGTTGTAAACCGTCACGACCGGAATTTTTCGCTTTTCCGCCTCCTGCCGGGCCTCGATTTCGGCGGGGGTTTCCGTTCCCCACTCGCGGATCAACACCACCACATCCGCCCGGTCAAAAACCCGCCAGGTCCGTTCCATTCTTTGCGGCCCCAATTGGGTCATATCCTCCAAACCCGGCGTGTCCAGCCAAACCACCGGACCTAAAGGGGATAGTTCCATGGTTTTCTCAACCACATCTGTCGTCGTTCCCGGTAGCGGCGAGGTCAGGGCCACATCCTGACCGGCCAAAAAATTCAGGAATGTTGATTTGCCGACATTGGTTCGGCCCATCAGTGCCAGGTGTAATCGTTCGCCGCGCGATACGCCACTCATGAAGGCCCTCCCTTCTTGGCGGTCACATATCCCAAGGCCGTCAATCGCTCGGGGGTCAACGCTTCGGCCACGCGGTCCGCTCCCAATTTATGGGCCAGGAAATCGCGCACCGACCCGCCGGGATGGGCAACATATTCAGCCGCCCACGCCCCGGCTTGGGCATAACCCACCTCGGGAACCCACACGGCAAAAAGTCCCAGGCTATGATCGAGGGCCACCCGACAACGCTCGGGTTGAGCCGTAATGCCCCCCACAAACGGAGTCAAACACCCGATCACCCCTTTTAAGATGATCAGCGATTCCAGCAAGGCATGGCCCAATAACGGAAGGAATTCACATATCTGCAGAGATCCCCGCGACGCGCAGTCCGCCACCAATAGATCGTTTGCCTGAATTTTGAGTCCCGCCTGTATCGCATATTCCAGCAAAACGGGATTAACCTTGCCGGGCATGATCGAAGAACCGGCCTGGACCGCCGGCAGACGAATGAATTCCCGCTGGCTCAACAACCGCAAGTCGTCGGCAATTTTCATCAGGTTGCAGGCGCACGCCTTGAGAATCCCGGACACCTCGACAAACGCATCCGTATTTGCGGTCTGATCCATCAGATTCTCACCCCGGGCCAGTGCCAGCCCTGTCTCCTCGCGCAGGATTTCAACCACCCGGAAAATATATTCACGGGGCGCGGCCAAACCCGTCCCCACTGCCGTCCCGCCCAGGTTCACCGTCCGCAGACGTTCGGTACATTTCACCGTCCGCCAACGGTCCCGGGCAACCGCCTCGGCGAATGATCCGAATTGAGCCCCCAACGTAATCGGCACGGCATCCACCCGTTCGGTGCTCCCGGGAATAACCCAGGCCGCAAAGTCCTTTTCGCGCTGTTGCAGAATCCCCTGGAAACCGGCGCAAACCCCGCCCAATTCCCGCACGGCTTCCAAGGCGGCGATTTTCAGCGCCGTCGGATAGACATCGTTGGTCGACTGGTGAAGATTGACATGGTCGAAGGGATCTACGCCGGCATAATCCCCCCGCCGGCGGCCCAAATGATCGAGCGCCAGGTTGGCAATCACTTCGTTCAGATTCATGTGGGTCGATGTGCCGGCGCCTCCCTGGAGCGCGTCGAGCGGGAAGGCGTCAGCCGGCGGATCGGCCAGCAATCGCACACAAGCGGCCTCGATCGCCGCAGCTCGCTCCGCATCCAGAAAACCCAGCTCGGCATTGGTTCGCGCACAGGCCCGCTTGACCCGGATCAGGGCCCGAATCATCGCCGGATGAACCGGCCCCAGGATAGGCGGAAAGTTTTCGGACGCCCGCAGGGTATGAATGCCCCAGGGGGCCGCTGCCGGCAATTCCCGCTTACCCAACAAATCCTGTTCAGTCCGAACCATCGGAATCTCCCGCTTTAGCCGCTCGTTTTTTTCAAGGCATCCGCTTTGGATAGGGCCGATTTAACCGAAATACCCGAAATCATGCCTAATTGGCCGGTCAAGACGCCCAATTCATCCGTCGTCATATCGACGACCAGCGTAATCACACAACATTCCCGCTCCCGGTAAGGAATCCCGACCCGGGCGACGATATGCTCCCCATGCGCAGCCAATATCGCGTTGACCCGTTCCCCCGCCTCTATCCGGTTCTCAATGATAATCCCCACAAAACCAATCCGTCGTTCGTTCATGGTCGTCTCCTATATGCAAAAAGGCCCACCCCGCCCTGCGGCGGAAGTGGACCTTAATGGATCTTCCGCCCTTGTGCGCAGGTTTTCGAAACCCTTGACGCAGGCTGTGTTTTTTTACGGCACGCATCCGGCGTGCCGGCGATGGGCATCAGGCCAGCGCCTCCTTGATGACGGCGAGCATCTTCTCCGGCTGCACCGGTTTCTCGAGTATCCGCGACACCGGCAACCATTCTTCATCCGGTTCAAACTTGAAGGGCAGATTCATCGTCCGCCGGATCCCGGTGAGCAAAATCACCGGGATACGCTTGATGTCGGGGATTTCCCGAATCTTGCGGGACACCTCGAACCCCTCGGTATCCGTTTTCATCATGACATCGAGCAGAATCAAATCGGGCCGATGGGCCTGTGCCAGGGACAGTGCCTCGTTCCCGTCATGCGCGGTCATGACGTCATAATCGGACGCCTCCAACAAGGCCTTGTTGGCTGCGACAAAATCGACATCATCATCTACCACCAGAATTCGCCGTTTCACGGTCATACTGCGCGACCTCCCCTTTTCTTTATCACTACTCGCTCAATTTCCTTGATCAACCGATCGGGATCGATCGGCTTCTCCAAAACCCGGTCAACCGGCAACCACGTATCGTCCGGCGTCAGTCCCTGGGGCAGTTTCAAGGTCGCTGTCACCCCGGTAACCAACACCACGCCCATCCCCTGCAATTCGGGAATTTCACGTACCGCCCGGGCGGTTTCAAATCCCTCGGTTTCCGTCCTCATCATGACATCCAAAATCATCACGTCCGGCCGAAACTCCCGGGCCCGCGCCACCCCTTCCGCCCCACCATAGGCGGTGGCCACTTCATACCCAAAAGCCTCCAGCAAATCGCGAATGGATTCCACAAAGGCCGGATCGTCATCGACAATCAGCACTTTGCAGGGATGGTCCATGTCGGCTTCCTTTCAGAGAGGTCCCGCCCATATCACTGATAATCGGACAGGATCTTGCGGACTTCTCCGGGCTTGACGTTACCGTAAACCTTTTCATCCACCACGACTACCGGCGCCAGGGCGCAAGCGCCCAAGCAGCGAGCGCACTCGATGGAAAACAGGCGATCCGGAGTCGTCTCACCTTCTTTGATTTTAAGGCTTTCCTTGAACCGTTCAAGGACTTTAGCGGCCCCGCGGACATAACAGGCCGTGCCCATGCACACGGTGACCTTATGTTTGCCCGGCGGTTGAAACTTGAAGAAGTGGTAGAAGGTCGCCACCCCCGTCACTTTGGCGGCCGGAATTTGCATCAACTGCGACACGGCGTCCAGTTGCGCGGGAGTCAGGTAGCCGGAGCGTAGTTGCAGTTTCTGCAGGACGCTGATCAGGTAACTCTGGTTGTGCTCCTTTTTCCGGCAATCCTGGATGTACTCCACGATGTCGGCAGGCAGAACAGGCTCAACGGTCTTCGTCATCGGACACCTCGCGGTTCTTTAGCCGTGTAATGGGTATGCAATAGTTCATGGGATTTGTGGCCATTCGGCTCGCCCAGGAACTCGGCATACAGTTGCTTGATTTCCGGATTTTCGTGCGATTTACGCAACGTCTTGGCCCCATCGATCGCATACAAGGCCCGGGCTCGTAATCGCGCCAACTCGGGATCCAACACATGCATGCCTTGCGGCGGATAAGGCTGGCCGCCACCGGCCACACACCCGCCGGGGCAAGCCATGATCTCAATGATGTGATAGGTTTTTTCGCCGGACAACACCCGATTCATCAAATATTTGGCATTGTTCAGCCCGTTGGCCACCGCGATGTTGATCGTCACGCCCTTGAGAGTCAGCGAAGTTTCCTTAACCCCTGAAACCCCGCGGACCTGGTTGAAATCGAGGTTCGTCAGGGTTTCCCCCGTCACCTTTTCATACGCCGTCCGCAGGGCGGCCTCCATCACACCGCCGGTCGCACCAAAAATATCGGCAGCGCCAGAGGAAACCCCCAGCGGAGAATCGAATTGGCCATCGCCCAAATGCGGGAAATTGACCCCCAGGCATTTGGCCAACCAGATGAATTCCCGCGTCGTCATGACCGCATCGGTATACGGAACGCCCCAGGGCGTTTGATGTTCCGATCGGGCCGCTTCGAACTTCTTGGCGGTGCAGGGCATCACGGCCACCACGTAGATTTTCTTGGGATCGATCCCGGCTTTTTCGGCATAATAGGTCTTCAAGAGGGTCGACAACATGCCCATCGGCGATTTGCAGGTCGAGGCGTTCGGGATCAATTCCGGATAAAACCGCTCCATGAAATTGATCCAGCCCGGCGAGCAGGACGTGATCAACGGCAGTTTTTCGTTCTTCCCGATCCGCGCCAGGAACTCTGTCGCTTCCTCGACAATCGTCAGGTCGGCCCCGATGTTGGTATCAAATACCTTATCGAAACCCATCATACGACAGGCCGTGACCATCTTGCCGGTCACCGGTGTTCCGGGTGCATACCCGAACCCTTCACCCAAGGCCGCACGAATCGAGGGGGCCGTCTGAACGACCACGTGCAAATCGGGATTGGCCAGCGCCTCTAGAACCGCATCGGTGCAGCTATGCTCAACAAAAGCCGCCGTCGGACAGACGTTGATGCACTGACCGCACTGGATGCAAACAGAGTCGGCCATCGACTGACCATGCGCCGGCGCCACCACATTGTGGAACCCGCGGGTCTGCTGGCTCAAATTGGTCACCCCCTGGACTTCCTGACAGACCCGGACACACCGGCCGCACAGAATGCATTTTTCGGGGTCACGAATCACAGCGGGTGAGGATTCATCGCGCGGGAAACGCTTGCGTTCGCCGGCGAACAACCGCTCGCGCACGCCGAGGCTGTAGGCCAGATTCTGTAATTCGCAATGCCCGTCGCGCTCACAGGTCTGGCAATCCTGGGGATGATTATCGAGAAGCAGCTCGACGATGTCCCGACGCAACCGCCGCAACAACGGCGAAGAGGTGCGTACGTTCATGCCGTTCGCCACTGGAAAGGCGCAGGAAGCCACCGGATTCCGCTGGCCATCCACTTCCACAATACAAATCCGGCAGGCGCCCTGGATACTTAATTGGGGGTGAAAACACAGCCGGGGAATTTCGATCCCCAGTTGGTCAGCGGCTTGCATGATGGTCACGCCCTCCGCCACCTCCGTCGAGATACCATCGATGGTTAACTTGATTTTTTCGGGATTCATTTCCTTAGGTCCTCTTCACGGCATCGAACTTGCAGACATCGAAACAGCGCCCGCACTTGACACAGCGCTCCTGGTCGATGGTATGCGGTTTGCGCACCTCACCCGAGATGCATTCCACTGGACAATTTCGTTTGCAGGCGCCACAGCCCACACACTTTTCGGGCACAATGAGATAGCGCACCAAGTTGCGGCACGCACCGGTGCTGCAATGCTTGTCACGAATGTGCGAATCGTATTCGGCCCGGAAATGTCGGATCGTACTCAGAACGGGATTGGGCGCAGCCTGCCCCAACCCGCACAGGGAGGATCGCTTGACCGTATCCGCCAGGCGAAGCAATTTCTCAACGTCCCCTTCCACCCCTTTGCCCTCGGTGATACGCGTGAGAATCTCCAGCATTCGCTTGGTGCCCTCCCGACAGGGGGTACACTTGCCACAGGATTCATCCTGGGTGAATTCGATAAAGAACCGCGCCACGTTCACCATGCAGTTATCTTCATCCATCACGATCATCCCGCCGCTGCCCATAATACTTCCAGCGGCAGACAATGAATCGTAATCGATCGGCGTGTCCAGAGCGGATTCCGGCATGCAACCGCCCGCCGGCCCGCCGGTCTGCACCGCTTTGAGCCGTTTGCCATCCTTGATCCCCCCCCCGACACCGTACACCACATCGCGCAAGGTCGTGCCCATCGGCACCTCAATCAGACCGGTGTTAGCCACATCGCCGGCCAATGCAAAGACCTTAGTCCCCTTGCTCTTGGGCGTCCCGATCGCCGCAAACCAGGCCGGGCCATCCAGGATGATCACCGGCACGTTCGCAAACGTTTCGACGTTATTGATCACCGTCGGCTTGCCCCACAACCCGGAGACCGACGGATAGGGCGGTCGCGGCCGCGGCATCCCACGCTTGCCCTCGATCGAATTGATCAGCGCCGTCTCCTCTCCGCAAACAAAGGCGCCCGCCCCTAACCGAATCTCGATATCAAAATTGAAGCTGGAACCAAAAACCTGGGTCCCCAGGAAACCCGCCTGCCGGGCATCGTCGAGCGCCTTCTCCAGCCGCTTGATCGCGAGCGGATATTCCGCCCGGATATAGATGAACCCCTTGGTCGCGCCGATGGCATATCCGCCGATGATCATCCCTTCCAGGATGGTGTGCGGATCACCCTCGATCGTGCTCCGGTCCATGAAAGCGCCCGGATCGCCCTCGTCGGCGTTGCAGATGATGTACTTCTCCAGCCCCGGCTGATCCAAGGCCATCTGCCATTTCAAGCCGGTGGGGAAACCACCGCCCCCACGCCCGCGCAAACCCGATTGCTTCATGGCGTTCACCACCTGCGCGGCGGTCATCGTTTCCAGAACCTTGGCGGAGGCCTCGTACCCGCGCACGGCCAGATATTCATCCAAGCTCTCGGGATCGATCACCCCGCAATTCCGCAGGGTCAGCCGCAACTGGTTGCCAAAGAAATGAATATCGCCGAAGAGGGGGAAAAATCGATTGGAAATCCGGTCGCTATCCCAGGCATACTCGGCCACCGGTTTGCCACGGAGCAAGTGTTCCTGGGTGATTCGTTCAACCCGGGCGGCATCCAGTTTTTCGTACATCACGCCTTCCGGATAGACATACGCCATCGGGCCGTTGTCGCACAATCCCTGGCAGGGCGATTCGGTCAATAAGACCTTTTCCTTCAAACCATGGCGCTCCAGAGACTCGCGAAACGCCTTGCGAACATCGTCGGCCATCTTCTGCGGACAGGCGCCCCCCCCGCACAGGCTCACCACCCGTTCGGCCGTCATTCCGCCGGCAACCTGGCACATCGAAAGTTCAGGGAGCGGCGTGCCCTTCAGAATGTGCGATTCGAACACCCGGGTGGCACGCTCGGCGTCCATCATGATGTATTTGGTCGGGATCCCGTTGCGGGCGATGACCGTGACCAGGGGTTCCATGTCGCATTTACCGGCACACCCAACCCGTCCCAAGACCACCCCTTTGGGCTGGTGCTTGGCCATCAGTTCCTGGAAGCGGGCATAGACCGCATCCGCTCCGGCGGCATTTTCACACGTCGCGGAGCCCACGGTGATGCGTACCGGCGCCAAAAACTTCTGCTCAAACAGGCGACGAATCGCCCGCTTTCGCAACACACTGACCGACTCGGTCGGTTTAGACATGAGCCTCTCCCTCTTGCTTGAATCTCGGTAACGTAAACACAAATTCAACCCACGCCCCCGCCTCGGAGGCCACTCGAATCCGTCCGCCATGCGCCTCGACAATACTCCGGGTGATAAACAACCCCAAGCCGGTCCCTTTCTGGCACCGTACCCCTTCAGTGCCTTCCAAACGCGTAAATTTCTGGAACAGGGAATCGATCCGATCCGCGGGAATCCCCTCCCCGTCATTGCGGAGTTTGAAGAGGTAGCGGTCGGGCTCTTCCAGCTCGACGTGAAGCGAGATCACTCCCTGCGGACGTCCATATTTCATCGCATTGCTGAACAGGTTTTCAAAAACTTCCAGCACCATATTGCGATCCGCCAGCAAGACAATCTCCGGCCCCACCTGGAGATCCACCCGCATGGCATGGGCTTGAAGCTCATGCTCCAACCGGTCCAGCAACGGCGTCAAAATATCCTCGCGCAAAACGATCCGGCCGCACAACGGCTGGAGTTCTCCATTCTCGATCCGTGACAGGTTCAGATAATGCCGGACCATCTCAACCAGACGATTGCTCGCGGCATCGATAGCCCGGATGGCCTTGACCTGGCGGTCGTTCACCTCGCCCAGCTTCTGCTCGCGGAGCAGGTAGGCATAATTCAAAATCGTGGCCACCGGCCCCTTCAACTCGTGCGAAACAAATCCCAGCGTTTCCATGTAGCTGCGGTTCAAGGCCTTCAATTTCACCTCTCGCTCGGCCAGGGTCGAAGTCATCTGATTGAAGGCATGAATCAAATGCCGGACCTCATCACACGAGCCCGTGTCGACGACCGGCGGAGTGGGATGCCCCTGGGTGACCCGATCGGCGGCTTCCATCAGGCGATGAATGGGATTGGCCAGACGACTGGCAATGAAGAACGCCAATACCAGCCCGACCAGCAGAGCGAACAGGGAAACATACCCATACCTCAGGGCGATTCCCCGACTGTAATCCTCAAATGGTTTTTTCAAGGTTCCCACATAGAGCATCCCGATGATATCACCCGTTACATTACGGATCGGATCATAGGCGGCCAGATAACGATCCTTGACGACAAACGCCTCGCCCGCCCAGGAACGACCATTATCCAACACCCAATCCGCCACCTCTTGGGACACCCGCGTGCCCATGGCCCGGTTGCCATTGCGTAACCGCACGGTTGTTGCGATCCGGCAGTCGCCCAGAAAAATCGTCGCCGTCCCTACTGGCACCCCTTGGTAGACTTCGTTCTTGAAAACGATGTCATGCATCTGATCCACCAGTTTCAAATTCCGGTTGAGCAGTACGCCACCATAAACCACTCCAATCACCTGGGCGCCCTTGACCACGGGAACCGCGCTGATCATCGCCAAACCGCGATCCTCTACCGTCCGGGGCGACGGCCGTGCCCGCGGAGTATCCTCAAACGGAATAAAAGACCGTTCAGCCAACTCCGCGCCTTCGGTCGCCAGTTCTTTCGGAGATAGAATCGTCAGGGCCGACTGGATCTCCCCTTTGATGGCACGGCTGACGGTTGGATCGGACAGCCGAAAATCGCCTTTATTGTAAGGACTGGTTGTGCGCAATAAAACTTCGCCTTCCGGCGAGAGTAATTGGAGAAAATCCAATCCGAAATTGATCCGGATTCGTTCCAGGCGAAGGCGAACCTCGGCCTCATCAAAACGATCCACCTCAGCCAATTCCTGCACCAATTGTTTGCCGGCGACCAGTCGTAGAACGGTCTCAATTTCACTCATCTTGCCATGCAGGACGGACCAGGCCCCACCCAGATTCAATTGAACGCGGGTTTGGGCCTCTTCAACCATCCGTCGCTGGCTGGTCTGCACCCCGACGTAGGCCGCCAAGATGCTAAAAAGAATGACCAAAACAGCAAAACCTTGAAATAGTTTGGTCCGTAACATCCCTATAAATTATGAAAATGAGAGGTGGATGTCAAATAGTTATGTTAAAATTTTAACGGTTTACCCCCCCAAGGAACAAAAGGAGGAGCCTATCAAAAATCGGGGGAGCTTTAGAGTGTGGACACCGGATAAACAAACCAAGGAACCCATTTGATCCGTGGTCAGGGAGAAGACGGATTCTGACGCAAAGTGATCGCATGAGTCAACTCGATCAGGCTCGCAATCATGCGTGAGTCCATCACCGCCACCGTACGGGGCGCGATCAGGTGCGCCAGGCTCAAATTCAGCAGTCCTTTGATGCCGGACGCAATCAAGAGATCCGCACAACTCTGGGCGGCGGAAGCCGGCACCGCCAAGACCCCGACCTGAACCATCTCACTCCCGACAAAAGCCGGCAAGTCGCGCATTCCGCGGACGGTCAATCGCCCCACTTTGCGTCCGATTTTCTTTTCATCGGAATCGAAAACTCCACACATGGTAAATCCGTGCCGTAAAAATTCTTCATGCCGGGCCAGTGCCATTCCTAAATTACCGGCGCCGATCACAACCGTTTTCCATTCCCGGTCAGCCCCTAAAATTCCGGCCAGTACCTTCTCCAAACCCGTTGTCTCATAGCCTCGTTTGGAAATTCCGGAATAATCGACATGCGATAAATCCTGTCGCACGGTCGAGGAGGTCAAACCCAACGCATCTGCCAAATCCTGCGAAGAAACCCATTGCACCCCTTCGCTGGATAATTGTTGAATCAAAGCCAGATATTTGGTCAAACGCGGCACCACGGCCGGCGGGAGAGTTGGAATTTGCATCATTGATGGCTTTTATACTCCAAACACCCCCTTTTGTCAAATAATTGACGATTCAAAACCGGGAGAAGCCTTTACCGTAAAATCTTGTTTTTGAGGCCTGTTTCAGATACGGTTAAGCCCATGAATTTCGATTCCCAATCTTCGTCGCGACCACAGATCCACTCCCCGACCATTCCAAGTGGGCTCGCCGCGGCAGAAACCCGTCTTGACGAAAACGACGACAGCAGCCCGGAGCGGACCCCGGATCTCCAGCATTTGATCGCCAATTATCAGTCTCTCATCCGGAATCGTCAGGTCGATCACCCCGTGAGATTTATGTTCGTTCGCGAATTGGGTCGGGGACGTCAGGGAGTTGTCTTTCTCGCCATCCGTCATGGCGGACGTACCTGCACCACCCGTCACGCCCTCAAGTTTCATGATCCGTCGATTTATTCCTCCGCCGCCACCTACTGGGACGATATGACCCGTATCGCCAGTCAGATCACCAAACTCCAACCCATTCAGTGCGCCAGCCTCGTGACTCGCGAAACCTATGACGAATACAAAGGCATCGGGTGTATCCAGATGACGGCCATCGATGGGGTCGATCTGCAATACCTCATCGAGGGAACCCACCTCGCCATTGCCCGGGGTCAATCCTCGGATAAAGAATGGACCCATTTCATGCATGTCCTTTTCCGGATCCAGCATGGACGGGTCATGCTTCAGCCGGGCCTCGCCCTTCACATTCTCCGCCGAATCCTCACCGGGTTGACCGTCATGCATGAGGCGGGGTTTCTCCATTCGGATGTCAAACCCTCCAACGTCATGATCGACCGGATGGGGGCCGTCAAACTGGTCGACTTCGGCCGTGCTGTCATCATCGGCGAGCCGATCAGCATTCTTCTGGGCAGTCCCTTTTACATGGCCCCTGAAACCCACCGTCTGGAACCCGGCCTCGCACAATCCGACATCTACGGCACCGGCCTGGTCGGCATCGAACTGCTCGGTGGGCAACCGCTTCTCGATTGCGCTCAAAAGACCGAAGCCGAACTCCTGGAACACAAAATGGGTTTGGTTCAACGGCTGGAAAGCATGCTCCCCAGTCATATCCGTACCGATGCCCCCCTGGTGGCCACGCTCAAGCGCTTCATTGATCCGGATCCTGCCCGCCGCTTTGCCACCGCGGAAGAGGCGGCCGATAGCGATCAGGGACTGCGGGGCATCCATCGCAATATGGCCCTCCTCAGCACCGATGCCGAATATGACCGTGAACTTGAGCTCTATTTTGAAAAAATAGCCGACCCCGAAACCGGACGGGTCAATCCCCGCCTGACCTGAGGGAGTTCATGAAAACGCTGGTCCTTTACTACACCCGAACCGGTAACACCCGACGAATTTCCGAAATGGTCGCCTGTACACTGTCCGCCGATTGCGAGCCGATCCTCGATGACCGGGATTACTCCGGAGCCTTGGGTTATATCGCGGGCGGGCGCGACGCCCTGCGCAAGAAAGTCGCCACCTTGCGCCCTTTGCGCGCGTCCCTTTCTATTTATGATTTCATCCTGATCGGCCAACCGGTCTGGGCTGCACAACCGGTTCCGGCAGTTCGCGCTTTGCTACATAATCCTCTGGCCTTTGCAAATAAAGCCATTGCCCTGTTTGTCACCTATGACGGAGCCGGTGATCAAATGTGCCTGGCCCGGACTGCGGAATTGCTGCAACAATCCCGGATCATTGCCCAAAAATCATTCCTTCGGGTCGGCAGGAAGCCCATTGAAAATGAAGCCCTCGCCCGGGCCTGGGCGGAAGAGCTGAAGAAGTCTTGATCCGGTCCGTGTATTTTCTCACCCTTTCCACCTTACTTCGCCAAGCAAGTTAATTTTTTTTGGAAACAGAATCAGGAACGGGATCGATCGGCGCCATGGGGGTTACGGATACAGAGTCATGGCGCCAATCCACGGTTCGGCCCGATCGTCGATTCCGGTCACGCCGGCAAATAATCCGGTATCGACGTTACCGATGGCGCAGGGGCCCAAGCCCAAAGCGGTGGCGGTCAGATAAAGGGTTTGGTACAATCCGCCCAGATCGTTTTGGATCAACCGATAGGCGATATCCTCGTACTTCCATGCGGTGCGTCCAATGCGGACGGTAATCATGACCACTACCGGAGGCAGCGAGCTTTCCCCGCCATGCAGCGGATCCCATCGCTCAAATTCGAGTTGGCGAGAACCCGATAGGCGAACGAACTGCAGGGAATGCCCAACCGGATCGTAGTGATAAAGGCCGGGGTCCAACCCGCGGCACTCGCGCACATGAAGGTAAATCTCAAGAGGATGCCGGGCCCCCCCGCTCGGATAAGGGCGATAGGTCACCTGATCGGCGTCTTCCGGGATAGCCTGTACCGACTCTACCCGGGCGGCGGCATAGAGCCAGGCACCCACTTGTCCAATATCCAAAGAACCCTTCGCACTAGGTTGGCGTCGCGATCGGCGATGATCCAAAACGGTAGCCAGTGGTTGCTGGAGTGCATGCAATAGCTCATTCGTCGGCTCCGGCAATGCCACCTGTGGGAATCCATTCGAAAACGCGGGACGCAAGGCCGGAGGCGCGTCGAGAAGACCCCGCCACCGATAGGTCCCTGTCGCCGGAATCCCTTTCCGTCCCGACAACGTAGCGCCATGAAAAAGCAGATCATGGAAGGCCCAATAGGCCATCGGCCCTCGTCCGTCCATTCCCTCTGCATCATCACCTGATACCGCCAAACCAGCCGCACCCAACAAACCCCAGAGGGAATGCGGTCCGGCTCCATCCGTCTCCATCCCTTGCATTAAAAGGGAAAAAATCTCCGGGGCCAAAGGTTCCACCCGAACCGGCCGGAGCGGCGACTCGAGTATCCAACGCCCCCCCACCCGATGCAAATAGGAAAAGCGCGACAACCTCGGCCGAATGAGCGAAGCAGGAATGGCGTCACATTTCGGCGGGGCCGGCTTGAAATCGCAAAGCGCCAGGGAACCCCGACGCAGTTGAAGTTGTAAAAAACCGCGATCCCGCAAGGCGGCAATCCGTTCGGGCCATTGCCCAACGCCGCGGGAAATGGGGAGACCCGACTCGCCCTCAGAAACCAGAAAGGCGTCTGAAACCCAACCGGTTGAGAGCGCTTGTAACAGGCGAATGTCATCCGCCCGGTCGATTGCGATCCCCTCCCCATCCCCTCGCGGCGGCACCCGCCAACCATTTGTCCCTCGCACCGGTTGGACTCCATCAAGCAAACGATAATGCAGAGTAATCTCTGGAGGCGAATCCGCCGGTATGGGACGGGAATGGGACGAGAATCGGCAACACCCGCCCACCACCGCCGCTCCAACGATCCCGCTCAATCCGATCAGGACCGCGAAAAGGAATCGCCGGAGACGGGATGTTTGAGTCCAACGAAGGTTCATGATGGATTCGGATCCCCCTCACCCCGCCCGCCCCCTCGCCGGGGGCAGGAGCGAAAAGATACCGGCAACTCCGGAAACAACGCCACCTGGCCGCAATAATATTCGTCAGGCGTAATCCTTCTCCGAGGGTTCCTCAACCGTGGCCACCAGTTTTTCAACCAGCTTCAGGACGGTCAAGCCTTCTGAATCAGCGGCGAAGTTGGTGAGCAACCGGTGCCGCAAAACGGGAATGGCCGCGCGTTTGATGTCGTTGCAACTCACATGAATCCGGCCTTCCAGGACAGCCCGGGCCTTGGCCGCCATGATCAAATACTGACCGGCACGGGGCCCCGCGCCGCAAGCGACATACTGCTTGATGAAGTCGGGCGACTTTTCATTGCCCGGCCGAGTAGCCCGGACCAACCGGATCGCATATTTAATGACGTGATCGGAAACCGGAATTTTGCGCACGACGGCCTGTAACTGCAGGACTTGTTCCTTGCTCATGACCTTCTGGGGATCGGCAATCTGGGTGACGGTGGTGGCCTTGATGATGGCCTCCTCCTCATCCTCGAGGGGATAATCGACCCAGATATTGAACATGAACCGATCCTGCTGGGCTTCCGGCAAGGGATAGGTTCCTTCCTGTTCGATCGGATTCTGAGTAGCCAACACAAAGAACGGCTTATCCAGGGTATAAGTGAGATTGCCAACCGTCACCCGCTTTTCCTGCATCGCTTCGAGTAGGGAAGCCTGGGTTTTGGGCGGCGTCCGGTTGATTTCATCGGCCAACAGCATATTGCAGAAAATCGGTCCCCGGATGAAGCGAAACTCCTTCTCCATCGTTTCCTTGTTGGTTTCGAGCACCTCGGTACCGGTAATATCGGTCGGCATCAGGTCGGGAGTGAACTGAACCCGTTTGAAGTCCATATCCAGAACCCGGGCGATCGTGCTGACCAGGGTGGTTTTGGCCATGCCGGGCATCCCGATCAATAGTCCGTGCCCGCCGGCGATCATCACCATCAAAACCTGCTCGACCACCTCAACCTGGCCGATGATGACCTTGGCCACTTCGTGGCGGATGATCTCGGTGAATTCCTTCATCTTCTGGACCAACGCCAAATCTTCCTCCGAGGCGCCCATTTCGGCGGCAGTATGAGGCGTGGGGGCGGGAAGCGGCGCCGCTTTCACCGGTGCCGGAACCGGTGCCGCCGGTTTAGCGGGTGCAGGGGCCACCTCCGGTTTGGCCGCAGCAGGAGCGGGTGCCACAGGCTTCACCGGAGCCGGGGCGGCGGCTGGAGGGGTCGCGGTTGAAGCCGGCTTGTCATCCAGTAAAAATTGGATTTCGATCGTCCCGCCAAAATTGAAAGTCAGACCGTCGGTCAAAGGGGTCGTTTCGATTGCCGACCCGTTCACGGTGGTCCCGTTCGAACTGTTCAAATCCGTGAGAACCCATCCGTCATCGCCCAATTCCACCCGCGCATGGTGCCCGGACACCATTGAATCGGCAATCACCACTTCACAATCGTTGTGGCGTCCCAGAACCATCGGCACCTGATCGTCCAGTTTCAGGGATTGTCCTTGGAGCGGTCCGCTCTTGAATAATAATTTCGCCATGAGACGCTGTTCCTTTCACATGCCCGATTAAAGGCTTATTTTGCCCAAATCCTTGACTGAATCAATAACTCGAATATTGTTCAACCGCGGGCTGTATTGGTGTGGGAGCAGGCCGCGGAATTCGTCTCCCGCCACCTCCTGCCGCAGAAATTCCCGCGTATTTTCCAAGCTCCATCCAATATTGACATCCTCGAGCAATGCCAGCTTAAGACTCCGAATCTGGATATCCGCCCTGACATCGCCGGATTGCAGGGTGGTCGGCCGGGTCCGTAAATCCTGCAGAACACAGCGCGCCTGTCCGGCCCGACCGGTATATCCCTCGACGCGGTGGATTTTCTTGGTGTCGAAAAAAGGCGTCGATTTATTGATCGTCTCGGCAATTTTAGCCTGATCCTTTGTCGTCAGCCCGGGCTTTTCGGCACCGTCCCGATTCAAAGCCAATCCCTCGTAGAATCGGTTGGCGAAAACCACGACCAGATCATATTTGCCGATCGGCAGACCCGAAAAGCGGAAGGATCGGCCCTGTTCACCCACCACTTCACCCCGATACACCTTTTCCCAAGCTTCCTGGGGAGTGGCAAAAATCGCCACGATCTTCTGGTCGGGCGCAAGAATTTCCCCCTGCACCCCCCCCCCTGAAGCGGAATCGGGATCGGTATACAATTGACTGGATTGTTCCGTGCCGGTATGGCTCTTGGTCGGCGCCTTCTCGGGCTTGCCCGCCGCAAACAGAAGGGCGATCCCCGCCAGACCCAGCATCAGGACCCCAAGCCCCACTTTAAGATTCCACAGCATAACGATTCCTCCTCGCCATTACAAATCATTCAGAATTCTGCGCGCTAAAACACCACACTCATGATTGGGGAAATCCCGGGCCACTTTTTTCGCCAGCTCTTTAGCTTCCTTGTCGTTCCCCATTTTCTGCAGGCATTCCAGTTCGAGGGCATACGTGGCCGGCAGGAAACTGGAGATATCCGTCCCTTGCCGGGCCAGTTTCAGGATCTGGAGCGCCCGTGGGTAAATCCCGGCGGCGACATAAAATTCAGCCTCGGCCAGGGAATAGTCGCCCTTCATCTTGGATAAGGGGAACTGCACCTCCCAGGCATTCAACACATCGCGCGCCTCGAACAGAAACCCATCACGGATCAAATCACGAGAGGTCACCAGGAACGACGCCTCATGGACGGCAAAGGTTTTCCATTTCTCACTGGGCGGCGGCGCGACGGAACGCGAGGACGACCCCGAACTGGGACTGGACAACTGCCGACGTTGCGCAACCAGATCCGCCTTGTTTCGGGCCATACCCACCGGCTTGACAGCCTCTCCGACACCCGGTTTTCCCGGCCCGACTTTGGCCATCGCCTGATACCGATCCTGAGCCATGCTGTAGAAATTAACCGCTTCAGGGAAATTGCCCGCCATCCGCTCCAGATCCCCCTGCCGGATCAGTACCAACTGGTTTTCCGCCGCGCTGACCGCCGAAGCACGGAGGAAATTCACCTCGCGCCGAGCCTCGACCACATTGGTCGCCGTGTTCAGGTAAAAATCAACCTTCGCCAGTTTCCAATAAAATTTACGATCCCGTTCTTTCGCCTCCTGCTCCAACCGATCCACCCACTTGACGGTATCCGCCGGTTTGGCATAACGAATGGTTTCGAAAAACAAATCCTCCAAATATTCCCGGTCATCGGGTTTAAGGGTTATGATTTTTTTGCGACTTCGTTCGAATAATTCGATCAAGAGCGCCCCCCCGCGGTAGGGTTCCACCACATTCATCAAGGTGGTCCAAAAATCCGGCGACCAATTGGCTGTCGGATCCCGGTCAGCGGGCACCGTCCGGCACATGGCCAGCAGGGCATCGCGATAAATCCGTCGGTGGACATCGTTGTCGACCGACGCCCCGGCGGGCGTGGCCTTGACCCCAGCCCCCGGTTGTGTACTCCAGATCATCGCCATCCGCGTCGCACGCGATCCTCCGGCTTTGGACGACAGCGACAGAGTGATGGCAATCGGGTCGGAGCCCTCCACCAGCCAGAACAGGTCGCGATTGGTCACCGGTCCCTGGCCGTCAATGGTCCAGGAAAAGGCTGTATCCGCCGGCAAGCCACTGGCAAAAAGCGGCTCGATCCTAAAGAGGTTAACCGGCTTTTCATTGAACCAGAAATAGGTTTTGCAGTCGGTTAAAAAAGCCGCAACCGGCCGGCCATCACGGGCCTTAACACCGGTTGGACGCGCCTGACCTGACTGCACATAGGCGGAGGCGGGAATCGTGGACGGTTTATGGTCCTTGGTGATCGGGGTCGAGGTCCACAAGGCATGTGCCTCTTGATCCCCGGTCTTTTCGAAATGAAAATATTCGATCTGATGCAGACCCGGAGTGACCTCTAGCCATTCGCCATATTCGCCCCGGACGCCGCCCTCACGTTTATGCAAACCCGGCCAGGAAGCAATCGGACGGTCGTCGATCCTCAATTCGGAGCCTTCATCGGAAATGGTGCAAAAAAAGATCCGCTCGGATTTGCTCTGCCGGATCCAGCCGGTGTAATAGGAAATATAATTATCATCCGTCCCATATAGATTCATTCGCTGACCGATGAAGGGAACCAAACCCATTCGAAATTCAATCCCGGGTATTCCCTTGGTAACTTGTTGGGCGCCCTCCAATGAAGCCGATGGGGTGTTTTTGGTAAAAAGGAGCAAGCCGGGCGTAAAAGCGCTTTTCGAGCCGGGCGTCCGCAAGGCGCTGGCGGGCTTCAGGTAGACCGTGGCTGAATCTCCTGACGGTGGTTCGAAAACAATCCCCAGCCCCTGGTTGGAATCGAACCAGAGAATCTCGCTCTTCAGTTCCCGCCCCCCGGACATCACCACGGGATCCGGCGCTGGGCGAGGCAGAATGCCGCCATCGGGCAGAATCACCACCACCCCGGCCCCCGGTTCTGACGGAGCCTGGGTGACCTGCACATCCCAACGCAGGACTGCCTTGTCAACCGCCCAATCATCGGCCGCCGACGCGGAAAAAGTCGTCAGCATCGCCGCGATCAGCGCGAGCCCGCATTTCCAACTTACATTTCGCATACCCCACCTCTCCCAACTCACTTGGCTTCGCCCAAGGCCTTGTAGTATTTGGACACCATGTCTTTATATCGCCCCGGGGCCTCGTCTGCCACCGAAGCCACCTGGTCATCCATCGCCGTCTCCTCCCCGGTCGGCGACAACGACACCGATTCGCCCGCCACCCCGCCGGACAATTCAACCTGCGTCGCCTTCAATGCCCAAATGGCCCGCTTTTGAAATTCCTGAACCTGCTTGATGGGTAATCCTTTTTGCAGCGCGTCTTCAGCCTGGCGCATATGGCGAATCGCCTTATCCAATTCACCGGTCTTGATGTGTTGCACCGCCGCCTGGGCATAAATGGTTTCGGTGTCGCGCCGTAACATTTCCTGGAAATCGCCCGGAGCGCCCTGATTGGATTGGGCATCCCGTCGGGGACCATCGCCCCCCATCCCCTTTTCATCAGCGGTACCGGCTTCCTTGCCGCCGCCGGTCGCTTTAGCCTTGGAATCGCCTTCCAATTCGATCTTGCCGCTGGCGGCGGAATCCTTGGTGCGGCGTTTTTCGATATTTTTATCGCCCTCACCGATCTTGCCCGAACCGCCGACGGCCTCCCCTTCCGAAAGCCCTTCCCGCCCGATGCCGGACCGCCCGTCCTGCTCTTTATGGTCGGGAGCTTCGTTGCCCGACTTGCCCTTGCCGGCATAACTGGCCCATTGGCCTTCTTTGATATCCCATCCCGCAAACATGTCGGCTGAGCCCTGATTGGCGGCGGAATCCTCAGCCTTCTTCTTCAAATCCTCCTGTTGCTTGAGCAGATCCCCGATGATGTCCTCCATTTTAGTCGGCAGCGGCATCAGGGTGATGGGGCCATTTTTCTTCAGCTCCTGTTTGTCGAAACTTTCGGTATTCATGGCCAGGTTGTCGGGCTTTGAGGTCAGCCACATCTCGCAATCATCGATGCGCCCCGCGGCCATCTTGAGCAGTTTTAAAATATCGTCCTCTTTCTGCAATGCCTGCTCCACCACCGGGGCTTTATCCGAACCCGCCTCCTGTTTCATCTCCTCGAAAACCTGGCTGATGTCTTCAACCAGGTCATTGCCCACTGGTAATTCAGGCATCACATGCAAATCGTTGGCAATCTTCAACGCCGATTCCGCCATCTCCGCTTTCAATTCGGAGAGTTCGTCCATCAACTCGTCATACTCCTTGGTATCCTTGTTGCCCTGATGTTCGGTCTGGCGGATGGCATCGACCACCTTGGTCTGGATTTCCTTGAGCAGATCCAGATTCGCCCCCACTTGCTGAAGCATTTCAACCATCTCTGCGGCCTTCTCAAAGGCCGCTTGGGTGCGCCAGGCGTTGAGCTTGCCCATCAGAATCTTGAGATTGTCCAACGCCCGCAATTGCAAGGGAACCGCATCGCCCGCCTTGCCGGTTTCCAGATACTCGGCCGAAGTCAACAGGTCGGGATGGATGCGCAGGGTGTCGGCTTCAGCCGCCACGTTGGTGACCAAATCGGCAAAAGGCTGGTCGGTATTGGCAAAGTCCGCGGCGGAACTCCGGCAGACCCTTACAAACTGGGCGAAATCGCCGGCAATTTTATCTTGTCGTTGGGCCAGCGCCGGATCGGACGCGGCGCCTTTTTTGATCAGGGCCTGGTTGATGTCGGTGACTTCCTGCTGGCTCTTGACAATCGCGTCCAGCAGGGCGAGCAGGCCGGTGACCGCCTGGCTTTGCTGGACCCGCCCGGCCCCGATTTCAGCCTGGGTCAAAACCCGCAAGATGACCGTCTCCAAATCGGCCGCCTCTCCGGCCAGACGGGATTTCTCCTCGCCCTCCGCTTTCAACAAGCGCTCGAGTACATCCACCACCCGGTTCATCTCACCTTGGTAACAACCGCGAACCGCTTCGGCCATGGTCCCCAAGGGTTTGCGGTTGTTGGCCAGCAATTCGCCGGTGATCCGGCGAATCTCCTTCTGACGATCGAGCGTCTCCTGCCACTGGGCGGCCGTCACCGTTAACAGCGCCTCCCGGAACTTCAGGGTCTGTTCAAGATTGGTGGTCTGCATTGCGACCAGTTTTCCCAGGGTCGAAGTCGCATCGGCTGCCGCCTTCTTGTCTTCCTTGACCAGGTTCTCGGTCGTCACGGTATCGAATAGGATGATGGACGAAACCGACCGGTTCGGATCGCCAGGCTGACGGTTATCGAAGGCCACCACCCGGAACCCGACATCCATGTCGGCATCGCTGGACACCCCGGTCCAATCTCCGGAGAACTGGATATTGGTGGTCAGGGTCCATTCCTGAAGGATCTTGCCGTCCGGATCTTTCTCGCCCCGTGGAATCCGCTGAACCTGAACCCGGCCCAATCCATAGTCATCCGTGACGTCAAACTGGATCCGGGGCGGAGCCCCGGGATTAAGCACCGTCCGCGAAGTAGGCGCCACCACCCGGATCGCCGGAGGCTTATCAATCAACAATAGGAATTTGATCTCAGCCCCGAGGGGTCGGTCGTTCAGATCCTGCGCCGTGACACGAAACACATGGCCCGAAGCCAGGTTCACCGCAACTTCCCAAATCTCCTGGGTTTCAGTCGATTGGCGCACCAGGGGACGGGGTGTCTCCTCATCCAAGGCAATGGCGGCCGCCTTCAACGGCTGGTTGCACTCCATACGGATTTTGACCCGGGCGCCCTGCGGCAGGGTCATGTTGGCGCCCAGACCGTCCAAATCCATTTCCGGCAAGCCGGTATAGGCTGGCGGCTGAACATTAAAAATCAAGCGGGTGAACGCCAGCGGAGGCCGGGTGGTAATCGAAAAACGAGCGGAGGGCGGCGCATCGCCGGCACGAAACCGATAATCCAATGCGGCCGCCACTTTGGGGAATCGGAAAACGAATTCTTCCTCACCCTCCCCCGTCAAGGTCCCCAACAGAGAACTCGTACTTTTGTCATCCGTCGGCCACAAATCCAGTTCCACCCGCTGACCCGCCCGCCCGGTGACCTTGCAACTCAACAATAATTCCTCCCCCTGGATCACATTCGCATTTCCGGGCTGGATGGAAACCAGGGTGGCGATTGTTTTGGGCGCCAGATTGGAAAACGGATTGATGACCCGGCGCAGGGCACGGGTCCAGGCATCCCCCACCCAGAAACAGGGAATCCCCAGAATCAGCACGGCCAGAACCAACGCTCCGCAGGCCTTTAAATATCTCCGGAGATTGCGCATTGCCCGCAAATCCAGCGAGTCCCATTCGGGCAGGCCCCGCCGCAGATAAGCATCCTGAAGCGTGCCGGACAACGGGGCGGATGAAAATTGAACAAAATTAATCAGGTGGTTATCCAGCTGGGGGAAGGATCGCTCGATCAGCGCGGCGGTCGCCTGGGCAGTTCGGCGTTTGCGCAGGATCAACGCCAACTGGACCAGGGCCCCTGCCAACCCCAACATCCAAACAAAACCCAAAACCACCCGACCGGCCCGTTCGAATTTGAGTCCCCAATCGGCCAGGGTGCAGAGCGTCAACACGGCCACGATAGCCGTGCCCCACATCGTGCCAACCCATTGGGCCTTCCAGCGGCTGATCTGCCGGCTGGCGGCCTCCAGTTGTTGTTGAATCATTCCGGGCGACATAACGTCCTCGGCCCCCGCAACCCCGCGGAGCTATTTGGCCAGTTTTTTAATGCTGATATCATCGACATAGAGGGTGCCATCCGCTCCCCCGATCGCCACAATATGAATGACCACGAATTTGATCTTCGCCAGATTTTTTTTAGCATCCGGACTTTTGGACATCTCGGGATCCGGGAAAATGATTTTGCCCTGGCTCCACGTCTTGGGAACATCCCCCAAAGACCCTTCTTTTTTGGGCCCGAAGTAAAGCTGACTGAATTTATAACACTTGCGAAGTTCGTAGATGTCGGGGTCCGGATGGGGCTTAACCCCCGGATCCCACCGGTACCCTTCAATCAGCATGCGAGAGGTCGGCCCGGAGGAACGCCCCCATGCACTCAACTCATAGGTGACGCCCGCTTCGAAGGGAATCGGTTGGCTGTCGACCTTGGTCCCCTGCCCCGGCGCTTGCAGTATGGAATAGTTCCCCCAGAGGGCCAAGACCGACTTATGCGACCCGTCGTCGACCACCTTGACGTTGTTGTGGTTGTTGAAATACCAGCTGTCCCCTTCGCGTTCATACTTATACATCCAAGCCGTCAGGGGATTTTCGGGATTGTCAAAACTGCCGTTGGCGACGAGGTTACTCCCGATCGTCGCCGCAACGGCGGAACCGATCGTTATCGCCATCATCATCGCGCTCATCATTAATTTTCTCATTTCATAGCTCCTTATACCCATCCGCCAGTCCCCCGCCCAACCGATTCTCTCACGGGGGAACCGATATTTCACAAACCACACGGAATCAGGCCATATTCCGAACTTTCCGGATAATCCATTCTAGGGACAACAAACTCATTAGGCAAGCAATCACCCACCAGGAATGCCATAGCGATTGGTACTCGATTCGCTCCTCCTCGCGAGTGGTGATCTTCAGATCCGACAACACGCGGGACACCTCCGAGGGATCCAGAAAGCGCCCCTCGCTCTGCTCGGCCAGGAGTTGCAGGAGCGCCGTATTGATCGGTTTCGGTGCGGTCTCAGGAGTGAACGCCTTGATGAAGAAGGAATAAGGAGCGGACTCGACCTTTTGATCCTTGATCTCGGTCCTGGCGACGGCTTTGTACAGACCCGGCGCTTCCGCGCGGAACTCGACCCCAAACCCCGGATAGGTCTTCCCGGACGCAGCCGTCACCGTTTGGGCCGCCATGTCCAGCGACAACTTGCGTTGATCAGGCTTCTGGAGCTCGCAGATAACCTTCAGACTGGAAGGGAGTTCATCATTGGCCGCGCTAACCCGCGCCTTGAGCTGGATCGCTTCGTCCAGATACAACTGGTCGACGTCCGCAAAAAGATCGATTTCAAATTTATCCACCTCGGTCTCGGACGGCGACAACCATTCAAGAATCTGATTCCAAAACCGATTGTAGGGCGGCGATTCCTCACCCGCATTCAACTGCCACTTCCAGAGAGAATCGGTGAGCACGGCCGCCACTTTGCCCTGTCCGAATTTCTGAGCCACCAGGACCGGTTGATCTCCCGCCGGAGTATGCGCATCAACCAGCGAGACCGCCCCGGCTGAGAGACGGGCTCCACCGATCAGGGATAGCACGGGTGGAAGTTTCTGTAAATTATTCGTGCCCCGGGCAAATACCGCATGGCTACGCCCCTCGTCGGTCAACTTGACCTCGAATTGCCCCTCCTGGATCGCCTCGCTCCAGGGCCGGGTAAAGGGCAATAGCCGGCGCAACGCCGTCGTCTGAAATCCCTCGGCTCCCCAGGCATTGGCCCCACCCAACAACATCAGGCTTCCGCCGTTTTCGACAAATTTCAGGAGAGCCGCCGCCCGTTCCTCACCCAACACCTCCCCTTTCAGATCTCCAAGCACCACGATTTTGTAGAGCCCCAATTGTTGTTCAGTGACCTCCAAAGTCATCGATCCCCGCTCCCCGAACGTGATGAATTTCTTGTTGGGACCCTGAATGAAGGCCAGGGGCGTGATCGTCTTGTTGGCTTTGAGTGCGCGGACCAGATATTTCGATTCCCAACGCGGAACGCCTTCCAAATAGAGCACCCGATTCTTGGAATCGACCACCTGGACATTGACCGCAAATACATTGTCGTTGGTCTGGGTCTCCCGGGGCAGCGGGGGGACCTTCACGGTATAAATGAAATTGCCGACCAGGGGATGCTCCAGCCGAAACGATACCTCGCGACTGCCCCCCTCGGCGGGGAGCTGGGTGGGCACTTCCTGGATCAACTCCCCATCCTTGAACAACTGAACATTAAACGCCTCCCCCTTGATCCCTTGGCCGGACACCACCGCCGTCAGCTTGGTGTCCCAACTCACCACAACCCGCCGCGGAGTGTCGATCGAATCGACATGGACATCCGGTTCCCCATCCCACTCCACCTGCGGCTCCAGACGAACGGTGTATATCGGGCAGGGCCAACTTTCCCGGGCCCAGTCATCGTGGACCTCCCGGGTATCCAGCCCGTCGGAGAGCAACAAAACCCCTGCCACGTTCTGGCCCCGGTAGCGTTCCAGCATTTTTCGCAGACTGTCACGCAACAGGGAAGATTGACCTTGCGGTGCCAGATCGAGAACTTGTGCGGGAGACATGGGTGCGCCTAATTCGCGATCGAACGGGAAAACGTCCACCGCGCATTCCGCGGTCAGCCGCTTGACCCAGGGCTGTCGCAAAACATCCTGTGCCACCATCCATCGATTGGTCGTCAGATTTTTCGACGGCAAAACCTTCATACTGGCCGACGTGTCGACCGCCACCAGAAACCGGGGTTTGATCGTTTCGGTCATCGAATGGCGCAGTTGCGGCAATAGCAGGCACCAGCCCAGGAGAGCCAGGAACGCCATCCGGATCACAAAGAGAAAAAGATTCCGCCAGTCTCCGGGCAAAAAGCGCAGGAAACTGAAAACCGCCGATCCCACCGCCACCGCCAGACCGGTGACAATCAGCGATATCGGAATATGATGTTCAAAGACCAGAAACTCGAACATGCCGCCGCCTCATTCTTTCACTCCCCCGACCACCCGGCCGGAAGATTCCACGTTCATATGCTCGGACAATCCCGATTTCTTGCGAGCCACCCAATTGGCCAGGAACAACTCGCAAATCGAAAGGATCAAGGCCAGCCAGAGCATCATTTCGGACAGGGGTTTGCCACGCCGGTGATCGTCGATCAGGCGTTGCAATTCGACCCCATCCCGGGCTGTCCGCAAAGGAAGGCCCGTCAGCTTCGGCAGGTCTTTGGGATCGATCATCTTCAGATTGGACTCGGCGCGTTGCAAGTTGACGGAAAAAAACGGTTCCTGAAGGTCGGCGTTACGGGCAATCGTATAAACCCCGGGATCATAGACATTTTCAGCTTCAAGCAAAACTTGCATCTCTTTTCGAATCGGCCGGATCGTCAGCGGTTCGCCTGCGGGTGTGAGCAGCGTATCCTTTTCTGTCAAATCGGGAAAGAGATCGGACAGGACCAGGCTCCGGGCCGGCCAGACATACAGCGGCTCGCGACCGATACCCGCTCCAAAAAGAACGACCTGGTGAACCAGCGGTAGAAAAAAGGCCGAAAGCGGCAAGGTACTCCAACGCCGGTCGGCCGAAACGGAAAACAACAAAACACGCCCGCGCCCGAAATAGCGGCTGGTCAGAAAAGGAATGTCATTGCCCGCACCGATGACAACCGGCTGGTCTCCCTGTAAGGAATCGAATTTAAGATACCGTTGAATCGCCAGGGTGGGCGTCGAGCCGGGCGGCAAACTGAATCCTTCGAAGATCGGATCCTGACGCGCCTTGAGGAAGAGGTATCGGACCCGATTGTTTTCGGGCAATTCGGCGATCACCTTGGGTTTGCCCGGCAGGCAGGTCCATTCATCGTAATCTCCCGCCCGGGCCCCGTCTCCGGGAAAGATCACCAGCACTCCCCCTCCTTTGACATAATTCTCCAAGGCGAGCATCGTCTGTCCGGGCAACGGCAAAACGTTGACCAAAAAGAGGGTCGAATAATCCCGCAGATTGACGCCCGGAAGGGTGTCCGGATCGATCCGTTTGACATTCAGCGTCGAACTATCATCCCCGGGATTCAACGCCGTCGCCAGAAAAATGCAATCCTCCTGGCTGCCGACCACGAGCGTCGGCAATTCGCGCCGGACACGAAGTAGAAAATGGAATTCATCATCCAGCGACAGCCCGTCTGCAGGGGTATAAATACGACCGGCAACAACGCCCGCCGGCAAAGGGGACAAGGCGAACGTCAGGTTGAGCGCGCCATCCGCGTCAACCACGGCAGTCCGGCGACTGACTTCCTTGCCATCCACTTCAAGCGTGGCCGCCAGACTTTGAGCCGGCCCGCTATGATTCATCCGAACGTTGAGTTGGCCGGGCGCGTTGGCCAGCAACAGAGGCGGGATCAACTCGACGTCCACCGGATAGGTGTTTTCAGGCTGCGGGGGTCCGGCGAGAAGAGCAAAAAAGACAATGTCTTTATCGACCTTGCGGGGATCCCAAATGCCGGCGGGAGGGGCGGCGGATTCCGAATCCCCGGCAGAGGGTGTATTGGTGGATGCGACGGGAGCATTGGACACCGCAACGGGAATGGCGGCGTCACCGCTCCCCTGAGCTTCGAACCCGCGCCAGGGCAAGGACTGGCCATCGGTGATCAGATGCACTTCCCGTTCGCGATGCTTGGATTCATCGAGGCTCTTAAGCGCCGCCATCAGGGCTTCGTGCAGGTGTGAAGTCCCATGGCTCAGCGGGAGTTTTTTCACCAGGTTGATCACCATGGCCCGGTCGCCGGTGGGTTGTTCGATCAGGGGCGTGTTCCGTTCATCGGCGAGGAAAACACAAACCCGGTCGCCGTCATTCAAGCCCTCGATCAGGGCAACGGCCGCATCACGGGCCGTATCCCAAACCTTGCGACGACCGGATTCGTAACCCATGCTGTAGGATACATCGAGGACCACGGCCACATCGCGACGGGCGCTCCCCATCAGATGGCCAAAGCCCTGGGTCCGAATCACCGGAATGGCAAAGGCCAGGGCCAGGGCCAACATCAGCAGGGTGCGCAAAAGCCAGAGCAGGAAGTTCTCCATGCGGATCCGGCTGGACGACCGTTTCTGGGCCAACCGCAAAAAGCGCACCGTACTGAAGCGAATCCGGACGGTCCTCCGCCTCTGCATCAGGTGCAGCACCAGGGGGATGACGGCCGCAATCGCCGCATACAGAAACAGGGGATTTAAGAAACTCCACATAGATGAGCCTCAACCTACTGCTACCGGGAAAACCGTTTGCGTTCCTCGAGATAAGCCCGCACGAAATCCTCCAGCGTCAGGCTGGTGTTGACCATGCGGTAATCGATCCGCATCTCGGCGCAAGGCTTGCGATATTGTTCCAGAAATTCCGCAAACACCTTGCGATACTCGTCGATAATCGACCGGGGATCGGCGATCACGATCTCACCCGTCTCCATGTCCTCGAATTCGCCGCCCTTCTTGAATTTCAGGTCGAGTTCCATCGGATCCAGCACATGGAACAGGATCACATCATGATGCAATTTCCGAAAATGGGCCAGGGCCTTGACGATATCCGGCGGATTATCGAACAGATCGGAAAACAGAACGATCAGGGCGCGGCGATTGACATCGTCGGCTATCTGGTGCAGGGCCGGGGCCGTCAGGGTGGTCTTGCCCGGGCGCATGCCCTGAAGATATTTCAGCAGGCTATTGAGATGGCTGAACGAGTTGCGCGCCCCCATCATCATGTCAATCTTGTCCGAATAAACGTACAACCCAACCGAATCGCGGCTCTTGAGCACCACGTAGCCGACCGCAGCAGCCAGGCGGCAGGCATATTCATATTTGGTCTGGGAGCCGGACCCATACCCCATCGAACCGCTCCGATCGATCACGAGATAGACGCGCAGATTGGTCTCATCCTCGTAACGGCGGACATAATACCGGTCGGTTCGGCCGAGCACCTTCCAATCGAGGCGCTTCAAATCGTCTCCGGGCATATAGGCGCGGTGATCGGCGAATTCCGAACTCGCGCCTTTATGCGGACTGCGGTGCCGCCCGGCGAGATTACCTTCCACGACATATCGCGATTGCAACACCAGACGGCCGAGCCGCTGAAGTTCCTGCGGATTCAAAAAAGAGGCAATCCCCTCGCTCATGGGCTCTTGCCTCCCACCACCGGCGGCCAGGGAAGGATCTTCCAGTGATCGCCGTCGCTCAATAAAATGAGGGTGTTCCCCAGATGAACAAACCCCTGCCCCTGGAAATCACTGCCTTCGGTCAGCACCTGTTTCTCTCCCTTGGCCCCCCCGGCATCGAACATCACGGCTTTCACCGTCCCCACCGACGTCACCAATTTCTGCGGCTTGAGGGTAATCCGGCTGGCATAAGGAATCTCCACGGCCAGTTTGAGGTCCGTCCGCCCCAGCAAGGCCGAACTTTCCAGGCGGTAGCGACTTTTCTTGATACCCGGCAAATGCTTGAAATCGGTGAGTTTGTAAATCCAGGGCCGTTCCCACCGGTCGGCCAGCGGGGGACGCTGGTCCAGAGGCAAATCCTTCAATTCAGACAGGGCGTCGGGAAACGCCACCCGCTGGGCATAGATCCCGGTCAATGCCCGACGGACTTGTTCACGATCCAGCCGGGTCAACCAGGCTTTGGCCATGCGGTCGCCGGCCTGAGGCAAGGGCTCGCGAGCTGAACTCAAGAGGGTCAGCAGATTCGTGTAAGCTGCCCCCGGGCGGTCGGACGCCAATAAATGCCAGGATTCGATGCCGCGCACGACGGGCAAAAAGGGATCCCCCGGAAAGCTGCGCTCGTAACGGTCGCACAGATCGATGAGTTCCGTGTGGTTACCGGGGGTTTCCGTGTGTTTTTTCCAAAGCAGCCAGATCGCCTTTTCATCGGCCTGCGAGGAGGATAGCCCGAAACCGGCCAGCACCCCCAATAGCAGGATCGCGCGCCCGATGAATTGATTCGCCTTGGCCATTGCGTTGCTCCGGTTGCCGATCATTGCGTGATCGAATAGAAAAGAATGTTTTCACCCAGGGCAATGGCGCCGGAATCCTCGTAGCCGTTCGCATACGGATTTTGCGACAATTCCCACCCCCCGGCCATTCCATAAGGACTGTAAATCACCTGGAAATGGCCATCCTTCTCGACCCCCAACAGGTTCGGCTCGATCGCCGAACTCCCCAAGTGCTGGCCCAATGCCGGCGTTACCCCCAACCGACCGATCTTGTTCGGTTGCGAAAAGAGGAAGGCACCGGGCGAAATAGGCTTCAATCCCTGCCCGGGCAGAACCTTGTTAAGCTCCGTTCGAAACGCCCGATCGAACGCCGAACGCCCGCAACAGGCCTCTGCAAACAGGAGCCCGCCCTTGTTCAGATAGTCCCGCAGATTATTGACTTCCGCCGGTTGCAGACGGAAATCCTCATGGCCGGTGATATAGAGTAACGGCGAATCAAAAATGCGCGGATCAGACAATTTCAATTCCGTCCGGTCAAATTTCACCGGCACTTCGGTCTTCTGGTTGAATTCTTTCAACAGGACCGAAAGCGCGGCATGCCGGGTCTTCCACTCCCCGTCATAGATCACCTGGGCGACGGCCATCTTGCCGGCCGAAACCGGCGTTTCGTCGATGAATTGCATCGCCTTGGCCGCATTTTTAGCCCACGCCCGCTGAGCCGTCGCATAAGCCAGCAGGTTCACGCCCAATTGTTTCGCCGAATCCACGCTGTACCCCAGAAGCGACTCATCCTCCACCGGATCCCAACCGATATCCATCCCCCATCGGGAAATCACCGCCACCACCCGGCAATTGATCGTCACCCCTTCAAACCAAGGTTCATCGCTCCGGTAGCCCGCCTCCCGTACCGCCTTGCGATAACCCACCCGGTCCAGAGTGTAATAGGAGTGAAAAATCGGGTGGTCCGGACTCAACCGTTGAACCTGAACCTCCGGGAAGGTGGCCTGCAACTCTTTGCGCGCCGAATTATAAAAGGGTTTGGATCCCATTCCGGGATTCAAAATAATCATCCCCCCACTCAATAGATAATCCCTCAGTTTCTGCCGTTCCGGCGCGGTCATCGTCAGATTGAAATGACTGGACCGATACAGGATTGGATTTTTTTCCGGGTCGGGATCGACCTCATTGAAGGACTTGACGTCGCAGGTGAAATTGACGTCGATCATCTCCTTCAAACTTTTCATCAGATTATTGAGATCATTCGGACGGGACGCCCAATCCATCGGACCATGGGACGACGTCAACTTGGTGAACATCACCGGGGGATTGGGCGGGTTTTTCTTTTCCGATCGGCTTTGCGGGGTCACGGGCGGACAGGGAAAGGGCGAAAAGGATTCGCCGGAGGACGCCTGGCCCGGCGGCTTGGGCGGAGGCGCGGGCTTTTGCGGAGGCGGCACAAAGCCTTCCTCACCTGATCCATCGCCGTCGAACAACATCTGGGCCCGGGCGCTTTCCAGCCCTAAACCGATCAGGGTGACCGCCGCCCACATCGCCAAAAACGATTGCCATCGGAGTCGCATTAAACTCCTCCTTAACTTCATTTCGCTGCCCGCGGCGCGGCCGGATCCACAACGGCATTCGGATCCACCTCGCTCAACATTTCCTTTTCACCCTTCGGGGTCGCCCGGTCCTTGGAGTATAATGCCGTCGGATCCACCACCATCATCGGCTCGGGCGTCATCTGAAGCTTGACGATCCGCCCATTACCCCGGACACAATCATTGGTTTGCAACGACTGGGCAATTCGGTACGCCACTTTATGGAAGGGCCGGACAAACAGAATCACAGGCAGATCGGAGCTGGGTTCCAGAGTTTCCAGGCGTAAACCTTTTTTTTCGTCCGTAATCGGTTCGATTTTGGTCACCCGCAGATACCGAAAGGTGTGCAAAATCCGGAGGTGTTCGTTAATCAATGCCGGACGGGCCTGGGGGGTGGCACTGACCAGTTCCAAGGCCAGTTCATTGCCATTTTGAACAGGTTCCGCTGAAAGGGGGCCGAGCATCCCGGCCCATCCAACACACACAACCCAAAACATTATTTGTCGGCTCGTCATCGGCGTGTCCTTCCCTCCTGAAAACCATTCATTATGGAATTAACCGGGAAACAAATCAAGCCCGACCGAAATGGATCCGTTGTTTTTTTTCACACCTCATCCTAACCTATTCCGTTAATCGGGATGATTATTACAAGTCGGCGTGCTGTTGAGGGATAGGCGGGTCCGTCCCTGTGCCACCGGGCGCCCCCCCACCGCTCTCCATGGAGAACTTAATCGAGGTCGCAGGGCCCTGTTAAGGAGCGGTTTCATCCCCCTTCAGGCGCTGGCTTCCACATCCGTTGAACGGGTTCCATCGATGGGAGCACTGGGCGCCGCATGGCGTCCGGGCGGAGCTGGCACCATCCGGCGTTCAGCCAGAACCGACGGCGGCATCCCATGGGATTCATACACCATCGCAACGGGTCCAATCAGGATTTCATCCCCTTGGACCAAGGTCGCGGATTCAATCAGTTGGCCGTTCAGTCGGGTCCCGAAGCGGCTGCCCAGATCGCGCAAACGGTAGCCGCCTTCCATCGGCTCGATGATCGCATGATGATTGGACACATGCTGATCGGCAAACACAATCCGGTTATCCGCAGCCCGGCCGACCGACGTTGATGCCCCGCCCAGGGCAAACTGGGTGCCGCGCAACGGCCCCCCCGTCACCACCAGCCGACAACCGATTTCGAGGGGATGCTCGACGACCTGACGGACATTCACATCGCGTTGCGGGAAGGGAATGGTTACGCCATGCCGTTTGAAGGCATACCAAATCTGCTTTCGCACATCGCTTTCAATGGCATGCAACGAGGCGTAGTTATCAATCCAAACCCGCAGTTCATAGAGGATCGAGGAATCCTGAAAATCCTTGAGGTAAACGGCCGGTGCAGGAGTCCGTAGAACCTCCTCGACCTTTGAGGCTGCATCCAGCAAAGCGTCCATGGCAACCCCGCAAGGGGTCTCATACGCGACGCCGATATGAATCTTGACGAGGTGATCCAGCGTGGGCCGGTCGAAGTTCACCAGGGTCTCCCGGGCCGCAAGGCTGTTGGGAATCAGCAGGTGGTCGCCTTCCCGCGTGCGAACCAGGGTCGCCCGCCAGGTTTGTTCCACCACCTCCCCTTCCGTCGTCGAGCCGATTTGTATCCAGTCGCCGATCTTGAACGGACGCTCCACACTCATGACAATGCCGGCCATTAAATTGCTCAAGAGTTCCTGAAGGGCCAGGCCCAGCACGATAGACACGACGCCGGACGTGACAAAGATCGGCGCCAAGTTGAGATTCGGAAAGGCCCAGGACAATAAAACGAACAGACCCACAAAGGCCAGCAGGACCACGGCCATTCCGCGCAGAAGCACGGGGACCCCGCCCCGCGTTTGTACCGCGCGGGACGGCAACACCCAACCGACCGCCGGCAGAAGAACGGCCATAAAAATAAAAACCGACAAAAGGAATCCAATCAGGGCCGACAAGTGCGGCACATCCGCAAACCGACCGATGCGTAAAAACAGCCAGAATGCACCTGTCAACACAATGAGGACGGGCAATATCCACACCAACCGCTGAATCAGCCCCAGGCCACGCAATAATCGGATGATCGCCCCCCCCAGCAGGAGAATCCCCGTCACCGCCAGCAACATCAGACCGGGTTCGTAAGGCGACACCGGGACGCTGGGCACCGCCGTTTCCACGGACTGGCCCCAAACAGGCAAAGCGGCCATCGCGAGCGCAACGGCCCCACACAGCCACCCGCAATTCAACATTCGAATGGAGCGCATACCGTTGTTCCTCCCTCGCCACGGGGTTCACCCAAAACCCGGGCGATTGATCTCATTACTTATTTTGCCGAAGTTGCTCGAGCCGGCTCCGCGCCTTCGGCGCGCGACGATCGGACGGGAAATCGTGAACAAAGAGCGCATAAGCTTGCCCCGCGACAACCGGATCCTTGACCTTTTGATCATACAGTTCGGCGGCGTGATACAGCGCATCGGGTGACCCTTCGGGCATCAGATGATAGCGCATCATCAAGGCCTCGGCCGCCGCGTGAACATCGCTTAACAGGGGCATCTCCGCGATTTCCGCCTTCAAATCCAGGGCGGAGACCGCATGGGCGGTGGCCGGATGCTTATCCAGCACTTCCTGTAATTCTGCGATCAGCCGTTGCTGTAACTGGGCATCCCAAACCGGCCCCCCCAACATCCGTCGCTGGCGTCCACGTTCCCACTCTGCCCGGCATTTCTTAACGATCGCCTCGCTCACGCGCGGAGACTGCGGGTAATTCCGAATCAGCCGGTCAAACTCCAGGATACTGCGCTCCCGATCCGGCAATTCACCACAAGCCATGGCGATGGCAAACTGAAATTCAGCGGCGAGCGGATGGCGGGGGGCTTGCTGAACCAATCCCGAGAGAATCACCATCGCCTCCGCCCATTTGCCCTCCCGAATCATCCCTTGTGCCCGGGCATAGTCGGACTGGATCCGGATTTCATTCGCGGAAGGTCCCCCGACAGCCAAGGGACCTCCGCGTTCCGATTGGAGTTTGCGGAGATGTCCGACCGCAGCGGCGACCGCCACCAAAAGCAACAACAAACCCGTAGCCGCGCCAGCCAGCACCACCCACTGCTGGCGCTTATTAAACCGCCCCATCACAGAGAAGGAGCGGGGGGCCGTGCGGCGTGCGGTGAGGCGTTGCAGTTCATCGCGGACCTGCGCAGCACTCGCGTAGCGGTCGGCAGGCGATTCAGCCAGGCACCGCTTCACGATGGTGTCGAACCCGAGCGGAATATCCTGTCGGATCATGCTCGGATCCCTGAAGTGACCGACGGGCAACTTGCCCGTAAGCATCTCATACAGAATCACACCGAGGGAAAAAATATCGGTTGAAGACGTGACCCGGTGGGAATCCATCCGTTGTTCGGGCGACATGTAATTCATCGTTCCGATCGCGCTTCGGTCCAGGGTCAGGGTGGCCAACGCACTGTCGGTCGATTCCAGCGAGGCGATCCCGAAATCGGCGATCTTGACGCGATTCGTCCGCTGATCCACCAAAATATTGGACGGCTTGAGGTCGCGGTGGATCACCCCCGCTTGATGGGCATAATCCAGTCCTTCGCAAATCTGGGTGGCAAAATCAATCACCTGGGCAAGCGTCAAACCGCCGGCCTGAATGATCTTGTCGAGGCTCTGGCCCTCGACATATTCCATGACGATATAGAGCAGGTTGTCCTGACGGCCCCGATCGATGACTTGCACGATATTCGAATGGGCCAGTTGCGCGACGATAGCCGCCTCCCGATCGAAACGGGCGAGGAGTTCCTGCGTGGTGGAAAACTGGGGCGGGAGAACTTTGATCGCCACGGCCCGATTCAAGGAAGGCTGAACGCCTTTGTAAACGATCGCCATCCCCCCCTGGCCGATCTTGCCATCCACATCGTAGGGGCCCAATCGGGCGGGCGGGCTCCCGGCAGATCCTGCGAGGGTGTCACTCATAGTGCTAAACCATCCGGAAATAATATCGTTTTCAGCCGCGCCGCCGGATATTGATCATCAGGGGTGTCCATAGGCATAAGCTTTACCAAAAGGCCCGAGGCAAGGCAAACACATCGTGATCCCAGGCCATCCCGTCAACCGCGCCCTGAAGTCAGGATTTCTTTTACCGCAGTCAACAGGTCGGTCGGATCCTGGGTTGCAGATACTTGGAGATGCCTTTGGTCTGTTGCAATCCGTTCTCTTCTTCTGGTTTCTGGGTCAGACGATTCAGGGCATAGAGGATTGCCGCATAAAAGCGCCTGCTCTTCCGCCCGAAACATCGCCGCCAGTCCAGCCGGGAAGAAGTCAAAATCAGAGTTACCGACGACCTGGTCCGGAGAGGAAACGCCGAAGAAACGGGCGGTGGCGGAATTCACGGAGATGAATCGGCTTTCCGTGTCCTTCATATAAACCTGATCCGGAATGTTGTCGAGGAGTCCCCGTAACAGATCGCGTTCCTCGGCCAAGGCGTGTTGAATGCGGCAGCGCTCAATGGCATGGAGAATCCCCCGCGCCAGCGAGGCGCTATCGGTTTGCTCTTTGGGGATATCGTCTTGCGCACCCTGCTGAACGGTCGTGATGGCCAGAACCTCCTCGGCTAATCCACTGAGCACAATGATGGGTACCCCACCCGCCCCCGCATGCATGCGGACATAGGATCAAGCCCCTGGCTGTCGGGTAATCCCAGGTCCAACAGCACGAGGTCAATCCCCCCTTGCGCCACCGCCCGAACCGCTGACGCTAAATCCCCGACCCGCCGGATCTCGAACACACCGTAGCGCCACCGCGCCAGACTAGTCTGTATCAGCAGGGCACTACCGTCATCATCCTCGACCAGCAGGATCCTAACGGTTTCAGACTTCGCCGCAGTGCTCAGAGGAGTGTCGTTCACGTTCCACTCCAGTCATACGTGGCCTTACGGTCTGGTTTTCATTCGCTTTGGGGCCCGAGCGCTTCCGCGGATGTCATGCCGCACTCAGGCCGTAACCGTGACAACACTATTCAAGGAACCGTAGACATTCGAAACCTGTTCAGCACCATTCGGATCCACACACCAGTCGCCGTCCACCACGAACCGGTATTCATGTTTCCCCGGGGGCAACGCGATAACGGTCTCGTAATGACCACTTGCCGGATTGTCCTTCATGCGGGTTTTTTCGGAATCCCAGTTATTGAACGTTCCGGCCACGAACACTTGGCTCCCGGGCGCCGCCGCCAGTTGGAACTCGATCTTCTTCAATACTGACTTCTTCATGCTGTATTCCTCTTGTTGGTTATCTCAAACACCACAGGACGCGGCGGCCATCGCCGCCGCGGGATTGCGCCCGGGGTCGGGCCGGCCTACTCCCACAAGGGGGGGCACCGTTTCGGCACTGGCCATAACGGTGAGGGGCGAGGCCTGATGAAAATCACAAGCAAAAAGCTCCTGGATCGCAGAAATCACCCCCGCGGCATCAGCCCCGTTGGCTGTCACCGTGACTTTAGTCCCGTGTCCAGCGCCGAGCGTCAGGACCCCCAGCATGCTCTTGGCGTTGACCCTGTGCCCGGCACACTCGATCATGATGTCCGCCGCGAACTTCTGGGCGGTCTTGACCAGCATTATTGCCGGTCTCGCGTGGAGCCCCATTGCGTTTGACACGATAAAGCTGGCACACCCTAAGCGCGGTTGCGACGGGCGAACGTCCAGTCTCTTGGGTGACGCGGTTTTCCTGTTCATGAATTATTGTTTAGCAAAAGATAGCGCCGGGGGGTATCGTTGAAATCAGGTTTAGAGGGTGGCGGAAAACAGGGACAAGGACCCGGGGGATACATCGCCCGATCGCACCCACCGCGCGGCGACAAGATCCTCCCCTGATTGCGCTTTGGATCAGGCCCCTGGGGCCGCAACCAGACATCGAAGCGTCTCGCCGCACTTCGCGTTGTAGTGCAGACAGCCCGCATACCGGGCAGAAAAACACAAACTTTCGGGTGCCCCGGCAGTACTCGGTTCTCCCGGCAATGTCCGCGAATGCGGGCAAAGCGATTCTATCGTTCCCGGACATCGGGTGCGGGTTTGTTCCAGGAGCGTCAGGATTCGCGAGAAATGGGCAAACGAGAACGGCTTGAGCATCAGCCCTATAACCTGGGAGGGTGGACAGAGTGCCAACCGCATCTGATGATCCTCTCCTGAGATGAGCAGGACCTTGGGCAGTTGATTTCCCGGCATCGAACAGACGGTTGCAGCCACGCTAAAGCCGTCCATATTCGGCAAAGAGATGTCGCTGATGACGAGGTCGGTGTCCTTTGGGAGATGGGCCAGCGCTTGCAGCGGATCCGCGAAGGCCAAAACCTCATGGCCCAGACGGCGTAGCCAATCTACCAGCACGACCCGGAGGACCACATCATCGTCAATCAACACGACATTCAATGCAATATTGCTCATAATTTGATTATTAGCAAAAGATGACGTCTGGAGGTATCGTTGAAAACAGGGTTATGGGGTGGCGGAAAACGGGGATGTCAGGCCCTACCGCAGGGGAGAAATCGAAGATCAGCCAATCGCGGAATAGCCGGGACGTCAGCATCCCCGCCCGCTGGAGAGGTTAGTCCGGAATATGCGTTGAGCGGAGATCTCCTTCTCCCTGTTCTCCACCACATACCGGGCTGCGCGAGAAACCAAATCCGTGGCATTCTTGATGGACAACTTCTGCTTGATGCTGGCCCGATATGATTCCACGGTACTCACGGCTATGCCCAGTTTGGCCGCGATCTCGCGAGTGCCGTGGCCCTCGCCCAGGCACCGGTAAATTTCGAGTTCGCGGTCACTCAGCAGGTCAGTCGGGGAACGATTCTCTGATCGGCCGCCGCGGATGCGCCGTTCCACAAGCCGGTTAACAATATTCTCGCTCACCGCCGTCTGCCCGCTCAGCACTTTGCGCAGGGCCGTCATCACGACCTCCACCGGTTCCCGCTTCATCACATAGCCGCTCGCACCGGCTTGCAGGGCCCGCTCGGCGTAGAGATCTTCGTGATGCATGGACAACACCAGAACCGGCAACCGGGGTTGTTGCGCGCGGATATCTTTGATCAATTCCAGTCCACTGCCTTCCTCCAAAGAAATGTCCACAATGACAATGTCGGGATGGCAAGTTGCACTGGCAGCCAACCCGCCGGGCGCGTCGCCCACCTCGCCGCACATGATCAGGTCTTCCTGCTGATTGATGACCTGCCCGAGTCCTTGGCGCAAGAAGGGATGGTCGTCCACGATCAGAACCCGCCGTTTGGCTTCAGGGGGTGTCTTGTTTTTTTTCACAGGGGTATCTCCTTATGCGAACGTAGTCCCAAAGGCCCGGGGATCGAAGGGGCATTCCCCAACGACTCCCTTCCCTTATTGCCTGGTTTGCGGGGCAAGGCACAGGTCACCGTCGTCCCTTTGCCGCAGGCGCTCTCGACCTTCAAGGAGGCGCCAATCAAATCGGCCCGGTACTTCATAATGCGTTGCCCCATGCCGCCAGCCGAGCCAGCCTGGGGGGTGAAACCCACCCCCGTGTCCCGAACCGTCAGGATAATACGCCCGGACCTTTGCGCCAGACAAATATGGATCATTGGAGCCTTGCTGTGTTTGACAGCGTTGTTCACGGCCTCCTGGGCGATCCGGTAGACCTGACTCGCCAGATTGGCATCCGCCAGTCGGACCGGAGTCTCGATTCTAAAGTCGCAAACCATCCCGAACATATCCTGGGTGCGTCGGGCCAGTTCCTGCAGCGCATCCGGAATCCCTCCGCGTCTGAGTTCCTCGAGAAACAATCCTCGCGCCAGGTCGTGCGCCTGTTGCACCGTCGTTCCGACCATCTGTTTAATTTGATCCAATTCGGCCGCCTCATGAACATTCTTGCGGACCAGATTCTGCTGTACAGCGCTGATCAAATACCCGATCCCAATAATCGACTGTCCCACACCGTCGTGGAGATCCTGGCCGAGCCGGCGTTGTTCGCGTTCACTAATATCGAGCACTTGTCTCGTCAATTCGGCCCGATCCGCGCGGCCGCGGAGCGACAGAATACCGAACGAGAGGTCACGGGATAACTGTTCGAGCAACTGGACTTCGGAGTCATCGAACGCCTGGGGTTGTGCCGAGTAGATCGACATCACCCCCAGGTTAGCGGGCGCGGCCAACAGCGGCAGGGCCAAAGCCGATCCGTAACCGCGTTTCAGGGCTTCCGCTCGCCAAGGTTTAAAGCGCGGGTCCTTGGCCAGATCCCGGCACACGCAAGGTTGGCCAGTGCGAATGGCGACCCCCCCAGGGTCGCATCCCCTTGGAGTGTCGCCCCACGTCACCGGCACGTGGGAAAAATAGTCGTGAACGAATCCAGCCCCCGCCATTGGCCGGATCGACTTGCCGGGGTCGTGCTCCACGTAGCCGACCCACGCCATCCGGTACCCCCCCCACCTCGACGGCGATCCGACACGCCTCATTCAGCAATTCCTGCTCACTGGATCCCCGCAACAACATATGCCCACACTCGGTGAGCATGCGCAAAGCGCGATTGGTTCTATTCAATACCAACTCGGCTTTTTTGCGATCGGTGATATCGCGGGAGATACCCCGAAGACGCACGGGCCGACCGGCGGCGTCGCGATCAATGCTTCCGGAAGATGCCACCCACCGGATGTTACCGTCAGGAAGGAGCAAGCGAAATTCCAACGCGTGGGAGCGGGCCTCACTCTGTATCGAGCGCTCCACCTGAGCTCGAACACCCGCCCGGTCCTCAGGGTGTACTCTCTCAAAAAAGTCCGCGTCGGCTCCGATCCTGAATACTTTCGAATTGCCAAAGAATTCCGCAACCGGACCATTTTCAATGAGTGTGTGGCTGACCAGATCCAACTCCCACGCGATAACCTGGGCCGCATCCAATGTCATTTGCAACCGTTCCGTGCTTTCCCGCAACGCTGCCGTCCGCTCTTCGATCCGCCGCTCCAATTCCGCCCCCATTTTGCGCCGTGTTTCTTCGGCCTGTTTGCGCGCGGTGATATCGCTAACGGCGTGGACGGCACCGCGTAGGTTGCCGTCCGGGTCAATCAAGGGATCCACTACAACCTGATACCAGCATCCGCCCCTCGCCAGTTCCATGGATTCGCGATGCCGGCTGAGTTTCATCCGGGAGAAGGGGCACTCGGGAATGGGATGTCTGCCGTGCATAATCTCACAGATGTGATGGCCCACCAGGGCCTTCATCGGTTTTTTTAACAGCGCTAGGGAGGCCTTGTTACAGCGCAGGATGCGCTGCTCGGCATCCAGAACCCATACAGCATCAGCCACCCCGTCAAACGTGACCTGCCATTCCCGAGCCGAGACGCGCACCGCCTCATTGATCCGGGAACGGACTTGGGCTTCGGCGATGGTTTCGCCCACAATCCGCAACAAACGGACGTTGTCCTCGGACCACGGGAGCGAGCCCCGCACGGCATCGCAACCGATGATCCAAGTCGGTTTCTCGCCGATGCGGATGGGCACAAAGATGGCGGATTGGACTTGTCCCTGGGCCATGAGTTGCCGCTCGGGCACCGCGTTGAGCGGAATATCCGCCACCCGCCGGAGGCACAAAGGCTCGCCGTTGCGTAGCCGTTTCAGCAGCCACGGGAACTTGGCGGTGGCGACGTGCCGCAATTCGGCAATCTGGGTGCGGATGCCCGGTGCACACCATTCATGCGTGTTATCGGCAGTGGCGAGATCGGCAGAAGCCCGAAACAAGTAACACCGATCCACCCCCATCAAACGACCGACATCCGCCAGTCCTTGATCGACAGCCGCATCCAACTTCGGCGTGGACACATTCACGAGGCGGCTGGACAGCGCCGCCAATAATTGTTCGCATGCCAGCCGATGTTGCACCGCTCTCTCCGCCTGCTTGCGCCTGGAAATGTCATTGACCATGACCAGTCGCGCGTTGCGGCCGGCATAGGGAATCGAATTGACCGTGACGGAGGCATCGAACACGGAACCGTCGCGCTTCAGGTGGCACCACTCTCCGGCGGAGAACGGAACGCCCGTGCCCGGCCTGTGTTGGCCCCGTTGGCGGCTCGCCGTTCCATCCCGCAGCAGTTGGCGTTGCGCGCGAATCGCCGTCAAGACGGCCGGCACATCATCCGGCGGACGGATATCTTTCACCGTCATCGAGAGGAAGGCCTCCCGTGAATAGCCATAAAGGTGCAAGGCCGCCGCATTGACGTCAAGAAAGTCCAATGACTTCTCGTCAAAGATATACATTGGGCCGGGATTCAACTCGAAGAGGAGCCGGTATCGGGATTCATTGTCGTGCAAGGTCCGTTCGGCACGCCGGATATCGCTGACATCCACGAGGGCAATGCGATAGAGAACCGGCCGCAACGATGGATCGGCTCTGGGCTCGGGCACGCTGAGCATGTGCACCGGACAGTGACCGTCACCGCAGACCAGACTCAGGTCGGTGGTGATCTTAGCCGGAGAGCAACTGCGCCGACACCGGCTGAGATGCTGGAAATAAGCCCGGCGATCCTCTTTGGCGACAAACCGCATAAAGAGCGTATTGCAGAGTTGGCGACGGCTCTCCCCCAGGAGTTCAGCAGCGGGAAGGTTGGCGTCGCGAATGAAACCGCCGCGGTCGAGCGTAACATAGGCCAGGGGCGCATGGTCGTAGAGTATTGCGTATTGTTTGCGGACGGTTTCCAGTTCGCGCAGGGCATCCTGCGCACCGCGCTCCGCCACTTCCAGATCCGAACGGAGAACCGAGAGTTGCTCACGCGCTTCCTGCATTTCCGCTTCCGGTCCATCGGTCGGCGGGGAAGCCGGCCCGACATCGTTCAGGCGAGTTTTTGTTTGCGGAGGTCGTGACGGTCGCCCCCCCCACCGCCCGTCTTTCCGGGGGGACTTCGGCAAGACGCTCGCTGGTTTCATTTCTCCACCTTCGCCGTGACATCCTCGATCGCCATCAGGATCAGCGAGGTCTGGTTGTCACCGTGGGTCAGGCGACGGGCGTTGAGCATCATTCTCCGCGGACCAATCTTCGGAAAGGTTTTCTCGACGGCGTAGTCCTGAAAAACGGCGTTATGCGGGAGGATATCCTCCAACAGCGACCGCAGTTTCGGGATATCCCATTGACCATCGCCGATTTCGTAGATGCGGCGGTTCAACGTGTCTTTTACCTGCACTTTGAACATCTTGTAAAATGCCCGGTTGGCCGCCTCCACGATCAGGTTGTGGCCCAGAACCACCACCGGTTCATGAACGGTGTTGATGAGCGCATCGGCATAGTCACGGTCGGTCGTCGTCCGCTCCAATCCCATCTTGAGCAGGTCGATATCCACAAATGCGATGACGGCCCCGTCGATTTTATGGTCGGTGGTCTGGTAGGGTCGAATGCGCATCGACCACCAGTGGCCCTGCTGATCCTTGATCTCGATCTGCCGGGTCTGGAGCGAGTCGATGACATCGGCGACATGGTGGTCGAGGCCGGGGACCGACACCTTCAACTTCACGTCGCTAATCGCGCGGCCCACGTCGGCGGTGGTGAGATTCAAAGTCTTTTCGGCAATGGTCGTAAACCGGCGGATGCGCAGGTCTGGACCGACAATGACGATGGGGATATGCACGCTGGCCAGCAGGTTGTGGAGATCATTGTTGATGTGGCCCATTTCCGAATTGCGGTTCTCCAATTCGTCATTGAGCGTGGCCAATTCCTCGTTGGTGGACTGCATCTCTTCCTTGGCGGTCTCCAGTTCCTCGTTGGTGCTCTGCAATTCCTCATTTCTCGACATGATTTCTTCGTTGGCCGAACGCAGCTCCTCGTTGGATGCCTCCTGCTCCTCGGTGGTCGTCGCCAACGATTCCCGCAGGACCGATAGTTCCTCCTGCAATTGCCCCAGTTCGGATCTTTCGCCCGGCCGGGCAGCGCCCCGGGCCTTCTGGGCCGCCCGATTCCCACGGCCCAAGACCATCGCACGGCCAGTCACATCCGTAAAGGTGATCAAAAAGAACCGCGCCGGCGAAGGGGGGACCCGGAACGGCACCGCCTCCAGGAGGAGGGTCGTGATCCCCCCGTTCTGTTTGACGCGCACGCCTTCCCGCCGGACCGGCCCATCGTGGGTCAAGGCCAGGGCGGTCAAGGCGCGCAAATCCACCGCCAGTCCCTCGCTGGCCATTTTTAAAAGGTTCAGACTTGCCGCACCGTGCGCGTGTTCCAGATACGGCCCCGTGTGGCCGCGGAATTGCAGCACCTCCAGATTTTGGTTCACCACCACGCCCGGCGGAGGGTAATGCGCCAGGGCCACTCGGTCGGCTTGTTTTTGAATTTCGGGAATGACCGGCGAGCCCGCCCCGCCGCCCGCTGGTGCCTCCGGTTTCAGCGCCGGAGGAAAAAGCCCGAAAGACAGCGCCGGCTGGCGTTGCACAGGTTTTTTTGAATAGATCTTGCCCTGCTTATCCACCAGCGTGAATAGGGTTTCATGCGCGCCGGTGGTTTCCGCCGATCCCAGCAAAAGAAAGCCGTTTGTTTGAAGAGCATAGTGAAAGACGGGAAACACGTTGCCCTGCAGTTTCCGTCCAAGGTAAATCAAGACGTTCCGACAACTGATCAGGTCCAGGTTTGAAAAGGGCGGATCCACCACCAGGTTCTGCCGGGCAAACACACAGAGTTCGCGGATCGCCTTATTGATCTGGTAGCCGCCCTCCGTCTTGGTGAAGAAACGCCTCAGGCGATCCGGCGAAACGTCGGCAGCAATGGCGGCGGGGTAGAATCCCGCCCGCGCCCGATCGAGTGCCGCGAGATTGATATCGGTACCGAAAATCTGAATTGGGAACGGCTCTTGCTGGTCGGCCAGAAACTCCAATAAAGCAATGGCAATGGAATACACTTCCTCCCCGCTCGAGCAGCCGGGCACCCAGATGCGCAGGGGAGTTTCCGGGGTACGCCCTTTCAGTAGACCGGGAAATACTTTTTTCTTCAACTGGGAGAAGACCTTCGCGTCACGAAAAAAGCACGTGACGTGGATCAAGATATCGCTGAACAACTCCTCGGTCTCCGCCGCATGCAGGCGCAAATACTCTGCATACCGCCGTACCGACTCGATGCTGCGCAACCCCATCCGCCGCTGAATTCGGCGGTCAATCGTGGCCCGTTTATAGTGGGAGAAATCCACCCCACACCGCTGGCGTAGAAGGGCAATGATCTGCTCAAACGCCTGCTCCTCCGTGTGGGGCTTGTCGATACCCGATTTTTCGGAAGCAACCGCCATCAAAGGGTGCTTGGCTAATTTGACCAGTTTTTTCGCGATGGCCTCGGGCGGCAGAACGAAATCGATACAGCCGGCCGCAATAGCGCTATTCGGCATGGAGGTGTATTTGGCCGACGTGTTGTCCTGTGCAAACGTCACCCCCCCCGCCGCCTTGACGGCCAATGCGCCCAGGGTACCGTCCGAACCATTGCCGGAGAGGATGATCGCAACGCCCCGATCGGCGTGTTCGGCGGCCAATGATTCGAGAAAACGGTCCACCGGCATGTGGATATCGTGCGCGCCGGCCCTCGGCGACAACTTGATCCGGCGTTTCGCCAGGCGGATGGTTCGGTTCGGCGGGATCACGTAGACACAGTTGGATTCCACCGGCATGTCGTGTTTCGCCTCCGTAACCGGCAGGGGAGTGGCCCGTTGCAACAGTTCCGGCAAAGCACTACTGTGGATCGGGTCGAGATGCTGGATCACCACAACAGCCAGCCCAGGGTTGGGAGGCAACTGGCGCAGGAACGCCGTCACCGCTTCTAATCCGCCGGCGGACGCCCCGATGCCAACAATAGCGAAGGGAATTCGCGCTGTTGTCGTCTCGCTCGGGATCTTCGCAACGGATGCGGATAAGAGGGTCGCATGTTTTTTCTTCATTGTTCCTCGCTGGCTCGAAGTGTGGGCCGTGCCCCTGGTGCCCCCGGAGCAACGACCCTGTGTGCTCGGATCTTATACCCCCGAACATTGACTGACAAGGTGATTGTCACCAAATATAACGCTGCGAATTGCGCCACATTAAATGTTACCGAAGGAAATCTGCCTATAGGGAGGGGGAATAGTCGGCTGCGCCAGAATCAATGTTACCGAAGATTTGGCATGTCATATCCATGATGCCGATAAGATTGCTTAGAATAGAGCCTA